>NZ_SZWI01000009.1:0-77483 GCF_005281365.1 Arthrobacter sp. NamB2 | reverse complement strand
AAGACCGGATGCCAGATGGCTACCCCCAGTGAGACTCAGCTTACGAGTGCCACACAAACTGTCAATCAACTCCCAGCCAGAAGTCGGCTGACCACGAGCCTTTCTTCATGGAGATGTGTAAAGGCGCAGTTCGTCATCGAATCGACGAGCAGGTCTTGGCCGACTCTGCCATCAGGAGCTGCGAAGCGATTCGGTCATCAAGTCGACGGGAAGTACGCAGCACTGTTCCTTCCATTCGACTGTTCGATGACCATCCGGATAACTTGGGGGACTTTCGATTATTCCGCTAGGTAACGACTTGACGAGTTGAGATCGAACCGCGACAGTGAGGGTGCTGGGGATCACGTTTTCGCAAGCATGATTGGGTCTCGTTTCACAAGCACGGTCTCGTTTCATAAGCATGCCCAAGTTGATAATGGCGCATCCCCCACAAACATCGGGGTCGCGCCTATGCGCCCTGATGCGTCCTATCAGGGGGTCTCACATGACTAAAGGCAGTACACGTCCCGACTCAACGAAGGGTCGGGCTTCACGTAGAAGCGTGAGGACAACGCTGGCGAGCATGAGCGCGGTGACCGCGCTGCTGGCCTTCTCCTTCGCTGGCACGTCAGCTCTCGGTCCGGCCGCCGCGCCGGCCCAGGCCGCTCCAGGAACACCGGGTACCCCATCGGCGCCGACAGTTATCTACGCCGAAGACTTCGAGAACGTGCCTGGCATCGCTCCGGTGCAGCGCTTGACCGACTATGTCGGTGCCACCGGCCAGCGTTACACCGCTGATCCTGCATGGCTCCGCTTCTGCAGCGGTTGGATTGCAGCAGCCGAACAGGACGTCAATGCGCCAGGTCCCGTCGCTGACTGTCAGACGAACAACCCGGACCCCGTGACCAACGCGCGAATCTGGTGGAACCAGTCCCAGCAGCTGGCTCGGGGAATTGGCCTCCACCGCGGTCAGACCCTCGCCCAGTCGGTCAGCAACAACGCCGACACCGCGTTCTCCGCTGTCGGGGTACCGGCCGGACTGACAGAATTCCAGACCGCCACGAACATCCCGCTCGCCGCGGGCAGCCGCTTCCTCTCCTTCTCCACCGACGTCGCTGCTGTGAACTGCCAGCTGGCGCACCCGTTGCTCCAGTTCCAGCTGATCAACGACCAGGGCGCCGCGACCAATGTCGGCAGCGTCATCGACGGTTGTGCCTCACCGAAGACGGTTGCTGTCCCGGCGCAGGGTCTTGCAGGAGCCAGTACGGTCACGGTCGGCACCTACTCAAGCAACGGTGCGCTCCTGTATTCCGGTGCCTCTGTCGGAGTCCGCATGCTGAACCAGCAGCCCAACGGCAACGGCAACGACCACACGATCGACAACATTCAGATCCTGGATGTCACCCCGCAGCTCGACAAGTCGTTTACCCCCGCAGAGCTCCTGTATGGGGAGGTCTCTACCCTGAACCTCACGGTAACCAACACCAGCGAACTTGGCGCAAAGAACGGCTGGTCCTTCACGGATGCACTGCCCGCCGGACTGAGCGTCGGCGACGGAGCCGCGGCCACGACCTGCCCCGCCGGAGTGGTTACTGCTCCGGCCGGAGCGACGTCCATCGGAGTCACCGGCAACCTCAACGCCGGCCAGGCCTCCTGCACGGTCACTGTGAACGTGGTGGCTGACGCACCCGGCTCCTACACGAACGGACCGGACAACATCACCTCCACGGGCCTCAACGACCCGGGGGAATCGACGGTCGAATTCTCCGCGCCCAGCCCCTTCGCCTGCGACGCCGGAGGTTACCTCTTCCAGACGCCTTCTGCCGGCAACAACCTGCTGCAGCGGGTCGATCTCGTCTCCGGCGAGTACGAGACGGTTGCTCGAGTAGCCGTCCAGACCAACGCCAACGGCTACAACACTCTCGACAACTACTTCTACGGCATCGGAAACACCGGCCATCTCATCCGGATCCACGCGGATGGCACGCACGTCGACCTCGGGGTGCCGGCGGGCATGCCCGCGACAAGCCAGAACATCGGTGATTTCGATGCTGCGGGGCATTACTGGGTCACCAGTTCGGTGTCCTCGACATCCCCCTACTACGAGATCGACCTGGTACCCGGTTCGCCGACGTATGGGACCGTCGTGGGTTCCGGTCCGCGGAACGCTGCGGTACCCAACATGGGCGCTGACTGGGGCTTCACCAACGGTGCCTTCTACAGCGTCAGCTACGACGGAGCAACAGGCCCCAACAACCTGGTCCGTTTCGACCCCGCTACAGGTACTTCATCGGTGGTGTCTCCCCTGATACTGCCGGACGGAACTCAGCTCACCGGCATGGTTGCAGGTGCTGTCTACGTGGACGCCGCCGGTTACCTGTATGCCTCCCACAACAACACCGGCGAGATCTACCGGATCGATGTGACCACGGGCGACACGATTTTCCTGTCCCAGGGACCTGCCGCAAGTTCCAACGATGGTGCACGGTGTGCGTTGGCTGCGATTCCGACGTTGACGGTCGAGAAGACTGTTGAGGGCCGTCAGGCGCCTGCTGACCAGTTCACGGTCGGCTTGCAGGACGCTGCCGGCACGGTTCTCGCCGAGGCGACGACGACGGGCACGGCCACCACGGCGAGCACGGTGAACCAGCCGGTGTCCCAGGGTGCGACGTACACGATCACGGACACGATGGCTGCTGGTTCTGCCAGCGCCATCAACGCCTACACCACGGGTATCGAGTGCCTCAACACCGCAACTGGTGCCACGGTCCCCGCCACGGGCACGGGGCCCTGGTCGGTCACGATCCCGGCCGCTGCCGACTTCACGTGTGAGGTCACCAACGCGGCGGTTCCTGTCGGGGCGGAACTGGTCAAGAGCGCGGACGCAGCTGCCCAGGAGAACATCGAAGCCGGGCAGGTCATCACCTACTCGTTCGCTTTCACCAACACAGGCGATGTTCCCCTGACCGACATCCGCATCGACGAGACAGAGTTCACCGGCACGGGCACGGCCCCGGTTGCGACCTGCCCGACGACGACCGTGGCCCCGGACGCCACGGTGACCTGCACGGCGACGTACACCGTCACGCAGGCCGACGTGGACCGCGGGTCGATCTCCAACGAGGCAACCGGTACCGGCACCCCGCCGCCCGGCTTCCCCAACGAGCCGTCGGTGCCCTCCAACAAGGTCATCGTGCCGAACGAGGCCGATCCTGAGCTGAGCATCGTGAAGAGCGCCTCGGCTGAGACGGTCACCGCGGCTGGTCAGGACATCACGTACTCGTTCCTGGTCACCAACACGGGCAACGTCACGTTGAGCGATGTCGCTGTGGTTGAGGGCGAGTTCTCCGGTTCCGGTGAACTCTCCGAGGTCACCTGCCCCGAGGGTGCTGCTTCACTGGCGCCGGCTGCTTCGGTGACCTGCACGGCGACCTACACGACCACCCAGGCCGACGTGGACGCCGGTGTGATCGAGAACGAAGCCACCGCGACCGGCACCCCGCCGGGCAGCAATGACCCGATCGAGTCGGTTCCCGATAGCTCCACTGTGGGCGTCGACCGGGCTCCGGCTCTGACGGTGACGAAGTCCGCTGACGCGGCCGCCGTCGAGAACATCCGGGTCGGCCAGGAGGTCACCTACTCCTTCGTCGCCACGAACACCGGCAACGTCACCCTCAGCGACGTCACCGTCGTCGACGGAGAGTTCTCAGGTGCAGGTGAGCTCTCCGAGGTCACCTGTCCCACCGAGGGTGCTGCTTCATTGGCTCCGGGAGCATTCGTAACGTGCACGGCGACCTACACGGTCGTCCAGGCCGACGTGGACGCCGGTCGAATCTCGAACACGGCCACCGGTACCGGCACGCCGCCGCCCGGGACCGAGCTGCCGCCGGTAACCTCCAACGAGGTCACCGTTCCCGGGGCCCGGACACCGGAACTCAGCATCGTGAAGACCGCCTCGGATGAGGCGATCACCGCTGCCGGTCAGGACGTGACCTACTCGTTCATGGTCACCAACACCGGCAACGTCACGATCGAGGACGTCGCCGTGGTCGAGGGCGAATTCACCGGAACCGGTGAACTCTCCGAGGTCACCTGCCCTGAAGGTGCTGCTTCATTGGCACCGGGCGCGTTCGTGACCTGCACCGCGACCTACACGACCACTCAGGCCGATGTCGACGCAGGTGTGATCGAGAACGAAGCCACGGCGACCGGCACCCCGCCGGGAACCAACGTTCCGATCAGCTCGGACCCTGACGGTGTCACCGTGACGATCCCGGCCGATCCGGAGCTCAGCATCGTGAAGACCGCCTCCGCTGAGACGATCACCGCTGCCGGTCAGAACGTGACCTACTCGTTCCTGGTCACCAACACCGGCAACGTCACCCTCACCGACGTCACCGTCGTCGAGGGCGAGTTCACCGGAACCGGCGAACTCTCCGCAGTGACCTGCCCAGAAGGTGCTGCTTCATTGGCACCGGGCACGTCAGTCACCTGCACGGCCACCTACGTGACCACGCAGGCCGACGTCACCGCCGGCTCAATCACGAACACCGCGACCGGTTCGTCGACGATCCCCGGTGGCGGGAACCTCGTCTCGAGCCCGTCGACCGCGATCGTGACTGCTGAGGACCCGGCCGTCGTACCGCCGGTCGTGCCCGAGGTACCCGGCACGCCGGAACGGCCTGTCACCCCTGTTGCGCCGGTCGTCCCGGCACAGCCGGTCGCGACCGTCCCCGGGAAACTGGCAACCACCGGTTTCCAGGGTCTGCAGCTGGCGCTCGGCGCCCTGGCTGTTATCGGTCTCGGTGCAGCGTCGATCGCAGTAGCCAAGCGCAAGCGCGGCCAGGCGTAGTCCCACGGCACAGGCGCCTCACCAGAGGTACCTGATCTGAGCAGGAACAAGCGGTCCCGGTGTGGAGGGAACCAACCCTTCACACCGGGACCGCGCCATGCTCACCACCTTTCACCCCAGCACCAGCGTGCTGTCCCGGGCCTCTGTCCCAGGGGTGTGAAAGCGGCACCCGGACAAGGGTCACCCCACCCAGGACGCGGGTGCCGCTCTCTCACTCACCAGATACGCACAAATCACCCCGGTACAGGAGCACGACAGCTCCGAAGGGAGGGGGTTCGGAGTATCAGCTTCGCGGGAGAGGTTGAAAGTCATCCGCTCTCTGTCTAGGTTTCATCCTTCGCGCCGGAATTAGCTGGCGTTACGGCATTGAGCCACACCCAGCCTTCCCGCTAAATTTTGATCAGGGGTTCGAGGAACCGGATCTTCACTGCTGTGCGGGTGTACGCGATCGCATGCGCCTGGACCCGGATCGCCTTCGAGGGGTAGCGCACCCACGCATACACCCTGCGTGGCTCCGGGAAGTCAGTGGGCCGGCAGTTCTCGACGTCGAGTTCGGCCGCAGTCAGCATGATCAGTTCCTCCCGCATGACGAACTCCTCGATCCGCTCGTCCATCCGCTTCCCGTAAAAGGCCCCGTACCGCTTGTTCTGGCCCACCCCCAGACAGTACGAGGCAGCGCCGACAATCAGACCCTGACCGTTGCTCCTGCTCTAGCCCCAGCCCGCACCCGTGGAGGCTGTGCACGGCCACCGCTCGCTCGAGGTGACCTTTTCCGTGTCGGTGACGTGGTGGTTGTGTGCAGGTGGGCCCTTGGTTCCTGCTGTCCCCCTGTGTGCGGGACAAGCAGCGGAGCGTGGGGGAGCTTGTGCCGTGCACCTGGGGGCAGGAGGCGCACCGCCGAGGCCAGCAATCCTGTGTCGGTCCGAGAGCTAGGGCAGAATGACGGGCATGTGTGGACGCTTCGTCATTGCCGGGAACAAGGCCGCCATCCGGGACGCGTTCAGCGTCGACGAGACATTCCAGGACGAGCTGAAGCCATCATGGAATGTCGCCCCGATGCAGGGGATCCCGTTCGTGTCCGAGCAGCTGCGCGAGGGAGAGCTGGTGCGCCGCCTCGAGATAGCTCGCTTGGCCCGACCCCACCAAGCCTGAGGATGCTGAGGATAAGTGGCTGGTAACCGCGACGATCCTCACCCGAGCCGCGCACGACGCGCTAGGCCGCATCCACGACCGGACGCCGGTCATCATCCCAGGGGACCTGCAGGATCAGTGGCTGGACCCGACCATGACCGAACGGGACCAGGTGCAACACTTCATCGACACCATCCCCGAACCCAACCTTGTGCCACGGATCGTTGAAAAAGAAGTCGGATCAGTCCGCAACAACGGTCCTGAACTTACGCGGGCAGTAGATCAGTAGGTTTGTTTAGCTGGATCCGGCCTCAGGAGTGCGTTCGCCGCCCGCGACCATTTTCAGGTAGGCGCGAGTATCTGCGAGAAGCCGAGGAAGATCCACATCTAGGCTTAGTCTGTGCTCGCCGTAGACGATGGCATTTTCGCTAAGCAGAGTCTGATGATTGAAGATGGTCAGCGCGGAATCGTTCGGCCGGCCCCGAACCGTACCGAAAGCACGGTCCTCGATGTGCTCATAAGCGTTACGAATCTCAACGACACTCGATCTCAACTCTGAAACAGACGCAGGCAGGTCTGCCACTGTCCCAAATCTGGCAGCAACTTGAGTGGCCATATCAACGGCCCGACTAAGAGTGACAACCGCTGTCTCCACTGCACCGATGAGAGCGAACAAGTGCGGTCTAAAGGCTGGCCCAAAGTCTCCCAGCTCGTTCACCTTCTCGCGATGTTGTTCCACAGCGATGAGAAGTTCATTTGCCTGGTCGAGACGTCGGGACGCAGCAAGCAGGTACCGGAACTTTGCGTCGTCTTTCTCGGCGATGGAAAGCCATGACCACAACGAGGGGGTGAGAGGGACGTACCCAGATGCCGTCGGCTCCTGTAGATCGTCAAAGTACTCGAGCTCGACGGTGATGTTCTCAAGCGTCACTTGCTCGCCCGGTGCTACATGCACTCGTCGCCCATCATCTTCTTCATCCCTGCGAAGGGTGCGCGCGTAGACCATGCCAGGTTCATGTCGGGTGGGAACAATGCGGAGGGCAACGATGAGACCGGAAGTATCACCTACCTCGTCAGATGTGTTCACTCCTGTGTGTGACAGGGCCAGCATCGGGACCACCTCGTCGTCTTCGTAGACAGGAATGCGAGGAGGAGTGGGTTCGTTGGGGTCCTTCTCTCGTATAAAAATTCTGTTGCCTTCGCGGCGCACGAGGATAGGGGCTTTATCTTCGTGTCCCGGCGCTTCTCCGAGCCAAGCAACCACCGGTCGGTTCTCAAACGGTTTCAATGCCTTGATCCTGCCTCTCAGGAGCAGAGCGATGGATCTACACCATCACTTCTAAGCTAGCTGGATAGCGCAGCTCTTAAACGACCGTTGGAGTATCAGGGGATTTTGCCGCGTTCTAGTGGTGTCGCGATTGCGTCTGTTCTTACTACTCAGTGAAGGATCCCTCACCGTCTTGAAGGAGAACCCTTCACCATGCGTTGTTCAGGCGAAGCGTGTAGCGGTGGGGGAGGTGTTGCGTGGGGTTAGTCCAACGCTCGCGATGACGACGGCGAGGTTAGGACAAGGCCTTCACCATCCGCTGCAGGGCCGAGACTGCCGCATCGCTTCGCACCGTCTGATCGGAGATCCCCGAGATTCTTCGATTTTTACCCAAATGGCGAGCCATCACAGTCGTTCGCTCCCCGCTTCTGACGCAGCACACGGAGACTCCATTCTTACCCGGGCGTGCCTCACCCTCTATGCAGTAGGAGTGGTCCGCGTGTGGTTGAACGCGTTTCCAACAACGATGCGTACTTATGGAGCGAACCAGCGCGTTTGCGAAGGCGTCGGCTGAGGGGTGTCTTGCACCAGGGTCGGAGCTGAGTGCCTTCCGAACAACAAGCTCGACTGACATGGGGACGAAAGGAGCGAAATCTCGAAGTCGTCGGGGCTTCCCCGCGATTATGAATTCCCTCTGTGCGTTCTTTGGGGTGCTCGTGTCTACGGGATAAACGCCGGAGAAGAAGTAGAAAGCAGTGGCGCCCAGCGAGTAGACGTCTGAGGCTAGTGAGCAGTACCCGGGGTCGATTAGAACCTCAGGTGCGACCGTACAGTAGCTTCCGTTCGGTCGTGCTTTTCCATCGCGACCTAGGACCTCGCAGAACTCAAGGTCAGAGACCCTCGCGCAATCCTCATCTATCAGCACATTCGCGGGTTTGATGTCTCGATGCACCATACCTGCGGCGTGGATGCGGGAAACACCTGCGGAAACCTGTTGCGCGTACCTCACTGCCGTAGAAGTACTGAACCCGAGGTTCGCCGCATTCGATTCACAATCACCACCCGAGTGAAGCGGAGTCACGATGAACCGGAGATCCGCTTCAGTGACGACATCAGCGTTAATCACCTCGAGAGTGAATCTGCTCCGTAATCGCTCAAGTAGACGCGCTTCTGCCCACGAATCCACGTCAGCACCTTCAACGCCAAGGAATTTCAGTGCTGCGTCTTTGGCCAAATGTCGGTCATGAACCTCATATACTGACCCGTCTCGCCCAAGTCGACGCAGCAACGTGTACCGGCCGTTGACTGTGGTGCCCGGTGGGAAGTTTTGCGTGTCGACCATATGCCTAGGTTACTGTCAGGCATGCCTGTATTAGGGATCACCATAAGTCCGTCCGCCGGCCGACCTAGATTGTCGGGTGTCGTGCTCAAGGGATCGAGGGAAGCCCCTGAGTTTGTCTCGGACTTTGAGATCCAGGCCTCAGTAGGCGAACCTTCTGAACAAGCCGTCGATCTCGCTCGCTTACTCCTCGCCAAGCTACCCGGCATTGAGTTTCAAGCATCTGCTATTCGGGTGGCTGCACCGGCGCCGGTTGCCCGCAGGTCGAAGGCGCTGTTTTCTCGTGCGCACGCCGAAGGCGCTGTACTTTTTGTCCTACGCGAACATAGCCAAGCACCGGTCAAAACCGGAGATCCGCAGTCTTTCGCCAGGGAATGTGGCATGAAGAAAGACGACCTAACCGCCCTAGCGAGTTCTATGTCAGCTCGGAAGCAAGACGCGGCTCTCGCGGCTCTCGCCATGCTGCCAGCTTGAGCGCAACGCAGTCTTGTCACTAGCAACCACGAAGGTGAGAACGTCGTACGGTTTCGAGATGTCTTCGTCGGGTACAAGACTTTGCAGGACTATCGCGTGAAGGGGGCTGCTGTTCCCACTTGCTCGTATGCTGTCGACGGCTCGAGCAATCAGCGTTCCACTTGCATAGCTGACGTCGAGGATGACTGTTTCGCCTTCACACCCACCTCGTACTGAGGGGCAAAGCATCATTGCCGCCCCAAGTACGCGTTCGGCGTGCGAACTCGCCGGAAAAACTGAGGTCCCGTTGCGGCACTTATATGCCTCAATAAAGGCGAGGGCATCCTGCCGGAGCTCATTGCTGTCGTGATGGCTGACCACCGTGGCGTGACCTCTGCTTAGAACGCTGAGGATATCCATTTCTCTCTTCTTCCCAGAAGTGACGATGTACTTGTATGACTGTGACGATCAGCCTAAGTCAACCTTGCCTCGAACCTAGGCCCAGACTCATCATCCGAGCTCGAGTCGGCCTGTGCTAGGCACATCTATAGCAGAGGCTGCCGCCTATGGTGGTCAGTCGGACAGCCTGGCGTGTGACATGTGCGGACGGTATTGCTCGCTGTCTGGCGCTGGCGCTGCCCGCAAGCCGGTAGTTTTCCGTCCCTTCCAACAAACCCTTCTGCGGTTAGCGTCGTCAAACCGGCGAAGGGGCGTTTGACCGGGACGGTGAAGATGTACGGAAAGGTGCCGTGTACGTACACGAGAAGCGGCCTCCTGCCGTTAGCTGGTTGTCTCTTCAGAGGATCCTTTGACCGGACGGAGCGCTGAGGTCCCAACCGATCGATACGTTCTCAGCATCGGCGCGAAATAGTGAGCAGCCGGTTTGTCTCAGCAATGTGTCTCACGTCAGCTATTCTCATCAAAGTAGAAATATGCCTTTGATGAGTGTAAGGAGCGCGGGGATGGGAAGTATCGGGTATGCCAGGGTCAGCACTCTGGAGCAGAACGCTGAGCTGCAGCACGCAGGGTTGAAAGCCGCGGGCTGCGACCGGATCTTCACCGACCACGGTGTGAGTGGGACGACGGCCAGTCGGCCGGAGCTCGAGAAGCTGCTTGACCACCTTCGGAAGGGCGATGAGGTGGTGGTGTGGAAGTTGGACCGGTTGGGTCGCAACACCCGAAACCTGCTGGCCCTGATCGATGACCTGGAGCAGAGGGGAGTGCATTTCCGAAGTGTCACTGAGGGCATCAGCACCACAGGGCCCATGGGAAGGGCGATGCTTACCGTGATGTCCGCTTTTGCCCAGCTTGAGCGTGATCAGCTTGCTGAGCGGACCAGGGCCGGCATGGCTGCGGCGGCCGGGCACGGGAGAAAGGCCGGGCGCCGGGAGGTCACCGCTGAGCACGCCAAGGTCAGACGCGCGAGGGACTTGAAGGCGCAGGGTCTTGCCCCAGCGGATATCGGGAAAATCATCGGGGTCAGCCGGGCGACGGTGTACCGGTACTTGAGCATCGGCAGCAATGAACCCGTCTAATAAGGGCTGGGGCTGATACGCACCGAATGTCTGCTCATGAAGCGTGAAGACTTTGCCTGGTGGGAGAGCTAGGGTGCTGTGCCCGTCCTTGCACTGTGCGTGGCTTTAGGAAGTTGACTGACGGTATGGTCACGATCCTCCATTTTCCTGCCGGGTGGGCCCGTGACGCACTCTTCCTGCCTTTGGACCGGTGTCGGTGAGTTCCCTCAGATCAGCTTCCTCATCACCGGCCCCGCCCCGCTGGCCCGTCATGGAAGTGGTCTTGGCAGGTTCGGGTCTCGTGGTGATCGTCAGTAAACCGGCCGGGAACTGTTCAGGTCAAGAGCATTCTGCTGTCCGTGGAGGCTCGCCGCGCCCTGTGCTTGTCGAATTCACTGTTAAGGCATCCGGTCGATCGTTTAGCAGAGGGCGCGACCAGATGCTCATCTGTGATTGCAAGGGTCTTCAGCTCAATAATGCTGGTGCCCAGAGCGATTGTCGCAGAACGTGATATCGACTGAAGAACAGGGAGCCTAGAGTGATGCAAGCTGAGCAGGAACCTTCTGGCGATAGTCGAGACGAAAATGGCGGACTCCCGGATCCTGCCACCGTTGCATTTACCTCGGCTCCCGGCACCTCCACCGCGCCATCTGCGCGGGCCCGTGCCGGGGACGTAGTGTTCGGTGCTGTCGCCGGTGCCGTCGGTGTGTGGGTAATGGACCGCATTGGCTGGTACATGTACAACCACGAAAACAGTGGCGCTCTCCGACGCGAGCATCAGGCACGCCCAGGCGGTAGGGACGTCGCCCATGCAGCTGTCGCGAAAGCGGCCAAGCTTGCGGGCAGGGACGCGCCGGATGAACCGAACGCCACCGGAATCGCCGTGCACTACGCGTTCGGGATCCTGCCCGGGGCGCTGTACGCAGCAGCACGAAAATCGGTGCCAGCCCTGCGGACAGGAAACGGGGCGCTGTACGGTGTCGCCTTGTTCATCCTGCTCGACGAAACGATCGCCCCCGCGCTGGGTATCGCCTCAGGGCCAACCAGGTACCCGTGGCAGGCGCACCTTCGCGGCCTCGTCGCACACCTTGCCCTCGGGGTTGCCACCGAGACCGTCTTGAAGTCGGGTGACCGGCGCCGGAACAGTAAGGCTACTGTGAATTAGTGGGGCGGGTGGCGTGCCCGCTCCCGCTTCGTCTATGGATCAGGAGCAGAAACAATGACACACATCACCTCCATGCTCGAGACGTACCCAAAGGACCTCGGCGGCATCGACCGATCGAAACTGGCCGAGTGTATCGCTGCATGCTTCGAATGCGCACAGACGTGTACCGCCTGCGCGGATGCCTGCCTGAGTGAGGACATGGTTGCTGAACTGACTGAATGCATCCGCACCAACCTGGACTGCGCCGACGTCTGCGCTACCACCGGTAACGTCCTTTCCCGTCACACCGGTTACGACGCCGATGTCACCAAAGCCGTCCTGGAAGCCTGCGCAGCTGTTTGTAAGGCCTGCGCGGATGAATGCGAACAGCACGCCGGGATGCACGATCACTGCCGCGTCTGCGCTGAAGCGTGCCGCCGCTGTGAAGCCGCGTGCAACGAACTCTTGAGCTCCCTCGGTCGCGGAGCCTCCGAGTAGAAACGCCTAGCGGTTCGGCCGGGGCTTCACCGGTATGAATGACCCGGCGATCCCTACACGTTCCTGTCACCCTGCGCTCATGGAGTCGGTGGAGTCGGTGGAGTCCACAGGTCACCCGGCAGTGCAGTGAGCGTTTTTCGACCCGTCGGGGTCGTTGCCAGCGCACCTGGCCACCCTGGGTCAAGGCGTTACCCATCCGAAAGACAGCTTGCTTACGAATCGCTAGGGTTGGTGGTGCAATCCGCTGCGGCACTCCGCCGCCTTGGATGTGCCCATGTTCCCGATACTTTGGAGGTCAGCACATGACGGAAGTCACCGCCCACCACGGGCTGTTCAAAAACACCGACCTGCACGTCGACGACACAGGAGGAACGGGCCGACCGGTGGTCCTGATTCATGGGTGGCCGCTCTCCGGTGAAGCATTCAAAGCCCAGATCCCTGCCCTGGAAGCTGCCGGCTACCGGGTCATCACCTACGACCGGAGAGGGTTCGGGCGCAGCGACAAGCCCGCGAAGGGGTACACCTACGACACGCTCACCGAGGACCTCCACGCCCTCCTCGAGCAACTCGACCTGACCGACGTCACCCTGGTCGGGTTCTCCATGGGTGGGGGAGAAGTGGCCCGATACTTCAGCAAGTACGGTGAGGAGCGACTGCGCAGCGTCGTCTTCGCCTCCGCGGTCCCGCCCTACATGATGCAGACCCAGGACAACCCGGATGGCCCGCTTACCAAGGAAGCGGCTGCCGGCATGACCGCTGACCTCACCGAGGACGAGGACTCGTTCTATGACGGATTCACCAGGGAATTCTTCTCCGTCAATGGCGAGCTGAAGGTCACCGAGAACCAGCGTCAGGAAGCACTGGCCCTGTGCAAGCAGGCCGACAAGAAAGCGGCCCTGGCATGCATGGAAGCCTTTGGGTCGACGGACTTCCGTGATGACCTGCTCAAAGTCACCGTTCCCTCCCTCATCCTGCACGGAGATGGCGACGCAACCGTGCCGTTTGAAGGCTCAGGACAGCGCACCCACGCAGCCTTGCTCGGTAGTGACCTGCACGTCATTCAGGGAGCACCCCACGGATGCAACGTGAGCCACCCGGATGAGTGGAATGAAGCCCTCATCGCCTTCCTTGCCAAATAAACCCCCGCGGCAATAACCGGCCGGGATAACGTCAGACACGAGGACCTCCGGGATGTGCAGGAATTAGACAGCTTCGCCCCGCCCGGAGGTCCTCCTCACCCACCTTCCACAGCACCGGTAAAGGACAACCAATGGACATCGCGAACAGGACCGGTGTCATCACGGGGGCCGGCACTGGTATCGGCCGCGCCCTCGCCGTCGAGTTCGGACGCCACAACGGGAACCTGCTGCTGGTGGGCCGGCGGGCGGAACCGCTGGAGGAAACAGCGGACATGGTCCGCTCAGTCGGTGGGCAGGCAGAAGTATTTCCCGTCGACATCACCGACCCTGGTGCCGTTGACAGGGTCACCGGAGCGGCGCGACGCCGGGGCCCGGTCGACCTGCTGGTCAACAACGCCGGGAACGTGCGGGCAGGCCGTTTGGAGGACTTGCCGGAAGATGACGTGCTGGCAATGATCAACCTGAACCTCACTGCACCAATCCTGCTCACCCGGGCCCTGTTGCCGTCGCTGAAGGGCGCCGCGGTCAAGCATGGAAGCATCCTCCTGGCGATCTCCAGTGGCATAGCCCTCACCGGGTTGCCGTTCTACACGGTGTACGCGGCAACAAAATCCGGTATCGCCCACTTCGGCGAAGCACTCAGGCGCGAACTCCACGGGACCGGTATCCATGTGGCCACCGCCTTTCCCGGTGCCACGGACACGGACATGATGACCAGCTCCACTGCTGGGGACGACCTCGGATTCGGCCGACGCCCAGTAGCTGAGGTAGTCGCCGAAACTGTTGCCGGGCTGAGGGCGGGCGAC
The DNA here is from genome assembly GCF_005281365.1 of Arthrobacter sp. NamB2. Classification (NCBI taxonomy): domain Bacteria; kingdom Bacillati; phylum Actinomycetota; class Actinomycetes; order Micrococcales; family Micrococcaceae; genus Arthrobacter; species Arthrobacter sp. NamB2. Next base: position 63,361 of record NZ_SZWI01000009.1, on the reverse strand, counting down.
CATGAGATCAACACGGCAGCCGCGACTCGGCGGAAGATGCAGGACCTGAACAAGACTGATCCTCTGGCCGTGGACGCCTTACTCGCACCGAGGCTCAAAGCCCTCGAATCAGCTGTTCGCACGCACCGAAGCATCTGAGCACTCAGCCTGCAGCCCCGGGGAACATCAGGAGCATCGGGAATAAAGGAACCGGTAGTCCTGCGGGAAGGACGCAGACCGCGTGGTGCGGGCTGCCCGTGTCCCTCCAGCTAGTCGTGTCCCTGGCTGGTGGATGGTTTGGTTCCGAGGAGCACGTTCAGTCCCCATCCCAGGATCGTGATGAAGATAATGGCCCCCGCCATGGACAGCAGCTGTGTGGGGCCGGTCAGTATTCCGAGGCTGACAATGAGCGTTGTCGCCCCAGCCGGTGGGTGTGGTTCTTTCACCGACGTCAGCACAAAGGTGGTCAGGGCGACCGACAGGGCTCCTGCCATGAGGTGTGCCGTGGTCAGGCCGCCGGCAGGAACTGATGGGTCGTCCTGCAGACCGAAGCCGTAAAGGCATGCCGCGCCGGCCAGGAGTCCGACCCCGTGACCGATGAGGGCGTTGGATGGTCGGGAGGACTTTTCCTGTGGCGATTCGAAGAACAGCATCACCGTAGGCCGAAGACTGGGAAACAACCAGGGAGCGTGGAGGGCAAGCCCGATAGCTCCGCTTGCCGCCAGGACAACCAGGGACAAGACAGCTGCATACAGGCCGGCGCCCAGACGATTTCTGGATCCTGCGAGGCGAGAGTGAAGTGGTAGCTTTTCCATTGTTGTCCTATCCAGCGCTCAAGACTTCAATCGGCCATAGGTCCATACCCGGAGACGGCCGTGCACTTGGCTAGCGCGACGAGGATGAATCACCAGACCGACAGCGGTGCGACGGTTGCTGACGGCCGCTGTGGGCTGCATGACCCGTGACATGTCGTGCTGGAGCAGGTCGCAGAGATGCGGTCGCGGCCAGCACCTTGGGGTCTGTGAGGTTTACTCGGCGACGATCAGTGCCTGGGGGGCTGCCTGTTTCATGCGGGTTTGCAGCCATTTGAGTTGGGTGCTGGTCTGGCCGTCACAGTCGGAGACGACACCGAGGAGTTCGGTGTCCCTGAGCCCTTGGCCGGCTTGCTTGACCATGGTCCAGGTGATGTCGACCAAGCTCGCCAGGAGATACAGGTCCTGCAGGTCCCGCAGGAGCCCGACCGGTCCTGACCGTGTCTCGGACAGGCCATCGGCGTGGAGGCGTTCTGGTTCATCATCCTCGTCGACCTCGCCGTACCGCTCGATGATCGGCGCGAGGGCTTTCTGGTGTTCATCGCATTGCGCTGCGAGGGCCTGACACAGGAAGTAGACGTCGGGTTCATGGCCGTGACCTTCAGACACCTGCCGGAAAGACTCGGCGAGGGTTCCCTCGGACTTGTCCAACAAGCCCAGGTAGACGGGAAGCTTCATGAGTGTTCCTCCTCCGTTGCCACCATCGGCGGATCCACCGGAGCGATAACCTCCGTGGCTTGGGCTGCCGGCCCACCGACTGTGGGCAGCACATGTTTCCGTCGCCCTGCCCGTCCGGCGGGGCGGGAGGCAGTCGTGGTAGGCGCCAGGGACTGACCAACCCCGTCGGCGACCTTCTCGACCTTCACGGCAGCGTTCTTCAGCACGGGCTGTTTCGAGACGGGGTCCCATTCGGTGATGGTGAGTTCGTTCGCGGCCCGGTGCCGTGTGTTCGGTGCGCCGTCTTCGTTCTTGCCTCCGTTCTTGCCTTTGCTTTTGCCTTCGTCCCAGTAGCCGTAGTGGAACGGGGCGAAGATACTGCCATCCCGGATCCCGCTGACCCGCACCGACGCAATGACATGCCCGCGCCGCGATTCGACCCGCACAATGTCCCCTTCGACCAGTCCGTAGGACTGGGCATCGTTGACGGACATCTCCACCCACGCATCGGGGGCCGCGTCATTGAGCTGCGGGGACCTGGCCGTCTTGGTCCGGGTATGGAAGTGGTAGACCGTCCGGCCTGTCGTGTATCGGAAGGGGTACTCCTCATCCGGGGTTTCATGGGCCGGGTGATAGGGGGAGGTTTTGAAGATCGCCCGCCCGGCCGGGTTCATGGCCTTGTAGGTTTCCGGGCCGACGGTCGCCCCGGTGAGCAGGTCGTGGCCGTAGGTTTCGCAGTACTGGGGGTCGGTTGCGAACACCCCGTCGCGGTACAGGCGCACCGTGCCGTTGGGGTGGTCCTCGTTGCATGGCCAGGGCACGCCGCTGCCGCCGCGGAGCTTGTCGTAGGTGAGGCCGGTGTAGTCACAGGGGCGTCCGCGCGTGCATTCCTTCCACGCCGTGAACGCATCCTCCGGATCATCCCAGTCCAGCAACGGTGACCCGTCCTTCTGAGTGAAGCCCATGCGCCGGGAGTAATCCAGGAAAATGTCCAGGTCGCTGCGGGCCTCACCCGGCGGGTCGACGGCTTTCTCGGACAGGTGCACGGTGCGGTTGACGTTGGTGAACGTGCCGGTCTTCTCACCCCACGCCGCGGCGGGCAGGACGACGTCGGCGTACTGCGCGGTCTCGGTCAGATAGAGGTCCTGCACCACCAGGAACAGACTGTCGGTGCCGAGGATGTCCCGGACCCGGGACAGTTCGGGCAGGGACACCGCCGGGTTGGTGGCGGAGATCCACAGGAACTCGATGGAGCCCTGTTCGACATACCGGAAGATCTGCATGGCATGGGTCGGCGGCGCCCAGTGCGGGATGATCGCCGGATCGACGTTCCATAGGTCCGCGAGTTCCTGGACGTGCTCGGGGTTTTCCCAGTTCCGGAAACCGGACAGGTCCCCGTCGGCTCCGCATTCGCGGTTGTTCTGTGCGGTGGGTTGGCCGTTCATCTGCAGGATCCCGCACCCCGACTTACCCAGCAGTCCGCGCAGCAGGTGGAGGTTGTTCACCGCGCAGGATGACGCTGTGGCCTGGGAGGACTGGTAGAAGCCCTGCAGGACGGTGGACAGCACCCGGTCCGAGGTCCCGAAGATCTCTGCCGCGCGGCGCACATCGTTCGCGTCGACGCCGCACGTGTCCGCGACGGCCTCGGGCGTCCACGGTTCGACGGTGGAGCGCAATTCGTCGACGTTCATGGTGTGTCGGTCGATGTAGTCCTGGTCGATCCACCCGTTGACGAACAGCTCACGTACCAGCCCGTGCATCAGCGCCAAGTTCGTGCCCGGGCGTAACGGCAGGTGCACCTCCGCGTGGCGGGCGACCTCCGTGTCCCGCGGGTCGACGCATACGATCCTCGGTTTGTCCGGGCCAGCGATCCGGTCCAGGACCCGCATCCACAGCACGGTTTGGGTTTCGGCCATATTGTGACCGAACAGGAACATCGCGTCGCATTCGTCGATGTCTACGTAGCTGCCCGGTTGGCCATCAGAACCAAAGGATTCCTTCATGGCCGTAGCGGCCGTCGCCGTGCAGAGTCGGGTATTGCCATCCATATGCGGGGTACCGATACCGGCCTTACCGACAATCGCCTGGGCGTAGTACTCCTCGAGGAACAACTGCCCGCTCGTGTAGAACCCGTGGGACAAGGGCCCCTTTTCATCCAGCAGGGTCCTACTGCGCGAGACGATCCGGCCCATGGCCGTCTCCCAGTCCGACTCGACCAGCACCCCGTCCTGCCGCACCAGGGGCCGGGTCAAGCGGTCCTTGTTGTCCACGCCCTGCCAGCTGGCGAACAACCCCTTCGGCCCCAGCCGGCCGTGGTTCACGATGTCCATCGCCCGGCCGCGGACCCCGACCATGGAGCCTCCCTTGACCGCGATGTCGATGCCGCACCCATTGCTGCACAGTACGCACGCGGACTGCACCCACCGCTCCACCTCGGACTCCTGCACACCCTCGGCCAGGACCTGGTCCACCCGGACCGGCCACCGCTCATCCCGGGCGTACGGGGTCCTGGTACCCCACACTTCAGCAATACGATCAACCATGGCTCGTCCCTTCCTCACATGCTTACGGTCGGCGGTGCAGGTGACCTCCATGAACCGTGAGTTCAGAGAAAGCTGATCGTCATACGTCGAACGGGAGCGCTTATCCCGTCAGTACATGGCAAACGTCAGTCCTTTGGTGGGGATCATGTGATGAAACGCTAGCGCGGGTACTTACGGTGGGACAACAGCTCCTGCTCAGATAACGGTTGTCACAATGCCTGCTTCAGATGTGGCCACCCCTGGGCTAAGCGACCGGAAAACCGAGACTGGAGTCGACTGTGTTCATGCCTGCCCTCTGCTGGGTTACGTAACTGGTGCCCCCGGCGGCCCAGCGCGAACAGCGGGTCGAGCCCGCACGCCGAAGACTGCAATCGCTCCTGGCATGCACCCAAATGGTGGGCGTGAAGATCAGCGGCGACAGCCAGATCGGAGCGAGGCTCCACCTATCGCGGTAGTTGCACTCCAAGCCGGCAGCTATTGCAGGATGGCGGCGAGCTGGCGTCCCTGGGCCAGCTCAACGGCACCACGGGCGCCGGCGCGATCACCGTTGACGTCACCGGTGACAAGGCGATGGTCAACCTGCAGGTCTCCGGTCTCGCCCAGACCTTCATGAATGGGACCGTACCCGCACGTCCAGCACATCCACGGTGGAGCGCTGAGCCAGTGCCCCACGCCGGCCAAGGACGCCAACGGTGACGGCATTGTGAGTGTCATCGAAGCCGCGGATCTCTACAGTGCCATCCAGACCACGGTGACCACCAGCGGGGCCACGACCCCGACCGAGGGCCTGAACCTCGAGCCCGGCGGACAGGGTGGCACCTACAGTGTCCAAAGCGAGATCACCTTCGACGCCGCCACCAAGGCGTCCCTCGAATCCGAGACCGCCGCCGTCGTCGTTCACGGCCTGGATCCCGCGCCGCTGGCGTGTCCGAGGACGTCTTCAACTCGCCGAGCGACCTGAACCCCGATCTGCCTCCTGGTGCGACGTCGCCGGCTCTATGTGGGACGCTCGTCGCTACCCAGATGGGTGCCATGCCAGAAGGCGGTGCCGACACCGGCGTCACCCAAGAAACCGGCACGAACACTGCTGCCCTCACCTCGGCGGCGGCCTCGTCCTCGCCGCAGCAGGCGGTGGCACCTACATGGTCCGCCGCACATCCCCCACGGTCTGCGGCGCTTCTGCGTGTGAATGCCACCGAACCCATTACGCCACTCCTCATACGGAGGCGGCGTTTAAGGCTCGAGCCAGGACTGACAGGTACGGGCGTAGTCAACACCCTGGTTCATCGGATTGGTTGATGCATCTGCTTGGCAGGTCCGGTGAAGTGGGTTCCGGTACAGGCACCATCAGGGAGCGAACTTCATGTCTTTGTCCAAGCACGAACGTCAGGCATGGGAGGAACTCGAGCGGGTCCTCGCCGGCGATCTTCCCTACACCCACACCGACATGAGAACCATGACACCGGAGCACTCTTCGGCGGCTTTCCTGCCGCGACGGGTCAGCCGCATTCTGATCCTGATCACCCTTCTCATCGGAGGGGTGTCACTTCTGATTGTCGGAGCCCTGACACAGCTGCTTCCGATGGCGCTCACCGGCCTGATCATCCTCTGTGTCGCAACGGATCACCTCCACAGCCCTTCGACTCATGGAGCTCCTCCCGACTGCCCCTAAGCCTCGAGCCTCAGTGGCCTGTCTCAACGAATACAGGCTGCTTGGTGCCAGCGGCCGGGACAACGGCCGGCGACGCCCTGACACATCCTCGACGTCCTGGAAAGGACGACCCTGTGAGCCGTATCCAGCAGATGATGACCACCCATCCCCGAACGGAGGGTACTCCAGCGCAGAATCATTCCGTGCTCGCCGCGATCACCGCCCTGATCGAATGCGCGCAGACCTGCACCAGCTGCGTCGATGCCTGCCTCGCCGAGGACGACCTTCCGCACCTCGTCGCGTGCATTCGACGCAACCGAGACTGTGCAGACCTGTGCCGGGTCACTGCTGACACGCTCACCCGCCGCACACTCCTGAACGTAATGCTCCTCAAGCAGCTTCTGCTCGCCTGCCGCACAGCGTGCAACGCCTGCGCGATCGAATGCGGCAAACACGACCACCCGCACTGCATGATCTGCGCTGACGTCTGTACGACAGCTGAGCGGGCCCTCTCGGACCTCCTTCAGGCACCGTCCGTCACACCACACCGGGGCCTGTAGACCCACAGAGCCCCCGCGCAGAGGTCCCCACCAGCGCTTGTGGCGCTGGTGGGGGCCGTGTGACGACCTGCGGTTTCATAGCATTACGCCCGTGGTGGGTCGGCGTCGTTTTGGTACCCGGTAGTGTCAGCGCCGTCCGATGCCCGGCCGATATCGGGCTGAGCCGGGTACTGGTCCATGTCCACCGCTTGATCCCCGGACTCCTCGACGACTGCTTCCGGATCCTCGTCCCGACGCTCGGCCCCAATCTGCTCCTCGCCGTCCCTGCCCGTGGACCTGTCGCCCTGCCCCGCGTCGCTACCCGGGCCGCCGTATCCCCTTTTCGAGGGGGCGTCAGGATCATCGGCGGGCTCGTCCGAGGAACCGGTCACGATTTCGTCCGTGTCGAACCCGGCAGCTGCCGCATGGGTAGACGGATCCGGCGGGATCAACCCCGCGTCGCGGGCTGCCTCCTCGTCGGAGAAGGCCCAGCCCGCCGATCCGTCCCCGCCGGGAACGGAACCAGAGTCAGAGGCGTCACCGCCGTTCGAGAAAATGCTGTTCATGGTCGTCCTTTCCTCTCATGAGGCGCAGGTGCAGGTGGATGTGTCAGGGGTGGAGGAGGACTTTGGTCCAGCCGTCTTCGCGCCTGTCGAACCGGGAGTAGGCGTCGACGGCGCCATCGAGTGACAGTTCGTGGGACACGATCCAGGACGGTGTTGCGCGTCCGCGGATGATGAGGTCGCGGAGTTCCCGGTTGTACTTTTTCACCGGGCATTGCCCGCCGGCGATGCTGATGCCCTTGGTGAACGCTTCGCCGTAGTTGAACCCAATTCGTCCCTGCTGGGCGTCCTCGTTCGCGGCTTGCGGGTCCTCAGGCACGTAGACGCCGACGACACCGATGTGCCCGGTGGCCCTGACGACTTTGACGAGGTTATCGAGGACCATTTCGGGGTGTTCCTCGCCGTGGTGGTCGTGGGCCTGGAATCCGACGGCTTCGACACCGCAATCCGCACCGAATCCGTCGGTGCCGTCCATGATCGCGTCCGCTGGGTCGGTGTCGGCGAAGTTGATAGCGGTCGCGCCGATTTGCTCGGCCAGGGCGAGACGGTCAGGTTCCTTGTCAACGACGAACACCTGGGAGGCTCCGCGTAGGAACGCGCTGTGTGCGGCCATGAGTCCGACCGGTCCGGCCCCGAACACGGCCACGGACTTCCCCGGAGTGACCATCGCCATCTCGGTTGCGTGGTACCCGGTGGGAAAGATGTCCGAGAGCATCGTGAAGTCGTTCTCGTTCTCGGTGCCTTCGGGGAGTTTCAGGAGGTTGAAGTCGGCCCAGGGCACACGCAGCAGCTCGGCCTGACCGCCCCAGTACGGGCCCATCATCGGGTACCCGTACCCGGCTCCGGGCTGCCCGGACGGGTTCGCCCGCAGGCAGGCGGAGGTGTATCCGTTGTTGCAGTTCCGGCAGGTACCACAGGCCAGGTTGAACGGGACGGATACGCGGTCGCCGACACTGATCCGATCGACTCCCGCGCCTACGGCCTCCACGACGCCCATGTTCTCGTGCCCGAGCACCATGCCGGCATCGAGCTCGCTACGTCCCTCATAGGGATGCAGATCGGACCCGCAGATGTTCGCCGTCGTGATCCGGATGATCGCATCCAAGGGGCCCTGGATTGTGGGGTCGTCGACGGTTTCGACGGATAGTTCATACGGTGCTTTGAAAACGACTGCCTTCATGAGAGAACGTCCTTACTGAAGCTGGGTGGAAGCTGGGTACGAGTGGTTTTGCGTCGGCCGGTTCTGCCCGAGCCAGTTATGCCGTGGTGAGGACCGTCTTTAGCCAGCCTTCTTCGCGTCGGTCGAAGGAGAGGTACGCGTCGACGACATCGGTAATCGGCTCATGTTGGGTGATGAAGCGGGTGGGGTCGAAGACGCCGGAGGCGACGAGATCCAGCAGCGGTGGGGTGACCGACCGGTGGTCGCAGTTGCCCATCCGGATCGTGAGGTTCTTGTTCATCGCCTGCCCGATCGGGTAGGACATCATCTGCGGGCTGTAGACGCCGATGATCCCGATCCGCCCGTACTTCCTGACTGTCTGCACGCTCCACTGGGAGACCTGGGAGGGGGCGTTGCCCGGTACCCAGTTCTCGCCCTGCACGTTGGTCTTCGGGGCGACCTGGGCTACCTCTTGGGCGAATTCCTCGGCCTGCTGCTCACCCTCGGCCGCGGCGGGTCCGGTGGATGGGCGCTGCGCGTCGACGCCGACGGCGTCGATCACGGCGTCCACGCCGATGCCCTGTGTGGCATCCATCAGGGCCTGCACGGGGTCCTCGCGGTTGAAGTCGATGATGTCCGCGTTCTGGTTCAGGGCCCGCACGAGGCGGGTTTCGACACCGTCGATCGCGAAGACGCGGGACGCGCCCTGGCGGAAGGCGGAGGCGATGGCAAACTGCCCGACGACGCCGACCCCGTACACGGCGACGGTGTCACCGCGCCGGACACCGGCGAGCTGCGCGCCGAACCAGGCGGTGGGGAAGATGTCCGAGAGCAGGATGGCCTGTTCGTCGCTGACAGTGTCGGGCAGGGCTGTGAGAGTGTTGGAGGCGTAGGGGATGCGGGCGTATTCGGCCTGCAGCCCGTTGACCGGGCCGGTGGTCTGCGGGCCGCCGAAAAAGCAAGTCCCGGCCTGGGGGCCGTTGGGGTTCGCGGTGTCGCACTGGGCGGTGTGGCCTGCGCGGCAGTGCCAGCAGACGCCGCAGGACATGGTCGAGGAGACGACGACACGGTCACCGGGGGCGAAGCGCCGCACTGCTGCGCCGACGGCGGTGACCTCTCCGACGGCTTCATGGCCGAGGATGGTGCCTTCCTTCATGCCGGACATGGTGCCGCGGATAAAGTGGAGGTCAGTGCCGCAGATCGCGCTGCGCGTGATGCGCACGATCGCATCGTTCGGGTCCAAGATGGTCGGATCATCAACGGTATCGAGGCGAATATCGCCTTCGCCGTGCCAGACGAGAGCTTTCATGGGGTTACTCCTTCTGCTACGTGTGGCCAGGGAGATTGCACGGGAGAGTGCACGAACGTCACCCACGCTAGAAACCGCCCGGCGGCCCGGACAAGGCGAACCTGCCTGCCACACACCCATTGACAACATTCCGGGGGTATCAGGGTTAACGGTTTGTGCGGATGAGTTCTGGTACCTCAGTGGTACAGGCTTCTGTGCTGTGGTCGGTCGTCAATCTCCTGCAAGGGGTGGGGTTTACCCGGCTCCTGGACCACCGTCGGCCGCCCCATCAGCGCCGGTCCATCAGGGGTTGTCCGTCATCAGCGCCTGTCACGGGTCGTTACTGGTCTTTCCTGGGATAATCGGCGACGCCGTTCATGGCGGACCCGTCACCCAGTTTGTAAAGGACGGTCGACACGAAAAGGAAAAACCTTATGGCGGAGATTGTTGCTCACTACGGTCTGTTCAAGGACACCGACCTACACGTGGACGACTGTCGAGGGAGGCGGTGACGAATCAGGTTCCCGCTCTGCAGGCTGCTGGGTACCGGGTGATCACCTATGACCGGCGCGGGTTCGGTCGCAGTGACAAACCGAGGACCGGGTACACGTACGACACGCTCACCGAGGATCTGCGGGCCCTGCTTGAGGAGCTCGGCCTGCATGATGTGACCTTGGCCGGGTTCTCCATGGGTGGGGAGAGGTTGTCCGCTACTTCTCCAAGTACAGCCCGGGGCGGATCCGCAGCGTCGTCTTCGCTTCCGCCGTCCCGCCGTTCATGATGCAGGGCGAGGACGCCCTGGAAGGCCCGCCCACCAAGGACGCGGAGGCCGGGATGACCGCGGACCTGACCAAGGACCAAGAGTCGTTCTACGACGGGTTCACCACTGACTTCTTCTCCGCGAACGAGGCGCTGAAGGTCGCCGAGGTGCAGCGGCAGGAAGCCCTCGAGCTGTGCCGGTAGGCCGACAAGAAGGCAGCCCTGGCCAGCATGGAAGCTTTCGGGAGCACCGACTTCCGCGATGATCTGATGAAGATCACCGTCCCGGCTCTGGTGCTGCATGGTGATGCAGACGCAACCGTGCCGTTCGAGGGTTCCGGGCAGCGCACCCACGCAACCTTGCCCGGTAGCGACCTGCACGTTATCGCGGAAGGCCCGCATGGCTGCAATGTCAGCTACCCCGAGGAGTGGAACCAGGCCCTCATCACTTCCCTCAACAAATAAGGCTTTCGCACCTGACTAGGGTAGGAGTGACATGGGCCGACCCTCGTGTGCCTGAACAAGCCAAGGCCGGCCCTAGGAGAGGTAACCGAGACCGCCGGTTTCCCACGCGCCGCAGAATAACAAGTCGTCTGTGCTGCTCGGACCTGCCAGCACAGCGCGACGTGCACGCACCTTTACGCACCCTTAGTCCGCCTATGGCATCAAAGGTCTGACGGCATGTGCCGCGCCCACCTCAACCCCACATGACCATGGCCGTTGCGCCCTCGTCTTGGGTAACGGGTCTTCAGCACCACCCTTTGCAGGGTTCCTCGTGATCTCACCGGTGAGGCTTTTGTAGTGTGTTTCGCGTCATGTCGCTCAGCCGCCCGGAGTGCAGGTGATATTTGGTGCTGGCTTAGACTCTGCGAATGGCGACAGAGTGGCGTTCTGAGGGTTTTGTTGGTGAGTTGCAGGACCTTGTGTTGAGGCATGAAGAGGTCCACGATTTTCTGCAGGATCTCGTGGGCTTGTCCGCCGGGGCACTGGCATTGGATGGTGTGATCGGATGCTCGGTGACGCTGCGTCACCTCGATGCCACGTTCACCGTTGCCTTCAGCGCCCCGGACATAGGTGTCATGGATGAGGTCCAGTACGAGGTTCGTGAGGGCCCGGGTCTGGAGGCCATCAACACTGGTTCCACGGTCCTGGTTGATGACATGCGGTCCGAGGACCGGTGGGTGGAGTACGGCCAGAGAGTCCGGAACTTCGATATCGGCGCCATCATGGCTGTCCCCATGGGCGTCGGTCCGGATGGTGGTGCGGTTCTGAACTTCTATGCCCGCGCCCCGCACGTTTTCGCCCGAGTCAGCAACGCGTGGCCGAGGCGTTCGCCGCTCACGCTGCGCGCGCCTTGGAAATGAGCCTGAGAATCACGTCAGGAACCCGGCGAGTCGGAGATCTTCGGGGAGCCTTGGAAAAAGGACGGCCCTGGATTTGGCTGTGGGCATCATGATGGCGAAGAACAGGTGCTTTCAGGAGCAGGCACTATCGATCCTCAAACGCTCCGCTGAAACTCAGGACGTCCCTGTCCGGCTGATCGCCGAACGGATCGTATCCACCGTCAACGGGGACGCTCCCGAAACACACTTCACCACCTGATCTCACCGAAGTACTGCGGTAGCTCGTCGTGCTCCCAGAAGTCTTGTGCGAGGATCGTCAACCCTTGTCACCCTCGACTTTGATCGGACGGACCCAAGGGGTGATCGGTACGCTCGTGAGCATCAAATCAAGGGCCCTACCCGTTCACGTGGCTGGGCCCGCGGAAGCGCGGTGACTGCGATGACACACGGTAGGAATGACGAGCATCTGCTCGTTCTCGTCCCCATAGCCGCCGCCGGGTTATCTCTGGCCGAGGTGTGGGTCCACTACTTCGCGTTGACCGGAGACATCGGAATGATCGAAGTAGATGCCTACCTGCACGGACTCATGGATCTTCCCGACGCAGACCGGTGGCTGCTCGCCTATGCCGTGGATGAACTCGTCCGCTTCCCCTCCCACGACAACGCCTCCTCGCCCTTCGGACAGGACACCTAACAGCCAGCCTTCCCCTCAGCAGCGACCGCTGCCGTGTGTTCCACTGCGCTGCTTAGTACATAGTCCCCTGTACTATTGGGGGCGTGGAGACGTTGACTCATTATTTTGTGCTCGCAAGGTTCGGGTACGCTCTGTCGGATCCGGTGCGCGCCCAGGTTTTGTTGGCATTGCGGGACGCGCCTTCGTATCCGGGCGAACTGGCTGAACTGACGGGCGTGAGCAAGCAACGCCTGTCGAACCATTTGAGTTGTCTGCGGGGCTGCGGGCTGGTCGTGGCAGCCTCTGAGGGACGGCGGGTCCGGTATGAACTTGCGGACCGGAAGCTTGGCGATGCTCTGGGCGCATTGCTCGATGTCGTGGCGGTCAGCGACGCCGAAAGCTGCTGCACGACTAAAGAGAACCATATCGACGGAAAGGTGTGCTGCTGATGAGCGCTCATGCATCACCGGCATCGGTGCAGTCCGCGCCCCCAGCGCCGACGGTTAAGCGGCGTGCGGTCCTGTCTCGGCGCATCCGATTCTTCGTGGCCGCAACTATCACCTACAACATCATCGAGGCGGTCGTCGCGATCAGCGCCGGCACGGTAGCGTCCTCGAGTGCTTTGATCGGGTTCGGCTTGGACTCCATTGTCGAGGTCCTTTCCGCGGCTGCCGTGGCCTGGCAGTTCGCCGCCCGCGATCCCGAAGCGCGTGAGAAGACCGCGTTGCGGCTGATTTCGGTCTCCTTTTTCGGCCTTGCAGCGTTCGTGACCGTCGACGCCGTCCGTGCCCTGCTCGGAGGGGCGGAAGCCGATCACTCTCTGGTCGGGATCATCCTGGCTGCGGTGAGTCTGGCGGTCATGCCGTTCCTGTCCTGGGCGCAGCGCCGGGCGGGACGTGAGCTTGGCTCCCGGTCCGCCGTTGCGGATTCCAAGCAGACCCTGCTTTGCACCTACCTGTCAGGGGTTCTGCTGATCGGGTTGCTGCTCAACAGCACCCTCGGTTGGTCCTGGGCCGATCCGATCGCCGCCCTAGTTATCGCGGCCGTCGCCATCAAAGAAGGCCTCGAGGCGTGGAGAGGTGACTCTTGCTGCGCACCCTCGTTCGGAAACCTGGACGCCGACGGAAGCGTTGATGCTTGCGGGGGCACTCAAAAGAGCATCACAAACTCGTGCTGCACTGACATGCCCAAGATCGCCGCTAGCACGACAGGCATGGCTGCAGCGCCCCTGAATAACGCTGCGCAGCTCGCGCCGCTGACGCTCACGTCCCGACCAAGCGGGGCCATCGCCAGCGCGGGCGTGCCGCAAAGCACCATGGCTGGTGCGGCCTGCGCCTGCTGCACGCACCACAAGGCACCTGCGAACTCATCTGTCCCACCTGCCGCATCACCGGGTTCCCCGTGCCCTGCCGGGCACCCAGTATGACCACGTACTTCTCATAACGAGGAGCACCGCAGTGCTGACCCCCGCCCCCGCCGCCATGCCCAGTGAAGCTCCTGAGGCGAAGAAGGGTCTGAGCTTGCAGAACCGGGTCACGATCGGTCTGCTCGCCGCAGCCGCCCTCGTCATCGGCCTCGTGATCTTGTTCAACACTCTCGGGGAGGACAAGGGGCAGGCCGCCGGCACGACCACTGCTGCCGAGGTCGTCCGCGAGGACATGGCGGATTCGAAGAGGGCATCGGCGTAGGAGGCATGCGTGCCGGTGGCGTACAGCAGTTGGCTCGAGGCGAGGATGACCACCGCGGTGACGGCGGCTAGCAGCCGATGCGGCTCGAGAGCAGCCGGCCGGCGGATTGTGAGCCGCGCACACTCGCAGAGACGATCCCGCCGAAGCGGGCGAAGCGTGCGAAGCGTGCGAGCCGTACGAAGCGCAGGGCCTGTAGTGCCCGGAAGAAGCGCAGGAAGGGCGCCAGGAGGAGGATGATTTGCCACCATTTCTTCTTGCAGAATGTCCAGCTGAAGCCCGTGATGTAGGCGCGAAGCAGGAATTCCGCGACGAACACCGCCCAGAACACCCAGTCCAGCACGGTGAAGGTGAGGATCATTTCGGGGCTGGTGGCTAGGAGTTGCCCGAGGACCACGAACAGGGCAATCACGCCCAGGACGCCCATCGGCTTGTCCAGGCGGGCCGCTACGGCTTCCGCGCGGAGCAGGCCCGTCTCCGGGGTCACCGCCGGGCGTTCCATCAGTGGCTCGCTTATCAGCGCTGGCCCATCAGTACAACTCCATCAGTGCTGGCTTATCAGTGCTGGTCACTGGGGTAGCCGGTAATCCCGTTCATGGCTGATGCGTCACCCAGCTTGCTGTGCGGGATTACGCTGAGTTTCCCGTTGGTTTCCAGGACGACGGCGGCTATGGAGGACAGGTCGCCGGTGCCGGTGTTGCGTACCGCTTGCAGGACTTCGGATTCAGCCAGCCGGTTGCGTCGTAATTCCTTATGCTGCAGCCGTCCGTCGACCACGAGGGCGGTGGGTTCGGCGGTGATGGTGCTGCGCGCACCGGACCAATGTGCTGACATCCAAGCGACGACGAACTGCAAGCCCGCCAGCAGTACCAGCGCCGTGAGTCCTTCGGCGTAGGCGACGTCGGAGCTGAGCAGGATCGTGGCGAGGGTCGAGCCGAGGGCCACGGTGACGGTGAAGTCGAAGGCGTTCAGCTGGCTCAGGGTCCTCTTGCCGGAAACCCGGAGGACTCCCACGAGCGTCGCATAGGACACTGCCCCGACAATGAGGACCCGGAGGATGTCCGCCCACGAGTCAAACCACATCGGCACTCCTAGCCCAGAGTATTGAGCCGCGAGTCGAACGCCTGCCCGCAGCGGCGACACGTCGTAACGCAGGTGGAGTAGGCCTGCGGACAATCAAAGTATCCCTGAACCCACTTAGTGAACGTGTCGGGATCAGAACCACTACGCTTCCGCGGATAGGTGGCAAACATGGTGCCAGCATGCGTCGTTCTCCTTCGTGGTGGTCATGGCATTTTCGGGTTGTTGATCGACAGTACGCATAGCAGTACGGCTCAAGCCACCAGCTCCACCAGCTCCACTGGCAGGTGCACAACAGTAACCTTCAGCAATCCCCTTCGTTGTCTGGCTGTGTCCACCGCTCGATGAAGAGTGACAGGGGAGGGCCGGGTGTTCAGTAGCTCTTGATCATGCCCTTCCGTCGGAGGGGTTACTTCGAAGGATGGTGCCCTTCTACCTCTCCGTCGGCATTTCCTGATCGTGTGCCGGTTTCCTGCGTGCGGTGGCGTCGGAGCCATGCGCTGAGAGGGGCGGTGGACAGGCCATGGATCAGCACTGACAGTGTGATGGCCATTGTCGTGCAGAGGAAGACATCATGGTTCCCGGTGTGCCGTTCAGCCAGGGTCGCGTAGAACAGGGCCGACACTCCAATGGGTCCGAGCCGGCTCAGAAACGCTATTTCTGGTGTGGTGTGCACTTTATGCAGCAGTGGTCGTAGCGCCCAGAGGGTGACCAGCCGGCGGATCAGGATAGCGCCGGCGAGGATGACAGGTGCTGCCTATCCAAGTGCCGCCCATCCAGAAAAGGGCAGGGCCAGACCGAGCAGGATGAAGATCGGGAGCAGGAAGAACCGGTTGACCGCGTCGTCGACCTTGTCTTCTCGCTGCTCGTCGCGTCGGGGGATGATCTGGCCGAAGACAGCGGCGGCGATGAATACCGCCAGTACCGCGTCGGTCCCCAGGAGTTTCGCCGCACCGAGTATCAGCAACCCGAAGGGGACAAGGAAGCCCAGGTACGAGCTTTCCTCCATCAAACCGGTGTTCTTGGCCCAGACGAACAGCTTCGCCAGGAGGTAGCCGGCCAGGGCCCGGAAGGTTGCAGCTCCGATGACCTCCCAGAGCAGGACCTTGGTCAGCAGTTCGTGCCACGCCGTATCGGGTTTAGTAGCAGCAGTATCGGGAGCATGACGAAGAGGTAGCCCAGACCGTCATTGAGGCCGCTCTCGGAGGAAAGGTTGTACCGCACGCGCCCGGGTATCCGTGTTTCGGCCATGGATCCGGTGACCACCGGCGTGGTGACGACCGGGTCGGTGGGAGTGTTGATTGCGCCCAGTAACAGGGCTAGCAGGAACGGCACCCCGAGCAGCGCCCACAACACTCCAGTGGCCACCATCAGCATCAGGGCCATGCCCAAGGCAATAACGACGCTGATCCAGCGCAGGTTCTGCCGCCAATACCCGTGCGGTAGCCGGAGGGCGACCCCCGCCAGGCCAACGGCGAGAGTGACCCGGGAGGCTTGCTCGAGCAGAGTGCCTGTGGGTACCCCGAAGTCCTCGATCCGTAGCAGGCCCGTCGCGTATGGGCCGATCAGCACACCCGACGCCAACGCCAGTACCGGGCCGGGCAGGCTGATGCGCTGCAGCAACGAGGAGAAAATCGACAGGATGACGATCACCCCGGCGAACAGAGTGAGAACGAGGTTCATGTCCATGCGAATTTGCTTCCATACTGAGCGTGGAACGAGCAATCCCGGATGAGATGAATCGTGCCGTCCGCCCATGAACAGGGCTGACCGGAAGGCTACGGGGGCTGACCGGCGCGTCTGGCAACACCGCCGGATCCCGTTGGGTGTTCAGATGCTCCGGTGGGTGCTGACAGCGGTTTCGAGGGCGGCGAGTTTCGGTGCAAGCAGCGCGTCCACGGCCAAGGGATCTGTCTTGTTCAGGTCCTGCATCTTCCGCCGGGTGGTAGCCGCCGTGTTGATCTCATGGTCCCCGGCTGTAAGACTCTCGAGGATTTCGGTGACTACGTCAGCGACGGGGCGGCGGCCGAAACCAAGATCCTCCCCGGCGCTGGAACTGGTCATCATGTCCGTGTCCGTGGCGCCGGGGAACGCGGTGGCCACATGGACTCCCGTGCCGTGGACTTCTCGTCTGAGGGCTTTACCGAAGTGGGCGATACCGGACTTCGTCGCCGCGTACACCGTGTAGAACGGCAGACCCGTGAGGGCTATGCCACTGGAAATGGCAAGGAGGATGCTCCCACGCTCGGCCGAGGCGCCCTTCAAGGACGGCAACAGGGCCCGGGTGAGCAGGATGGGGGCGGTGAGGTTGAGGTTGATCATTGCCAGCACGTCCTGCTCGGGCAGGTCTTCCAAATGATCGGCCCGCACATTGCCGGCGTTATTGACCAGCAGGTCCACAGGGCCGCGTGGTCGGGCAGTTCCGGTGACCCTGTCGATAACACCGGGCTCGGTTATGTCGGCAGCGAAGACTTCTGCCTGGCCGCCCGCGGCGCGCACCATGTCCGCTGTTTCCTCCAGCGGTTCAGTGCGCCGCCCCACCAATAGCAGGTTGCCGTTGTGGCGCCCGAAATCCACGGCGAGGGCACGGCCGATACCTGTGCCGGCACCGGTGATGACACCGGTCCTGTTTCCAACGTCCACTCGTCATCCTTCCCAGAAGACCGGCCTGCGTCCCACCACCGTAGCGACTTGCTGGATGGAGGTGCACGCAGCAGCAAGTCATGGCACAGTGAGCGATAGGCCATGCCTCGGGAGGTAGGAGCACCGGATCACGGCCGCGTTGGCCAGGTTGTTGATGTCATGTCGGTTAATTGATGTGTGAGGTGTTTGCGGATAGTGGCATCAAGCGCTGATGCTTCGATAGCTGTTCGGGCCCGCCTTAGCTGAACATCGAGGGCCCCCCAATGGAGGTGGAGCGCGTTGGTGTGGGCTGCGCTGGTCGCGATTTCTGAGAGCAAGTTCACCGTCCTGCTTGCTGTTCGGGGATCACCGAAGGCGTAGGTGATGAGCTGGTCCATGACGAGCTCGAGGAGTTCCGCGAAGGAGGGGAGGGCTAGAAGTGCCCTGACGGTCCCGTCCTCATCACGGAGTGTCATAGGCCCCGTCTGTCGGCCAGCGAGGGAGCTGAGGATCGCGGAGATGTGGCTGATCGCATGAACTGCCGTCGTGGGGTCGTTGACGCCGGGCGAGAGTGCTTTGTCGGTCACGTCCAGCAATTGCTGCAGGCCGAAGGACGGGTCCTGGGTGGAGGTTCGCTCAAACCCGGTCCTGAGAGCCCCGGACACCTTTTGTTCCAGCCCCGCGGATCGTTCGTCATCGAGCGGTGTCTTATTCACGCTCCACAGCCGGGCTACTGGCATGCCGGCCACGAGCGAGGCTCCAGGGGCCACATCGATGCAGACAAAAGCTTCGAAGCGTACCGCAGCAGTTATCAGAGCAGTCCTGTCGATGCGGGTGAGGAAACCCGAGGACGGTGCTCCAAGCAGCAGGACCGTATGAGGGCCAGGGCTTGAACTCTCCGGGCTTTTCAAGCCGTGCTCGGGGAAGACCCGGTCCAGGGTTTCATCGGTCTCACGGTGAACGTCGCGCAGCATGGTCTCAACGCGGATCTGACGTGCAAGGTGTGCCAGGAACAGAACCAATCCGATAACACTCGCGATGGTCAGCGCGAACGCAGTCGTCACTGCAACCTCCGGAACGAATGCGGCGCCGGCACTGGTTTCGACGCGGATGCTGCGAAGCACCGTCAGTGAGAAGACGAAGGTTGCCAGGAACAATGCGAGGGTGTTGTGCACGAAGCGGTCGCGGGTGAACGTACGCAGGAGGCGGGGAGAGAATTGGCTGCTGGCGAGTTGCAGGGTGACGACCGTCAGGGAGAAGGTCAAGGAGGTCACCGTGATGGTCGAACTGGCGATTGTTTCCAGAAAAGAGCGGGCTGCTTCAGGGCCTCCATCAAACAGAAGACCCGACACTGGCGCCGGCATATAGTCATCGAGCTGCCGATCGAGGGAAGGCAGAGCCTGCCCGAGCACGAGTGCGACAACCACGGCGGCCAGTGGAATAGGCCACAACTGAGAACGCAGGGACTCCCGCACGGACGCTCTATCCATATTCATGCTGCTCATCTCGTCGGGGCGCTTCGGGTACTCAGGTCGGGTCCGAGCTACCCCGAGGTTGCTTTCTGTCAGCCCTAGCTTCTGCCGGGGTGGTCACATATCGGTACTGGTTGATCGGTACTGGTTGATCGGTGCCGGCCGATCATTCGGGCAGGTACGGGCGGTACTGTTCGAGCGTCCCGTCGCGTACGGGAATGACGAGTTCCGTTTCGTCCTCGCTGGTCGCGGCGGTGATGGTGGTATTCGCACCAGGGGCGTCGCCGGTCGTGCTGAAAATTGCTTCGTTAGTGTCGAGGGGATACTGATCGTTCGCTGGAACGGTCACGACGACCTCCTCGTCGGAATCGCTGATGGTCACCTCAAGTGACTGATCGGACTCGTTATCGAGGGTGCCTAGAAGCCTTCCGGGCTCACCTTCACCGGAAGCGACGACCAGAAAGCTCAAGAGCTTGACTGAGCCCACCGACCCGTCTTCACCCACCGCGATGGCATCCTGGTCTTCTTCCGCAGGCGCGGAACAGGACACCAGCGCTGTTGCCAGGACCGCCAACGTCGCCAGGGCCGTTCCAGTCCGGGGCTTGATCGTTGCCTTGAGCGTCCTTCTCTCGGAGGTCATAATAACCTTTCGCTGGGTGAGGAACCAATGGTGACGAGCGTGCTGGTCTATAGACCATAGATAGTGCTTCCACAATGCGACACCCCGAAAGCCATACCTTGATCATGAATCGGCTGCTGGCGGTCACCGCGGTCACCGCGATCACTACCATCAGCGGTGTCACCGACGCCGAGCTGCTGGCCTTGACCGGTGCCGCGGAAGCCGACAGAGAGAAACCCGTCGCCCGAGCCAGAGTGACTGCAGCCCTCCCTACCCTGAAGCCGCAGACCGCGCCTTCCCTTCCCCGGTACCGGGTCCTCGTCGATGACCGGCCGCGGCGCCCGCGCCCCCGTCAACGGACACGAGGTAACCGCAGGTGGCCCAAACATGCTCAAGGAACTCGGGCTGAACACCGTAACCAGCATCCCGGTCGACATCACCGAATTGATTAGGAAGGGGTGGCCCGCGGCTCGTCCGTCCTGCATCTCATCCAGGACGGGGCCGTGACCGGCGCCGTCCGCCTCGAAAACGAGGTGTGAGACGAATTCCGAGCCGCGTAGGGTGGAAGAATGCAGGGCCAGCAAGGGAAGACGCACGATCAGGAAGGAGCGGACAAGCCGATGAATCCTGATAACGCGTCGCGGTATACGCTGATTGACGAAGGTGAATTTCTGCGGGTGCGGTGGGCTCCTGGCATCACAATAAGCGCCGGCGACGTCCGGACAAGGATCGCCGCAACTATGGCGGCTTCGTCACGTGGCAAGCGTCCATTGCTCGTGCACATCGGTTTGGCCAGCCGAATCACATCGGAAGCCAAGCAGCTACTTGTTGACGACACGTGGTCAACCCGGATCGCCATCGTTGGGTTGGACGAGGTAGGTCGGGTGCTCACTGCGTTCAATCACAGATCCGCAACGCCGAGCCGGTACTTCGACGACGAAGCTGACGCCATTGCCTGGCTTACCGAGAGTTTCGACGACGAAGTTGATGTGGGGTTGCCCGGAATCCATACGGCAGAGGTCCGGGGTGATGTGGTGTGGGTCCAATGGCATCCCAATATGAGTGTAATTGACAGCGAAGCGGCAGCACTTACCGAACGAGTGGCTCATGTGAATCCGGCGGGGCGGTTGCCGATGGTCGTCAATCTCAATCCGACGGTGGTCCTGTCCCAGTCCGCTTTGCGGTTGTTTGCCACAGCTCTTAACGTCACCGCTCTTGCCTTTATCGGCGCTGATAGCGACAAAACCATCGTCACCCACTTCAGACAGGTACATCGTCCTTCATACCCCGCCGCGTATTTCGAAGCAGTCGACGAGGCGCTGGACTGGTTGTCCCGTTACCGCCCATAAGAGGCTGTGCGGATCGGCAATCACCTTTCGGCCAACTGATGCTGCGCACCGTCCTAGCTCATCTCTTCGAAGCCTCGACTGGAAGCAAGCGATTTTTCAGGGAAATGTGCACCGCAAATCCGACAGCCACGAATGCACCTCCGATGGACCCGTTTGGCGAAGTTAGATTTAGGATGATGGTCTGCCCAGCCGGTGTGTGCATCTGGGGCGACTACGGCTGAGCCCTATTTGGCCTGTGAAGGTAGGGCATGACCGGACCGTGGAGGAAAGAACCGTGAATGACACTCCAGAAGGAAGCCCGGACGGAGGTCCGGAGAAAGCCTCGACTGGAACGTACAGGGCAGCGGCGGCTTTGCATGCCGCTGCAATCGAGCTCTCCCAATCCAGAACGAGCTTCGCGCAGCCGGCGGACTCCCACGCGACGGTAGGGGAGCTAATTGACGCTCAGCAGCACCTGATGAAGGTCTTGTACGGGTTGGGTCAGTGGTATCAGCACGCGCGTGTCGGGACGGACTATGCGGACGGCAAGCAAAGCGTCGACGGTGTGCTGGAAACCGCGTTTGAACTTCAGGCAGCACTGCAGCATGCCACCGCACTGCATCAGGCCCTCATCCGGGCCCATCACGCGGGAAGTCAGGTCCGCTGGTACAACCCGAGACCTGACACAAAAAGGTGAAGCCCCTCGCCGGCGGAGCGTGTCTAGGGATAGCAACAGTGGCCTGCCGGGAGCTTCTCGGGAAGCGTCGAGGTCAGCGCCACCGTGGCGCGAAGGCGGTGTATTGCGGGTTCTCGAACAGGAATGCGGCCGCTGCTGGGCAGTCGGGAACGATGCTGAGGCGGCGCTTGTGCGCATCGACCATGATACGGCGCAGCAGCACCCGGTCGAAGCCGCGACCTTCGAAACCGATCTTCTCGATGAGCTCGATCAGCCGCAGGCGGTCACCGCTCATGGAGTACTTCACGAAAGCGGCGAGCCACCCGTCGAGGAAGAGTTCGAATCGGGAGGAGAACCGGGAATCAGCGAACACGGGGCGCCCGGCACTTGGTGCGTCCTGCTCGGCGATGGCCGCGGATCTCTTATCGAGTTCCTCAGCGAAGCTGCTGTAGCGTTCCTTGGCGTACACCGGAGGGTGCTCGGTGTCCAGCAGCCGGTACATGTGATTGGTCAGGCCCGCAGATCCTGCAGTGACGCTGTTGCTGGGCTGGTGACAGCCAGTGCTTCGTCCATCCGCTGGGTGTCGCGCTCCCGCTTCATGGAAGGCGCGGCAGTCACGGGGATGACCGCTGTGAACAGGTCAGGCGCATCGTCATGTGCGTCAGGGGCGAACGAGGGATCCTGCTCTATGTTCGGTCGTGACAGGTGTGTCATCGGCGAAGCGTGTCCTGGAAGCCTAAGAGGCAACTGTCGGCCAACAAAGCGAGTACACGCCGGACAGAATCTGGTGGCTGGTCAGGGAACGCCCTAGGGTACGGGGGGCGGCGGTCACTACACTCGGCCTCCATGAACTGATCAGTCTCCATGGATTGACCGAGCGCCGTGGGTGGGGGAGTGGTGGCAGCTGAATGTATTGAGGTCGCAGGAGGCAAGGGGCGTCTGACGAAACTTGGTGGTGCGTTGCTTCGCCTCACTTGGCAGCCGGGGACAACGGTGGAAGTAAAGGACGCGGACGATGTGCTGGAAAGCAGCCTCCTGTTCGTTGGCAGCTTGCCCTACACGGACCTAGTCGATTTGGCCGAAACTTCCAGCATCAGCCCCGCATAGAACAACGGGTCGAAGTAGGAGAACGGTCTGACGTTGAGTCGTTCCTGACCGGGCCTCACGGAGTAATCGCACTGCAACTGCAACGGGAAACCCTGGATAGAACCCTCGACTGGGTTTTCCCCATACAAGACCGCTCCTTCAGGGGGCGGTCCAATCTGGGAGGACATGATGCAGACGTGATCGGGTCCTTGCCGGAGCGCCTGAGCTAGCTGAACAGATGGCGGGAGAAGCGCGATCAATCCCGCCAACAGGAGCACCACCGAAAGGACGGTCATCCAGATACTCGGATCTGGCTGGCCAGCGGCACGGTCCGAAATCGCAGGCCACGGACGAAGCTCTATGCCCATGCCGTGATCTTATGTCGGACATCCCACCCTTGGCTGTCCTACTGAAGGATCCCCTGACGGTTTTGAGCCCTGCAGTCAAGGCATGCCCGATTAAGGAGCGGATGAACTCCATGTCTCGAGGAATTCATCGAGTTGTAGCGTTGCCAGGTCTTGTTCAATGCGAGTGACGAGTACTGCTGTGTCATCGAGAGCCCCGCCGTTGATGCGCATGGCCTCCTCACCGGAAGATTTGTACTTCAAAACAACCTGGTGCAACGAGGCGCCAGCGGGATGCCCCCACAGAGAGGCGGCCACGGTGGCCGCGATCCACATGAGCCCGCGCGGCTGTTTCGTATGACTAACCCGGTGCAGTCTGTCCCGTTGGGTATCCCGCTCGAGGGTCTTTCAGGGGAACGCTCCGCGGGCACTGAGGTCCTTGAACGCGACTACCTCTCCAAAGAGTTCCTCTCCGGTGGGAACAAAACCGAGCTTGAGGTAGAAGCCTTCTGGACCATGATCGCCACGTTCCCACAGCACAGAGATCCTCTTTACGCCGCGAACACGCGCTTCCTCCTCTAACGCGCGGACGGCGAACCGTCCCACGCCGCGCCCCTGCGCGGATGCGGCTACATTGAGTCGCCAGATCCCGGCACGGAATGCTTCGACCTCGTGGCCGGGATCGAAGTTGCCCATGATGAAGGCCAGTACGTCGTCGCCGTCCACCACGAGTCGCGGCCAAGCCGTGGGGTTCACGTAGGCCTCGGCGATCGATTGCACGACTGGTGCAACGAACGCTTCCTGTTCGGGTCGAAGGGTGATGCTGACGGCCTTACCGAGGTTCTCCGGAGTCAGGGGCGCGAGTTCCATGCACCGACGATAAGCGCACTCGCGGTCACCCGCAGTCCTGATCGATAGCGGATCCGCCTCCGGGACGGTGGGTGTGAGTCCTCTAGGATCGAGGGATGATTACTGCATCGTGGACGGCGTACTACCGGGAAGACGACGGGGAGCTGCTCGGATATCTCGTGCCGGACGGCGAATTGTTCGTCCCAGTGACCGTGTTTGGGTACGAGCTCGGGGACGCTGTCGATGAATACTATGCGTCCCAGGTCTTGGAAAGCATCGGCCTGAGCTATTTGGCCGACACATGGGTGTTGTCCATCGCGGACCGTAATGAGCCAATCAACGTGCAGATTGTCGAGGCAAGCCCGGAGGCGTTGAAGGTGAAGAGCGTGGACTACGGGTGGGACCAGAACTACGGCACGATCATCGAGCTACCCGTACCGGAGCCAGGCAAGCTGCGCCGGCACTGAGGCTTGAAACGACACTCGATTTAATCCCGCAAAGGGATCCTTCTGCGGGCGGCAGCGGCTACTGATTGCGTGTTCTGGTCAGCCAGGTCAAGCCGAGGCCCCACAGGGCGGATACGCCGGCGCCGGATGCTTCGAGCGCAAGCCGGTACTCCGGAAGGACCGGCGGACGTCGCACTTGCCGCTCTAACCGGACTATTCGTCTCAGCTGTCATCCTCTGGATCAACCGGTGGAGGAATTCCAGGGATAGAAAGAATCCACCGGGCACCCCCACTGCGACCAACTTCGAAAGAGCAATGTCCACGGGTCGACTCCCACACGACGCAACAGCCGAGCAATGGATCCCAGAACTCCAAAGGGCGATTCGCGCGGATCGAGTCATGGCTTGGATTGGCCCTCTACTATTCGGGGCGTTCGGAAGCTTGGGCATCTACTTGATCATCGACAACGCGGAGCACCCCTGGTTCTGGGTGCTTGCCACCGTCTTCTTTTTCTCCGTTGCCGCTTGGTACCCGATCTGGACGCGCCGTCGCCGGCCGGAGCTACTAGGACTCATCGCTCAGTTTGTGAGTCAGAATGGCCGGATGAGGCATCTCGGGTATACCAGGGTCAGCACCTCGAGCCAGGACGCACAGCTGCAGCTTGACGCGCTAGTTGCTGCCGGCGTGCACAAGCGCGACGTCTTCGCGGATGTCACCTCAGGAACCAGGACTGCAGTCGAACGCCCCGGCATGAAGAAACTACTCGAGTACGCCGACGAAGGAGACACCGTCGTCGTCTGGCGCGTCGACCGACTCGGCCGCTCCCTCATCGACGTCCTCAACACCGTGAACATGCTCCGCGACCGCGGCATCCTCGTCCGGTCCCTATCCGACGGAATCGACCCGGCAACGTCGACAGGCAGGCTCATGCTGAACATGCTCGCCACCCTCGCCGAGTACGAACGCGAACTCATCGTCGAACGCATCAACGCCGGCATCGCCGCCTCAAAACAAAACGGCACTCGCTTCGGCCGACCCGCGGTGATCTCGAAGGTCATCGCGGACAAGCTCGCGATCGTTGCCGATGCACGAGCCAGAGGACGGACCGCGGAGGAAGCTGCCCGTCTAGTTGGGTGGAGTCGAGCCACTCTCTACCGGCACCAGCAGGCTCAGGCGATCAGCGATATTTCGCCCGTCTAACGAGGCACCAACACGCGCCAAGCGGTTGTACAGCAAAACCATAGGTGCACAATCGGTCGCTTAAGCCACACGCGGCTAGTGTCGCAGTGGAGGCCCCTAGGACCACCTAGAGGTGTCCCGGTTAGGGCACCCCGCATCGCCGGGCATTCTCTCGGACGGGTTTTACGGGAATTAGCACACCTAGCACTCGCATAAAAAGCCTCCACTCGGCAGGCTGTTTCTAACCCTCAAGCACCTCAAGTACTGAGAATCCCAGGAGCTCATCACCTTGCACCCTACGATGGGGAGCATGTCGGCCCCCTCGATCGCACCTGTTTCCCCCCTGCCCCGTCTGGGTCCAATTGTCGCCTCAGTCGTGATGCTGGTCGCCAGCGTGGTCCTTGGCGGCGCTACCTCATTCGCTCAGATGTTTCTGCCCGACGCCCTAAATTCCTTTGCGAACTCAGCAAGCGGATGGACTCTCCTGACAGCGCTGCTGGTGTGGCTCCTGCGTGGCAGCACCCTTCCATCAGCCGTACTGGGCGCAATCGGCTTCCTGGGCCTTGTCGCCGGCTACACACTCGTCTCGGAACTCAGGGGCTATTTCTACAGCCCGGTACTCTTTGGCATCATCGGACTGATCGTGGGCCCGTTCGTTGGCATCGCCGCCACCTGGCTCCACCGCCACGACTGGAAGGCAGCAACCGGGACGGCGTTACTCTCAGGGATCGCAGTCGGTGAGGGAATCTACGGGCTGACTTTCCTCTCGGGGACTACCTCGCCCTACTACTGGATCCTGATCGCAGCGCTCGGCGTTGCGCTCTTCGCTGTGATCCTGACCCGCAGGGTGAAGGCCTCACGGATCAGGCTAGGGGCGACAGCAATGACTGCTGTTACTGCCACCGCGTTCATTGCCGCGTACACAGCACTGGGCTCGTTTTACCTATAGCCCAGCTCCGGGTGCGGTACCACTGCCCTACGCCCCTCAGCGGTGAGCCTCAGGTATCGCGCCCGCGGGCGTCAACCGGCCAGGACGTAACGGCGCCATCGCTTGATTGAACCTAATATGTGTCGGTCAGGTTGACCGTGAAGCACACGTAATTCGGTGCAATACTCACCCGGCTTCCCACGGGTAGGCCTACTCCCGTGATCCCGGACTTGTTCGAGACCGGTGGTCTTGAGGGGGTCAGCTTCATCGATGATCAGCAATTCGGTGCGCCCGCTCGAGCGGGATTCGGTATGGGTGTAAGGGTCGATAGCGCCGTGCTCGGCGTAGTCGACCGCGAAGGAAATCTGTTGGCAGGCATTCGGGGTTCCCTGTCGGACAATGGCGGCGACGACGGGGGCGAAGAAGGCCGTGCGTGCTTCGAGGACTCGGGGCGGGACGGGGCCGCGCAGCAGGGCAGCCCCATGGCAATGCCCCTTGAGGAATACCTCGACGAGGTTATCGGACTGCTTAAGATTCAGCCTGATGCCGACGAGATCCTCGTCGAGCGGGTGAAGTGGCAGCGCAATGCCGAGGCCGAAGGCCGCTACCAGGATGTCCTGGGCGTGCTCAGCGCCCTCTTCCGCGACTAACCGAAAACAGGGTCGTGCGGTGCAACTGCCCGTGCCGCACGACCCTGTCACCGGCCTGACTGAGAACATCAGCCGCCCAAAATGCATGCTGATCAGCCCTTACGCCATAACCCCAAGTCGCTACTACCCGAACACTGTGGCGAAGAGTGCTGCTTTGGTTTTTTGCGCACGCTCGGGCGTATAGACCTCGGGTGCCCGTGGTCGATCAGTGCGGACACGGCCTATTTCGGGCAATCGTGTGCTGCTTTGCACCACGATTTATAGGGTCAGGGGGTCACAACGGGTGAGGTCGGCTGATTGCCCTTCACGAGTTCTGCGATAGCGGCCGCGACTTCAGCGGGCCGTTCTTCGGGCACGTAGTGGCCCGTGTTCTCGAGGACGATCGATGTCAGATGCTGCACGCGACTGGCGAGTGATTGCGGCAGATCCATTGATCCTGATCGTCCACCAGAGAGGGCGAGTACCGGCATGGGCAACGGGTCATTGAGCGATTTCGCGAGTGCGGCGTTAGCTGGCACTGCCCTGTAGTACCCGAGCATGCCGGTCAGTGACGTCGGTCGTGAGTATGCCCGCGCGTATTCGTCGAGGTCTGCACTCGTGTGGATGAGTTCGCTGCGGTGGCGGGTCATTCGTGTCGAGAACCATTCGATGACGCTCCGCTCGTGGCCGACGAGCAATACTTCCGGCAGATCGGGGACGCGTTGGAAGATGAAGTGCCAGCCGCCATAACCACCGTCATCGTCCAGGTCGAGGTTGATGCCTGCGATGTTGCCGTCGACGAGGGCGAGGGCATCGAGCCGGTCAGGGCTGCGATAGCCAAGCGCGAAACCGATCCATGCGCCGATGTCGTGGCCGACAAAGGTCACACGTTCCAAATTGAGCGCGTTGAGGAGCTCGGTGACGAGTCCGGCGATCTCCCACGACTCGTAGCCGACGGGCGATGGTCCCGAATCGCCCTGTCCCGGCAGATCGATTGCAACTACCGTATGGTGCTGCGCGAGCAGTGGAACAACGTGTCGCCATGCGTACCAGCTCTGTGGGTAGCCTGCGGAAAGGATCACCACGGGCCCTTCGCCAGCGGTGACGACGTGCCACCGCACACCACCTGCGTTGATGAAGTGGTGCTCGACGCCGGAGATTGTCGTGCCCTCAGGGGGCATGCGGCTGCTCATGTCCATGAGATGACGGTAGCTAACCCATCCACGCGCAGCCCCTCGTCCGAGGTGACCCTCATCGGGACGCATCGTAGCCCAGTCTCTGCGTTCTGATGACGGACAGCAGCTGAGTGCTGACCCTGGCATATCCGACACTCCCCATCCTCATACTCCAGACGCTCCTCAAAGGCTTCTTCTCGGGTTGATGAGAACACCCGGCGTGGGACACATTGCTGAGACAAAACGGGATCACAGAACTCCGCGCCGATGCTGGGAACGCTCTGACCGCTCAGGAGCTCACCAGCTCGTCCGGTCAAAGGATCGTTTTATGAGGAGTAATCACACCGGGCTGGCGGCATCATCTGCGTCCTTAGGTGTGAGTTGAACGCGTTTTCCTCGGTCGAGCTTGGCTGACAGCGCCTGATATAGACCGTTTCCTGCCAGGGCAGGGATGAGAATCGCAATCAGGCGTATCGCTGCGTCTCACCAGCAACGCGTGACTGAAGGACCTCGAGGTGGTGCGGGTTGTGCATGACTCCGAGGAGATTGCCAAACGGGTCGACGACCGAGGCAGTGATGAACCCGGCGTCTCGTTCAGTGATTGCCTCGTACTCGGTTGCACCCATCCCGAGCAGCCGCTCCACCGTGGCGGGTAGATCGTCGACGTGCCAGAACAATACCGCGCCGCCGGGTTGGTTTGACGCTCCGCTAGGGGCGTACCTGCGGTCGATGAAACCGAGCTCATCTTCGTCATCGCCTACCCTGAATTCGATGTATGCCGGTGGTGCGGGCGGCTCGGGAAAGACGTAGTACGCCTCAACGCCCAGCAGCTCGGTGTACCAGGCACGCGCTGCCCCGACGTCGTCGGCATAAAAGCTGATAGTCGCAAATCCTCGAAACACAGGTACTCCCTCACATTGGACGGTGCCGTCGCTCTTCTGAACATTCACATTCTCCGCTCGATAAGTACTCACCCAGTGACCACTTTTCCTGACAGCATGATCCTCATGCGCGCGGATCGTTTGGTGGCACTGCTCCTGTTCATGCAGGCTCGCGGTCGAGTGACTGCAACTGAGGTCGCGGCCGAACTAGAGGTGTCGATAGCCACAGCCCGCCGGGACCTGGACGCGCTGTCGACTGCCGGGATCCCTGTCTACTCCCAGCCTGGCCGCGGAGGTGGTTGGTCTCTGGTCGGCGGTGCTCGTACCGACCTCACCGGCCTCACCTCGACCGAAGCCAAGGCACTATTCCTGCTCGCGGGCCCTGCAGCCGCCGTGTCGCCTACGGTCCATTCGGCGCTACGCAAACTCGTCCACGCCCTACCCGACACCTTTCGCGCAGACGCAGTGGCCGCCTCTGACGCCGTACTGATCGACACCGCACCATGGGGTCAGCGTGCCAAGACGTCGACGCCGCTGGTCGAGGTGCTACAGGATGCTGTCATTTCTCGCCGCAAGGTCTCGTTGCAGTACAAGAACCGGGCTGGGGAACAGACACAGCGCCTCATCGACCCGTGGGGTCTGATTGCTAAGAATGACGTCTGGTATCTCATTGCAGGCACCGACACTGGTGAACGGACCTTCCGCGTCGACCGCATCATTGCAGCCACCTCCACCGACGCCGTCGCCGATCGGCCCGCCGACTTCGCACTGCCGCGTAGGTGGGAGCGTGTTGTTGACGAGGTAGAAGAGCGCCGTTCGCTCGTCTGGGCGACGGTGCTCATCCCGGCACGGTTCCTGCCCGTGCTACACATCCAATTCGGTCGGCACTGCGAGGTCTTGGAGACACTCGATGACGGTCGCAGCCGGGTCCGCGTCGCAGCGCACATACCCAGCTCGATTGCCGAGACAATCGCGGGATGGGGCTCAACCGTGGCGGTACTCGAACCGGAGTCGGTTAGGACCGAACTGGCCCGACTGGGTGCGGAACTGGTTGCACAATACGAGCAAGGATGACGACTGGCCGCCCCGGCTCCGACAGTCATGGGGTCCGCGTGAATGACGCGTTCTTCTTGGGCGGGGTTGAAAAGGCGAAAGTGCTACGCGTGCTCAAACCCCACATATTCTTCGACGATCGACTGGGACATCTTGAAGGTGCGGCGGATGAGATTCCGCGGTCAATGCGTGGAAGTTCGCTTTCGGAGTAGTGATCGAGGAGTACGAACGCGTCCGGTGAGCGATCCTTAGGCGGACATCTTTCCAAGCGGCACCTGTCGGCTAGCTGTACTGCTAGCCGGACAGGTGCCAGCTGGAAGGGTGTCCGCCTGAAATCGCTCTGCGGGGTTGCCCACGCGCTGCAGCGGCTACTGACCCCGCCAGTTATCCTGCACAAACACCGCCATCCTCGAAAAAGCTCACAGCTTAGAGCGGCTCGGCGATGGTCGCAGAACCCATGTGCGGAAGTGTCGCCCTCTTTCGCCTCACTCAGACGGGTTTTGCTACCGATCGGATCTGTGGCGTTGGGGTACACCCAGACGCAACAGCGCAGATCGGCTCCGATCACGTTGTATTAGGGTCCTTTCGAGGCTTTCGCGACAGAAGTGTTCAAGGGTCTAGCCGTCGTGCAACACAACGGAGGTGCATGGGACGGTCCTGAGCTACCAGGCGGGACAGTTTGCTTCGAAGGTCAGTGGGCGGTTGTAGAACTTGTTTACTAAGCGACGGGAAAGGGTTCGACATGCCAACGAAACGGAATCATCGAGGCGATCGGACTCCCTCGCAACCGCTTCTGTATCGGGGTCCAGTGGCACCCGGAGCAGGATCCGACGGAGACCTCCCTGTTCGACGCCTTCGTGCGCGCGGCCCGGGAACAGCAGCTGGCACGGGCGCTGCAGAATCCCGTCCCAAGCGGGTTCGAGGACGCGGGTCTCGAAGCCAGGTAGGAAGATCCGGCTCGGATCCGCTGTTCGGGCGTCGTTCACCGTGCGTTCACCGGCGCCCGGACGGCTGTTCAGGTGCCCTCGGCAGGGTGGTGTGGCGAACGCCGTCTCCCCGGAAGAGGTACCCCCATGACTGAAACCACGCGCCGCCTGCTGCCCATGCTCGGCCACACGAAGGGCAAGCGCAGTGCCGTCACCTGTGCGCTCAAGTGTGACAATGCGTGCTCCGACGCCGTCTGCAACACGACCAGCAACAACTACTTCCGCGACATCGTCTCGAGTGAGTTCTCCCGGCGTAGCGCACTCGGTGTGGGGGCCGCGGGTGCACTGACGCTGCTCGTCGGCACGCAGGTCGGAGCCGGCACCGCCCAGGCAGCACCGCCCCCCGGCAAGGGCTACCTGAAGAGCAACCTGCCCTTCGATGCCATCGCGCCTGTCGATGCCACGGTCGATGCCATGACCGTCCCCCAGGGCTACGCCTGGAACCCGGTCATCCGCTGGGGCGATCCGCTCTTCCGGAACTCACCGGCCTTCGACCCCAACAACCAGACGGCTGCTGCGCAGTCGCTGCAGTTCGGTTACAACTGCGACTACACGGACATCATCGAGATAGAGGGCAGCAAGGGCCGCCGCGCCGTCCTGTTCGCGAACCACGAGTACACGAACGAGACCATCATGGTTCCGCCGACCTTGGCAGCCGCCGAGGTGCGCGGCATCGGCAAGGCTGCGCACGGGCTGTCCGTCGTCGAACTCGAGCGCAAGAACAAGAACAAGCCGTGGTCCTACGTGCAGGGCGCTCCGCTGAACCGTCGCTACCTCACCACGACCCCCTACGAGGTGACGGGGCCCGCTGCCGGCTCGGACCTGCTGAAGACCAAGGACGATCCCGCGGGCCGTACCATCCTTGGAACACTGGGCAACTGCGCGGGCGGTACGACGCCCTGGGGCACCATCCTCTCCGGTGAGGAGAACTTCAACGGCTACTTCGTCGCCACCGGCACGAGTGACGGCGACCGCCGCTACGGCATCACGAACCGGCCGACCGCCCGCGGCTGGGAGATCGACGAGCCACGCTGGGACACCCGCAACGCCGGGTACGAGAACGAGAAGCACCGTTTCGGCTACATCGTGGAGGTCGACCCCTTCGATCCCACCTCCACGCCCAAGAAGCACTCCGCGCTCGGACGCTTCAAGCACGAGGGCGCCAACGTGACGATCGCATCAGACGGCCGCGTGGTCGCGTACATGGGCGACGACGAGCGCTTCGACTACCTCTACAAGTTCGTGTCCAGGAACAAGGTCCAGCCCGGCACGAGCGCCGCGGCGCGCAAGGCCAACATGACCCTGCTGAGCGAGGGTTCGCTCTACGTCGCACGGTTCCAGGGCAACTCCGTGGCCGAGATCGACGGCAGCGGCACCCTTCCCTCCGATGGTGCCTTCGACGGCGTCGGCGAGTGGCTGCCGCTGCTCATCGACAACAAGTCCGTGGTTCCGGGGATGACGGCGGATCAGGTCGCCGTCTTCACGCGCCTCGCCGCCGACACCGTGGCGCCGACGAAGATGGACCGCTGTGAGGACGTCGAGCCGAACCCCGCCACGGGCAAGGTCTATGTCGCCTGCACCAACAACACCAACCGTGGCGCCAATTCCAATGCCGCGGCGGACGAGGCGAACCCGCGGTCCGTGAACCGCGACGGCCACGTCGTCGAGTTGACGGAGGCCGGCGGCAACGCGACCGGTACGCGGTTCACCTGGAACCTGCTCCTCGTCTGCGGCGACCCCGCTCGCAACCAGGCAACGTACTTCGGTGGCTACCCGAAGGACAAGGTCTCACCGATCTCCTGCCCGGACAACGTCGCCTTCGACTCCCAGGGCAACCTGTGGATCTCGACGGACGGCCAGCCGAGCACCGTCGGTTTCAACGACGGCCTGTTCAAGGTGGGCCTCGAAGGACCCGAGCGGGGGCGTGTCCAGCAGTTCCTCGCGGTGCCCCGCGACGCGGAGACCTGCGGGCCCGTCATCCATGACCAGGACGGCACCGTCTTCGTCGCCGTCCAGCACCCGGGCGAGGACGGCTCCTGGGCGGCACAGCGCTCCTCCTTCCCCGACTACGTGGCCGCCGGTGCCACTCCGGCGCCGGGGCAGGCAGCTCTGCCACGGCCCTCGGTGGTACAGGTGTACCGGGCCTGACGGACGGATCCGCGCCCTACCGCAGCGATGATCGACCGCACCCCCTTTCGATGAAGGGGGTGCGTTCGTGTCCGGGGTGTGAGGATGGGACAGTGACTGAAACAGCTGCAGCCGATCCAGCTCCCCTCGACTCCGCCTCATCGGCCGCGCGCGCGGTCCAGGCTCTGGTGGCGGGCGGCATCACGGACGTCGTCATCGCTCCCGGTTCCCGCAGCGCGCCGCTCGCGTACGCGCTCGCGGATGCCGAAGCGGCCGGCCGCGTTCGGTTGCATGTGCGGATCGACGAGCGTGCGGGAGCCTTCACGGCGCTGGGCCTCGCCCTCGGTGCCGACCGCCCGGTCGCCGTGGTGACCACGTCGGGGACTGCGGTCGGAGAACTCCTGCCGGCCGTGATGGAGGCGAACCACGCCGCGGTGCCGCTCGTGGTGGTATCGGCCGATCGTCCGATCGAGCTGCGTGGCACCGGGGCCAACCAGACCACCGTGCAGCCGGACCTGTTCGGTGTGCATGTCCGCGCAGGGTTCGACGTCGCAGCGGGGGAGGACCCGTCCGTGCCCGTCGAGGAAGCCCTCCGAGCCGCCACGGGACATGCCGTCGCAGGCGTTACCCCTCAGCCGCCGGGGCCGGTCCACCTCAATCTGGCCTTCCGGGACCCCCTCGTGCCCGCCAGCGGAAGCACCGGAGCTGCAGCGTCGCGCAGCAGGCCCGTGCAGGAGCCGGTCATCGACAGGGAGGGCACTGGGCCGCGCACGGCGGCGGAGGAGCGTTCGCCCGAAAGCACCACCGTCGTCGTGGCGGGACACGGCGCGGGTGAGCTCGCAGCCGTCTTCGCCGCCCACCTCGACCTGCCGCTGTTCGCCGAACCGTCGTCGAACGCACGCTTCGGCAGCAGCGCGATCGCACCGTACCGGCTGCTGCTCGAGCACATCGCCCCCGTGATCACCCGCGTGGTGATCTTCGGGCGGCCCACGCTGTCCCGTCCCGTGACGGCACTGCTCTCACGCTCCGACGTCGAGCACGCGCTGTACCTGCCGGAGCCCGTGGCCTGGTTCGAGGAAGGCCGTCGGCGCGAGCGCGTCATCGACAACCTGCCCGACCTGCTCGCGTTCGCCGGCCGCGGCGCGCCCGGCTGGCTGCGGTCCTGGCGGGAGGCCGGCGCCACGGCGGAAGCTGCCATCCAGTCGCTCCTCGCCGACGAGGAGCGCATCACGGGCCTCCATGTGGCGGATGCGGTGTGGCAGCACACGGACGGGAACCTCGTGCTGGGGTCGTCGAATCCGATCCGGGACGTGGACCTCGTCGCAGCGACGGACTGGCACCCGCTGGAGGTCTTCGCGAACCGAGGCCTGGCGGGAATCGACGGCACCATCTCGACGGCGACCGGGGTTGCCCTCGCGGCCGGCATCCCGACACGCGTTCTGCTGGGCGACCTGACGTTCCTGCACGATGTCGGCGGGCTGCTGCTGGGTAGCGGCGAGCCGCAGCCGGACCTGCAGATCGTGGTGCTCAACGACGGCGGCGGCGGGATCTTCGGCCTGCTGGAGCACGGTGCGGAGACCACGACAGCCCGGTACGGCGCCGCGGTGGAGCGCCTGTTCGGGACACCGCACACAGTGGACCTCGCGGCGGTCGCGGCGGCGTACGGGCTGCACTACGAGCGGGCGACGACACTTCCGGACCTGGATACGGCGATGGAGCGGCCCATCAGGGGCCGCTCCATCCTCGAGGTCCGCGCGGACCGCAGTACGCTCCGGGACCTCCATGCGCGCATCCGGCAGGTCGTCGCGGATGTGACGGTTCTCTAGAGTCCCGTCAGAGCACCTTCGAGAGGAACAGCTTCGTCCGCTCGTGCTGCGGGTTCCCAAGAACGTCCTCGGGCTTTCCCTGCTCCACGACGACGCCGCCGTCCATGAAGACCACGCGATCGCCGACCTCCCGGGCGAAGCCCATCTCGTGCGTGACCACCATCATGGTCATGCCCTCCTTGGCCAACTGCTTCATGACTTCGAGCACGTCGCCGACGAGTTCGGGGTCGAGCGCGCTGGTCGGCTCGTCGAACAGCATCATGTCGGGATCCATGGACAGCGCACGGGCGATCGCGACACGCTGCTGCTGGCCGCCGGAGAGCTGCGCGGGGAAGGCATCGGCCTTCTCGGCGAGGCCCACCTTGGCGAGGTTCTTCCGTGCGATCTCCGTGGCCTCCGCCTTGCCGCGCTTCTTGGCCCGCTGCTGTGCGAGGGTCAGGTTCTTCAGCACGGTGAGATGAGGGAAGAGGTTGAATTGCTGGAACACCATGCCGATGCGCGTGCGGACGTCGTCGAGGTCCGTCTCGCTGTCGGTGATGTCGACGCCCTCGACCATGACGGTGCCCGTGGTGGGCTCCTCGAGGCGGTTCACGCACCGCAGCAGCGTGGACTTGCCGGAGCCCGACGGGCCGATCACGCAGACCACCTCGCCCTGGTCCACGTGGAAGTCGATGCCCTTGAGAACCTCATTGCTGCCGAAGCTCTTGCACAGTGCGCGGACCTCGATGGCGGGGACGGCCGCTGCTGGTGCCGTGGCACCCGATGCGGGATGCGACATCTGGATCACCGGCCTCTCTTGTTGTGTCGTTCGAGCTTCGCGACCAGCTGGGTCAGCGGAAGCGTGATCACCAGGTACATCAGCGCCGCCACGACGAGCGGCGTCGAGTTCGCCTGGCTGGTGAGCGCATCGCGCGCGAACGTCGTCAGCTCGCGGTCGGCGATCGCCATGCCCGCGATGAACAGGAGCGACGTGTCCTTGATGAGGATCACGAGCTCGTTCGTGAGCGGAGGCGTGATGATGCGGAAGGCCTGGGGCAGGACGACCGTCAGCATGGTCCACGCGGGATTCATGCCGAGCGATCGTGCCGCCTCGACCTGGCCTTTCGGCACCGCCTCGATGCCGGCGCGGATAGTCTCGGCGATGTAGGCGGCGGAGACGACGATGAGGCCGATCAGGCCGGCACCTGCATTGCCGCCCGGCGGGCGCCACTGGAAGGCGATGGGTACGGCGTAGGCGAATCCGAAGATCACCAGCAGTGCGGGAAGGCCGCGGAACAGTTCGATGTAACCGGTCGCCAGCCAGCGGTAGGGGAGGACGGGCGAGAGCTTCATCAGTGCCAGCACGAGACCGAGCACCATGCCGCCGACGAAGGCAATGGCGGTGTAGACGACGGTGTTCTTCGCCGCGATCGTGACGATCTCGGGGAAGGTCTGCGCCGCGACGTCCAGGTTGAAGAAGTTGGTCTGGATCCTGCCCCAGTCGGCGGCGAGGATGATCAGGAGGACTATGGCGGCGAACACCGCGTAGAGGACGCCCTGGATCAGGCGTCTGCGTGTCGATCGTTTCACGCGGAGGATTACCTTCCTTCGGGAGGTGGCAACCGCGCGGCCCCGGAGATTCCTTCCGAGGCCGCACGGATCGGGTGGGGCTACTCCGCGAAGTAGGAGTCGTAGATTTCCTGGTACGTGCCGTTGTCGCGCAGGGCGGCGAGCTGCTCGTTCACGGCGGCGACCAGCGCTTCGCTGCCGTCCTTCGCCATGATGAACCCGTACTGCTCGTCCGTCTTGAATTCCTCGGCGATCGTGAAGGCGCCGTCCTCCGTGTGGCCGATATTGACCGGGAGATCCTGCAGGAGGGCGTCGACGTTCCCGGCCTGGATGGCGGCGTACATCTCGGCGTCGGAGGGGAACTGGACCAGCTCGGCCTCGGGTGCGTTCTCCTGGGCGTAGGTCTCCCCGGTGGTGCCCTGCTGGACGCCGACCTGCTTGCCTGCGAGGTCGTCGATCGAGGCGATGTCCGAGTCGGTCGGTACCAGGAGGGACTGCAGCGAGTCGTAGTACGGGTCGGAGAACGCGAGGTTCGCCTGGCGCTCCTCCGTGATGGTGACCGCGCTGGCGCCGATGTCGCACTGGCCGGCAGCAAGAACGGCCCCACTCTGGAGGCCGTTGAAGTCGACGTCCTGAACGGCGAGCTCGAGGTCCATGCCCGAGGCGATCTCCCTCATGAGGTCCATGTCGAAGCCGGTGTACTCACCGTTCTCCTCGAACTCGAAGGGCGGGTAGGGGATGTCGGAGCAGACGGTCAACGACCCCTCCGACACGAGGTTCAGGCCGTTGTCCTCGGCGGAACCGGCGTCGTCGGAACCTCCGCCGCACGCGCTGAGCGCGAGGGCGCCGGCGGCCATGGCGGCCAGCATTGCAGTTTTCTTGGAGAGCATGGGGTACCTCACTTGGGCGGGCGGTGTTGAGCAGGAAAGGGTCCTGCTGATTCTAGCTAGGAAAGAGAGATGTGCATC
The DNA here is from genome assembly GCF_005281365.1 of Arthrobacter sp. NamB2. Classification (NCBI taxonomy): domain Bacteria; kingdom Bacillati; phylum Actinomycetota; class Actinomycetes; order Micrococcales; family Micrococcaceae; genus Arthrobacter; species Arthrobacter sp. NamB2. Next base: position 25,888 of record NZ_SZWI01000009.1, on the reverse strand, counting down.
ACAGGCTACAGCTATTGCCTATTGGTAACCAAGGGGGTGGATCGATGAGGTAGGCCGAGGGCCTCGAGCATAGGGCGGAACTTGGTCCAGGTCTCGGCCAGCTCGGCTTCCGGCTGGGACCCCGCCACGATGCCGCACCCCGCATACAGCCGCACTCGCGTCGGTGTCTCGACGACGGCGCCGCGCAGGGCGATTCCCCACTCGCCGTTGCCGGCTGCGTCGATCCATCCGACGGGCCCCGCGTAGGGTCCGCGCTGGAGATGCTCGAGTTCACGGATGAGGGCGCCTGCGACCGTCGTCGGCGTACCGCAGACGGCCGCGGTGGGGTGGAGGGCCTGGACCAGGGCCAACGACGTCGGAACCCGGCCGTCGTCGTCCGGCGCCAGCTGCGCGGTGACGTCCGAGGCGAGATGCCACACGTTCGGCAGCTGGAGGACGAAGGGCTCACTGTGCGAGGTCATCGAGCTCGTGAACGGCTGCAGGGTCTCGGTGAGCGAGTCGATGGCGATCCGGTGCTCGTGGAGCTGCTTGTCCGAACCTGCGAGGACCCGGTTCGGGTACTCGGGATCACCCTCGGGCGCACCGGCCCTGTCCAGGGTGCCCGCGAGGACGCGCGCCTGGGCTGTGTTGTCCTCCACCTTGATGAGCATCTCCGGCGTGGAGCCGATCAGGCCGTCGACGGCGTAGGTCCAGCAGTCCTCGTAGCGCACGGCGAGCTCGCGCAGCACCTGCGCGGTGGCGACGGGCGTCTCCAGGTGCGCGACGACGTCGCGGGCGAGCACGAGCTTGCTCAGTTCCCCGGCCTGGACGTGCTTCACGCCCTCCGCGACGGCCACCTTGTACTCGTCCTCGCTGAGGACGCCGGGCCCGAGCCGGTCACCGGGCATGCTGGCTCGGTCGGCGTCGGGCTCGATCAGGTAGGCGGCCAGGGCCGCTTCCGCCGCTTCCGCGCTCAGCTCCGCCTCGGCGTCGTCCGTGATGAAGGTCAGCCAGCTCCGGCCCTCGCTGCTGCCGACGACCACCTCGGGCACGATCAGCCGCGACTCGTGCGGGGAGGTCTTGGAGAAGGCGAAGGAGCCGAAGGCGATGAGGCCGGAGCCGGGGACGCGCAGCTCGTCGACCACTTCGGCGCCTGCCAGTTCGCGTCGCCACCACTCCTGGGCCTGCGTGAAGCGGTCCGGGCCCGTGACGGAGAACCGTGCGGTCTCGCCGTACCCCACGAGGCCGCCACCGCGGCGGATCCAGGAGTGGGCGTCGTTCCGCACCACGTATTCGAGAAGGCCCGACTGCGGATCCATGTCCCCATATGCCACCGTGATGCTGCGGAGCCCGCGGGACTGTCCGGGCGCGGGTGTCAGCGCGGTGAGGGACGGAGTGCTCATGATTCCTCAAGCGTACTCGGCGGCACTGTGCGGAACTGTCCCGGAGCCGTGAGGTTGGGCACGTCCGGGTGATGACCGTCGTGACTCTGGCGTGGGAGGCGGCACCGGTCCTGTCGCAGGTCGGGTACGCCGTGTTTTGTTTGAGACAATGAGCAGGTGAATCGTGCATCGCTGGAGAAGCGCCCTGACGAAGTAGCAGCCATGTTCGACGACGTGGCGCCCAAGTACGACGTCGTCAACGACGTCCTGTCCATGGGGCAGACACGTCGCTGGCGTCGCATCGTGGTGGAGGCCGTCGGAGCGGAGCCGGGACAGCGCGTGCTGGACCTCGCGGCCGGCACCGGCACCTCGAGCGAGCCGTACGCGGACGCCGGGGTCGACGTCGTCGCGTGTGATTTCTCGCTCGGCATGCTGAAGGTGGGCAAGCGCAGGCGGCCGGACATCGACTTCGTCGCCGGAGACGCCACCAACCTCCCGTTCGCGGACAACTCCTTCGACGCGTCCACCATCTCCTTCGGGCTGCGCAACGTCAACGAGCCCAGGAAGGCGCTGGCCGAGATGCTGCGCGTGACGAGGCCGGGCGGGCGGCTGGTCATCGCCGAGTTCTCGCAGCCCACGGTCGCGCTGTGGCGCACCACCTACACCGAGTACCTCATGCGTGCCCTCCCGGCGATCGCCCGGAAGGTCAGCTCGAACCCCGACGCCTACGTGTACCTCGCAGAGTCCATCCGTGCCTGGCCGAACCAGGACGAACTGGCGGCGTGGATCAGCGACAGCGGCTGGAACGACGTCGCATACCGGAACCTCAACGGTGGGATCGTCGCCGTGCATCGTGCCGTCAAGGCCCCTGCGGCGCCCGGTGAGCAGCCGCTCCTCCCGGGGCAGATCCGCCTGCGGCGACGCACGTCGGCGGCGGACTAGATGTCCGTCCTGATCGTCGGCGCCGGCCCCGCCGGCTCCACCGCTGCGTACTACCTCGCGAGCGCGGGCATCGAGGTCACCGTCCTCGAGAAGACCTTCTTCCCACGCGAGAAGGTGTGCGGCGACGGGCTGACTCCCCGCGCGACGCGCGAACTCCAACTGCTCGGCCTTCCGCACGATGAGAGCGAGGGCTGGCGCCGGAACAAGGGGCTCCGACTCATCGCCGGGAAGCGCACGGTCGAGGTCCCCTGGCCCGAACTGAGCGACTTCCCGGACTACGGACTGGTCCGTACGCGCCTGGGCTTCGACGACGCCCTCGCGCAGCACGCCCGGTCGGCGGGCGCGACGATCCTCGAGGGTCATTCCGTGTCCTCCGCGCTGCGTGACGATGCGGGCCGCGTCACCGGGGTGACGGTGAACCTGCTCGACGCGGACGGCCGCAAGACGGGGGAGACGCGGACCTTCACGGCCGACGTCGTCCTCGCCGCCGACGGCAACTCGACCCGCACCGCCGTCAGCCTCGGCATGCAGAAGCGCGACGACCGGCCCCTCGGCGTCGCCGTCCGCACCTACTTCACCAGCCCGCGCACCGATGACGACTGGATGGAGGGCTGGCTCGAACTGCCGGATGCCACCGGCAAGCCACTGCCCGGCTACGGCTGGGTGTTCGGCGTCGGTGACGGCACGTCCAACGTCGGCCTCGGGATCCTCAATTCGTCGGCCGAGTTCGGCAAGCTGGACTACAAGCAGGTGCTGCGCGACTGGACGGCCGGCATGCCGCCCGAATGGGGCTTCACGCCGTCGAACCAGGTCGGCGAGATCCGCGGCGCCGCCCTGCCCATGGGCTTCAACCGGACGCCCCACTACAGCCCGGGCCTGCTGCTGCTGGGCGACGCGGGCGGCATGGTGTCGCCCTTCAACGGCGAGGGCATCTCCTACGCCATGGAGTCCGCACGCTACGCGGCCGAGTTCATCGTGCGGGCGCAGGGCATCGGTTCGCCGCTGGGACGCGACCAGGTCATGTCCGGGTACGCACCCTACGTCCGGGAGCAGTGGGGCAGCCACTTCACGCTGGGGCGCATCTTCGCGCAACTGATCGGCAAGCCCGCGATCCTCTCGCTGGCGCTCCGCACCGGCATGCCGGTACCGGTGCTCATGCGTTTCGTGGTGCGGATGCTGGCCAACCTGACCGACGCCGGAGGCCGGGGCTTCGAGGACCGCGTCATCCACCTGCTGGAGTCGCTCGTCCCGGCGACCTCCAACCAGCCGTCCCTGACGGGCCACCTGCGTGCGCAAAGCGCCGCCCCACTTGGTTAGTCTTAGACCGTGACACAATCCTTCAACTCCGGGTGGACCAGCGTGGGCGTAGACACCGCGCTGGACACGGCAGATATCGCGGACGGCGCCGATGCCCTGCGTCTGCCACCCGGTTTCGCCCTCATCGCCGAGGACCCGGACCTGGGACCCTCCGTCTCGTCGTGCCTCGCGGAGGTCGAGAAGCAGCTCCGCGGAGCCATCGCGAACTCGGATCCGCTCGCCGACGCCACGAGCCGGCACCTCGTGGAGGCCGGCGGCAAGCGCATCCGCCCCCTGCTCACGATCCTCGCGTCGCACCTCGGCAACCCGGCCCGCACCAAGGTCGTGCAGGCCGCCGTCGTCGTCGAGCTGACGCACCTCGCCACGCTGTACCACGACGACGTCATGGACTCCGCACCCTACCGCCGTGGCGCTCCTACCGCCCACGAGGTCTGGGGCAACTCCGTCGCGATCCTCACCGGCGACCTCATCTTCGCCCGCGCATCCATCCTCGTGTCCGAGCTCGGCGGGGAGGCCCTCGGTATCCAGGCCCGCACCTTCGAGCGGCTCTGCCTGGGCCAGCTGCACGAGACCGTCGGTCCCCGCGACGGCCAGGACGACCTCGAGCACTACCTCTCCGTCATCGCCGACAAGACGGGCTCCCTCGTGGCCGCCTCCGGTCAGCTCGGTGCGATCTTCGCGGACACGCCGCCTGAGGTCGTGGACATCATGGTCTCCTACGGCGAGAAGGTCGGCGTCGCCTTCCAGCTGGCCGACGACGTCATCGACGTCACCGGCCTGAAGGTGAAGTCGGGCAAGGCTCCCGGCACCGACCTGCGTGAGGGCGTGCCCACCCTGCCCGTCATCCTGCTGCGCCGTGCCGCGGCCGCGGGCGATGCCTCCGCAGCGGACGTCATAGCGCTCGTGGACGGGGACCTCTCCTCCGACGAGGCGCTTGCCGAGGCCGTCGCCGCCGTGCGGTCCCACCCCCAGACACAGGAGGCCTGGGCCGTCGCCCAGCAGTGGGCGGACGACGCTGTCGCCGCTCTGGATCCGCTGCCGGACAGTGTGGTCAAGCAGGCACTGGCGAGCTTCGCGCAGGCAGTGGTCAGCCGGGACGTGTAGTCCTCGTGCCGGTGGTCTACCGGCTGGGAAGGTGTGCCCGCAGCTCGTCCGCCTTGCGTGCCCTGATCTCCGGGTCCACGATGGGCCGCTTCGGGGTGAAGTAGAAGCCGTCGTCGTGCCATCGGGGCAGGACATGCTGGTGGTAGTGCCACACGTGCTGGCTGCCTGCGGGCTCGTTGTGCTGCCGGGTCGAGACGCCGTCGGGCTCCCATGCCCGCTTGATCGCGATGGCGACGTCCCGGGTCAACGTCATGATGCGGGCGGCGACGTCGTCGGGCAGTTCGTAGAGCAGTTCGACGTGCTCGCGGGGCGTGATCAGCACGTGGCCGGGGTTCGGTTCGAAGCCGTGGGAAGCGATGAACGCGAGCACGAGGTCGTCGGAGTAGATGAGGTCGCCCGGCCGGCACAGGTTCCCGGGGTTGCTGAAGTCGCCGCGCGCCAGGTCGCAGAACGGGCACCGGTAACCCTCGGGTGCATGGTGGACGAAATCCATCAGTCCTCCTCGTCCTCCTCGAACACCCACTCGAACAGGTCGAGCACGTACTCGCTGAAGGTGCCCTCCTCGCTCTGCCACTCCCCACGGGCATTGTTGCGCCGCCAGACGATGGGATCGGGAACGTTCAGCTGATCGGCGCGCATCCCCCAGGTGTACTGCTCCTCCTCGTCCTCGAGGAACAGGAGGAAGCCGTCCTCCATCTCGAGCTCGTCGGGGTCCCAGAAGAAGTGGAACGCCTCCATGATGTCCTCGGTGGCTCCGACGGCCCGGTAGAACTCGCGCAGGGCCAGCGGCAGCTCGAAGTCCTTGCCCTCGAGCATCTCGGCGAGTTCTTCCTCGGAGAGGCCGTCCTCCTCGACCCACTCGTCCTCGAAGTACTGGGGAACCAGGGCGCGGAATTTGTCGGAAAACAGCTCAGTCACAAGTACTCCAGGAGTGGTGGCGGGGATGCTCCCATCCTAGCCGCCGCACTGCGGGCCCGGGCTACCGTCGAGCGGTCCAGGTCCTCGCCGCAAGCGGCGCGTGCCACCCGTAGCGCCACGCGAGCACGCGCAGGGAGAACACGAGCGACGCCGCCAGCGTGCCCGTGATGAGCGTGAAGGTGCCCGTCAGGTAGAGGACGGTGACGACGACGGCTCCGAGCATCGCCGGCAGGGCGTAGATGTCGCGCGGGTCGAAGAGCTGCGGGATCTCGTTGGCGACGACGTCGCGCAGCAGGCCACCACCGACCGCTGTGGTGACCCCCAGCAGGGCGGCGGACACCGGGTTCAGCCCGACGTCGAGCGCCTTCACCGTGCCGGTGATGCAGAACAGGGCCAGTCCGGCCGCATCGAAGATCACCAGGACGCGCTTTACGCGTTCGACGCCGGAGAAGACGAAGTAAACCAGTACTGTCGCCAGGAGCGGAGGCAGGAGGTAGGCGGGATTCGTGAAGGCCGCCGGCGCGACGTCGATGATGAGGTCGCGCGCTACTCCGCCGCCCAGCGACGCGAGGGATGCCAGGAGCAGGGACCCCACGATGTCGAAGCCCTTGCGCGCCGCCAGCAGTGAGCCGGACACGGCGAAGAAGAACACGCCGAGGAGGTCGGCGGCGAGGGCGATGTGCGAAGCGGTATCCATCTCTTCCTTCGACGACAGGCTGGTGACGCGGGGCCACCAGCCGTCCGGCGGCCGGCGGCGTCAGGGCCCTGACCAGCATGACAGAGGCGGCACGGCCGCCGTGCCCGGCGTTAGGCTGGGCCCATGACGAGCGGGCACCCAGTGGGCAGTGGGACGGTAGAACCGAGTGCGAACGACGGCTCGCGCGCCATGCGCCTCGCGGCTCGGTTGATCGCACTCCTACCCACCAAGAGGAATCTGAGCGGCACCGACTGGGTGAACTCGAAGTACCCGGGACGTACGTACCCCGCGATGGCATCGATCCCGTGGACGTTCAGGCAGACCCACACGATCCAGGAGAGGCGGATCGATGGAGTGCGAACGATCACCGTCCGTCCCCTGCTCGGCGCCAGCCGCTCGCACATCGTCTATACGCACGGCGGAACCTACATCAACGAGCTCGGACGCCCGCACTGGTGGATCATCGCCGAGCTGACGAAGCGGACCGGAGCGGCCGTTACCGTGCCGCTCTACCGCCTGGCGCCGGAAAGCACCTACCGCGAGGCCTTCCCTTACCTGGTGTCCGTCTACCGCGATGTGCTCCGTACGGCCGACCCCGAGGACGTGACGCTCATGGGGGATTCCGCCGGGGGAGGGCTGGCCATCGCCCAGTCCTGGGCCTTCCGTGATGCGGGACTTCCTGCGCCGGGCCGCGTCGTCGCGTTCTCGCCCTGGCTCGACGTGACGGCGGCGAATCCCGCCATCCCGAAGTACGACGCCGTCGATCCGATGCTCTCCGTGGCGGGAGGGGTGCAGGCCGGGCTCTGGTGGGCCGGCGGCGACGACCCGAGGAATCCGTTGATGAGCCCCGCCTGCGCACCGGAGGAGATGCTGGCCACCGTGCCCCCCACGAGGATCTACCAGGGCACGCGCGACGTGTGCATGGCGGATGCCGTGGTGTTCCGGGACCGGGCCGTGGCGGCGGGCGCGGATGTGACCCTGGCTGTGTACCCCGGCGGGTTCCACGTGTTCCCGGCCTTTCCACGCCTGCCGGAGTCCAGGCGTGTCTACACGGACATCGCCGCATTCCTCGGCCGGCCGTCACTGCCCTGACAGGCCCGCTGTCCGGGAGGCCGAGCGGATACCGGCCGGGTCCGCCTCGGTAGCGGAACGACTCGGCGGCGGGCGCTCGCCGACCTGCCCGGCCCTGCGCGCGGGGGCGGACGTGACGTCAGTTCGCCGGGTCGGAGTCCCGGGAGAGCACCCACACGTTGGTGTCACCCTGCCGCTCGACCGTCACCGTGGTGACGAGGGCCCGGATCATCGAGAGCCCTCGGCCGGATTCGTCGTAGTCTTCGAGCAGTGCGTCCTCGTCGAGCGGCGCCGACGCTGCGGTTCCCTGGACATCCGGTGCCGGATCATGTGCCGCTGCCCCGATCTCGCTGATGACCGCGCGAAGGCGCCCGGTCTCCACTGTGAGCTCGACGCCGAGGAGCAGTTCCGCGCCTTCTGACGGCACACCGTGCTGGACGACATTGCTCGCGGCCTCGATCACCGCCGTCGTGAAGGCCATCTGGTCGAGCTCCGGCACGAAAGCCGCGTCGATCCACAGCTGATCGAGGAGGCCGTGCAGGTTCTCGATGGCCTGGTCGCTCGCCGGCTCTTCGAGAGTGCGCCTGGCGAGGATGTCAGTCATTGCGGAAGGCTTCCTCGGGTGTCGCGTGCGGCGTCAGCACCCGGTGCATGCTCGTGAGCTCGAGCACCATCTTGACCTGCGGCTGGACGGCCGCGATGCGGAGATCGCCGCCGGACTGCCGCGCCAGCTTCAGGCACCCGATGAGCGCTCCGAGCCCCGACGAATCCATGAAGCTCGTGTCCGCGAGGTTGACGACGATCCGCTTGCCGCCCGAGGCCACGACGCCGTTAATGACCTCGCGCAGCTTCGGCGCCGCCACCATGTTGAGGCGGCCGGTGGCCGCTACCTCGGTGTAGCGCCCCATGTCAGTTGTGGTGAATTCCATGTGTACTTCCCCTTAACGATTGCTGTGTGCCGGTGCCCGTCCAGGTGCCGCCGCTCATTCGTGCGAGCGCCGGAGGATGACCACGGTGACGTCGTCGGCCACCTCGGGAACGTCTGCGAGGTCGAGCAGGACCGCGCAGGCGTCCTCGGCGCTGGTGGCGGCGGTGACGACGGCGCCCACCGCCTCCGTGAACTGGTCGACCGTCTCGTAGATGTCCAGCAGGCCGTCGCTCACGATGGCGAGCGAATCGCCCGGTCCGAGATGCGTCGTCTCCGCCGACCACGCCTGGTCGGGCCAGGCCCCGACGGGTGGTCCGGCCGAGGGGAGCCGTGTGACGCTCCCGTCCGTTGCCACGTGCAGCGCCAGGCCGTGGCCGGCGTCGACATAGCCCACGGCGCCGGTAGCGGCATCGAGGCGGCCGTGGAAGAGCGTGACGAAGGAGCTGGTCTGCTCGAGGTCGGCTTCCGTGGCGCGCGCCGCCGTCGCGAAAGCGGTCTCGATACTCGGCTGCACTGCGACGGAGCGCATGATGGCGCGGACCGTGGCTGCGATCAGGGCGGCGCCCATTCCCTTGCCCATCGCGTCCGCGACCGTCAGGTGCAGCCCGTCCGGCGTGGCGTACCAGTCGTAGAAATCGCCTCCGACGCTCCGGGACGGGCGGAATCGCCCCGCCAGCTCGTAGTCCTGGATGCTCAATTTCTCCCGGGGCAGGAGGTTCCGCTGCACCTCGGCGGCTCGCTGTCGCTCGTCCGCGTTGGCGACGTCGACGGCGGCCTGACGGCTCTGCCGACGAAAGAGGGAGTTGATGCGGGCGACGAGCTCGCGTGGGCTGAAGGGCTTGCTGATGTAGTCGTCGGCGCCCGTCTCGAGGCCGGTCAGGCGCTCGATCTCGTCGGTACGTGCCGTGATCATCAGGATGTAGGCGTCGGAGAAGGTACGGACTTCCCTGCACACCTCGACGCCGTCGCCATCGGGCAGGTTGAGGTCGAGCGTGATGAGGTCAGCGCCCGCGCGGGCCTTGTCGAGTCCTTCTCGTGCGGTGGCGGCTTCGGTGACCTCGAAACCCTCGCGCTTCAGGATCTGCGCCAGCAAACCCCGAATGTCGACGTCGTCCTCGATAACCAGGGCACGGCGGATGTCCGGGGCGGCAGTCATGATCCTCATTAAACGCTACGGCGCACGACTCGTGGGCCGCGGAGCAAATCTTCGCCCCGGTCACCGGTTTGTTGCGGCGAACTTGATGAAGTCTTGAGCCAGCAGGACTGTCGTGACCGCTCAAATCGAGGGTTCGCCGCGCTAACCTGTGGGGGCCGGCGCGCGAGGCCCGTCTGCCTCGTCGTGCAGTGACGGGAGAGCTCGATGATGCAGAGGGGGAACGGCCGGCAATGGACAAGGTACTTTCCTACCTGACCCTCAATACGAGGCAGTTCCACGAGTTGAGCCTGCGGGCCCGGGTCGTGCTGAGTCAGCTGCCCCTCTCGATGACGGTCCTGCTGATCCTGGCGGGAGGGCTTCTCTTTCATCCCGACCTCTTCGAGAGTCAGGCCTTTCTGGTCGGAGTGGGGCTGCAGGCCCTTCTCCTCGCCGTCTGCGTGCTGGTCCCCTGGGATCGGCTTCCCTACGCGAGCTTCCTGGTCATTCCGCTGCTCGATTTCATTCCCATCGGGTTCATGCGCCACGGCGCCGGCACCATCATCACCGGGGTCGGCCTGCTCGCCGTCTTCCCCGTCATCTGGCTGGCTGCTTCCGGGCTCTTCCCCAGGGCCGCTCTCGCCGCGGGGTTCCTCGCATCCCTCGGCATCGTCTGGGTGCCGGTGTTCGTCACGGACGACGCGATCACCTCGCAGTCCCTGACCCAATCCGTCCTGCTGCCGTTCATCATGTTCGCGATCGGTATGACCATTCGCGTGATGACGGCCAGCATGATGGCCCAGCAGGAGGTCGTGGAGACGAAGGACCGCGCCCTGCAGGCTCTCCTCGAGGAGTCCGCGCGCCGTGAGCGCCTGCTGGATACCGTGGTGAACAGTGTCGACATCGGCTTGATCGCGCTGGACGAGACCGGCCGGCAGGTGCTCGCGAACCGGAAGCTCGAGCAGTTCAAGGCGATCGCCGGCGGAACCAGGGAGACGGCCGAGGCGGACCTGCAGGTCTTCCAGCAGGACGGCAGGTCCCCCCTTCCCGAGGTGCGCCGTCCGACGCGTCGGGCGGCGGAGGGGCAGGTGTTCTCCGACTACCTCCTGTGGTGGGGCGAGCGGCCGAACCAGCGGGTCCTGTCGACCTCGTCGCGGCTGCTGCTGAACCAGTCCGGCGCCCGCGAGGGGTCGGTCGTGACGTTCAATGACGTGACCGAGCTCGTGACAGCCCTCAACGCGAAGGACGAGTTCGTGGCCACGGTGTCGCACGAACTGAGGACGCCGCTCACCGCGATCCGGGGGTACCTGGAGTTGCTGACCAGCATGCCGGACCTCGAGCCGGACGTCGCCTCGGGCCTCGAGGTGGTCTCCCGCAACTCGGAGCGTCTGCACAAGCTCGTGGTGGACCTGCTGTCCACGGCTGAGGGGTCACCGGAGATATCGGTCAGACCCACGGACTTCTCCGCCCTTGTCACCGAGCGCGTCTCGGCTGCGCAGGAGCGCAATACCAATCCGCTGGTGCGTTTCGAGGTCCATGCCGAACCGGATCTCGTGGCGATGGCCGATGCTCCCCGTGTCAGTCAGGTGCTGGACAACCTGCTGTCGAACGCCGTCAAGTACTCCCCGGGCGGTGGCCGCGTGTCGGTGCATGCTGCGGAGGTCGACGGCGAGGTCGAGTGCAGCGTGACGGATGAAGGCAGCGGGATGTCGGCGGAGGAACTCCGCGGGGTCTTCTCCAAGTTCTTCCGCACTTCGGCGGCCCGTAATGCTGCCATCCCCGGCGTCGGGCTCGGACTCGCGCTCTCGAAAGCCATCGTGGAGCGCCACGGCGGAACGATCACGTGCCGCAGCGTCGAAGGGCAGGGGTCGACCTTCACCTTCCGGCTGCCGCTCGCCCACGCCGACCAGCAGCAGTTGCAGCCGCAGGAGCCTTAGGACCCTCCCGGGGCCGCACCGGGCTGGGGCGAAGCAGCACGACGCCGAGGCATGGGGTGGTCGTCCGAGCCGGACGTTGGGTGAAGCACGCGGCGGTCGATGCGACGGCCGGGCCGACACGTCAGGCTGCCGGCCCCAGGTCCACCGTCACCGTGGTGCCGCCACCCGGCGTCTCCGTGATGCTGATCGATCCCTCGTGTGCTGCCGCGATGCGCGCGCAGGTGGCGAGTCCGATTCCGCTGCCTGCCGGATCGCCGTCACGCTGCAGCCTGACCAGCGGCTCGAGGACACGGCGCCGGTCCGCAGGCGCGATCCCCTTGCCGTGGTCGATCACGCGGATCACCTGCCGGTCTCCGATGTCGGCGACGACCTCGATCCGCGGCGGTGTGCCGGGAGTCGAGTACTTGATGCCGTTGGACACGAGGTTCTGCAGGAGCGCGGTGACCTGCGCCTGGTCCACGTCCAGCTGCGCGTCCTGCAGGGTGACGAGGGCATCGTAGGCGCTGCTCAATGGCAGCACGTCCTGCAGGACCGCATTCATCATGGTGCTCAGGCGCACCTTCCGTCGGCTGATCGCCCCGCCGATGCGGGAGAACTCGAGGACTTCCTCGACCGTGGAGAGCATGCGGCTGGCGCTGCCCCGGATGATGCTGAAGTAGCGGGCGGCGGGACTCGAGGACTCGACGTCGCCGTCCTGTTCGCTGAGTTCGGTGTAGCCGAGGATCGCCGTCAGCGGGTTCTTCAGGTCGTGGCTGACCCGCGCGGCGAAGCTCGCCAGGTCCTCGTTGCTGCGGCGTACCACCTCGAGTGCCTCGACGAGTTGACGGGTCTTGAACTGCAGCTCCAGGACCTCGACCACCTGACGGGCGAGAATCTCGAGTCCCTCGCGCTGTTCGGGGCCGAACTCCAAACTCCGGGGGGAGAATACACAGAGGGATCCGAGGGCGTGGCCGTTCTCGGCGACGAGGGGCACGGAAGCGTAGGACCGCACGTCCGCGATCACACCGTTCACGAAGGGGTTGTCGGTGAAGCGCGGATCGACGGAGGCATCTGCCACCGCGGTGATGGACCCGGAGCGGAAGACCTTGGAGCACATCGAGTCATCCCGGGAGCAGACGGCTGCCTCCACTCCCACGGCGGCGATCTGATGCTGCTGGTCCGCCGTGATGATGTTGATGACTCCGGCGTCCATTCCGCTGACGCGGACGGCGAGCTTCACCAGGTTGAGGAGTTCCGGCGGTGTCTCGTAGTCGGGCTTCTCCACGGGCTTGCCGTCGGACTCGCCGTACGGCAGCCGGTATTCCTGCAGGACCGCCTGCCGTGCGAGTTCCTGCAGTTCCGGTTCGTCTGCCTGAAGCAGTGACATGCATACCCCTGAAGGACTGTGAGACCAGTGAGGATCCAACTATCCCATGCGCACCAGGTGCCCGCGGTGTTGCTGCCCATTCGTCACGGTCCGACGGCGGGATCGGTCACGGATGGCGGGAGGGACGTCAGCCGAGGGACCGGACCCGCAGCGCGAGGTACAGGTGCACCCGGTCGGCGGTCACCGCCGGATCGTACCCGGTCAGTGACACCACCTGCTGCAGCCGGTAGCGGACGGTGTTCCGGTGGAGGTCGAGGTCCGACGCGACGGCGGCGATCGACCCGTCGAGGTCGAGGTAACGGCGCAGTGTCGTCACGAGGCCGGCGCCGTGCGCCCGGTCGAAGGCCTCGAGCGGGGTGAGTGTCTCGGCGGCGAGGTCGGCGAGGGGCACGTCCGCGCCCGACATCAGCAGCGAGGTCAGGCTCAGCCTGTCGGCGAGGTTCAGGGCCTGGCCGCGCTGGAGCGCCTCGCGCGCCTCGAAATAGCTCCACCGTAGGCCGTTCGGCTGGGCGTAGGTGCCACCCACGCCGATGCGGGCCGTCAGGCCGGCACCGTGCAGGTAGCGGCTGAGATCAGCGGGTGCCGGGGCGGCGGCAGCCGGAAGAACCAGGACGAGCTGTTCATCGACGAGGGCTGCGGAGACCCCGTCCCACCCGTCGGGCAGCGGCAGTGTCCGCAGAGCCCTGCGCTGTCCGGACGCCACGTCCACGATCACCACGCCGTGCCGCAGCGTCGTGTCGATGCCAGAGCCGGCGAGTCTGGCGGCAGCCTCCGCTCCCGTGAGCGTGCCGCGCACCACGTCCTCGACCAGCTGTCCCGCTGCCCTCCGGGCTCCGGTCCTGTTGCGTGCCTGGTTGGTGAGCTCGACGGAGATCAGACTCTGCGCGTAGTCGACGATCGCGGCGTGCTCGTAGGGTTCGGCTATCGCGAGGGTGCAGCGGTCCTTGAGGCCGGTGGCGATGGGGAGACGGTGCCACGGTGCGGAGTCCGACGCCGGGGCCGCTCCGCGCGTGGACGCCGGGGCCGCTCCGCGCGTGGACGCGGCACCCGCGATGCGTGCTCCGTACTGGTACAGCGCGACGTCGGTGCCGAGCATCGAGGCGAGCTCCCCCAGGAGGGCCGGCAGTCCTCCTGCCCCGAGCAGCGCCGAAGCGAGGACGGCATGTCCCTCGAGAAGATTCTCGAGGCCCGCGTAGTGGTCCGCGGAGAGGGCGTCGGCGACCTTCTTGCCGATCGCGATGAAGGGGACCTCGTACGGCACGCGGAAGACCGGCAGCCCGACGTCGTCCGCCTCGGCCACCAGGCCGGCCGGGACCCTGGCGTGGGTGAGGCCCACGCCGAAACCGATGGCCATCGCTCCGGCTTCATGCACCCGGCGGACGAAGGCGCGCTGGGCCGCCCCGGCCTTGAGCCGCAGACCGGTGGTGAGGACGACCTCCGCTCCGTTGAGGAAGGGCCGGGGATCCTCCAGTTCCGTCACCGCGACCCATTGGATCGGTTGACCGGGAGGTTCGGCGGCGCCCTCGGCCGAGAGCCCGAGGGCCGGGTCGGACAACAGTTCGACGAGGGTCATGGCCATGGCTTCAGCCTAGACCAGTGCTGTGCTACTGCACCGTCGTCGCTTCCTCGTACTGTGCAGTTACATGTGGCACGGGTTACCTGCCCCCGGTACCGTCGGTTCGATACACGCGGCAGGGCCCCGTCTGCCGCGACGACATCCCATGAAAGGCACTGCAGCGTGGCTGAGACCCTTCAGAACTATATCGACGGCAAGTTCGTGACGCCGGCCGGACCAGAGCTCCTCGACATCGTGAACCCGACCAACGGGGAGGTCGTGGCGCAATCACCGGTGTCCTCACCGGCGGACGTCGACGACGCCATGCGCGTCGCCGCTCGCGCCTTCACGACCTGGAGGCGAACCACGCCGAGCCAGCGCCAACTCATGCTGCTCAAGCTTGCCGACGCCGTCGAGGGTGCGAGCGAGGAGATCGTCGAGGCACAGCACCGCAACACGGGACAGGTGCGCGAGATGATCGCCGCCGAGGAAGTAGCGGCCGGCGCGGACCAGTTGCGGTTCTTCGCTGGTGCGGCCCGGATTCTGGAGGGCAAGTCCGCCGGGGAGTATCTCGAGGGGCATACCTCCTACGTGCGCCGGGAACCGATCGGCGTCGTCGCGCAGGTGGCGCCGTGGAACTATCCGTTCCTGATGGCGATCTGGAAGATCGGCCCCGCACTCGCCGCCGGCAATACCGTCGTGCTAAAGCCGAGCGACACCACCCCGGAGTCGACCCTGGTGCTGGCGCGCCTCACGCAGGGCATCCTGCCGGACGGCGTCCTGAACGTGGTGCTCGGTACGGGCGAGACCGGTGCGGCCATGATCGAGCACCCGGTCCCGGGCCTCGTCTCCATCACGGGTTCCGTCCGCGCCGGCATCGCTGTCGCGACGAGCGCCGCGAAGGGCCTCAAGCGGGCACACCTCGAGCTCGGCGGCAAGGCTCCCGCCGTCGTCTTCGCCGACGCCGACCTCAAGCGCTCCGCGGCGGCCATCGCGGAGTTCGCCTTCTTCAACGCCGGCCAGGACTGCACCGCCATCACTCGCGTGCTGGTGCAGGAGGATGCACACGACGAGTTCGTCGCCGCGATGGTCGAGCACACCGCGACCCTGACCACGGGCAACGAGGACGACTCGAAGAACTTCTTCGGGCCCCTCAACAACATCAACCACTTCAACGCCGTCAACGCCGTCATCGACGCCCTTCCGGCCCACTGCAGCATCGCGACAGGCGGCAAACGCGCAGGCGACAAGGGCTACTTCTTCGAGCCGACGATCATCACGGGTGCACGCCAGGAGGATTCGGTGGTGCAGCAGGAGACCTTCGGTCCCATCGTCACGGTGCAGACGTTCGGCACCGAGGAGGAGGCCGTGGAGCTCGCCAACGGGGTGGACTACGCCCTGGCGTCCAGCGTCTGGACGACCGACCACGGAACCGCGATGCGTGTCTCCCGCGACCTCGATTTCGGTGCGGTGTGGATCAACACGCACATCATGCTCACCGCCGAGATGCCGCACGGCGGCTTCAAGAACTCCGGCTACGGCAAGGACCTCTCCATGTACGGCGTGGAGGACTACACCCGCATTAAGCACGTCATGAGCGTGCTGGACGCCTGAGCGTCCCGCTGACGAAAGGAACACTCCCATGACCACCTTCGCAACTACTCCCGG
The DNA here is from genome assembly GCF_005281365.1 of Arthrobacter sp. NamB2. Classification (NCBI taxonomy): domain Bacteria; kingdom Bacillati; phylum Actinomycetota; class Actinomycetes; order Micrococcales; family Micrococcaceae; genus Arthrobacter; species Arthrobacter sp. NamB2. The sequence goes on along the minus strand of NZ_SZWI01000009.1, from coordinate 9,892 downwards.
TGCCGTCGCACCGGGCTTCCGGCTCGAGCAGAAGCGCCGCATCAACGGCGATTTCCCCGGCCCCAAGTCCACCGAGCTGGCCGCTCGTCGGGCTGCCGTCGTGGCCAAGGGCGTCGCTTCGGGCGTCCCGGTGTACGCGGCGGACGCCGACGGCGGCATCATCCGCGACGTCGACGGGAACTCCTTCATCGACCTCGGTTCCGGCATCGCCGTCACGAGCGTCGGTGCGTCGGACCCCGCCGTCGTCAGTGCAGTCAAGGAGCAGGTGGAGCACTTCACCCACACGTGCTTCATGGTGACCCCCTACGAGGGGTACATCGCCGTCGCGGAGCAGCTCGCCGAGCTGACCCCCGGGGACTTCGAGAAGCGCACCGTCCTGTTCAACTCGGGCGCCGAAGCGGTGGAGAACGCCGTCAAGGTAGCGCGTCTGGCCACGGGCCGGAACGCCGTCGTCGCGTTCGACCACGCGTATCACGGCCGCACCAACCTCACGATGGCGCTGACGGCGAAGAGCATGCCGTACAAGACCAACTTCGGGCCGTTCGCGCCCGAGATCTACCGCGTGCCGATGAGCTACCCCTTCCGCGAGGAGAACCCCGCGATCACGGGGCCGGAAGCGGCACAGCGGGCCATCACGATGATCGAGAAGCAGATCGGGGCCGAGTCCGTCGCCGCGATCATCATCGAGCCCATCCAGGGCGAGGGCGGGTTCATCGTTCCTGCGGAGGGATTCCTGCCCGCGCTGGCGGAGTGGGCCACGGCGAACGGCGTCGTGTTCATCGCGGACGAAGTCCAGTCCGGCTTCTGCCGTACGGGCGAATGGTTCGCCGTGAACCACGAAGGTGTGGTGCCCGACATCATCACCATGGCGAAGGGGATCGCGGGAGGCATGCCGCTCTCGGCCATCACGGGCCGCGCGGATCTGCTCGACGCCGTGCATGCCGGTGGGCTGGGCGGCACCTATGGCGGCAATCCGGTGGCGTGCGCGGCGGCACTCGGAGCGATCTCGACCATGAGGGAGCAGGACCTCGCCGGCCGCGCGCGGAGCATCGAGGCTCAGGTCACCGAGCGCTTCGCGACGCTGCAGTCGGAGTTGGGCGAGCAGAGCATCATCGGCGAACTCCGCGGTCGCGGTGGGATGCTGGCGATCGAGTTCGTCGAGCCGGGTGGCAAGACGCCCAACGCCGACGCGACCAAGGCCATCGCCACCCAGTGCCTGCGCGAGGGTGTCATCATCCTGACATGTGGCACGTACGGCAACGTGATCCGGCTGTTGCCGCCGCTCGTCATCACCGACGAACTGCTGGCGGACGGGCTCGACGTGCTCGAGCGCGCGATCCGCTCGGCCGGCGTCGGCTCGTAGCCGACCACGTTCAGAAGACGAAGGAGGCCCCGCAGCACTGCTGCGGGGCCTCCTTCGTCCTGGTGCGATCAGCCGACCGGGATGAGTGCCCGGAACTGCGGGTGCTCGGTCAGGAAAGCCTGTACGTGCCGGCAGTAGGGGATCGGAGCCAGGCGACGGCGATGCGCGCTCAGGAGTGCCTGCCGCACCAGGACGGGCTCGAGGCCGGACTGGCGGTAGGCGGGACCGACGACGGTCTCCAGGAGACGGATTCGTCCGGCACGCATGTCGTACTTCACGTAGCCGACCATGGTGCCGTCATGGAAGAGCTCGAACCGCGAACTCACGGGGTTGTCCCGGAACTTCTCACGCAGGTTCTCGCTCTCGGTGCGCTCGGCGGCGCGGGCTTCCCGATGTGCGAGTAGCTCGACCACTGCTTCGTAGTCTTCCCGGGCGCCGAACGGCGGGAAATCGGCGTCCAGAACCCGGTAGAGCTGATTGGCCAGGATCCGGAGCTCTCGGGTGGTCGCCGTGGAGAGATCGCTCGGAACATCGGGCATCTCGGGGCTCGGGAGCGTCGATGCCTCCGGAGCTTCGGCGAAATGAAGGGCGGCCAGATCCGACCACGCACTGTGGGTTTCGGGCTCACCGTGCTGTGAGCTCGTGGCCAGGGTTATGGGGGCAACAGACATGGCAAACCTCGAAGAATGAGAGTGTGGCGGGCCACTGCTTGACCGTTCTCGAACATTAACACTTATCTCGCGTTCCGTAAAGCTAGGACAATTAGCAATCAGTAGGGTGACCGGAAGGCGGCGGCGTCGTTGTCAGGAGAATGAGCCGCGAGTTGCTGATGCAGTCCGGCGATCATGCCGTCCAGCCCTGCCCGGAAGGCGGCGTCCGCAGCGCTCTCCGCACCCGCGGAATCGGTGGCACTCCGGACCGCCGACGTGAAGATCGGGAACTGGGCCGCGAGGCTACCCGAGTCGAAGATGTCGCCCGGAGCGGCGACATCGAGCGCGGAGCCGTAGATGAAGGACTCGAGTGCCACGATCGCCGGAACGATCCGGTGCTCCGGCCAGCCGGCGCGGAGGAAGCCCGCGGCGACCTCCTCGTACATGCGCAGCGTCTCCGCGGCGTCGGTCACGGGCATCACGGCGATGACCGGGACGAGGGGTGCGTGCCGCGCGAAGACCTCTCGGTAGGACCAGGCCCACTGCCTGACCGCCTCGTCCCAGGGCTCCCGGTGGAAGGCGCTGAAATCGACCATCGTCATCACGTGGTCCTGGACCCACCCGAGCACCTCCTGCTTCGACGCGGCGTGGTTGTAGAGGGCCGAGGGGGCCACGCGGAGCCTCCGTGCGAGGGCCGACATCGTGAGTCCCTCGTAGCCCTCCGCATCGATCAGCTCCAGGGCGGCATACGTGATGCGGTCCCTGGACAGGATGCTGCGCGGAGGCCGTCCGGCGCGCCGCGGCTCCGGAAATGGCTCCGGGGATGCTGGGGTCATGGATCCTGCTTCCTGTTGCGGTGGCGTTAACCCTACGGTCGTTCCCTTCCCTCACGGGGTACGCATAGCTATAGTAGGGCGAAATAATGAACGCCATTCATTTTGTGGCCTGCGCCATGCGGGCCGGGAGGAACACGTGAACACCATCGAGCGCGACGTCGTCATCATCGGAGCGGGGCCCTCGGGCCTCACTGCCGCACGCGAACTCAGGAAGGCCGGCCATACCGTCGCCGTTCTCGAGGCGCGGGAGCGCGTCGGGGGAAGGACGCACACCGACGTCATCGACGGCGCGGTCCTGGAGGTCGGCGGGCAGTGGGTGTCACCGGACCAGACCGCGCTCATCGGGCTCCTTGACGAACTGGGACTCGACACGTTCTCCCGCTATCGCGAGGGGGACTCCGTCTACATCGGCCCGGACGGGGAACCCGTCCGGTACAGCGGCGAGATGTTCCCCGTCGACGACTACACGCGTGAGGAGATGGAACGGCTCGTCGCGATCCTCGACAGGCTGGCGGCGGAGGTGGGACCGGAAGCGCCCTGGAACCACCCGGACGCGCGTGCCCTCGATACCGTCTCCTTCCACCACTGGCTGCGGCAGCAGTCCGACGACGAGGAAGCCTGCAACAACATCGGCCTCTTCGTCGCCGGCGGAATGCTCACGAAGCCGGCCCACTCCTTCTCCGCGCTCCAGGCGATCCTCATGGCAGCCACCGCGGGTTCCTTCTCCAACCTCGTCGACGAGGACTTCATCCTCGACAAGCGTGTCGTCGGCGGCATGCAGTCCGTCTCGGAGCGGATGGCGGCCGAGCTGGGCGACGACGTCGTCCTCGGGACGCCCGTCCGGACCCTGCGCTGGAGCGGGATGGACGGGCGTGACACCGTCGAGGGCGTCACCGTGGTCTCGGACACGACGACGGTGCACGCGCGCTACGCCGTCGTCGCCGTTCCGCCCAACTTGTACTCGCGCATCAGTTACAAACCCCCGCTGCCGCGGCGCCAGCACCAGATGCACCAGCACCAGTCACTGGGGCTCGTGATCAAGGTCCACGCCGTCTACGCCACCCCGTTCTGGCGCGAGGAGGGGCTCTCGGGCACAGGGTTCAGCGCTGGGTCGATCGTCCAGGAGGTGTACGACAACTCGAACCACGAGGACCCGCGCGGCACGCTGGTCGGTTTCATCTCGGACGAGAAGGCCGACGCGATGTTCGAGTTGCCACCGCACGAGCGCCGGGAACGGATCCTGGCCTCGATCGCCGGGTTCCTCGGGCCGCAGGCGCTCGAGCCCGAGGTGTACTACGAGTCCGACTGGGCGTCGGAGGAGTGGACGCGCGGAGCCTACGCCTCCAGCTACGACCTCGGTGGGCTGCACCGGTACGGGCGCGACCAGCGCACCCCGGTCGGTCCCATTCACTGGTCCTGCTCGGATATAGCGGCGGAGGGGTACCAGCACGTCGACGGCGCGATCCGCATGGGGCAGCGCACCGCGGCGGCCGTCCACCGCGCACTGGCCACCGGCCTGCAGTCCGCCGGCACCGCGACGGAGGCATGATCGTGCGCTACATCGTCGGGTACACGGCAGATGAGCGCGGGCACGACGCCGTGTGCCTCGCCGTCGCCCTCGCGCGCCGCCAGGACGCGACGCTCGACCTCGTCCTCGTCATGCCGGAGCACTCGATGTATGCCGGCACCTACCCGCCGGACAAGGGCTTCGACACCCTCCTCACGCAGCAGATGCGGGAGTGGATGGACCAGGGTCTCGCCCTCGTGCCCGACGACGTCGCGGCACGCGGCGTCGTCGTGCGCGCCGAGTCCAACGCGGAGGGCCTCATCCAGGCAGCGGAGGACACCGAGGCGTCACTCATCGTGATCGGAGCCAGCTCCCGCGGGATCGGTAGCCGCTTCAGTATCGGCAACGTCGCGCGGAGCCTGCTGCACGCCTCCCCCGTACCGGTGGCGCTCGCTCCGAGGTCCTACCGCCGCACGGATCCCGTCACGCGGCTCACCTGCGCCGTCGGGCGCCGTGCCGGGGCCGACGACGTCGTCTCCGTCGCGGTGTCGTCGGCCCAGCGGCGCGGCCTGCCGTTGCGGCTCGTGTCCCTGGTCGCGCTCGACGCGGGCCAGCCCGACGCCGGAGGAGCCGAGGACGAAGCGAACCGCCGGCTCGCGGAGGCGGCGTCGTCCCTCGCCGCGGGAGGCCGGGTAAGTGTCGAGACGGCCCGGGGCGCCTCGATCGAGGAAGCCATCGAGGCCATGGCCTGGGACGAAGGGGAAGTGCTGCTGGTCGGATCCAGCCGCCTCGCGCAGCACATGCGGATCTTCCTCGGTTCCACGGCCAACAAGATCCTGCGTACGCTGACCATCCCCATGGTCGTCGTCCCGCGTACGTACGCAACGCCCGGCACCACTTCCGGCCCGGGCTCCTTACCTCCAGAGGCGGACGCATGAGTATCGACGAGACAACACAAAGGGGAACAGGGCTCAGCAGGAAGGGCCTGGATTCCGGAACGGTCGGACTGCTCGGCGCCGTCGTGATCGGGGTGTCCTGCGTAGCCCCCGCCTACACCCTCACCGCGGCCCTCGGGCCCACCGTCGCAGAGGTCGGGGTCAACCTCCCGGCGATCTTCCTGGTGGGCTTCATCCCCATGCTGCTCGTGGCCCTCGGCTACCGCGAGTTGAACAGTGCGATGCCGGACTCCGGAACCTCCTTCACCTGGGCCACTCGTGCCTTCGGGCCCTGGGTGGGCTGGATGGGCGGGTGGGGGCTCATCGCCGCCACCGTGATCGTGCTGTCCAACCTCGCCGCGGTTGCCGTGGACTTCTTCTACCTCATGCTGTCGCAGGTCCTGAACGACCCCGCCATCGCGGACCTCACCCTGAACCTCCCGGTGAACATCGCGACGACGCTCGTGTTCATCGCGCTCGCCTGCTACGTCTCGTACCGCGGCATGGAAGCCACCAAGACGGTCCAGTACGTCCTCGTCACCTTCCAGCTCGTCGTGCTCGCGTGGTTCGCCATCGCGGCCTTCGTGCATGTCGCCAACGGCACGGCGTTCGACGCGACGGCCATCAGCGCCGACTGGTTCAATCCCTTCGCCGTCGGTTCGTTCTCCGCCTTCGCAGCCGGCGTCTCGCTGTCCATCTTCATCTACTGGGGTTGGGACGTCACCCTCACCATGAACGAGGAGACCACCAACCCCCGGAAGACGCCGGGCCGGGCGGGCGCACTGACCGTCGTCGTGATCGTGGTCATCTACCTGACCGTGGCGCTCGCGACCCTCGCCTTCGCGGGAGTGGGTGACGGCGAGCTCGGCGCGGGCAACCCGGACAACCAGGAGAGCATCTTCGCGACCCTCGCCGGTCCCGTCATGGGCCCGTTCGCCATCCTCATGTCCATGGCCGTCCTGAGCTCCTCCGCCGCGTCCCTGCAGTCCACGTTCGTGTCTCCGGCCCGTACGCTCCTCGCGATGGGCCACTACCGGGCGCTGCCGAAGGGCTACGGTCGCATCAGCCCGCAGCACAAGTCCCCGAGCTTCGCCACGTTCGCCGCGGCGATAGCCGCCGCCGGGTTCTACGTGTTCACCCGCCTGGTCTCTGAGAACGCACTCTGGGACACCATCACGGCGCTCGGCCTGATGATCTGCTTTTACTACGGCATCACTGCGCTCGCCTGCGTCTGGTACTTCCGTGCACAAGCGTTCTCGGGCGTCCGGACCATGGTCCTCCGCTTCCTCGCCCCGTTGCTGGGAGGGGTCATCCTGCTGGTCATGTTCGTCAAGACGGCCATCGACTCGATGGATCCTGCGTACGGCTCCGGGTCGGAGCTGTTCGGCGTCGGGATGGTGTTCATCCTCGGGATCGGGGTGATCCTGCTCGGGGTCGTCCTGATGCTGGTGTGGTCCCGCACCAATCCGGCGTTCTTCCGGCAGGAGGTCCTGACGCAGGGCTCTGCGGCGCCGCAGGACTGACCATTTGGTCGGGGGTGCTGCGCTAGAGTGAACCGACTGTGCGGCACCCCCGCCGTCCGCAGCCGAGAGGAGTCCGTCGTGCGCTACGTCGTTGGCTATACCGAAAATGACCGCGGGCAGGACGCCCTCGAGCTGGCCACGTCGCTGGCCCTCACGCAGTCGGCCGCCATCGATCTCGTCACGGTCCTCGACTGGCCGCAGGACGGCAGTGTCGCGCCCGGCACTCGACGCGCCCAGGAGGCGCTCGATCGAGCCAGGGAGAGCGTGCCCGACGGCGTCGAGGTCAGCACGCACCTTCGCCTCGCCGATTCCTTCGCCCAGGGGCTGCTGGAGATGGCCGACGACGTCGAGGCGGGCCTGATCGTGATCGGCGCGTCCAGCAACGGATTGCTGCGCCGCTACACGGTGGGAAGCGTCGCCAACGCCGTCCTGCACAGTTCCACCGTTCCGGTGGCTCTCGCCCCGAGGGGTTACCGCCACCGAGCCACCTTCACCCGCCTGACCTGCGCGGTCGGTACGCGCGCCGGCGCGGAGGGAGTGCTTGACGTCGCGGTCGAATCGGCTGCCCGGCGCGGCCTTCCGCTGCGCCTGATCTCGCTCGTCGCGCTCGACGTTCAGGAGGCCCCGGAGTCCGGCGAGGCCATCAACAAGGCGCACCAGCACGCGCACTCGGTGCTGGCACGCGCCGTCGAACAGCTGCCCGAGGGCCATGAGGCCTCGATCACGGTGGCACACGGCCGCACCATCGAGCAGGCCATCGACGACATCGAGTGGGACGCAGGGGAACTCGTCATCGTGGGCTCGAGCCGACTGGCCCAGCACCGCCAGATCTTCCTCGGAACGACGGCGAACAAGATGCTGCGCGCCCTGCCCGTCCCCATGGTCGTCGTCCCGAGGGACTGGGTTCGCACCCCCCGCTGATCCTCATGCTGCGGCGCTCGGATGGCCGTCGTCCCGTCATGCTGAGTAATGCTGCGGATTCCGAGTCCGCGGCGCCGCGCCCGTGCCTACTATTCGGCCATGGAAGGACACGACGGAGCCGCGGGAGGAGCTGAACGCCGGGCCGTGCTCGATCTGGTCGAGGAGGCGGCCGGCGCGATGTGCCGCAGCGAGCAGCGCGTCTGCTGGGCTCTCGCCCGCGGCATCGAATCGGACATGGAACCTGCCGCGTACAGCGTGCTGTCAGCGGTTCGCCTGGCCGGGTCCTGCCGGGTCACCGACCTGAGCGCGACTCTCGGCATGAGCAGGTCCGCCGTCAGTGGCCACGTGGCCGCCCTGCAGCGGCTCGGGCTCGTTGAGCGCGGCACCACGAGCGGCGACGAGCGGTCCCAGCCGGTCGCCCTGACGGAGGAAGGAAGGCGCCGCGTGGATCACGCGCGCGGGGCCAGGCGCAGCTACTTCCGCAGGCAATTGGAGGGGTGGAACCAGGCGGACGTCCTCGACCTCGCCGAGTTGCTCTCCCGGTTCAACGCCTCGTACCTGGGTGCCGAGGTCGCCGACGGTGCGGCACCCCCGGTTCCGGGAAACGTCAGGCGGCCGTGACCGCCGGCTCCGGTGCCTGTGCCGGCCGCGGCTGACGGCGCACGGTCCGCAGCATGTCCACGGTGAGCAGGATGAGCCCCACCCAGACGAGACTGAACCCGATCCACCGCTCGAAGGGCATCTCCTCGCCGAGGACAAGGAGCGCGAGCAGGAACTGGAGGACGGGGGCCAGGTACTGCAGGAGTCCGATAGTGGTCAGCGGAAGGCGCCGGGCGGCAGCACCGAAGAAGATCAGTGGAACGGCCGTGATGACCCCCGAGGCCGCCATGATCCAGAAGTGGCCTGCGCCCTCGGTCAGCAGGGTTGCTGCGCCTGTCGAGCCGAGCCAGAGCATGACGCCGGCTGCGATCGGAGTCAGGACCGCGGTCTCGATGCTCAGACTCGATACGGCGTCCACGCGGGAGCCGACCTTCTTCTTGACGAAGCCGTACAACCCGAAGGAGAAGGCCAGGGTGAGGGCGATCCATGGGACGGAGCCGTAGCCGACGGCCAGGACGATCACGGCGATGATCCCCATGCCGATCGCGGCCCACTGCAGGGGCCTGAGCTTCTCGCGTAGGACGATCACGCCCAGCAGCACGGAGACGATGGGATTGATGAAGTACCCCAGGGAGGCCTCGATCGCCTGTCCCGAGGTGACTCCGTAGGTGTAGACGAGCCAGTTCACGGCGATCAGCAGCCCGGCAACGGTCAGGGTTCCGACGATCTGCGGGGTGCGAAGAGCCGTGAGCACGGGCTTCCAGGACCGCAGTGCGGTCAGCAGCAGTGCGCAGAAGAGAAGCGACCAGACGACGCGGTTGGCGACGATCTCGATGGGGCTGGCAGGAACGAGGACCAGGAAGTAGAGCGGCAACAATCCCCAAAGCCCGTACGCTCCGACGCCGAAAAGGATGCCGACCGAGTTCTCGCTCCGCGCCGGACGCTTGGTCTTCCCGCCTGTTCCACTCACGACGGCGGCAACGGGGACTCGAGGCGCTTTTATTCCCGTGCCCTGATCCGCACTGCGTAACCCGCCGCTCCGCCCGCTCCCGGGCAGGAGCGTGGCTGCGGGGGAGGAGATCCCTACCACTGTTTTCGGCGGTGCCAGCCGACGGCATTTAGAATAGTAAAGCGTGCGCTTATTCCGCGCCATGCTATCCACCAGGGAGCAATTCCACCGGGAAGAGGGCTAATCAGTGTCTACCTCAGCTGCGGCACGGCCGCTGCGGGTCGCGATCATCGGGGCCGGACCGGCGGGTGTCTATGCCGCCGACATCCTGACGAAGTCGAACGAAGTACAGGGCGGCGATCTCGGCGTCAGTATCGACCTGTTCGACCAGTACCCCGCACCGTACGGGCTGATCCGCTACGGGGTCGCTCCTGACCATCCCCGGATCAAGGGCATCGTGAACGCGTTGCACAAGGTACTGGACCGTGGCGACATCCGATTCCTCGGGAACGTCAACTACGGCATGGATCTCACGCTGTCCGACTTCCGTCGTTTCTACGACGCGGTGATCTTCGCGACCGGGGCGATCAGGGACGCGGACCTGAACA
>NZ_SZWI01000008.1:0-169433 GCF_005281365.1 Arthrobacter sp. NamB2 | reverse complement strand
ACCGCCGTTGGGCATCGTGAAGGACCCGGTGGTACCGGTTCCGCTGGCGATGACGGTATTGGTGTTCTGGTCGATGCAGCTCCAGGTGGAGGTGTATCCGGCGGCCGTGGGGCTGCTCGGGCGGGCACCGGCACCGGTTTCGGTGATGGTGTAGGTCGCGCCGGTGCGGCCGAAGACCGGGCCGACGACTTCGCTGGGCTGATTCTGCACTCCGGGGTCATTGCCCTCGGTGGTGTCTTCGAGGCCCGCGGGAAGTCCGCCGCCGGCCAGGGACAGTGTCACCTGCTCGCCCTCGACAGCCCGGCCGAGCGGGAAGTTCTTCTGCAGGGTCACAGTGCTGGGCGTCGCACAGGAGGCAAAGTCCACGGACCCTGCCTGCGTCAGGGGAACGGTCCGGACGACGTCGCCGGTTACCGGGTCAACAGCGCGGAGCGCGCTCCCGCTGCCGAGGTAGAGCAGTCCGTCGCTGGAGATCGCGATGCCGTTCACGGGATCCGGCGTGACGATGTTCGCCAGCTGCGTTCCGGTGACGGCGATCGGCGCCCCGCCGGTGGCGGGGATGGGCTGGTCGACGACACTGAGGATGCTTTCGGAATTGCCGCCGCCGACGACATACAGGTTGCCCTGCTGGTCAAAGACCCAGTCCCCGTTGCGCCCAGCCTGCGGGATGGTGCCACTGGCCACCAGGTTCAGGGACGTCCCGGTGGTGACGTCGAAGCCGTAGACCTCGAGCACATTGGTCCGGGTGTTGAACCCGCCGTAGTAGTAGAGACCGTTGGCGGGGTTGATCGCACCATGGGTGACAGGCGTTCCGTTGACGCCCGCTCCAAGGGGGGTTGTCTCGCCTGTGGCCCGGTCGATGCGGTAGATCGTGCGACCGTTGTCATTTGTGTTGGGCAGGACACCGAACGCGGCGGACCCGTCCCGGGATATACCCAGGCCGTTGAGGCTTTGGGTGGAATTCGGAATGGTGGCAGTACCGACGGATGTCTGTGCACCTGTGCCTGTGTCGACCTGCCAGAGGTTGCGGTCGCCCATGCCCTGGATCGAGTAGATCGATCCGCAATCCAGTGCGGGAGCAGCCTGAGCCGGTGTTGAGACCGACGGACTCAGGCTGCCGATGGTGAGCATTCCTGCTGCGAGTGCTCCGGTGGCGAGCAAGCTCAAGCTCTTCCGGGCAGCACGCATTGACGTGTACTTCATGAAATCCCCTCATTGAGTTATGGTCGGGCCCCCAGGCCCAACGAACAACCCTATGCTCAGAAAACCGTGATATTCGGGTCCCGAAATGAACACGGGATAACGGTCCGCTACCAGAACACCGAAGTTTGAAGCAGGATCCACACCTTTTTGAAGCAAGTCCGGACGCTTCCTCAAGAAATCCTTGGGAAAAGGCGAAGAGCGTAACTTTCAGCCGTGGCTCTGCACTGGGCGCCACAATCGTGCGCTTCTACGGATCGAGCAGGCGTGCCGCCACGCGCCGGACAGAACAGCGGCACCTCGGCGGAGCGGGATCAGAGGAAATCCTGCGCACTCGCGTGATGTTCCTCGATGGCCGGTGTACCGAGAAAGTCGTCGTCGCTGGCGTCGAGGGTGAGTGAGTCCAGATGCCCTATGTAGTCAGGCACGAGCAGCGCGTCGTCATCGCTGTAGTAGGCGCCACCGATCGTCAGATCGGCACAGTCGATCAACTCATTGATCGTCTGTGTGAGAAGGTCACGTTCCCTTTCGGGAAGCATCACCACTCCATCGAGATACTGCCGGACGTCCAAGGCATCGGCGCGTCCGGTCACGCTGATATACGCGGCGACGATGTCATCGAACTCCAGACCCGACGCCTGGAGCGCGTTGATGGTGCTCCATCGCTGCGCAAAGCCGCCCAGCACGCTACTTCTCCCTGATCACGAGCGAGACCCGCACCGGGAGGGGATCAACGAGTGCCATCAAGCACGGCACCCGTCGCTGAAGGATCTGTTGGCCCCACCGCACCGGCGGCTGCAGGAGCGCCCTCCTGCTCGACGTCCTCCTCAGCCTCCTCAGCATCCTGACACGGAGGGAGAGCTGGATCGCCCTCGATCTCCTCCGTGGTGCCCGGCGCAGGTACAGGAGCCGGCACGTCCTCTTCGCACGTGGGCTCGGGCTCGGGCTCCGGCGTGGGCGTCGGTGTGGGCTCAGGGCTGGGCGTAGGCGTTGGAGCGGCTTCCGGTGTCGGCTCAGGCTTCTCTTCCGGTTCGGAGTCGGGAACGGGTGCCGGAGGTACTGCCTGCGGCTGACCGGGGTTCGGGGCAGGCGAAGGAACCGTGACCGGTGGGCCTGGCCGTGGTGACGTCGGCGGTGTCTGGGGGGCCGAGGTAGTGCCGGTGGGCAGCTTCTCCGGTGTGGGCGGAACTCCTGAGTCGATCGGCGTTCGAGGAGCGGCCTCTGGTTGCCCCGTTCCAGAAGGTGCAACGGGTGTCGTGTGGCCCGCGCGGGTGACTGATTGCGCCCAGGACGGGATGTCCGTGGCTGAACCGGCACCAGGCGTGTAGTCCTTGAAGTGCTGCGGGCCGCTGTCGTGCGCGGCGGGTTGCAGCTTCCAGCGCTGGGGGTCGACGTGTTCGCCGTCGAGGATCGTCTCGAAGTGCAGGTGGCAGCCGGTGGAGGATCCGGTTGTTCCGATCGTCGCAATGGTCTGGCCGCCGTTGACGGTGTCTCCTGTGCTGACCGAAATGCCCTGAAGGTGGTTGTAGGTGGTGATGAGGCCGTTTCCGTGGTCGACCTCGATACGGTTTCCTCCACCCCAGGGGTGCCAGCCCACGGCTCGCACCGTGCCTGCGTCGGCTGACTGGACTGGGGTGCCGCAGGGGGCTGCGTAGTCCTGGCCGGTGTGGAACTCTCCTGCTTCACCGGTGATGGGGCTGATGCGGTAGCCGAACGCCGACGTCGGAACGAGAACCTCCAAGGGTGCGAAGAGCATGCCCTCCGCCGGTCGTTTCGTAGGCCCGGCTGCAAGTGCTCCGGCTTCCTTCAGGGATGCCGCGCGTACCCGGGCCTCTGCTTTGAGGCTTTCAGGTATTCCGCTGGTGGCGGTGCTCGTCGGCAGGAGAGGAGTGCCGACGGAACCTGTCGCCGGTTTGGTCGGACTGCCCGTGATGTCCTGGCTGCTGCCGATCCTCAGGCTGGCGGCGTCATGGGCTGGAGACGGTATGACGCCGGGAACTCCGATGAAGCAGACGACCAGCGCAATGCTGGCATTCGTTCGGACCCGGGACCTGCGACGCCGCGACGTGATTGCGGTGACGGGTGCGGAAATGGCCTGTTTCGGCGCGACGTGTACCACGTGGATATCCCCTTGTGAGTAGTGCTTGACGGCCGAGCAGGAGTGAGACGAGCTTCCCGCACATGAATCAGCCGCTGGCACCGACGTTATTCCAGAAACCTGTTCTACACGAGGCCTCAGGACACACATTACCCACAAGATTTGTCGAAGCTTGACAGGAGATGCCGAAGCTCCCGCCGCCCTTGAAAATGAGCTGAACAATCGGACAACGGCGATCAACGCCAGGGCTACCAGGAGCAGTGCAGCCGCTCGTCAGCGGCAGCAGTTCCCATCCTCTAAATCGGATGATGTGGAACCACTGCCGCTGCAGGTCGTCTCAGCTCTTGCGGAGCAGAGTCACCGTGAGGTGGAAGCCGGTGCCGACCGAGGCGATGACCACGTAGGGACTGTCGATGTCTTCGAAGTGGTGCGAGAGGTTCACGGGGTAGGTGGCCAGCGTCATGTTCCCGAAGCTTTCGAGAGTCTCGAGGTACTCCCGAGGGCGGATCTGCTCTGCCCAGTGATCGAGCAGGCCGCGGGAGCCCTGGTGGGTGATCAGGGCAATATCACCGCCCGTGATGCCGTTCCTCGCAAGGACGGTCCTGACCAGTTCGGGTAGGCCGTCCTTCATGATGCTGAGGTAGACGGCGACACCCTCGGTCGCGTCCATTTCGTAGGTGGGGAGCGGGAGGTTGTCCGGCCCTACCGGCAGGAAGGTGCGGCCGCCGGCGGTGAGCGGTCTGGTGTACATCCGCATGGAGTCGAACTGGTGGCTGAAGGTCCGCGACTGGTAGTCCACGAGCTCCATCCGGGCACCAGCACCAACGACCGCGGCAGCGGCAGCGTCGCTCGCGGTGACAGCGTGGCCCTTCGTGTAGTCGACGTGGCGGGTCCAGTTGGAGCCGCAGACCACCAGGACGAACTCTGCCCGTCCGGCATCGACGGCCTCGCCGGCGAGGATCAGGCTGAGCGCGAAGTTCGAGAACTCGCTGTTCACAGGGACCACCATGACGTCCTCGGACAGTCCGAGGTCCCGGTGCACGGTGAAGAGTGAGTTCGGTGTGGTGAACAGCGGGACGGACGCGTAGCCGTACAGCCTGTCGACCTGGTCAGGGCGGATCCCGGCATGTTCCAGGGCCTGCTGGGCGGCCGTGACCATGAGCGGCTCGATGGTCTCACCCTCGGCCAGATAGCGACGCTCGTGCAGGCCGACGAACAGGTCTGCCTCCACGACGCCCTGGTCGTTGGGTGTCCGGTCCAGCTGGGAGTAGATCGGATCGTCGTTGTCGCGAATGTTCGCCGGCAGGGCATGTCCGACGCCGAGCACCCCGGTTCCGGCTGACTTCTCAGAGAACATTGGTCAGCACCTCCACCCCGACAACATTGGTCGCATCGTCAGGTGCCTTGGGTGCGTGGAGGCCTTCAGCCCGGCCGCGCAGGGCCCAGGGAACCTCTTCGATGTCGACGTGTGCGTCGATCACGAAGGGTCCAGTGGAGCTCAGGGCGGCACTGATTGCAGCATCCAGTGCCTCGAGCGAATCGACCATCACGGCTTCGGCGCCCAGGCCCCGGGCGACGGTCGCGATGTCGATCGGGCGGGCGAAGACCGCGTCGTAGGACTCCGTGTAGATCATCTCCTGGAGGTTATGGACCATCGCGTGGCCGCCGTTGTTGAGCACGACCCAGATGACCGGGACCGAGTACTCCGTGGCAGTGTGGATCTCCATGCCGTTCATGGCGAAGGCCCCGTCGCCGACCAGTGCCACCACGGTGCGGGACGGATCGGCAAGCTTCCCCCCGATGGCGGCTCCCATGGCGTACCCCATGGATCCCAGGTTGAGCGAGACGTGCATGTCGCCGGCGTCCTTGAAATCGTAGAACTGACCGAGCCAGCTCAGGCAGTTGCCGTTGTCCCCGTAGATCACGACGTCCTCGGGCAGCTTCTCGCTGAGCCTTGCCACCACGGCGGAGGCCTGGAGTTGCTCATGGCCCTGCTGGAGTTCGTCCGCGGTAAAGCGGGGCCTCGGGCGCATCAGCGTCGTTCCGGCCGCTGCCTGTGAGGGAGCCGCCGAAAGCTGCTCTACCAGCATCCGCAGGACCTCATCGGCCTCGCCCACGACACCGACGTCCACGGGGACGTGCTTGCCGATCTGCAGCGCGTCCACGTCGATCTGGCAGACCTGCCGGTCCTGGAACAGGCGCTGGTTCCAGCCGTGGGTAGACATCTCGCCGAGTGCGCTGCCGATGACCAGGATCAGGTCCACGTCGTCGGACAGTGCGTGTTCGTGCGCTGCGGGGTTGCCACCGAAGCCGAAGACTCCGAGGGAGAGCGGGTGGTCCTCGGGGAAGACGCTCTTGCCTTTGAGTGTCGTCACCACGGGTATGCCGCCCCATTCGGCCAGCTTCAGGAGTGCCTCGTGGCTGCCTGCGATCTTCGCGCCCTGCCCGGCGAAGATGATCGGGTTCCTTGCGTTCCTCAGCGCATTACCGAGGTCCCACACGGCCATGGGATCAGGATGCGAACGCACCGGGGTGGCGGGCGCATCGACGTCGAGGGCCCCGGCTGGGGCGGGAGCGGTCATGAGGTCGGCAGGGATGTTCAGATGCACCGCGCCGGGCCGGCCATCCAATGCAGTACGGACGGAGTGGCGGGCGAGGCGTACGAGCTCGGCCGGGTTTGTCAGCATCGCCGAGAGTTTCGTCGCCGATCGGTACATCTCGACCAGGTCGATGCTCCAGTTGCCACCGCTGGAGTCCTGGAGCGCACCGGTGTTGAAGTTCGCGGTCGAGACCTGTGCGGTGATGAGCAGGACCGGCACCCCATCACACGATGCGCTGGCCACGCCGGTGAGAGCGTTGGTGCCACCCGGTCCGGTCGTAGCGCAGACCGCGCCAAGACCCCGGCGCGCCTGCGCGTAGCCCAGTGCCATGAACGCCGCGCCCTCCTCGTGCTTCGCCAGAACGGGGCGAACCGCGCTCTGCTTCGACAGGGCTTCGTAGAAGCCGAACAGCGGGCCGCCAGGTACCCCAAACACGTGAGACACATGGTTCGCTGCCAGAGTCCGCACCAGCGCGTCGGCCACACTGGGTTGATTCAGCTTGCTCATCGCGCACCTCGCAGCGCAATCGGGCAGGAACCTACCCCGGCGTACGCAACAGCGCAGCCGGCATCAATCATCGTTTTCAATGTTCCCCTTTGTGGAGTTCTTCCTGAGACGGAACCCATGGTTCCCGACGCAGGAGTCGAAAGACGATTCGACAGGCAATGTGCGCCCTGACGCTTGCGGAATGTCGGAGCCTGTGTGGGGGAGGGGCTGGGTCATCCAGAACCTCCGCCGGCGTCTGCGTGCCGGTCCGGATCTGCTCACCCTTCATGGTCGCGTCATCGATCTGAGCGATCAGGAACTGCCGGGCGATCTCGCGGGCGGAACCCTCGTCGATAACGTCGAGATCGAACGCTGCCCTGATACGGAAGCTGGCCATGACCTCGATTCCGGCACGGCAAGGAGCGGACGCCGGTCCGGCGGTGCAGAAGAGCAGGAAGGACCGCCACCGACGGAGCGGCAGCGGTCCCTCCACCAGGATCAGTCGGAACCGGACACGACGGCGGGACCGCTGGAGCCGTTCATGCTCGGCTTGTCCGCGTTCTTCAGCAGATCGCCCAGCAGCGCGATGATGTCGAGGCCCGTGGTGTCCTTCACCATCTGCGTGGTCTGGTGGACACCGCTGGAGACATTCTTGCTGAGCTGGCCCGCACCGTCGTTCGACACGACGGTCATGGTGTCGATCGCCGCCATCGGTGCTGCGATCTCGCGGGCCATCGCGGGCAGGACCTCGAGGACCTTCGACAGGATGGCTGCCTGGTTGAACTTCTCGTAGGCCTCGGCCTGTGCTGCGATACCTGCGGCTTCGGCCTTTCCTCGCGCTTCCGTCGAGCCGGCCTCGGCCTGACCGCGCGAAGCGATGACAGCGGCATCGGCGCGGCCCTTCGCCTCGTCGATAGCGGCCTCGGCGGTACCGCGTGCGGTGTTCGCGGCGGCGTCCGCCTCGGCCGCCACGCGGTCACCCTCGGCAACCAGTTTGCGGCGCGCGAGGTCGACGCGCGCCTCGATCTCGGTCGCTTCCGAAGCGCGACGTCGTTCCTCGAGCTTTGCGTCGGCCTGCTGGATAAGGCGGTACTTCTCGGCATCCGCCGGCTTGCGCACTTCGGTGTCGAGTTCGCGTTCGCGAAGCTCGGAGCGGCGCTGCGCAACCTGCTGCTCGCGCATGATCACCTGCTCCTGCTGTTCCGCCTGAGCGAGTGGGCCGGCCGCGTCAGCGCGCGCCTGGCGGGCGTCGGCCTCTTCCTTCAGCTCCGCACGGCGGATAATCAGCTGCTGCTGGGCGAGTGCCACCTGCTCGTCGGAGAGAGCGCGGGCCTGCTCGGATTCCTGCATCGAACGTGCTTCGGCGATCTTCGCGTTGCGTTCCGCGAGTGCAGCCTCCGGGCGGCCGAGGTTCTTCAGGTATCCGGAGTCGTCATCCACGGACTGGATCTGGAATGTATCGATCTCCAGGCCCTGGTTGTGCATGGAATGCTCCGCCTCCTCCTTCACGCTCTTCGCGAAGGTGGCGCGGTCACGGATGATCGACTCCACGGTCAGCGTGCCGACGATGGAGCGCAGCGAGCCCGAGAGGGTCTCCTGCGTGTAGTGGTCGATGGCGTCCTGCTGGTTGAGGAAGCGTTGGGCCGCCTTACGGACGGCGTCCGCATCACCACCCACCTTGACCTGGGCCACTCCCGTGAGGTGGAGCTTGATGCCGTTCTTGGAGATGCCCTCGATGCGCAGGGAGACCTGGCGGGACGCGAGGGACAGCGGATAGGCCCGCTGGGAGAACGGATTGATGAAGATGCGGCCGAAGACAACGCGCTGGCTGTCCGGATCCGGCTGCCCCTTGCTGTCCTTGGACGAGATGATGAGCGCCTGGTCCGGGCTGGCGATGTGCAGAGCCATGCGGGCGAGCACGATGGCGACGACGATGGCGACGAGCAATACCACCGCGCCGATGATGAGCGGGATGAACGTGAGATCCACTGCGACCCTTTCAACGGTCTTCGAATTGCCTCCGGCGCAGCTTCTGCCCGCCGGAGGATGATCAAGCTACTGCAAGCACTGTGTGATCTGACCCCCATGTCATTCGAAGTGGATAACCCGCGACCCCGGCGGACGCTGAGTCCTACCGCGTGGCCGCTCCTGCGAGGAACGCCTGCATCAGCGGGCCCCCCGAGGTCGATCCGAGTTCGCCCTCCTCGACGAACACCGCCACGGCGAGGTCACCCTGCAGGGCGACGACCCACGCGTGCGTCCGCGGGGGGTCGTCGCTGCCGAACTCGGCAGTACCGGTCTTCGCGAGCACTGGCTCGCCCGGAACGTCCCGCAGCAGCTGAGCGCCACCCTGCGCGACGACGGCGGCCATGAGCGTCTTGAGCGTGTCCGATTCCGCGGCCGTGAAGCTGCTCGGCGCAGCGTCCCGGGACGACTCGGTATCGGCGGAAGCACTCGCCGTCGCGTCGTCGGAAGGAGCCTGGCTCGCGGCGTCGCTCTCCGAGCCGGGATCGAGCTCCGTGGACTCGCCGGGCGCCAGGAGCGTCGGCGTGATGCGCGAGCCGGCTCCGACTGAGGCGGCCATCGTGGCGAGGGAGAGTGGCGAGACGAGCACCTCTCCTTGCCCGATCATCGCGGCGGCATGTGCGGTTCCTTCGGCCTCGCTCGGAACGGAACCGAAGAAGGCGGGCGTGCCGATGCTGGCCTCGACGCCGATCCCGAGGTCGGTGGCGGCCTTTGCGAGGTCGGCCTGTGTGATCTCGTCCCGCGCGGAGATGAATCCCGTGTTGCAGGACTGGGCGAAGGTCTCGAGAAGCGGGATGGTGCCGATGAACTGGGCGGGGTAGGTGCTGGCATTGTTGAACCGCCGGCCGTCCACGGTGACCTCCTCGGCACATTCCGTGGGCGACTGGGGCGTAAAACCGTTGCGCAGGAGGGCGAGGCTCGTGGCCACCTTGAACGTGGAACCCGGGGGGTATTGGCCGAGGAGCGCGGTCTGCAGGCCCTCACTGCCCGGCCCGTTGGCCGCGGCGAGGATCTCGCCGGTGCTGGGGCGGATCGCCACGATCGACGACGCCGAGGGCTCGTCTGCTAGCACTTCCTCGCCCAGGGCCTGCAGCCCCGGGTTGAGCGTTGTCGCGAGGTCCTCGCCGTCGACCGGGGGTTTCGCGAAGAGCCGCTGCGTCGGTTGTCCCGGGGCTTCCACGGCGACGGCATTGACCTCGAGGCCGGGCGTGCCCCCGAGGTGGGCGTTGTGCTGCAACTGCAGCCCGCTGAGCCCTGTGATGTCGCCGGCCCTGACGGCGCCGTCGGACTGCTCCACCAGTTCCTCGGTGGCTTCGCCGACGCTGCCGAGGAGCTCGCGTGCGAAGGTGCGGGTCGGGGCGAGTTCCAGTGTGTCGGCCTGGCCGAGGGCTCCCGGGATCGCAGCGATCTGGGCATCGGTCACGGTCCTGGTCGCGTCGTCACGCAGGACGAGGGCCACGACGAACGCTTCAGCTCCCGCGGACAGCACCTGTTCCTCGTAGGCGGCCGGATCGAGCTCGAGCAGCGTTGCGAGGGCGCGTGCCGAAGCGCCCTGTTGCTCCTCGGGAACGCGCGTCTTGTCGATGCCCACCCGGACGACGGGCCGCTCGGTGACGATGACCTCGCCGCCTGCTCCGGTGATCTCCCCACGATCCGCCGGCACGCTGGCCAGGGTCAGCTTCTCGTCCGGCATGAGGTTCGGGACGAAGACGGCGGGTTCCCAGGCTGCCTGCCAGACGTCCTCGACGCGCGTGAGCTCCGCCGTCGTGCTGTAGGTCCAGTCCTGATCGGTGTCGTCGAGGTCCCACGTGTAGTCGAGGGTCGCGGTCGCGCTGTCATCACCGGTCTCCTCGACGCCTGCGACCTCGACCTGCGGTGCCTGCGGCGCGAAGCCTTCGGTGATCGTGGCGAGCTGGCCGGTCACCTCGGCGGGTTCCACGGAGGTGAAGGCGGACTGCCCGACGTCGAGCTGGGCCAGTCCCTCGGCGAGCGTGCGGGCGGCGTCCTCGGCGGTCGGACCGTCATCGGTGCACCCCGCCAGCGTGAGGGCCAGGACCGCAGTAGTCAGGACACAGGTGGCGCGCTGGTATTTCCCCATAGGGCCCATTATGTCCGAGAACACCTGACGCCCCCCCTTGCGGGGGAGGTGTGCCGCGGAGGGGAATCTCCACGCTGGTGTTGCCGGCGCCATCGGTACACCCGGCGTACTGGCCCCACATTCGCCGAAGTAGGAGGGCTTGCCACACCTCGGAGCGATGGAATAATTTCTCCCTGGTCAAAGTTGAGTCAAGTACACTCAACACGATCGAGGATTCCCCTTGCCGGAAAGAAAGGAGCCGCGCGTGGATACCAACTTCACCACCAAGAGCCGTGAGGTGCTGTCGGCTGCCGCCATGAACGCATCCACGGCGGGCAACGCCCAGATCGAGCCGCCACACTTCCTGAAGGCGCTCATGGATCAGCGGGACGGCATCGCCGTCGCGCTGCTGAAGGCTGCCGGAGCGGACCCCGACTCCGTGAGCGTGCAGGCCAGTTCAGCGATCAAGGCCCTGCCGTCGTCGTCGGGCTCGTCCGTCGCTCAGCCGCAGTTCTCCCGCGGCGCCCTGCAGGTTGTGAACGCAGCGAAGCAGGAAGCGGAAACCCTCGGCGACCAGTTCGTGTCCACCGAACACCTCCTGCTCGCCCTCGCGGCCGACGGCGGAACCGCCGGCACCATACTGCGGTCGGCCGGGCTGACCCGGGAGGCCCTTGCATCCGCGCTGCCCGGTGTCCGGGGTGACCGCCGCGTCACGACCCCTGATCCCGAGAACACCTTCCAGGCGCTCGAGAAGTTCGGCGTGGACCTCACGGAGGTGGCGCGCAGCGGCAAGCTCGATCCGGTGATCGGGCGTGACGCCGAGATCCGCCGCGTCGTGCAGGTGCTCAGCCGCCGCACCAAGAACAACCCGGTCCTCATCGGTGAACCCGGCGTCGGGAAGACCGCGGTCGTCGAGGGTCTCGCCCAGCGCATGGTCGCCGGTGACGTGCCCGAATCGCTGCGGGGCAAGACCCTCATCAGCCTCGACCTCGGTTCGATGATCGCGGGCGCGAAGTACCGCGGCGAGTTCGAGGAGCGGCTCAAGGCCGTGCTCGAGGAGATCAAGGGATCGAACGGGCAGGTGGTCACGTTCATCGACGAACTCCACACCGTCGTCGGCGCGGGTGCGTCCGAGGGCTCCATGGACGCGGGGAACATGCTCAAACCCATGCTCGCCCGCGGCGAGCTGCGGCTCATCGGTGCGACGACGCTGGACGAGTACCGCGAGAACGTCGAAAAGGACCCGGCGCTGGAGCGGAGGTTCCAGCAGGTCTACGTCGGCGAGCCGTCGGTCTCGGACACCATCGGCATCCTGCGCGGGCTGAAGCAGCGGTACGAGGCGCACCACAAGGTATCGATCGCGGACTCGGCCCTCGTCGCCGCGGCGACGCTGTCACACCGGTACATCCCGGGCCGACAGCTTCCCGACAAGGCCATCGACCTCGTGGACGAGGCCGCGTCGAGGCTCCGCATGGAGATCGATTCCGCGCCCGTAGAGATCGACGAGCTGCGCCGTGCCCTCGAGCGCATGCACATGGAGGAGATGGCGCTGTCCCGTGAGAAGGATGAGGCGTCCGCCGAACGGCTGCAGGCCCTGCGTGCCGAGATGGCCGACCGCCAGGAGGAACTCGACGGGCTGAACGCGCGGTGGGAGGCCGAGAAAGCCGGCCTGAACCGCGTGGGCGACCTGAAGGCGTCCCTGGACGATCTGCGCTCGCAGGCCGACCGCGCCCAGCGCGAGGGTGACCTCGAGACGGCGTCACGCATCCTCTACGGGGAGATCCCGCAGGTGGAGCGTGAACTCCGCGAGGCCCAGGCGGCCGAGGAGCAGTCAACCAACGCGCCGGAGCTCATGGTTGCGGAGGAGGTCACCGCGAACGACATCGCGGAGGTCATCTCCGCGTGGACAGGCATCCCCGCAGGGCGCATGCTCCAGGGCGAGAGCGAGAAGCTCCTCCACATGGAGGACGTAATCGGAGCGCGCCTCATCGGTCAGCAAAAGGCCGTCGCAGCCGTGTCCGACGCCGTCCGCCGGGCCCGCGCAGGCGTGTCCGACCCGAACCGCCCCACCGGTTCCTTCCTGTTCCTCGGCCCCACGGGCGTGGGCAAGACGGAGCTCGCCAAGGCGCTCGCAGACTTCCTGTTCGACGACGAGCGTGCGATGATCCGGATCGACATGTCCGAGTACTCGGAGAAGCACTCCGTGGCGCGGCTGGTAGGTGCCCCGCCCGGATACGTCGGCTACGAGGAGGGCGGCCAGCTCACCGAGGCCGTGCGGCGCCGCCCGTACAGCGTGGTGCTGCTGGACGAAGTCGAGAAGGCACACCCGGAGGTCTTCGACCTGCTCCTGCAGGTGCTCGACGACGGGCGACTCACGGACGGCCAAGGCCGGACGGTGGACTTCCGGAACGTGATCCTCGTGCTGACGTCCAACCTCGGTTCCCAGTTCCTCGTCGATCCGTCGCTCGACGACGCAGCCAAGCGCTCGGCCGTGATGTCCGCGGTGAACGCGAACTTCCGGCCGGAGTTCCTGAACCGGCTCGACGACGTCGTGATCTTCGACCCGCTGAGCCTGGACGAGCTCTCGCGGATCGTGGAACTGCAGGTCAAGGCGCTGGGCGACCGGCTGCGTGACCGCAGGCTGGAGCTCGATGTCAGTGCCGCTGCCAGTGAGTGGCTCGCCCTCACCGGGTTCGATCCCGCCTACGGAGCCCGGCCGCTGCGCAGGCTCGTGCAGCGCGAAATCGGTGACCGGTTGGCGAAGGGCATCCTCGCCGGCGAAATCGTCGACGGTGACACCGTCGTCGTCGACCGCCAGGACCCTGACGTCGACGGTGACGCCGGCCTCGACGCCGGCGGGCTGCTGGTGCACGCCGCCCGGTAGTCCCATACCGGATGAGCGAAGGGGAGGAACATGCGTTCCTTCCCTTCGTGCGTCCTGCCCCGGTGGAGACTCAGGGATTGAGCAGACTCTGGCTCACGGTGTCGCCGTTCTCGATGACGGCGAAGCAGTCCACCCTGCGGTCCCCGTCCGCCCAGGTCTCAGCCGTCGGGGTCGCGCGGAGCAGCGTGACGTCGAGCTCGTCCACGACGACCTCCGGATTGATGTCCGCGGAGGCCGCTGCGCAGGCGGCTTCCGCGCGCAGGCCCAGCTGGTCGCGGCCGGGGAACTCCGCCGCGTCCGGATAGCTCTCGCTGGCGAGGAGTTGGGCGTTGTGGGGCTCCGTGCAGTCGACCAGCACGGCATCCTCGGTGATGTCCGTGAAGTCGGCGAGACATTCACCGGCAGCCAGCGACGACGGATCGACGCGCCCCTCATCGCCGGACCCGCCGAACAGCGACACCAGGAGCCAGATGAGGAGCCCGACGAGCACGACGGCGCCCCCGAGGACGAGGAGTAGCGGCAGGTTGCTGCTCTTGGTCCGTGTCCGGTCCCGTTTGGGATGCCCGTCCGTCTCCTGATCGACTCCGGAGGCTGATGGGATCCAGCTGCGGGGCCCGTCGATGCCGGCATCAGGTTCCGGGGAAGGGCTGACAGCAGACGATCCGGTGCGGCCGACTGCAGCCGGATCGGTGCCCGGGTACAGCCCCGGGTGACCGAGCCCGGGCTCGCCGCCCTCGGGGGAGAAGGCGTAGGGACCACCGACCGGACCGTCAGGGTCATGGTCCGCCTCCTGGCCCTGGCCCTCGTGGGTCTCCCGAGCCGCCTGATGCAGCTCTTCCCTGGCGCCCGGACGCGCGCGTGTCCCTGACGTCGCACCCTCCTCCGTGGCGTCGCCGGATCCTCCTCCGGAATCGGACATCTCCTCGCGCGAAGCGTCCGCATCGAGCTCGGGTGTCGCGGACCGCTCGTCGCCCGTGTCCTCCGGTTCGCCGTCGGAAGGAGCGGCCACGGCTGTGTCGAGGTCCGTCTTTGTGCCCGTGTCGGCGTCCTGATCCCTATCTCCCGCAGGGCCGCCCGGGGGAGCAGTGCCGTCCGGGGCCGCCTCGACGACGGGTGCATCCGCGGGCATCGGACCACCGACGAGGGTGCCGGTCTTCTCCGCCTCGGCGGCCACGGCGCGGGCCTCGGCGGCCGCGTCCTCCAGGGACGCTGCTTCCGCCGTGTCGCTGCTGATCTGCGCGGGTTCGAGCGCAGGTTCTGCCAGATCCAGGGTGTCGGGCGATACCGACAGTTCCGGCTCCAAAGACTGGGCGGAGACGTCGCCGTCGTCCAGCACGACGTCGTCTGGATCGACCACGGTCGGGACGTCCTGAGCGGAATCCAGGCCGGATTCGTGGCCGGGCTCCTCGCCAGAGTCCTGACTGATTTCCTGGCCGGGCTCCTGGCCAGAGTCCTGACTGATTTCCTGCCCTGGACCCTGTCCGGACTCTTGCCCGCGCTCGTGCCCTGGACCCTGTCCGGACTCCTGTCCGGGCTCCTGCGCGGGCCCCTGCCCGGGTCCCCCGGGTACCTGCTCCTCGTTGCTCATGATGGGGCGCTGTCTCCTTGGATTCCTGGTGCCGCGAAGCCGGGGCTCTGGTCTGGCTTCGACTCTATCCAAGATCACCCGCACACGGGCCTAGGTGGGGCCAGTCACGTTATGTACCCCCTGCACCAGCTCGCCCGCACGTGGCGTGCCTCCCACCTGATGGACAGGGCACTCGGATGCCACGGAAAGCATGTAACCTATAGTCACGACAAACTGACCAAATACTCCGGGGCCTCGCTGCAGCCTTGGGCCTCGTGCCCCAGTGACCACCTCCGGATCGACGCACAAAGGGGGTCACGCCATGGGGCGCGGCCGTCAAAAGGCAAAAGCTACCAAGCAGGCCAGGGACATGAAGTACTTCAGCCCGGCCACAGATTATTCGGCACTGCAGCGAGAGCTCACAGGCCCGGGTAGTCGCGCTTCCACTCGACGTACCGAACCTCTCGAGCCGGTTGAACCGGACTACTCGGAGTATGCGGACAAGTACGCCGACGAGCTCGACGACGACGGTGGGGAGAGCGGCACACGCCGCATCGGCTGATTCAGGTCAGTCCTTCTTCTGTGAACCACACACGGCGCATCAGGTCCCTCGGGACGATGCGCCGTTTTGTGTGTCCGGAAGTATCCGGCCGCCCTCCTGAGCGGCTCCCGCATGATCAGGAGGGCGATGCGAGCAGGGGTCGAAAGGCGAGTTCCGCCGCGCCGACGAGCAGGAGCTCGGGGCCGAGCGTTGCACGGCGCACGGTGACTCCGCCGGCCAGCGCCCGCGCATTCACGGCGTCCCCGAGCTGATCGCCGTGGAAGCCGAAGAGGGAGCCGAGGAAACCTCCGAGGACGATCAGCTCCGGGTCGAAGATGTTGACGAAATTCACCAGGGCGACGGCCAGGAGTTCCAGTTGTCGCTCTGCTTCGCGCCGGACCGCCGGGCCGGGGTCGTCGGACAGCACTCCCTCGAGCGCCTCGATGCCGCCGCCCTGGAGGCCTGCGGCGTCGAGCAGGCGCTCAAGGCGCACCTCCGCATCGAGGCAGCCCGAGCGTCCGCAGTGGCACGGGCTTCCGCCGGGGCTTACGAGCGTGTGGCCCAACTCGCCCCCGTAGCCGCGGCTGCCCACCAGCTGGGTGCCACCGGCCACGACGCCGCCACCGATTCCACTCGCGCTTCCGTTGAGGTACACGGCATGACCCACGCCGAGCGCCGCGCCGAAGATGCTCTCGGCGAGGGAGCCGAGCGACGCATCGTTCGCGGCGACCGAGGGAAGGCCGAGTGCGGTTTCGAAGGGGCCCGTGAGGTCGGCGTTCCGCCAGCCCAAGTGTGGTGCGATGAGCACGCGGCCGGAGCCCGCGTTGACGAGTCCAGGAAGGGCGATCCCCACGCCCACGATGCGATCGAGCCGATCGAGTGCGGGTGTCATATCGGCCACGATGGCGCGCGTCAGCTGCACCGCATTGTCAAGGGTGGGCAGTCGACCGGTCTCGCGACGCGCCCGCTCGTGCACTCGCCCTCCGAGTCCGACGACGCCGACGGTCAGCGCATCGATGTCAGGGTTCACCGCGATGACCGCCACGTCGGGATTCGCCTGCACGATGGGGCTCGGGCGCCCTACGCGCCCGCCCATCGCCGGCTCCGTCTCGCGTGCGAGCCCCTTCTCGACGAGCGCGGACACCAGCGCACCGACGGTCGACCGGTTGAATCCGCTGCGCCGCGTCAACTCGGCGCGGGACAGCGGTCCGCTGCGGTGCACCATGGTCAGGATGTGGGAGAGGTTCTGGGTACGAAGACCCTCGGTGCCGTTCACCACGCCTGATAGCGACTGCACAGCCCTGCGTTCTCCTTCGTCCTGCAGGGGCCCTGGCGCACCTGGCACTGTCCTATCGTATCCAGACGAGGTTGCGGCCCCCCGAGTCAGGCCCGCTGCTCGGCGGCTCGCGCTGCCCGTCCTCTCGGCTCGGCCGGCGCCGCCGTGCTCTGCCGCACCACGAGGCTGACCGCGAGGTCCAGGCGCAGATTGTTCGGCCGTTCTCCGTCACGCAACCGCAGGACCATCCGCGTGGCCTCCTCCGCCATCTGGATCAGCGGCTGGTGCACCGTCGTCAGGGCCGGGCTGGACCACTGCGCGAGCTGCAGGTCGTCGTAGCCGACGATGGAGAGCTCATCCGGAACCCGGATCCCTATCTGGCGTGCGGCGTCGAGCACTCCCAGGGCCTGGAGGTCACTGCCGGCGAAGATCGCCGTCGGGCGCTCAGGGCCGCGCAGGAGGGTGAAGGCGTGGTCGCGCCCGCCGTCGACGTGGAAGTTGCCGTACCGGATGAAGTCCGGCTCGATGGGCAGGGACGCCATGTTCATCGCCGAGCGGTAGCCGTCGATCCGGGCGAGGGAGCACATCATGTCCTCGGGGCCGCTGATCGCCGCGATGCGGGTATGGCCGAGGTCGATCAGATGGCGGGTCGCGATCATCCCGCCCGACCAGTTCGCCGAGCCGACCGATGGGACGTCGGGGGCCGGGTCCCCGGCCGGGTCGATGATGACGAAGGGAATGGCGCGGGCGTCGAGCTTCCTGCGGAACTCCTGTGGCAGGTCGGAGAAGACCAGGACGACGCCGGCCGGGCGCCTCGCCATCACTCCCTCGATCCACTCCGCCCCCGGTGCGTGCCGCGTGCCGGTCTCGGTCAGCACGACGCTCATGCCGTGCTCGCGCGCTACGTTCTCAACGCCGCGGATGAGTTCGAGCGCCCACGCGCTCTCGAGCTCGTGGAAGACGAGTTCGACGAGGCCGGCTTTCGCTGCCGACACCTTGCGTCGGCGGTAGCCATGCTCCTCGAGGAGCTCCTCAACTTTCGCCCTGGTTTTCGGCGAAACGTCGGCACGGCCGTTGAGAACTTTCGAGATAGTCGAGAGCGACACGCCTGCCGCCGTAGCCAGCTGGGCCAGTGTGACGCGCGGTTCTTCCGCCGGAATCGACATGTCGACAGCTTACATCCGGGCATCGGGCCGACGAGGAGCTGCCCTTCGTCTCGTCATGTGACCGCTCGCACACATGGTCTTGCGCATTCACGGTGCCGATACATACACTCATGCCATCACATAACTTTCGATAATAATATCGAAACTTTCGAGAGGCGTTCAACGATGAACAACCGAACCTGGATGTCACGCAGCCTTGCGGGCACCGCGGTCATGATGCTCGGCTTCACCCTTGCCGGATGCGGTGGCGGCGGCGGCGACGCGTCGAGCCGGCCTGAGAACGAACTGCACCTCGCCGTCTACGGGGATGCCAGCAACAAGGTCGAGCAGGCCATGGTGGACAAGTTCAACGAGACGTCCGACGTGAAGATCGTGCTCGACACGATTCCCGGCGCGGACTACCAGACCAAGCTGCAGACCATCATCGACACCGATTCCGCTCCTGACATCTTCTTCAACTGGGGAGGGGGAAGCATCGCGAACTTCGTCGAGGCCGACCTGCTGCTGCCCCTCGACGACTTCATCGAGGAGGATGCGCAGCTCAAGGACGCGTTCCTGCCGTCGGTCTTCGAGACCGCCGTCATCGACGACAAGAGCTACGGAATTCCCATGCGCGGGACCCAGCCCGTCATGCTCTTCAACAACTCCGAGGTCCTCAAGCAGGCCGGTATCGACGCACCTCCCGCCACCTGGGACGAGCTCCTCGACGCCGTGGAGAAGCTTAAGGCCGCAGGCGTCACGCCGATCGCACTCGGCGGCGCTGACCAGTGGCCGACCCAGATGTGGTTCCAGTACATGTTCGACCGCGTAGCCGGTGAAGGCCTGTTCCAGGCAGCGCTGGACGGTGACACCGACGTGTGGGAGTCGGAGGAGAGCCGGAAGGCGCTCGGCATGCTGCGCGAACTCGTTGACGCAGGAGCCTTCGGCACCAACTTCGACTCCGTCAAGTTCACCGACGGTGGGTCACCCACACTGCTCTCCAGCGGCCGGGCCGGCTTCGAGCTCATGGGATCGTGGGCCTACGCGACCCACCTCGATGCCAACCCCGAGTTCGCCGAGAACGTGCTCGGCTACAGCGAGTTCCCCGCGATCGAGGGTGGGGAGGGCGATCCGGACAACCTCGCCGGCAACACGAACAACTTCTACTCCGTCCACAAGGACACCCGGTACCCCGAAGAGGCAGCCGAGTTCCTGAAGCTCATGTACTCCGACGAGTTCGTGCAGGAGCAGATCGCCATCGGCAACCTGCCCACCACCACCAACACCGAGCAGTTCCTCGACGAGGCCTCCAACCCGGAGTACGCGAAGTACCAGTTCGACCTCGTCAAGGAAGCACCCCACTTCCAGCTCTCCTGGGACCAGGCCTACCCACCCGAGGCGACCGTGACCATCCACACCGCCGTTTCCCAGTTCTTCAGCGGCCAGATCGATGAAGACGGCTTCATCAAGGCCATGCAGAGCCTTTAGGACACCCCATGACAACGCTTGCCACCCGCAAGCGTCCAGCACCGGGCGGCTCTCCCCAGAGCCGCCCGGCCCGCTCGGGCGCTTCGTCCGTGGGCCGCCCTGGCTTCGCCTGGGCCCTGCCCGCCACCATCTTCTTCGCACTGTTCGCCCTGATTCCGCTCGCGGCGGTCGCCGTCCTGTCCTTCACCTCATGGAGCGGCCTCGGTGACCCGAAGTTCGTGGGGCTCGAGAACTGGGAGACCCTGATCGCCGACCCGGTGATGCTCAAGAGCCTGTGGCTCAGCCTCCTGTTCATCGTCCTCGGCGTGGTCACGCAGACGCCCTTGAGCATCCTGCTGGGCGTATGGGCGGCGGGCAACCAGCGCAACCGCGCGGTACTCAGTGCCATCTACTTCATCCCCTTGCTGCTGTCCTCGGCGGCGATCTCCGTCCTCTGGCGGGCGCTGCTGGACCCCAACTTCGGTATTCCGGGCCAGTTGTCGTGGCTCTTCGGGGACGGCAACCTGCTGGGCACCCAGAGCGGCGCGATCGGCGTCCTGATCTTCGTGGGGATGTGGCAGTTCACGCCCTTCCACACCCTGATTTACCAGGGCGCGGCGAAGGGAATCCCGCCCGTCCTGTACCAGGCGGCAGCGATCGACGGCGCGGGCATGATGCGCCAGTTCTTCTCCATCACGCTTCCGCAGCTGCGGAACACGGCCATCACGTCGATCATCCTCATGGTGGTCGGCGGCCTGACGACCTTCGAGACGGTGCTGATCCTGACCAACGGCGGACCCGGCACCGACACCACCATCACCGCCTTCTACATGTACCAGGAGGCGTTCCAGAGCTTCGACTTCGGTGTCGGTAGCGCGATCGCCCTGGTGCTCGTCGTCGTCGCAACTGTGATCTCCCTCGTGGTGGTCAAGGTGTCCGGCTACGACAAGATGAACAGCTCCCTGGAAGGCCTGTGATGAAGACCCGCCCAAACTACTTCGCCGGCATCGGCTCGTTCCTGTGGTTGCTGATCGTCGCGATCCCGCTGTACGTGATGCTCTCCGGCACCTTCCAGACGCGCGAGGAATTCGGCGACAACGGCCCGCTGTCCTTCCCGACCAGCTTCACGCTGCAGAACTACGTGGACGCGATCACGAGCGGTTTCGGCAGATACTTCCTCAACACCGTCGTGGTGACGGTCGGCGTCGTCGCCATCGTCCTGCTGCTCGTGCCGCCGCTCAGCTACGCGATCGTGCGCAGCCAGAGCCGCGCGGCATCGTTCGTGTTCCGGTTCTTCCTCCTGGGCCTCGCCATCCCGGCGCAGGCGGTGATCGTCCCGGTGTTCTACCTGATCAACACGGTGGGGCTCTACGACAACCTGATCGGCGTCATCCTGCCCACCGCGGCCTTCGCGCTGCCGATCTGCACGCTGATCCTGAGCGGCACCATGCGTGACATCACCGGCGAGCTGTACGAGGCGATGGCAATGGACGGTGCGAGCCCGGCGCGTGCCTTCTTCCGGCTGGTCCTCCCGCTGTCCAAGGGCGGGATCTCCACGATCGCGGTCTTCTCCGCGCTCCAGGCCTGGAACGGCTTCCTCTTCCCGCTGATCCTCACCCAGTCCGAGAGCACCCGTGTGGTCACTCTCGGCCTCTTCAACTTCCAGACCCAGTACGGCATCAACATCCCCGGCCTGCTCGCCGCGGTCACGCTCTCGATGGTGCCCGTGCTGCTCGTCTACCTGTTTGCGCGCCGCGCACTTGTCCAGGGCCTCATGGGCGCTGGCGGAAAGTAACCATGACTGAGACAACATTGAACGACGCCCCCTGGCGGGACACCGCCACCGCACCCGAGGAACGCGTCGAGGCGCTGATCGGGGCGATGACCCTGCGTGAGAAGGTGTCGCAGCTCGTCGGAGTGTGGGTCGGCGCCAACACCGAGGGCGGTGAGGTGGCCCCGCACCAGCACGAGATGAACGAGGCCGTGGATCTCGACGAGCTGCTGCCGCACGGGCTCGGCCAGCTCACGCGCCCCTTCGGCACCGCTCCGGTGGAGCCGGGTCTCGGCGCGCTGTCGCTGCAGCGCACGCAGGAGCGCATCGCGGCAGCCAACCGCTTCGGCATTCCTGCCCTCGTGCACGAGGAGTGCCTTGCCGGCTTCGCCGCGTGGAAGGCGACGGCGTACCCGGTGCCCCTGGCCTGGGGCGCCACCTTCAACCCCGACCTCGTCCGGACCATGTCCACCGCCATCGGCTCCGACCTCCGCTCCGTGGGCGTGCACCAGGGCCTTGCGCCCGTGCTGGATGTGGTGCGCGATGCCCGCTGGGGCCGCGTGGAGGAAACCATCGGCGAGGATCCGTACCTCATCGGAACGATCGCGACGGCGTACGTGCAGGGACTCGAACTGGCCGGCATCGTCGCCACGCTCAAGCACTTCGTCGGCTATTCGGCGTCGAAGGCGGGCCGCAACCTCGCCCCGGTCTCCATCGGCGAGCGTGAGCGGGCGGACGTGCTCCTGCCTCCGTTCGAGATGGCTGTCCGCGAGTCCGGAGTACGCTCGGTGATGCACGCCTACACGGACATCGACGGGGTCCCGACGGCGGCCGACGCCTCGCTCCTGACCTCGCTCCTCCGCGACACGTGGGGCTTCGACGGCACGGTCGTCGCCGACTACTTCGGCATCGCATTCCTCAAGGAACTCCACCGGGTCGCCGCGACGCTCGGAGAGGCGGCGGCCGCGGCCCTCACCGCCGGCGTCGACGTCGAGCTCCCGACCGTCCACACCTTCGGCGAGCACCTGATCGCCGAGATCGACGGCGGCAGGCTGGACGAGGGGTTGATCGACCGCGCCCTCCGCCGGGTCCTGCGGCAGAAACTCGACCTCGGGCTGCTGGATCCTGACTGGTCGCCCGTCCCGTCGGCCCTTCACGGTAGCGGAGCGGGCGTGCCGTCGATCGACCTCGATCCGCCGGGCAACCGTGCCATCGCGAGCGAGCTGGCCGAGCAGTCGATCGTCCTGGTCAGCAACAACGGCATCCTTCCCCTTCCGGAGGCTCCGAGGATCGCCCTGATCGGACCGAACGCCGATACCCACCGCGCCTTCCTGGGCTGCTACTCCTTTCCGGCGCACGTCGGCGAGCAGCACCCCGACGTCGCCATGGGGCTGACCATCCCGACGGTGGCGGACGCGCTCCAGCGTGAGCTCTCCGAGAGCGACATCACCATCGCGGCTGGCTGCACGGTCGACGGCACCGCGACCACGGGATTCGACGAAGCGCTTGCCGTCGCCGGCGGGTCCGACGTCGTCGTCGCCGTGCTGGGGGACCGGGCCGGACTCTTCGGGCGCGGTACGAGCGGTGAGGGGTGCGATGCCGAATCGCTGGCACTGCCCGGCGTGCAGCAGCAGCTGCTCGACGCGCTGATCGCGACCGGCAAGCCCGTCGTGGTCGTCCTGCTGACAGGTCGCCCGTACGCCCTCGGCTCCGCTGCCACGGGTGCTGCCGCCATCGTCCAGGGGTTCTTCCCGGGCGAGGAGGGTGCAGCGGCCGTGGCCGGCGTGCTCAGCGGGCGGACCAATCCGAGCGGCCGGTTGCCCGTCAGCATTCCCGGGACGCCGGGTGCCCAGCCGTCCACCTACCTCGCCGCGCCGCTGGCACAGTCGAGCGGCGTGTCCAACATCGATCCGACGGCGGCCTTCGCCTTCGGGCACGGCATCAGCTACACCCGGTTCACGTGGCACGATGCCGGGTCGACGGCGGACACCGCCGCGACCGACGGCGAGGTCACAGTCACGATGACGGTGACCAACGAGGGCGAGCGCGACGGCGTCGAGGTGGTGCAGCTCTACCTGCACGATCCGGTGGCGTCGGTCGTCCGGCCCGTGCAGCGGCTCATCGGCTATGCCCGGGTGGAACTGGCGGCTGGAGCGTCGGCGCGCGTCGCCTTCACCGTCCCTGCGGATGTCACGTCCTTCACGGGTCGCGACGGGGCGAGGGTCGTCGAGCCGGGGGCGCTCGAGCTGCGGCTCGGAGCGTCGAGCAGCGACATCCGCGCGGCCCTGCCCCTCGACCTGACGGGCACGGTGCGGACCGTGGACCACACCCGCCGGTTGCACTGCGACGTGCGGGTGAGCGCCGTCTGACGCCGGGCCACGGGCAGCCCTGGCATCAGCCTGGACGGGCGGCGGACACGCCGTACACCTGTGCTCCCCGCGACATGTCGATGATGCTCCGCACCGTCGACATGTCGCGGGGAGTTCATTTTTCGTTCATCGGGGCAACAATCGGTGTCATGGTGCCGTGCCTAGCGTCGGAGCCATGGACGCCATCAGCCGCAGAACACTCCTCGGCGCCGGCCTCGGTGCCGGTGCCATCATCGCCCTTCCGGGCGCTGCTTCCGCCAACGTCTCGACCGCTCAGGATTCCGGTCTCCGTACTGATCCGTTCACCCTCGGCGTCGCCTCGGGTGAGCCCTCACCCGACGGATTCGTCCTCTGGACGCGCCTCGCCGTCGACCCGCTCGCCGAGAACGGGCTGGGCGGCATGCCCACGCGTCCCGTCGTGGTGGCATGGGAGGTCGCGGAGGACGCCCGCATGGCGAGGATCGTCGCGCGCGGTGTGCGTAGGACGACCATCGACGAGGCGCATTCGGTGCACGTGGAGGTGTCGGGCCTGAGGCCCGGACGCGAGTACTTCTACCGGTTCCGCGCCGGCCGCCACCTCAGCATGACCGGCAGGACGCTCACGAGCCCCGCGCCGCGCGAGACACCCGCAGCCCTGGCGATGGCCTTCGCCAGTTGCGCCCAGTACGAGCACGGTTACTTCACGGGCTACCGGCGCCTCGCCGAGGACCACCCCGACCTCGTCCTGCACCTGGGCGATTACCTGTACGAGTACCGCAAGGACAGCTACGTCATCGACGGAGGGAATCCGCGCGACCATGCGGGGCCGGAGACGGTCAGCCTCGAGGGCTACCGGCAGCGTCACGCCCAGTACAAGTCCGACCCCGACCTGCAGGCGGCGCACGCGATCGCTCCCTGGCTCGTGGTGTGGGACGACCACGAGGTGGACAACAACTGGGCCGATGACGTCCCCGAGAACATGAACGCCGCGGAACAGAACGACACGCTGGAGCGCTTCCGCCTGCGGCGTGCAGCAGCCTTCAAGGCCTACTACGAGAACATGCCGCTGCGCGCCTCGTCCGTGCCGACGGGCCCGGACATGAAGATCTACCGCACCCTGCAGTGGGGACAGCTCGCCAACTTCCACATGATGGACACACGTCAATACCGCGACGACCAGCTTGCCGGCGACGGCTGGAAGAAGAACGTGGCGGAGCGGCTCGCGGAGAACCGCACCATCACGGGAGACGAGCAGGAGAAGTGGCTGCTCGACGGGTTCAGGAGTTCAACGCAACAGTGGGACATCCTCGGGCAGCAGGTCTTCTTCGCCGAGCGGGACCGCGACCGGGCCCCCGAGGTCGATGACGTGTCCATGGATGGCTGGGACGGGTACGCGGCATCGCGACGCAGGATCACCCAGGGCTGGGTGGACGCCAACGTGCGCAACGCCGTCGTCCTCACGGGTGACGTGCACAGGAACTGGGCGAACGACGTGAAGGTGGACTACAAGGATCCCCAGTCACCGACCGTCGGGACCGAGCTCGTCTGCACGTCCATCACCTCCACGGGCAACGGCAACGGCGCGACGAGCGATCCGGTGCAGGCATGGAATCCGCACCTGAAGTTCTACAACGACCAGCGCGGCTACGTGAACACCCGCATCACCAAGGAGTCGATGGCGGTCGATTTCCGGGTTCTCGACTACGTGACGACGCCGGGATCGCCGGTCGGCACGAAGGCGTCCTTCCGCATCGACGACGGCGTGCCCGGGCTGCAGCCGGCCGGGTGAGCCCCAGGCCCGGACCGGACATTCCGGCACCGCTCGTCCGCGTCAGCTGAGGCCGAACGGAAAGAGGCGCCACCCCGACAGGGGTGGCGCCTCGAGCCATCTCGGCTCGACGACTAGAAGGTCACCGAGTCCGATGCAGCGCGATACTGCTCCCGGATGACCGGTCGATGATCGACAGCGCGATCCTCGACCGTGTCCACCCGCCACTCCGGCCTCGAACCCGTCAGCGTCCACGCCGCCTGCACGGCCGCCCCGCGGGCCACGTACTCGCCCGGTGCGGGAATGCGCACAGGCAGGTCGAACACCTGCGCGGCAACCTCCTGGACGGCCTTGTTCTGCGCCGCCCCACCGATCAGCAGCAGGTGGCGCGGCGCCACGCCCGTCGCGCGCACGGCGTCCAGGGCATCGGCGAGTCCACACAGCATGCCCTCGATCGCAGCCCGGGCGATGTTCTCCCGAGTGCTCGAGGCGATGCTCAGGTTGTGAAAGCTCGCCTTCGCCGTCGGGAGATTGGGTGTGCGCTCGCCCTCGAAATAGGGCAGCAGGACGAGGCCGCCGGCACCCGGATCCGCAGCCTGCGCCAGGGCGGCGAAGCCGTCATGGTCGACGCCGAGGATCCCCGATACGGAGGACAGCACCCGCGCTGCGTTGAGGGTTGCGACCAGGGGCAGGAACAGCCCGCTGGCGTCGGCGAACCCTGCCACCGCGCCCGACGCATCCGCCACCGCATCCGCAGCGACCGCGAAGACCGTACCGCTGGTGCCGAGGGATACGACGACGTCGCCCTCCTCAGCGCCCAGCCCCAGCGCAGCACCCGCATTGTCGCCCGCGCCTGGTGCGAGGACGACCCGCCGGTCTGCCGAAGCGAGGTACGAGGAATGCACGGTGCCGGCGGAGGCGTCCGCCTGCAGGACGCGGGGGAGAACCACCGCGTCCTTGCCCTTGTCCTTGTGCGCGTCGCCCTGCGCCTCACGCGCAGGGCGTCCGAGGATCCGCTCGAACAGCTCGAGGTCGTAGCCATCCGTCGCAGGATTCCAGTAGCCGGTACCACTCGCATCCGAGCGGTCGGTGACCAGTTCCTCCAGCACAGGGCCGAGCGGTGATTCGCCCTCGGGGCCGAAGCCCCTCAGCCGCCAGGTCAGCCAGTCGTGGGGGAGCGCGACGGCGGCGATCGCCGCCGCGATCCCGGGTTCGGCATCGCGCACCCACCGCACCTTGGTGCCGGTGAACGACGCCACGGGAACAAGACCGGTGCGAGCGACGAGTTCATCGGCACCTAACTCGCCGAT
Source organism: Arthrobacter sp. NamB2 (assembly GCF_005281365.1). Classification (NCBI taxonomy): domain Bacteria; kingdom Bacillati; phylum Actinomycetota; class Actinomycetes; order Micrococcales; family Micrococcaceae; genus Arthrobacter; species Arthrobacter sp. NamB2. Next base: position 142,870 of record NZ_SZWI01000008.1, on the reverse strand, counting down.
GAGGTCCCGCGCAGCGTCCGCTGACCGGGTGTCGTTCCACAGCAGCGCGTCGCGGAGGACCCTGCCGTCGGAGCCCAGCAGCACCATTCCGTGCTGCTGTCCCGCGATGGAGAGGGCGTCGACGTCATCCCCTAGTCCGTCGGCGCCGTCCAGTGCGGACAGCAGGGCCTGCCACCACGCCGCGGGGTCCACCTCCGTGCCCTCCGGGTGGAGGGCACGGCCGCTGCGGACCGCGGCGCCGGACAGGGTGTCGACGACGACGACCTTGCAGCTCTGCGTCGACGAATCGACGCCGGCAACGAGGGCCATGGGTCAGCGGGCTCCGAGCAGGTGCTCGATGAAGAGCTGCTGGAGCTTCACGAAACCGAAGCCCTTGCCGTTGAAGTAGGCGTCGGTGTCGAACTCCTCGTAGGAGGCGCGGTCGGCCCGCAGGGCCTCGTAGCCTTCGCCCTCGTTGAGGGTCGGCTCATTGATCTCGGACACGCGTGATGCGGCGAGTGCGGCCTGGACCTCGGGGTCGGCGCGGAACGCTGCAGCGCGTTCCTTGAGCAGGAGGTAGGTCTGCATGTTCGCTGCAGCCGAGTGCCAGACTCCGTCCATGTCCTCGGTGCGGCTCGGCTTGTAGTCGAAGTGGCGCGGGCCGTCGTAGGACGGGCCACCGGCGGGGCCGCCGTTCTCGAGCAGGTCCACGAGCGAGAACGCGTTCTGCAGGTCGCCGTGTCCGAAGACGAGGTCCTGGTCGAACTTGATGCTGCGCTGGCCGTTGAGGTCGATGTGGAACAGCTTGCCCTGGTACAGGGCCTGTGCGATGCCGTGCGTGAAGTTCAGCCCGGCCATCTGCTCGTGGCCGGTCTCGGGGTTGATGCCCACGAGCTCGGGACGCTCCAGCGTCTCGATGAAGGCCATCGCGTGCCCGAGGGTGGGCAGCAGGATGTCGCCGCGTGGTTCGTTGGGCTTGGGTTCGATCGCGAAGCGGATGTCGTAGCCCTTGTCGGTGACGTAGTCGCCGAGCAGGTTGACCGCCTCGCGGTAACGCTCCAGCGCGCCGCGGATGTCCTTGGCGGCGTCGTACTCGCTGCCTTCACGGCCGCCCCACATGACGAACGTCTTGGCGCCGAGCTCTGCCGCGAGGTCGATGTTGTCGAGGACCTTGCGGAGGGCGAAGCGGCGGACGCCGCGGTCGTTGCTCGTGAAGCCGCCGTCCTTGAAGACCGGGTGGCTGAAGAGGTTCGTCGTGACCATGGGAACGATCAGTCCGGTCGATGCCAGGGCGCCCTTGAGCCGGTCGATCTGCGCCTGGCGCTCGGTGGCGCTCGAGCCGAAGGGGAAGAGGTCGTCGTCGTGGAAGGTGATCCCGTAGGCACCGAGGTCGCTGAGGCGGTTGACCGCTTCGACGACGTCGAGCGGCGCTCGGGTTGCGGAACCGAACTGGTCTTGGGCTTCCCAGCCCACCGTCCAGAGGCCGAAGGAGAATTTGTCGTCGCGGGTGGGCTCGATCGCCATTGAGTGCTCCAGGGGTGTGTGACCAATATGTTGTCCTAATAAACATATTGGGTTTGCGCCCGAAGTCAAGCGGAAGTTGCCGGAAGCCGTATCAGCCGGCCGCCCGCACGCTCGCTCGGGTGACGAGGCGGGTGGACACTTCGATCCGGGGGCTCTCGACGGCCTCGCCCTTGATCAGGCGTACGAGCGTCCGGGCTGCGAGCGTGCCCATCTCGGACAGGGGCTGCCGGACGGTCGTCAGCGGGGGAGACGCCCAGCCGGCTTCCGGCAGGTCGTCGAATCCGATCACGCTCAGGTCGTCCGGGATGCGTAGTCCCTGCTGCCGTGCCGCCTCGTAGACGCCGAGCGCCATCTGGTCACTTGCGGCGAAGATCGCGCTCGGACGGTCGCGGAGCGCGAGCAGTTCCGTTCCGGCGGAGAATCCCGACTCGTAGTCGAAATCGCCGCTGATGACGAGTGCCGGATCGAAGGGGATGCCCGCGGCGTCGAGCCCTGCCCGGTAGCCGTCGAGGCGGGCACGGCTGCACCACAGCCCCGGACGGCCGGCCACGAAGCCGATCCGCCGATGGTTCTGCTGGATGAGGTGCTCGGTCGCCGTGACCGCTCCTGTCCAGTTGGTGGCGCCGATCGTGGGCACCTCGAGGTCCGGAACTCCGGCGGGATCCACCACGACCACGGGCAGGTGGAGGCGCTGCAGTTCCGCGTGGAGGAACGAATCCAGGTCGGTGGTCACGAGGATGGCGCCATCACTCGTCCGGGCTCCCAGGATGTCGAGCCACTTCCGCGTCGAGTCGGCGCTGCCGCGCCGGTGGATGGCTGACACGACGACGGACAGGCCGTCAGCGTTCAACGCCTCCTCGACGCCCCGGATGATCTCGACGGCCCAGGGGCTGTCGAGATCGTTGAACACGAGGTCGACCAGGCGTGACGGCGCCTGAGTCGCTCCACGACGGCGGTAGCCGTACTCACGAAGCAGGTTCTCGATGCGTTCGCGCGTCGCGGGGGCGACATCGGAGCGACCGTTGAGCACGCGGGACACCGTGGGGACGGATACTCCGGCCGCCGAGGCGATGGCCGAGATCGTCACGGCTTGCTGGGTGTTCTCCTGCACGAATCCTCCTCGGGCACCCGAAGACGCTGGTGTACACCCCGGGGACATATTTCTGCCGCGCCCTTGACCTCACCTGCGCGGTGTTCCTAACCTACAGCAACGGTATTTCCGGAAACTTCCGGAAACGTTCCGATCAAAGTATCGGACTGCCGCACCTCAGGTACCTCAAAGGAGAGCTCATGAAGGTTTACAAATCCATTGCCGCGGCAGTACTCGCTTCGGCAATGCTTCTTCCCACCGTTCCCGCCCTCGCGGCACAGGACCAGAGATCTCAGGCACCCGGCATCCAGAAGAAGGACACCCTCCGGTGGGTCGCGCCGCAGGATCTCAAGATCGGAACGGCCGTTGCCGGCGGCGGCCACCACGAGACCCAGGGCTATCCCGCTCCGTTCCCGAATGACAAGGAATACCTGCGGCACCTCGCCGCGGAGTTCAACTCGGTGTCGCCCGAGAACCAGCTCAAGTGGGAGTTCGTGCACCCGGCCCGCGACACCTACCGTTTCGCCGAGATGGACGCGATCGTCCAGTTCGCACAGGACAACAAGCAGGTGGTTCGCGGGCACACCCTGTTCTGGCACAGCCAGAATCCCGCATGGCTCGAGCAGGGCAACTACTCGAAGGATGAACTGCGGGCGATCCTCAAGGATCACATCCAGACCGTCGTGGGTCGGTACGCGGGCAAGATCCAGCAATGGGACGTAGCCAACGAGATCTTCGACGACAACGGAAAGCTGCGCACGACCGACAACATCTGGATCCGGGAACTCGGGCCCGAGATCATCGGTGACGCGTTCCGCTGGGCACATGAAGCCGACCCGCAGGCGAAACTGTTCTTCAACGACTACAACGTGGAGAGCCTGAACGCGAAGAGCGATGCCTACGTTGACCTCATCCCGAAGCTGCAGGCCCAGGGTGTTCCCGTAGACGGCTTCGCCGTCCAAGGGCACCTCAGCACCCAGTACGGGTTCCCTGCGGACCTCCAGGCCAACCTCCAGCGCTTCGACGACCTGGGGCTCGAGACGGCCATCACCGAGATCGACGTGCGCATGAGAGTGCCCGCGGGCACCCAGCCGACGGCAGCCCAGCTCGCTGAGCAGGCCTCGTACTACCAGCGTGCCCTCCAGGCGTGCGTGAACGTGGACGAGTGCAACTCCTTCACGATCTGGGGATTCACCGACAAGTACTCCTGGGTCCCGGTCTTCTTCGCGAATGAAGGTGAAGCAACGGTCATGTGGAACGACTTCACCCGCAAGCCGGCCTACTACGCGCTGCAGGACACCCTGGAGCAGGCATCCCCAGGCCGCGGTAACCGCTAGGAACGTGTAGCACCTCCCCCCACAATAAGCACGGCGGCCCGTCCCCATCCCGGGGGCGGGCCGCAACGACAGGAGAATCATGAGACAACGACGTCTGATTGCGGGCGCCACGGCGTTCGGTTTGATGACCGGCGCCGGCGCGCTCGCGCTGCCGGCTGCCTCCGCCGACGAACCGGCGGTGCTGCTGACGGAAGATTTCGAGGATGGCGACTTCAGCCCGCTGAGCCAGAACGGTGGGTCCGCGCTGTCGATCGTCGATGCGGACGGCGACAAGGCCCTGCTGGTGCAGGGCAGGGCGAACGACTACGACGGCTTCAAGACGCCGGCCAACCTCCTGCAGGCGGGAGGCAGTTACACGTTCTCCGCGCAGGTCAAGCTCTCGGCGGCAGCAGGCACGACGACGTCGGCCCGGTTCGTCGTGGAGCCCGCCTACACGTGGGTCGGCAACACCTCCGTCTCGGCGGATGCGTGGACGACTGTGACGGGAACCTTCAATGCCCCTGCCGGTGCCAGCCCTGCCGCGCTGCGGGCCTACCTCGGGACAGGAAACCTGAGTGCGCCCTATGACTACTTCGTGGATGACGTCGTGATCAGCGGGACGGGTGCACCTGCTGACGGCGGCGCCTGGCAGCCCACCCCCGATCCGGCCTTCGTTCCCGGCGGTGCGACCAATCCGACGACAACACCCCTCGCAGCCGCTCGCGGCACGGGCAATGTCGCAGCCCTGACGTTCGACGACGGCCCGAACCCGGGTGAGACCACAGCCCTCCTCGACTTCCTGAAGGACAAGGGCATCACCGCGACGTTCTGCGTCATCGGACAGAATGTGACGGCACCGGGCGGCACCGAGTTGCTGCGCCGCATCGTCGCCGAGGGGCATACTCTCTGCAACCACGGCACGTCCTACGCGGACATGGGCTCCTGGACGCAGGCGCAGGTCGAGGCCGACCTCAAGGAGAACCTCCGGATCATCCGGGCAGCCGCAGGTGATTCAGCGCTGCAGGTGCCATACTTCCGGGCGCCGAACGGTAGCTGGGGTTCTACCGGCGAGGTGGCTGCGGCCCTCGGCATGCAGCCGCTCGGCCTCGGCAACCTCATCGCGGACTGGGACGGCAACGATCTCAGCGAGGCGACCCTCACAGCCAACCTCCGCAAGGCCTTCAGCCCCGGCGCTGTGGTCCTGGCCCACGACGGCGGCGGCGACCGCTCGAACACCGTCAAGGCCGTGGCCACGGTCGTCACGGAGAAGATCGCGGAGAGCTGGACTTTCACGCTCCCTCAGGGGGGCGTGGCAGACGCGCCCGCCGGTGTCACCTCCGACTTCGAGGCGGGTACCGACGGTTGGACTGCGCGTGGTGACGGCGTACAGATCGCTGCAAGCAGCGACGCCCACTCCGGCACCGGCAGCCTGCTCGTGACCAACCGTACCCAGCCCTGGCACGGCGCCGCCCTCGACGTGACCGCGGGCATGCCTGTCGGTACTGCGGTGGAGATCTCCGTGTGGGCGAAGCTCGCACCGGGTCAGTCGTCGGCGTCGCTCAAGGTCTCCGTGCAGCGGGACAACGGCGGGGGAAGCGCGTACGACGGCGTCGCCGGTGCCGGAGCCTCGGTCACCGCGGACGGCTGGACACAGCTCAGGGGCACCTACACCCTCGGCGCTGCCGCGGACAAGGCGCAGGTGTACGTCGAGGGACCCGTCGGCGTCAGCTTCCTGCTGGATGACTTCAGCCTCGCCGCGATCGTCGAGAAGCCCATCCAGACCGACGTTCCGGGGCTGAAGGACGTCCTCGGCGCCGAGGGGATCGAGCACGTGGGAGTGGCTATCGACGCGCGGGAGACCGTCGGCACGGCCGCGGATCTGGTGCGCAAGCACTTCAACGCGTTCACACCGGAGAATGCCGGCAAGCCGGAAAGCGTGCAGCCTGTCGAGGGACAGTTCGCGTTCACGCAGCTCGACCAGCTGCTGGACTTCGCGGACGCCAACGATATCCAGGTGTACGGACACGTCCTTGCCTGGCACTCGCAGACCCCGGCCTGGTTCTTCAAGGACGGCACGCGGGACCTCACCAACAGTGCGGCAGACCAGGCGCTTCTCAAGGCCCGGATGGAAGCGCACATCAAGGGCATCGCGGACCACATCGACGCGCGCTACCCCAATGGGGACAGCCCCATCTGGGCGTGGGACGTCGTGAACGAGGTCATCGCCGACGGCGATACGGCCAACCCGCACGACATGCGCGACAGCCGCTGGTTCCAGGTCCTCGGCGAGGGATTCGTGGACGAGGCCTTCCGCCTCGCCGACCGCTACTTCCCGGATGCAGCCCTGTTCATCAACGACTACAACACGGAGATGCCGGAGAAGCGCGCCGACTACCTCGAGCTGATCGGAGCACTCAAGGCCCGGAACGTGCCCATCGACGGCGTCGGTCACCAGGCCCACGTCGACGTAGCGCGTCCGGTGCAGTGGCTCGAGGACTCCATCAAGGCCGTCGAGGCACTGGACCCGAAGCTCCTGCAGGCCATCACGGAGCTCGACGTGAACTCGTCCACGGAGAACCAGGGCGCCGATGTCAGCGGCGCTCCGGCGGATCCGTACAGTCCCGCATTCGAGGACGACGCCGACGCAGCTGCGGAGGTCGGCTACTACTACCGCGACCTCTTCGCGATGCTGCGGGAGCACAACGCGTCCGTCGATTCGGTCACCTTCTGGGGCATCAGCAACGCCAGGACGTGGCTCCGCACCTGGCCGATGGCACGTCCCTGGGAGCAGCCGCTGCCCTTCGACGACGAGCTGCAGGTCACCCCGGCCTTCTGGGGGATCGTCGACCCGAGCCGCCTGCCTGCCCGTCCGGCGGACGTGCTGCCGCCGCGGATCGCGGACCAGTCGGACATCCGGGCGGTGTCGAACGGTGCCAGCGGGGTCAAGGTGAACTACGCCCTGCCGTCCGCCATCGACACGCTCGACGGCCCCGTGCAGCTGACCTGCACGCCTGCCTCGGGCACGCGCTTCCCGGTCGGTACAACGACGGTGACGTGCACGGCGACGGACAAGGCGGGCAACACCCGCACCACGTCGTTCGACGTCATCGTGACCCGCAAGCAGGCCGGTAAGCCCTGACGGTCCGGGACTGACCAGCGATCGACACAGAAGCCCCTGCTCCCATCCGGGAGCAGGGGCTTCTGTCGTACGAGTTCGTGAGGTTGCGGCTTCCATCCCGTTCCGGCACCCCGACGAGTGGGAATGCTCGAACATACCCACTCCGAGTCGAGCGGGAGTGGGAGATTCGTCAGGCGTAGGCGCCGACCAGCCGCACTGATCCGCCGTCGACGCCCTTGGCGCCCTGCACGTAGTCCGGTCCGTCCGTGCTCCCGGTACCCGCGGCCTGCACCGTGCCCATGACCCAGGACGGTACGCCGGCGGCATTCAGCTGGGCCAGCGCGGTGTCGGCACCCGCTGCTCCGACGATCGCCACCATGCCCACGCCGAGGTTGAGGGTGCGCTCGAGGTCCGGCAGGGGCACGGTGCCGAGCTGCGAGACGAGGGTGAAGATCGGGGGAAGGCCCCAGGTGGAGCGGTCGACCGTGGCTTCGAGCCCGCGCGGGAGCACACGTGCGAGGTTGGCCGCGAGTCCACCGCCCGTGACGTGGCTGAAGCCATGCACCTGCGCGGCGTCGTTCCGGGCCAGCGCGAGGCAGTCCGCGGCATAGACGCGCGTCGGTTCCAGGAGCTCCTCGCCGAGCGTCCGGCCCAGTTCGGACACCTGCCGGTCGAGCGCCCAGCCGGCCTGGTTGATAACGCGCCGCACCAGGGAGTAGCCATTGGAGTGCAGGCCCGACGACGCCATCGCGATGACGACGTCGCCCTCGCGGATGCGCTCCGGTCCGAGCACCCGGTCAGCCTCGACGACGCCCGTCGCCGCACCGGCGACGTCGTACTCGTGCTCACCCAGCAGACCCGGATGTTCGGCTGTCTCGCCACCCACCAGTGCCGTGCCGGCCGCCGAACACCCGGCAGCGATGCCACGGACGATGTCGGCGATCCGTTCGGGAACCACCTTCCCGCATGCGATGTAGTCCGTCATGAAGAGCGGCTCAGCTCCGACCACCACGATGTCGTCAACGACCATACCCACCAGGTCGAAACCGATGGTGTCGTGGATGTCCATCGCCTGCGCAATCGCCACCTTGGTACCCACGCCGTCGGTCGACGTCGCGAGGAGGGGCCGCGTGTACGTCAGGAGGCGGGAGACGTCGAAGAGACCTGCGAAGCCGCCGACCCCACCGATGACCTGTTCCCCGTGCGTCGCGCGGACGGCATCCTTCATGAGCTCGACGGCGCGGTCGCCCGCTTCGACGTCCACTCCTGCACTGGCATAGGTGATGGGATTGGACATCTGGTCCTCGAGGCTCATACCCGCTCTTTCTTGTCTTCGTCTGTCAGTACGGCTTCGAACTCGGCGTCCGGTCCGGGGTCGCATCCCGTGGCGCCGGATTTGTCGGCCGGGTTGGAGCGCTCCAGCAGGTTCTTGCCGAGGCGGTCGTCGTCGGGCAGTTCGATCGGGTAGCTCCCGGTGAAGCATGCGGTGCACAGGCGCTCGCGCGGTTGCTGGGTCGCGTCGATCATGCCGTCCTCGGAGATGTACGCGAGGCTGTCGGCTCCGATGGACTTGCTGATCTCGTCGATCGCAGCGCCGTTGGCGATGAGTTCGGCGCGGGAGGCGAAGTCGATGCCGTAGAAGCATGGCCAGCGCACGGGCGGCGAGGAGATCTTGACGTGGACCTCGGCTGCCCCGGCTTCACGCAGCATCCTGACGACAGCGCGCTGCGTGTTGCCGCGGACGATCGAATCGTCGACGACGATGATGCGCTTGCCGCGGATGACGGACTCGAGGGCGTTCAGCTTGAGCCGGATGCCGAGCTGGCGCAGGGTCTGGCTGGGCTGGATGAACGTCCGCCCCACGTAGGCGTTCTTGACGAAGCCGTGGGCGAACGGGATACCCGATTGTTCCGCGAACCCGACGGCGGCCGGCGTGCCGGACTCGGGGACGGGAATCACGATGTCCGCCTGCGCCGAGTTCTCGCGGGCCAGCTGGCGGCCCATCTCGACGCGGGACTCGTAGACCGAGCGGCCGGCGATCGCGGCGTCCGGCCGGGCGAGGTACACGTACTCGAAGACGCAGCCGGCGGCGGTCGGAGTGGCGAAGCGGCTGCTGCGCACGCCGTCCTCGTCGATCGCGATGAACTCGCCGGGCTCGATCTCGCGGATGTAGCTCGCGCCGACGGTCGCGAGGGCGGCCTGCTCGGAGGCGACCACCCAGCCGCGCTCGAGGCGGCCGAGGACGAGGGGGCGGACTCCGTAGGCGTCGCGGGCGGCATAGAGGGTTCCTTCGTCCATGAAGACGAAGCAGAAGGCACCGCGGATGCTGGGTAGGAGCTCCATGGCCGTCTCCTCCAGCGAGCGGCCGTCATTGCCGGCGAGGAGTGCGGTGACGAGGGCGGTGTCCGTCGTGTTGCCCTGGGCCAGCTCCCCGGAGCGGGGCTTGCCATGCCGGGCGAGGACCAAGTCGTAGAGCTCGGCGGAGTTGGTCAGGTTGCCGTTGTGCGCCAGGGCGACGGTTCCGGCCGCGGTTGCGCCGAGCGTGGGCTGTGCGTTGGCCCAGTGCGAGGATCCGGTGGTGGAGTAACGGCAGTGACCGACGGCGATGTGCCCGGTCAGGGTGTTGAGTGTCGCCTCGTCGAAGACCTGGGACACGAGGCCCATGTCCTTATAGACGTTGATGCGCCGGCCGTTGCTCGTCGCGATGCCTGCGGACTCCTGGCCGCGGTGCTGCAACGCGTACAGCCCGTAATAGGTGAGCTTGGCCACCTCCTCGCCGGGCGCCCAGACGCCGAAAACACCGCAGGCATCCTGTGGTCCTTTTTCGCCGGGAAGTAGTTCATGGGAGAGTTGTCCGTCGCCGCGCACCATGGGCCCATTCTCTCATGGCGAGCAATGCCGCCTCGCGGGAGGGAGGCCGGCGTCGTGCCGACGCGGGAGCCGGCGCTGGGCCTCAGGCGGCGTCGTCGTCGTACGTGCGTTCCGCCCGGGCCCGCTCCGCCTTCCTCACGCTCCGCCGGTCGAAGATCAGCACGAGCAGCGCTGCGAGCAGCAGGCCCGGGATGGCGAAGGCCACGGTGAAGAAACCGAGAATGGACTCGCGGGTGAGCGTCGGATCGGCGGGGCCGGTATAGGCGACCACGAGTGCTGCGAGGAAACCGAGGATCGCGCCGATCGCCATGAAGGGCACGAACTTGGGCGCTCTCCGGACGGTCACCTCGCGGTAGGCGGGAGCCTCGGTGGTGGGAGCGGCGACGGACGCGGCGGGAGCGGCGCCGGGAGCCTCCGCGGCGGGAGCGGCGTCGACCTCGGGGACCCCCGCCGGCGCCACCCCGCGGTCGGCGGGTGCGGGTTGCCCGTCCGCAGGCACCGCGCCGCGCGTGTCGGGCTGCTCGGGCGTGCTGTTCGGCGAGTGCTGCTCGGAGGTCATGGTTTAAGGCTACCGGGCGTCAGCGTTGCCGCTCGACGAGCTGGTAGCCCGCTTCGCCGAAGATGAGCGTGTAGTCGGTGCCGGCGTACCGCTCCTCGGCGTGGGCCTCGGCGTCGCTTGGCCGGACCGGTCCCCAGCTCCAGTCATCGGCGTCCACGATGAGGTAGTCCGGTACCGGGTTGGCGTTCCCGAGCCAGTACACCCGGGTGTCCGGAACGAGGTAGGCCATCAGCACCACGCCGCTCTCGACGCTGGACCCCTCGGGAATGAGGTCCATCATGCGGTGGGCGGCGTCCCAGCGCTCGGACTGCCGGTACGTCTCCGGCTCGAGGAGCACGCCGAACGTCTGGGTTGGCAGCAGGACGAGGCAGCCGACGACGGCCGCCGGAACGCCCACGACTGCGGTGCTGCGCAGCCAGTCGCGGCGGCTTCTCCGAAGCCCGTGCACGCCGTCCACCAGTGCGAGGAAGAGCACCGGCATCAGGACGGCGCTGTAGTGCCACTCCGGTCCCCAGTACCCCTCCTGGCCCGAGGCGAACCGCCACAGCAGGGTCGGCAGCAGGACCAGGGTGAGTGAGGAGCGGAGGAACAGGAATCCGCCGGCCAGGAGGAGCAGCAGGAGGGTCTGGTGCTTCGCCGTCCCGGATACGAGGTCGACGACGGCACCGACGGGATCCGAGATCATCGCGCCGACGTCGATGCGGTCGGAGTAGTCGTACTGCCCGCCGGCATTCAACGCCGGCAGGATCAGCCGCACGGAGATGATCAGCCACAGTGCACCCCAGACGGCCAGCCAGAGACCGACGGCGGTGCGGAGCCGCCACGCGATGATCAGGCCGAGCGCGATGACGGTGAGCCCGAGGTCCTCCTTGACGAACACGAGCAGCCCGCCCCACAGGACGGCGGGCAGAGCTCGACGCCGGAGGACCGCTTCGAGGCTCAGCGCCAGGATCGGCACGGCGAACGCGATCTCGTGGAACTGCGCGGCAACCGCCGACTGCAGTCCCCAGGACAGGGCATAGGCGGCGCCGACGGCGATCCCGGCCGGCGTGCCGATGAGCCGGATGCCGGCCCGGCTTACCACGGCGACCGACAGGCCGAAGAGGAGGTTCTGCACGATCAGGATGGTCAGGCCGGACGGCGCGACGGCGTACGCCGGTCCCAGCAGCACGAGCAGCGGGTGGAAGTGGTCGCCGAGCAGATTGAAGTCCTCGCCCTTGATGGGCACGATCGGGGTGGCGAGGTCGGCATAGGCCTTGGCGAGTTGCGTGAAGATGCCCAGGTCCCAGGAGGGCGAACTCAACCCGTGCCACTGCGTGACGGAGAAGACGGAGTACAGGACGGCAGCCAGGAGGCCGGTCAGCCAGGCGCCGGGGGGCTGGCGGCGCACGGCCGCGACAGTGGCCGCCCAGCCTGCGGAGACCGTGTTCCTCGTAGGAGCACCGGCGCTCACGCGGGTCGCCCGAAGAGGGGCAGCCAGTCGCTCAGGTCGGCGCGCAGTCCCGAGGCAGCGACCTTGCCGGCAGCGACGGCGTCGGACCAGGCCGTCGAGCCGGTGACGAGGGCGAGCCAGGTGGCGGCATCGGTCTCCACGACGTTGGGCGGAGTGCCGCGCGTGTGGCGCGGGCCCTCCACGCACTGGGTGACGCCGAAGGGCGGCACCCGTACCTCGACGCTGTTGCCGGGCGCCAGTTCGGCGAGTTCCTCGAGCGTGAAGCGCACCGCGGTCGCCAGCTCGGAGCGCCCGGCCGAGCCTGCCGCCACCAGTTCCAGAGCGTGGTGGCCGTCCTCGCGCGGAATACGTCGCCGTGCCATTGGTTCTGCCGCTCCTAGTCGAGCAGTGCCATGATCGGGGCGGCGAGGCGGAGGCTGCCGACGGCGCGGCCGCCGCCGAGGACCGGGGGAACGACTTTCTCCAGTACGGGCCCGACCTTGTCGGCATCGATCGCGCCGGATGCGGCGAACAGCGTCAGGCCGACGAGCGTGGCCGCCCGGGCATTGCCGTCGAGGACTTTCAGGGCGAGCGATGCGCCGGTCCGGGCAGCGAGCACGAGGACTCCCTCGGCACCGCTCTTCGCGATGACCCCCAGGTCCTCCATGACCACGGAGTTCTCCCTCCCGTTGCCGTGCACGGCCCACGGGTAGTCGAGCATCGCGGTGGCGATCGTCGCCGCGCGCGCGTCGGCGTGCTTGTCCGACGGCGCCTTGGCGATCTTGCCGATGCCGCGCGCAAGGCCCGTGAGGGACACGGCGGCTACCGGGGCGCCACAGCCGTCCACGCCCCACGCGGCCACGGGCTCCTCCGTGTACTCCTCGATCACGGACGCCACCGAACGCTGGAGGGGATGCGTGGGCTCGAGGTAGGTCGCCGTGTCCCATCCGTTCTCCGTGCAGGCCCAGAGGAAGGCGGCGTGCTTGCCCGAGCAGTTGAAGGCGATGCGCTGCTTGCCCTTGCCGCTGCGCACGAGCTCGTTGCGCGCGTCCTCGTCCTGGGGCCAGTCCTCCGGGCACTGGAGGTCGTTCTCCGTGACACCCGCGGCATCGAGCATGCTGCGGACCACGGCCATGTGCTCGTTGCTGGCGACGTGGCTGGCAGCCGCGAGGGCCACCTGGGGGCCCCGCAGCGGCACGCCGGCCTTCATGCTGGCGAGTGCCTGGAAGGGCTTGAGCGTGGAGCGGGGGAAGATCGGGCTGGCGATGTCTCCGAGTTCAGTCACGACCGAGCCGTCCGCGGCGAGGACGACGGCGGAACCCACGTGGCGGGACTCGATGAAGCCGTTGCGTTCGAGGACGGCGAAGTCCACGGCGTCAGCCGTAGTGAAGGTGGAGGGCATGGTCCCAGTATTCCCTATCCGTCTCCGTGGATCCGATGGCGTCCCCGGTGCAACTGCGCCCACCGGAGAGGACGGTCATCCGGCGGGCGCAGGTCCTGGAGATCTCCGCGGGGATGCTGCTGCTTCACCTACTTCACCGTGAACTGCACCGACTGCCAGCCCGACGCGCCGTTGGGGACCGTGTCGGCCCGCTCGTCCGTCTGGAGGCCGTCGACAGCGTCCGTCGCCCGCGCCCTCACCGTGTGGAGGCCGGGCTCCAGGGTGAGCTCGTGCGACCACTGGCGCCAGGTGTCCACCGATGCTTCGGCCGCCAGTGTCACCGCTTCCCAGTCCCCGCCGTCCACCGAGACCTCTACCTTCGTGATGCCCCTCTGCTGGGACCAGGCCACGCCGCCGATCATGACCGAGCCGGCGTCGAGCGACGCGAAGGATTGCGGAACCTCGACGCGGGCCATCGTCTTGATGGGTCCCATCTCGGACCAGCCGCGATCGGTCCAGTACGCCTTCCTGTCCGCGAACCGCGTGACCTCCAGGTCGACGACCCATTTGGTGGCGGAGACGTAGCCGAAGAGCCCCGGCACCACCATGCGGACGGGGAAACCGTGCTCCACCGGCAGCGGTTCGTCGTTCATGGCGATGGCGAGGATGGCGTCACGGTCGTCCTGCAGCACGGGAAGGGGAGTCGACGCGCTGAAGCCGTCGGAGCTCGTGGAGAGGACCATGTCGGCGCCGTCGAGCGGTTTGGCACGGGCCAGCACCTCCCGCAACGGGTAGCCCAACCACTTCGCGTTGCCTGCGAGGTAGCCACCGACGGGATTGGAGACGCACGTCAGCGTGATGTGCCGCTCGATGAGGTCGGCGTCGAGAAGATCCTGGAACGACAACTCGAATTCCTCCTCCACCATGCCGTGGACGCGGAGCACCCAGTCGTCCGCGGTGAGCTGGGGAACGCTGAGCGCGGTGTCGATGCGGTAGAACTCGCTGTTCGGGGTGACGAAGGGTGTCACGCCCGCAACGGGAGACTGGACTCCGGCGGGTAGTGCCGGCGCGGGACTGGCGGGCGAGGGGAACCGGAGGCTGTCCCGCACCGCGGCGATGTTGTTGCGGGCGCCTGCCAGCAGTCGCCCGCCCCCTGCTGCTGCCACGGCAACGACGGCGGTGATTCCCGCCGCTGCGAAGAACCCGCGGCGGGAGGTGGTGCCGGTCGTCCCCGTCGCCGCAGCTGCGGCCCGTGCGCTGACCGGGGCGCCGTCGTCGTGCCGGTCGGACGGGGTGCGGAACCGTGGTCGTGCCGTGGCGACACCGGCGGCATCGGAACCGTCCGTGACGCCGGTGGTGGGAGAACCCGCGGGGCCGGCGACGGCGGCGTGGCGCAGGCGAGCGATCAGCCAGCGAAGGGCAAGAAGCCCGGCGGCCGTGCCGACGACGGTGGGGATCGCGTCGGGGAGGGATGCCCCCGCGCGGGTGAGGACGCACGCCACGATGATCGAACCCATCAGGAGCACTCCAGCGACCCCGAGGATCCAGCGCTTCATCGCCACGATGCCGAGGATCGCGGCAAGGATCGCGATGGTGACAGCCATCCCGACCAGCAGCGCCAGTTTGTCGTTGGTGCCGAACGTCCGGATCGCGAAATCCTTCATCCAGGGTGGTGTGAAGTCGATGAAGGTCGAACCCATCGCGATGACCGGGGTCGCACTGGCGCGGAAGAAGGCGCCGACGAGCTCGGCGATACCGAGCACCACGCCGGCGGAGAGGACCCCTGCGAGGGCGGCAAGGAGGGTGATGCCGCGGCGGGGCTTGGTGGAGTTGCTCATGCGAGGTATTCGGAGAGGGACGCCGGCAGTATGGGTACTGAGGCCCTCACGAGGACGCACACTGTGTCGCCCTGGGTGCCTCCAGTACGCTGTCCTACTGTGAAGGTACTTGTGCTGGGCCCCGGAGGCCGCGAACACGCCATCGTCCGGGCCCTGGTGGCCGACCCGTTCGTGCGGGAGGTCCATGCGGCACCCGGCAATGCCGGAATAGCGGAGGACGTCCCGACCCACGACGTCGACGCGAACGATCCCGCCGTCGTCACCGACCTCGCGCGCAGCCTCGCTGCCGACCTCGTGGTCATCGGGCCGGAGGCGCCGCTCGCAGCCGGTGTCGCCGATGCACTGCTCGACGCCGGCATCCCCGTCTTCGGTCCCACGAGGGCAGCAGCCCAGCTCGAGGCGTCCAAGGCCTTCGCGAAGCAGGTCATGGCGGCAGCAGGCGTCCCGACAGCCATGGCACGCGTCGCCACCACGGACGAGGAAGCGAACGAGGCGCTGTGCACCTTCGGAGCCCCCTACGTGGTGAAGGACGACGGACTGGCCGCGGGCAAGGGTGTGGTCGTGACGGACGATCTCGAGGCTGCACTGGCCCATGCGTCGGCGTGCTTCCAGGCCGGGGGCAGTGTGGTCATCGAGGAGTACCTCGACGGTCCCGAAGTATCCCTCTTCGTGCTCTCGGACGGACGCACGGTGGTCCCGCTGGCGCCCGCACAGGACTTCAAGCGCATTCACGACGGCGACGAGGGGCCGAACACCGGCGGAATGGGCGCGTACTCGCCGCTCGAGTGGGTTCCCTCAGGCTTGGTGGACGAGGTCATCGAGCGTGTGGCGCAGCCCGTCATCGACGAGATGGCCCATCGCGGAACGCCCTTCGCCGGCGTCCTCTACGTGGGCCTCGCCCTGACCACGCGCGGGGTGCGC
This sequence comes from Arthrobacter sp. NamB2, assembly GCF_005281365.1. Lineage (NCBI taxonomy): Bacteria > Bacillati > Actinomycetota > Actinomycetes > Micrococcales > Micrococcaceae > Arthrobacter > Arthrobacter sp. NamB2. The sequence continues at coordinate 126,841 of NZ_SZWI01000008.1, read as the reverse complement.
GTCATCGAATTCAACGCGCGGTTCGGCGACCCGGAGACGCAGGCCGTGCTGGCCCGCCTGACGACGCCGCTCGGGGGCGTGCTGCTCGCCGCAGCCAAGGGAACCCTCGACCAGATCGACCAGCTCAACTGGTCGCCGAGAACGGCGGTCGCCGTCGTGCTGGCGTCCGAGAACTATCCGGACGCCCCCGCCACAGGGCGCCGCATCCGCGGACTGAAGAAGGCCGCGAAGGTGGCGGGTGCCCAGGTCCTCCACGCAGGCACTGCTTCCCGCGACGGCAAGGTGATCAGTGCGGGCGGCCGGGTGCTCGCTGTCGTCGGCCTCGGCGACTCGCTCCAGGACGCGCGGTCCACCGCCTACGAGAGCCTCTCGCACATCGAGCTCGAGGGTGGCCAGTTCCGTACCGACATCGCCCTCAAGGCCTCACGCGCCGAGGTCACGGTCTCCGGCCCAGCAGCGGCGACGGCATGAGCGTCTTCGCGCCCGCGCACCCCGAACTGCCCGGCTGGCGGCATGTCTATTCAGGCAAGGTCCGGGACCTGTACGAGCCGGAGGACGGGACCGACGACGTCGTGCTCGTGGTCGCCAGTGACCGCATCAGCGCCTACGACCACGTCCTGTCGACAGCTATCCCGGACAAGGGACGCGTCCTGACGCAGCTCAGCCTGTGGTGGTTCGAGCGGCTCGAGGGCATTCCCAACCACGTGATCGCCTCCGACGTCGCCGGAGGTGTGCCGGCCGAGGTCGAGGGCCGGGCCATGATCTGCCGGAAGCTCGTCATGTACCCGATCGAATGCATCGCCCGCGGCTACCTCACCGGCAGCGGACTGCTGGAGTACCAGGCGTCCCGGACCGTGTGCTCCCTGCCGCTGCCGGAGGGGCTCGTGGACGGATCGCGTCTGGAACCCGCGCTCTTCACGCCGTCGGCCAAGGCGGAGGTGGGCGAGCACGACGAGAACATCACGTACGACGCCGTCGTCATGACGGTGGGCGACGACGCTGCCGCGCAGCTCCGGTCGCTCACGCTGGACATCTACACCAGGGCCGAGGCCATCGCGCGGGAGCGGGGCATCATCCTCGCCGACACCAAGGTGGAATTCGGGCTCGATCCCGTCTCGGGCCGCATCACCCTCGGGGACGAAGTGCTGACGCCCGACTCGTCACGCTTCTGGGACGCCGCTTTGTACGCGCCCGGGCAGGCGCAGCCCTCCTTCGACAAGCAGTTCGTCCGGGACTGGCTGACCTCCGACGCCTCGGGCTGGGACCGCCGGTCGGAACCCCCTGCGCTGCCCGACGACGTCGTCGACCGTACGCGCTCGCGCTACATCGAGGCCTACGAGCGACTGACGGGCCAGCGCTTCGCCTGATCGCCTGCGCGTCGCGGGTCCGCCCGGTCACCGTGCCGGACCAGGACCGAGTTCAAAAAATGAAGGCCCGCCGGCAAATGCCGGCGGGCCTTTCCTCACTGGTCGGGGTGACAGGATTTGAACCTGCGACCTCGTCGTCCCGAACGACGCGCGCTACCAAGCTGCGCCACACCCCGATGTCGCGTCCGGAAGGCCAAGCCTCCCGATCGGCAACTGTCCAAGAATAGCCGAGGATCAGCGGCGAGGAAAACCGGGCGGAACCATCCCGCGGGCCGTCAGACCAGGGAATCCTTCCAGGCGGCGTGCAGGGTCGCGAACCGGCCCGTACCGGCGATCAGCTCGGCCGGCGTGCCGTCCTCCACGACGCGACCGTCATGCACCACCAGTACGCGGTCGGCGATCGCCACGGTGGACAACCTGTGCGCGATGATCAGGGCCGTCCTGTTGCCCAGCAGCTTCTGCAACCCCTCCTGCACGAGGCGTTCGCTTGGGATGTCGAGCGAGGACGTCGCCTCGTCGAGGATGAGCACGGCCGGGTCGGCCAGGAACGCGCGGGCGAAGCTGATGAGCTGCCGCTGACCCGCGGAGACCCGGCCACCGCGCTTGTTGACGTCCGTGTCGAAGCCTTCGGGAAGCTCGAGGATGAACTGCTCCGCGCCGACCGCGCGGGCCGCAGCGACAATCTCCTCACGGCTCGCGTCGGGCTTTCCCAGGGCGATGTTGTCCGCCACTGAACCGCTGAAGAGGAAGGCCTCCTGCGTGACCATGACGACCGCGCGCCTCAGGTCGGTCGGTGCGAGGTCCCGGAGGTCCACGCCGTCGAGCGTCAGCCTGCCCTCGGACACGTCGTAGAAGCGCGCGATGAGCTTTGCAAGGGTGGATTTCCCGGCGCCCGTCTGTCCCACGAGCGCGACGGTCTGCCCCGCCTGGATGGACAGGTTCATCGTCGGCAGCACCACGGGCCCGTTGCCGTAGCGGAATGCGACGTCGTGGAACTCGATGGCGCCGTGTGGGCTGGGCAGGGATACCGGGTTCTTCGGCGGCCGGACGGTGGGCACCTCCTCGAGCAGGCCGGAGACCTTCTCGAGCGCCGCGGAGGCGGACTGGAAGGAGTTGTAGAACATCGCCATCTGGTCCACGGGCTGGAAAAAGCGCTTGCTGTAGAGGATCAGGGCGAGGAGGGCTCCCACTTCGAGCGTGCCTCCCAGCACCCTGAACCCGCCGAACACGAGCACGACGGCGACCGTCACGTTGCCGATCAGCACCAGACCGGGCTGGAAGACGCCGTTCAGGTTGATCGAGCGGACCGTCACCCTGCGGTAGTCCTCCGCGAGCTCGTCGTAGCGCTCCGCGTTCACTGCCTCCCGCCGGAAGGCCTTCACGGCGCGGATGCCGGTCATGGTCTCGATGAAGTGGACGATCAGCTTCGCCGACACCACGCGCGACTCGCGGTACGCGATCTGGGAGTGTTTCTGGTACCAGCGCGCCAGGAAGAACATGGGTACTGCCGCCGCCAGGATCAGGAAGCCGGTGCGCCAGTCGAGCGCGAAGATGGTGGCCGCCGTGAAGAGCATGAAGACAGCTCCGGAGGCAAGGGAACTGACGCCGGAATCCAGGAGCTCCCGCAACGCCTCGAGATCCGACGTCTGCCGGGAGATGATGCGCCCGGAGGTGTACTTCTCGTGGAATTCGAGGCTCAGCCGCTGCGTGTGCCTGAAGACCCGCACGCGGAGGTCCAGCAGCATCGCCTGGCTGAGCTGGGCCGTCGCCCGAACGTATCCCGCCGTCAGGACCGAGGCGAGCACGGCTGCCAGCAGGTAGGTGCCACCGGCGACCCACAGCAGAAGCGGATCCCCCGCGATCAGTGCGGGAAGCGCGCGGTCGATCCCGAAAGCGATGATGGCGGGCCCCGCGACCCGGGCAGCCTGCGAGATGACCACGAGCACCACCGTCCAGATGAACTGCCGGCGGTTCGGGCGGATGAGGGAGCCGAGCAGCCGGAAGGACCTCGAGCGGACCGACCTGCTCTGCGCGCGGCCGAGAAGGACGTCGTCCTCGTTCAGGACCCCGGCGGATGTGGCGCCCTGAGCCTCCCTGGTGTTTCTGGCGCTCTTCGGGCCGTCCCCCGGCGCTGCGGTGGTGCGGCTCATGCCAACGCCTCCTCGTCGTCGTGCACGGATTGCTCGGCGCGACCGAGCTGCGCGATCTCCTCGTCATCCAGGCTGGCGATGACGTAGCGGTAGTGGTCGCTGCGGGCCAGCAGTTCGGAGTGCGTTCCGACGTCGGCGATGCGGCCGTCCTGCAGGAGTGCCACGCGGTCGGCCAGGGCGACGGTGGAAGGACGGTGCGCCACGATGAGCGTCGTCGTCGAGCTCAGGACCGCACGGAGCCCCTCCTCGACGCGTTCCTCGGTGGTGACATCGAGTGCCGAGAGAGGATCATCAAGCACCAGCACCGTGGGACGCGCCGCGATCGCACGTGCCAGTGCGATCCGCTGGCGCTGGCCACCGGACAGGCTGAGGCCTTCCTCTCCGATGAGGGTGTCCAGACCTTCGGGCAGGGAGTAGGCGAACTGCGCCTGCGCGACCTCGATCGCCTCCGCAAGGACCCTGTCTGCCTCCGAGCCGACGGCGTCGGAGCCCATGAGGACGTTGTCCCGCACCGAGCTGGAGAAGAGGGTGGTGTCCTCGAAGGCCACGGCGACGAGCGTCCTCAGCTCGTCGAGGCTGAGAGCGCGGAGGTCCACCCCGTCGATGCTGATGCTGCCCCCCGTGACGTCGTAGAGGCGTGGGACCAGCTGGAGGAGCGTGCTCTTGCCGCATCCCGTGACGCCGACCAGTGCCATCGTCTCGCCCGCCCGTAGCTGGAGGTCGATGCCGTCGAGGACGTCATCGCTGTCGTCCTGCGCATCCGGGTACCGGAAGTGCACGTCGCTGAACACGACAACACCGCGCGGTGCCTCGAGGTGCACGGGCTCCGCCGGGTCGGTGATGGTGTTCTCCGACTCCATGACCTCGTAGTGCCTGTCGATGGCGGTCTTCGCCGTGAAGGTCATGGCGAGGAGCGGACCGATGAATTCCACGGGCCCGGCCACCGCGGCCGCCGTCGCGAAGAAGGCCACCAGCGCCCCGATGGAGACGTCGCCGCCGGCCGCCAGCGTGACGCCGACGACGAGCGAGGCACCGAGCGCGAGCTCGGGGAGCAGGGTGACGACCATGGAGAAGTTGGCGAGCGACTTCGCCTTGAAGATCTCGGTCCGGCGGAGCTCCTCCGCCTGCTCCTCAAAGTCCTCCAGTGCCTCGCCGCTCCGACCGAACGCCTTAAGAACGCGGATCCCGTGCACGGACTCCTCGACCGTCGTGGCGAGGTCTCCGGCCTGGTCCTGGCTCTTGCGCGATACCCGGCTGTAGGACGTACGGAAGCGGTAGCCGTAGATCATCAGGGGAACGGCGGCCGCGACGAAGATCAAGGCGAGGGCCCAACTGGTCATGAACATGACGATCACGCCCATCACCACGGTCAGCGAAGTGACCACCAGCATGATGAGGCCGAATGCCATCCAGCGCCGCATCAGGTTGAGGTCGCTCATGGCGCGCGAGAGGAGCTGCCCGCTGCCCCACCGATCGTGGAACTCGACGGTCAGGTTCTGCAGGTGGCGGTAGAAGGACGTGCGCATCCTCGTCTCCACGGTCGTCGCCGGGGCGATGACGAACTGGCGGCGGAGTGCTACGAACGTCGCCTCGAGGACTCCGAGCAGCAGGACGACGCCGGATGCGATCCAGACGGTGCGGGCGGAGGCGCCTTCGGCGAGGGCGTCATTGATGAGGACGCGCAGCACCTGGGGGATGGCGAGGGCCATGACGCTCGCTCCGAGGGCGCACAGCAGACCCAGGACGAGCCGGGGAATGATGGGTTTGACATGCGGGTAGAGCCGCCCGAGCGATTCCCACAGCGTGGTCTGGTTCTTCATGCCAACTCTTCGGTCATCGATGGTTGTTGGTGTCCCTCAGCAACCATCCTAGGTCAGGACGCTGCACAGCAGATCGCGATGTGCAGGACCCGAAGAAACCAGGAAGTGCTGGCTACCGTGCGCTTCGGGGAGTAAGCGTCAGCAGCACGGCTTCCGGGCGGCAGGCGAGCCGGAACGGTGCGAAACGGGAGGTTCCGATGCCGGCCGACACGTTCAGCGGCACGGTCCGGCCGTTCGCCTCCCACTGGGTCAGGCCGCGCGCGCGCCAGGTCGGGAGGTCGCAGTTGCTGACCAGCGCACCGTAGCCAGGGACGCACACCTGGCCGCCGTGTGTATGGCCGGCGAGAATGAGGTCCGCTCCACCGTCGGTGAAGTAGTCGAGGACGCGCTGGTAGGGGGCGTGTGCGACGGCAACCTTGATGTGCGGCGCCTCCGCCGACGTGCTGCTGCCCGGAGGGTAGGGAGTGTAGCGGTCCCGGTCGAGATGGGGATCGTCCACTCCGGTGAAGTCGATGCGGATGTTCTTGAATCCCATCGACTGCGACCTGTTGGTCAGGTCCACCCAGCCGGCAGAACCGAACGCACTGAACATCTCCGCCCAGGGCAGGTCCTTGGGTTTCGACTCCTTCGGTGCGATCGACGGACCTGCGAAGTACCGCAGGGGATTCTTCAGCATCGGGGCGTAGTAGTCGTTCGAGCCCGGCACGAAGACACCGGGAACCTGCAGGAGGGGCTCGAGCGCGTCGAGCAACGGGCCCAGCCCTTTCCTAGAACTGAGGTTGTCGCCCGTGTTGACCACGAGGTCGGGCTTCAGTCCGGCCAGGCTGTGGAGCCAGTCGGACTTCGACTTCTGGCCGGGCACCATGTGGATGTCCGAGAGGTGCAGGACCCGCAGGTCGGCGGCACCTTCCGGAAGGATCGGAAGGGTCTCTTCACGTACCTGGTAGAGCGTGCGCTCGACAGCCGAGGCGTAGGCGAGGGTTGCGGCGGCGGCAGTCAGGGTGAGACCTGCCGCCCAGCCGAGCGGTGCCCCGCTCCGGGATGTCTGAGTCGGTGCCACGCTAGCCGTTCCCTCCGCCGTTGTCGGTGCCGTTGCCGGCGTCTCCTCCAGTGTTACCACCGGTCTCACTCTCGGTGCCACTGTCGGTGCCAGTACCGGGGTTGGTACCGGTGCCAGTACCGGGGTTGATGGTGGTCCCGGTGTTGGTCCCGGTGTTCGAGCCGGGGGCGATCGGGAAGGCCGGACGGAGCGGGTTGACGGGTGTGGTGCTGCGCTGCGTGCCGTTCAGCATGGCGGGAGGCGGTGCAGCGAAGGGAGTCCCCACGTACAGGCCGGGAATCTGCTGCATGAAGCGCGCCCAGGAAGGTGCCGCGATGAGGGAACCGTCAATCTCCGGGTAGACCTGTCCGCCGATCTGCAGCCCACCGAGGGAGCTGCCCTCGCCCTCGCCCTGCCAGTTACCGACCCAGCTCGCCGTGACCATGTCCGAGTTGTAGCCCATGAACCAGGTCTGCGATCGGGCATCGTTCGTGCCGGTCTTGCCTGCCATCGGGATCCCTCCGTACTGGAGTGTCGAGCCCGATCCGATCCGCATGACCTCCTGCGTGGCTGCATTGACGCCCCGTGCGACCTCCTTGGAGATGGTCTGCTTACAGGAGGGAGCAGGAACGGGGTAGCTGGTTCCGTCGACCGCGGTGACCTCCGTGATCGCCCGCGGCTCGCATACCGTCCCCTCGTTGGCGAATCCACCGAAGGCCTTCGCCATGGACATCGGAGCGGCGGCTACACCGCCACCGATGAGGGCCGGGGGGTTGATGGACGGGGCTGCGAGGGAGCCGTCGCTGCTGCTCGCCTCGTGGACGCCCATCTCGTAGGCGATGTCACGGATGCGGCACAGATCGAGCTGCTTCGCAGTAGCCATCGTGATGGTGTTCAGTGACTGCGCGAGACCGTACAGGACGGTATTGGTGCCGTAGTTCTCGTCCCCGTAGTTCTGGGGCGTGTAGCCCTCGAGTTCCGGGGTGTTGATGACGTAATTGCCGCCCTCGACGCAGCTTGCACGCCAGCGGTCCCCTTCCGGGTAGGTCCGCTTGCGTCCGTCCACCTGCTGATTGAGAGCCTTGCCGGCCTCCACCCACGCGGCGACCGTGAAGGGCTTGTAGGTCGAACCGGGCTGGAAACCGCCGCCGCCACCGAGGCTCTTGCTGGGGTCGCCATTCGCGTACTGGTCGACGTTGAAGTTCAGGACCGTGTTCCCCTGGGCTACCTCCGGGTTGTAGCGCGTGTTCTGGGCCATCGACAGGATGTTCCCGGTCTTCGGGTCCAGGCTGAGCATCGTGTGGCCGACGGCGCCGTCCGTGGTGTCCGGGTTGGCCGTCTCGTTGACGGCCGTCTGCGCTGCGGCCTGGACACGGGGGTCGAGGGTCGTCTTGATCGTCAGTCCCGAGCGCTCGAGCACCTTCCTGCGGTCCGCTTCCGTCTCTCCGTAGGCGGGATCGTTCAGGATGAGGTGCGAGACATAGTCGCAGAAGTACGGGGCCTGAGCTGCGCCGACGCACCCGCTCAGTGTCGGCGTGACGACGAGGCCCAGGTCTGTGGCGATGGCGGCGTCGTGCTCCTCCTGCGTGATCTTCCCGCGCGTCAGCATGGCATCGATGACCAGGTTCCGACGCTGCAGCGCGCGCTCCGGGTTGTCCGTCGGGCTGTAGTACGTCGGTCCGTTTACGACGCCGGCGAGCAACGCGCTCTGCTGGATGTTGAGGTCCTTCGCGTCAACGTTGAAGAAGTACTTCGAGGCCGCCTGGACGCCGTAGCTCGTGCCGCTGAACTGCACGATGTTGAGGTAGCCCTCGAGGATCTCGTCCTTCGAGAGCTCCTTCTCGACCGCGATCGCGAGCTTCATCTCACGCAGCTTGTCGCCGACCGACTTGCCGCCGCCGTTCAGGGTGACCTGCCCGCCGTTCTGCCGCGCCGAGTCGTTGAGCACGTTGGTCACGAACTGCTGCGTGAGGGTAGACGCCCCACGTTGTGTCCCGCTGGAGACGTTGCTGGCGATCGCACCGAAGATGCCTTCGAGGTCCACGCCGCCGTGCTCGTAGAAGCGGTAGTCCTCGATGGCTATCAGGGCGTCCTTCATGAACGGGGACACCTGGTCGAGCGTCACCGGCTGCCGGTTCTCCTCGTAGAGAGTCGCGATGAGCGAACCGTCCGCGGCCAGGATATTGGTCGGCTGCGCGAGCGCCTCACGCTCCAGTTCGGCCGGCAGTTCCTCGAAGAACTGGATCGAGGCAGATGCGCCGGTCCCTGCGGCAGCGGCCACGGGAACGAGGAGGCCTGCGGCGAGCACGCCGGCGAGTCCACTGATTCCGAGGAACGCAATGATCTTGCCGAGGGTGGTTGCCGTGTCGAAGAGGGGTGATTTGCGCGCAGCCATTATTCCAGTTTACAAGCAACCGCTAGGCTTTCCCCATGACGAAATGGGAGTACTCCACGATTCCGCTCATCATCCATGCCACGAAGCAGATCCTCGACCAGTGGGGCGATGACGGCTGGGAGCTCGTGCAGGTGGTTCCCGGTCCGGACGGCAATGGTCTCGTCGCCTACCTCAAGAGGGAGAAGAGCTAGCAGTGTCTGCTGGAAACACAGCGGTTTCGGCGGTCGAGACACGTCTCGCAGGTCTCGGTATCACCCTGCCGGACGTAGCTCCGCCGGTCGCCGCCTACGTTCCCGCCGTCGTCACGGGCGCCTACGTGTACACCTCTGGCCAGCTGCCCTTTATTGAGGGCAAACTCCCAGCTTCGGGCAAGGTAGGGGCACCTGGGGGCGGAATCGACGCCGGGACCGCGACCTCCCTGGCCGCGACGTGCGCCGTCAACGCCCTCGCTGCGATCAAGAGCCAGATCGGCGATCTCGACCGCATCACACGCATCGTGAAGGTCGTGGGCTACGTCGCGTCCGACCCTTCGTTCACCGGCCAGCCCGGCGTCATCAACGGCGCATCGGAGCTGCTCGGCGCCGTCCTCGGCGACGCAGGCGTCCATGCCCGCTCTGCCGTCGGCGTGTCCGTCCTCCCTCTCGACTCGCCCGTCGAGGTCGAGGTCATCGCGGAGTTCGTCTAAGCCGTGGATCGTCTCAGCACCAGGCTCTTCCCCGTGCACCCGGACCAGCGCACCGCGGCGCAGAGCTGGATCGAACACGGGGAGCGCACGCCCCTCAAGGCCCGGCCGGCGTCGTCGGTCGTCCTGCTTCGCGACAGCGCCATCGGCACGGAGACCTACCTCTCGTACCGCCGCGGGCAGTCGCCGCTCGGAGTGATCGGGTTCCCTGGTGGCAGCATCGAGGAATCCGACGACGACGACCTCCCGTGGTTCGGCCCCACGCCGTCGGCCTGGGCGAAGACGCTCGGCGTCGACGATCACCGCGTGGCGCGCCGGCATGTGCTCTGCGCGATCCGGGAGCTCTTCGAGGAGACAGGAGTGCTGCTCGCCGGCCCCGATGCGTCGTCCATGGTCGAGGGCACGCAGGCCAAGGAGTGGATGAAGGCCCGCGTGGCCATCAACGAGGGTGAGTGCCGCTTCACCGACATCCTCACGCGTCGGGGCCTCGGCGTTCGCACGGACCTCATCAAACCGCTCTCGCACTGGCTCACCCCCGACTTCGCGCACCGCCGCTTCGACACCCACTACTTCGCTGCAGCGCAGCCGGTGAATCAGGAACCGAGCATCCTCGCCAGCAAGGGTGTCTGGGGGCAGTGGCGCTGGGCTGCGCAGGAGGTCGCGGACCGAGACACCACGAAGCTCGGTGACGAAGTGGGGCAGCCGAACACCGTCGGCCGGACGCTCAGCGAGCTCGCGGTCCCCGCGGTGGAGATCATCCTCGAGAAAATCGGTTCTTCGCGCGGCTGCATCGCGTACCTCTCGCACAAGCGGCCGGTGAAGGTGTACCACCCGCAGCTGTCCGAGCAGGAGGGGAACCTCATGCTGCAGGTCGAGTGTCCGAAGCTCAGCGAGGGCGGATCGTTCCAGCGCGGTCGCTGACTGCAGTGCGCGTACCGACGGGCGCTGCCCGCACGGGTTCGCTTCGACGGTTCCGCCTGTCCTCCCGGCGATGGTAGAGGACGAAGGGTCTCGCATACAGGAACGGCACCTGCCAGGGGCAGGTGCCGTTCCTGTGTTCGACCGACGGGTCAGCGGCTGCGTTGCCGCAGGCGCTGGATGTCGAGGATGACGACGGCGCGCGCCTCGAGGCGCAGCCAGCCACGCTGCACGAACTCGGCGAGGGCCTTGTTGACCGTCTCACGCGAGGCGCCGACCAGCTGCGCCAACTCCTCCTGCGTCAGCTCGTGGGCAACCAGGATGCCGTCCGTGGCAGGCCTGCCGAAACGGTCCGCGAGATCGAGCAGAGCCTTCGCGACCCTGCCGGGGACGTCGCTGAACACGAGGTCGGCGAGGGATTCGTTGGTGCGGCGCAGCCGTCGGGCGAGGGCCTGCAGCAGCTGGGCCGACACCTCAGGACGGGTTTCGAGGAGCGTGCGCAGGTTCTCGTTCTTCAGGCCCGCGAGTCGCGTCTCTGACACGGCGGTCGCCGTCGCGGTGCGGGGGCTGGGATCGAAGAGGGCCATCTCGCCGAACAGCTCGCCCGGGCCGAGGATCGCGAGAAGGTTCTCGCGCCCGTCCTGCGCCGTGCGGCCGAGCTTGATCTTGCCGGAGACGATGAAGTACAGCTGGTCGCCCTGGTCGCCCTCGCGGAAGACCGACGAGCCGCGGGGGAGGTCCACCTCGATCAACTCGTCCGTGAGTGCGGCGAAGACGTCGTCTCCGAGTGATGCGAAGAGGGGCGCCCGGCGCAGTACCTCGATGTCCATGAATTCTCCTGATGCGTCTCTAGTGCGTCGTCCTGCGGCTGTCCCCGCTGTCTTCTCCTGTCCATCTTGCCGTACGGGAGCGGCTGTGACGACAGATACACGGCGTGCGGCTCGTATTCCCGGCGATGCACCCCTTCCTCCCACCGTGCTCCCATGCTTGACGGCTAGAATCGCTCGCAGTGCCGGGAGCCACGCCGCGCCCCGTCGTTCATAGCCAGGAGAGAATGTACGTGCCGGAATTCAACCTCGCCGAGTTCACCCTCCTGGACCTCATCCTGGTGGTGGTCCTCCTCGGCTACCTCGTGAGCGGACTCCGCAACGGGTTCCTCGTCACGCTGGGTGGCATCGCCGGCTTCGTCGCAGGAGCCGTTGCGGCATTCTTCGCCATCCCCCTCGTCAGCGCCTGGGTGCCCGACAACCCCTGGCGCCTCATCGCGGTCATCGGCACGGTGATCATCCTCATCATCGTCGGACAGGCCGTCGGTTCGGCGCTCGGCGCATCGATCCGCCGCTGGTCCGACTTCCCGCCCCTGCGCGTCATCGACCGGATCCTCGGCGGCGTGGTGAACGTCGTCGTCGCCGCTCTGGTGCTGTCGATGCTCGCTTTCAGCGTGGGGACGCTCGGCGTCCCGTTCCTGTCCCAGCAACTCGCAGCCTCCCAGGTCATCCGAGCCATCGACACAGCGACCCCCGGGCCGGTACGCACCTGGATGGCGCAACTGAGGACCATCGCGGTCGACGACGGCATCCCCACGATCCTCGAGAGCGTCGGCCCCGTGGCCCCTGCCGAGATCCCCGACGAGTCGGTGGACACTCCCGAGCTCGCAGCGGCCGCCGCGTCTGTCGTCCGGATCACCGGCACCGCCTTCCAGTGCGGGCAGAACCAGACGGGCTCGGGGTTCGTCGTGGCGCCGGGCCGGGTGGTCACCAACGCGCACGTCGTCGCCGGAGTGAACGAGCCGGTCGTCGAGGTGCCCGGCGGTGGCGCGCTGCCCGGCCGCGTCGTCCAGCTCGACACGGCCCGCGACATCGCCGTCATCGCCGTGGACGACCTCGAGGCGGCGCCGCTCCCGCTCGGCGGGGAACTCGACACCGGATCGACGGTGGCCTTTGCCGGCTACCCGGCGGGTGGGCCCTACAGGATCCAGCCCGCGAGCGTGCAGGGCCTGTCGCCCGTGCTCGTGAACAACATCTACGGCGCCGACCCCCGGCCCCTGCAGGTGTACAGCCTCGCCGCGAATGTCCAGCAGGGGAACTCGGGCGGGCCGCTGCTCGACCTGCAGGGCCGCGTCGCCGGAGTGGTCTTCGCCAAATCCACCGCAGAGGCCCCGGTCGGGTACGCCCTGTCGCTGGAGGAGCTCCGGCCGATCGCCGAGAGCGCTCCGGCGTTGAACGACGCCGTCTCGGCAGGGCAGTGCACCCGCGGCTGACGCCCGGCTACAGCCACTCGATGGATTGCCCGTGCGGTCCTGTCCGCGCGACGGTCCGCCCGTTGTGCTGCAGGACGAAGCGGCCATCCCGTTCCCCGGGCGCCTTCTCCATCGCCCCGGCCACGCCGGCCAGGGTGCCCTGGCCCTCGTGTGAGAGCCAGTGCAGCGGACGGGCTCGGTCCTCCGCGAGCCGCAGCATCGTGGTACGGAAGCGCTCCCGCCCGGCGGGGTCGAGGTAGGCGAGCACCGCGCTGTGGAAGACGACGACGACGGCGTCCGACGGCGCACGATCGATCAGCGGAAGGACGTGCTCGTTGAGGTCGCCGCGGACGAGCAGTGGCGGTTCTGCCCTGACGACCCCCAGTGCGGCGCGCAGCCGCTCGGCACGGAAGCCGTGCTCCGGCCAGACGAGCGCCTCGAGCCACCGGGTGTCGTCGTCGTTCGCGGCGTCCAGGGGGTTCAGGTCGACGCCACTCCGCGACACGACCTCGGGGAGCCGGGACGGCCACGGCACGTCCCCCGACGCAGAGCATGCCAGAGGGGGTACCGGGGAACCTCCTGCGGGTTCCAGCACGGGGCCGGGGGAGTAGGAATAGGCGTACCGGTCGGGGTACAGGCACACGCCGGCCGATGCGCCGACCTCGATCAGGGCCAGCGGCCTTCCCTCGGACGCACTGATCGCAGCCAGCGACGGGAGGAGGACGGCGCAACGGCCGGCCTCGTTGGTCTGCGTGCTGCGGCTCGCCATGACGTCGCGGATGCCGGGCCAGCGGTCGAGGACGAACGAGCGGAAGGAGGCGTAGCCGCCGAGCGGGGCACCCACGAAGCGGGCCGCGCCCAGGAACAGGTTGGGCTGGCGGCGGGGTGGGGGAAGGGTGTCGAGCAGGGCAAGGAGTTCCGGGTCGCCACTGATGCCGATGCACCACTCGTCGTACGTCGGCGAGTAGCCCCGAGCCTCGATCTCCGCGAACCGCCTGTAGCGTACCGATGTCGCGGCGTCTGTTTCAGTCATCGGTCCTCCGGTTTCCGGGATGTATCGTGAGGATGACGTCCTCCGGGCGGGTGTTCCGCGATGCCAAATCGTAACCATGGATGCCCCGAAAATACCGCCACGGGACTCTCCGGAAGTTAGGCTCGTCACACGGATCAGCGCGTTCGCCGCTGTGGTCCCCATGGATACCGGTTACATCCGGTAGGAATCACTCGTTCACCAGGGAGCAACACATGTCTAACCGAGGCACATCCGTGCGAGGTGCAGGTTTCGCGAGGAAACGCGCTGCGCTCACCGCAGGATTCTCCATCGCCGCACTCCTCCTGACCGGCTGCGTGCAGAGCCAGCGTGAGGAGAACACCGGCGCCGAGGGCGAGAGCGCCGTCGACTCCACCTTCGTCTTCGCCGCGTCCTCGGACCCGAAGTCGCTCGACCCGGCCTTCGCCAGCGACGGCGAGTCCTTCCGTGTCAGCCGCCAGATCTTCGAGGGCCTCGTCGGCGTGGAAACCGGCACCGCCGACCCGGCTCCGCTGCTCGCGGAGTCCTGGGAGACTGCCGAGGACGGTCTGTCCACCGTCTTCCAGCTCAAGGAAGGCGTCACCTTCCACGACGGCACCCCGTTCAACGCTGAAGCGGTCTGCTTCAACTTCGACCGCTGGTACAACTGGACCGGGATCCAGCAGGCCGAGACCACGTCCTACTACTACGGCTCCCTGTTCCGCGGCTTCGCAGACAGCCCGGAGAACGCCGTCTACGAGTCGTGCGAAGCCAACGGCGACAACGAGGTCACCGTCAATCTCGCCAAGCCGTTCGCTGGATTCATTGCCGCACTGTCGCTTCCGGCCTTCGCCATGCAGAGCCCGACTGCGCTCGAAGAGTTCGCCGCGGACGAGATCGGTGGCACCGCCGAGGCCCCGTCCCTGAGCGAGTACGCGCTGGGCCACCCCGTCGGAACCGGTCCCTTCAAGTTCGATTCCTGGGACGTCGGGCAGCAGCTCGAACTGTCGATCTACGACGACTACTGGGGTGACAAGGGCCAGATCACCAACACCATCTTCCGCATCATCGACGATCCCCAGGCACGCCGCCAGGCCCTCGAGGCCGGCGACATCGACGGCTACGACCTCGTGGCCCCCGCGGACACCGAGTCGCTCAAGGATGCGGGCTACAACATCACGCCCCGCGATCCGTTCACCATCCTCTACCTCGGCATGAACCAGGCCATCCCCGAGCTGAAGGACCCGAAGGTCCGCGAAGCCATCGCGCACGCGATCGACAAGGACGCGCTCGTCTCGCAGACCCTGCCCGAGGGCACGAAGGTCGCCACCCAGTTCATCCCGGAGGTCGTCGACGGCTACAACGAGGACGTCACGACCTACGAGTACGACCCCGAGCGTGCGAAGGAGCTCCTCGCCGAGGCCGGCCACCCCGACGGCTTCGAAGTCACGTTCAACTACCCGACGAACGTCTCGCGTCCGTACATGCCGACCCCGGAGCAGGTCTTCACGAACCTGCAGGCACAGCTCAGTGAGGTAGGCATCACCGTCAACCCGGCTCCCGCCGCATGGTCGCCCGACTACCTGAACCAGGTCCAGGGCACACCGGACCACGGCCTGCACCTGCTCGGCTGGACCGGCGACTACAACGACACCGACAACTTCATCGGCGTCTTCTTCGGCCAGGAGAAGCTCGAATTCGGCTTCAACAACCCCGAACTGTTCGCAGCCCTCGACGAGGCCCGCGGCATCAGCGACCGCGACCAGCAGACGGAGCTCTACAAGGACATCAACGAGCAGATCGCCCAGTTCAACCCGGCCATCCCGCTCGCCCACCCGGCCCCCTCGCTGGCCTTCGCGCCCCGCGTCACCTCCTACCCAGCAAGCCCCGTCAATGACGAGGTCTTCACGGATATCGAGCTGAGCGAGTAGCAGCAGTACCGTCGTCCGGGCCGGCCATCGACGAGGTGGCCGGCCCGTGCTGTGTACAACCCCTGTCCGGCAGCAGCCGGTCAACCCGGAAGGAACTGAGTGTTACGCGTCATCGGTAAGCGGCTAGCCCTGCTCATCCCCACCCTGTTCGGACTGTCCATCCTGCTGTTCCTCTGGGTGCGCAGCCTCCCCGGCGGTCCGGCGACAGCCCTGCTGGGGGAGAAGGCGACCCCCGAGGCGATCGCCCGGGTCAACGAGCTCTACGGCTTCGACCGACCCCTCATCACGCAGTACCTGACCTACATCGGCAAGCTGCTCCAGGGCGACTTCGGCGTGTCGATCAACACCGGGCGTCCCGTCCTCGAGGAGTTCGCCACCCGCTTCCCGGCGACCCTCGAGCTCACGGTGATCGCCCTGATCTTCGCCATCGGCGTCGGGGTGCCGCTGGGCTACCTCGCCGCGCGGCACTACGGCCGGTTCCTCGACCACAGCTCCGTGGTCCTGAGCCTCGTCGGCATCACCGTGCCCGTCTTCTTCCTGGCCTTCATCCTGAAATACCTCTTCGCCATCCAGTGGTCCCTCCTGCCTCCGGACGGTCGGCAAAGCCCCCGCATGGACGCGACGCACTACACGCAGTTCTACGTCCTCGACGGACTGCTGACGGGCGAGTACGACGCCGCGTGGGACGCCTTCCTCCACCTCATCCTCCCCGGGCTTGCTCTCGGCACCATCCCGCTGGCGATCATCGTCCGCATCACCCGGGCGTCGGTCCTCGAGGTACAGAATGCCGACTACGTCCGCACGGCGCGGGCAAAAGGACTCATGGAGCGGACCATCCGCGGGAGCTTCATCCTGCGGAATGCAATGCTTCCCGTCGTCACGACGATCGGGCTGCAGCTGGGCCTGCTGATCTCGGGCGCGGTGTTGACCGAGACCGTGTTCGCCTTCAACGGGATCGGCCGGTTCCTGCGTGATGCCATCTTCGGGCTCGACTATCCGGTTCTCCAGGGCTTCATCATCTTCATCGCGATCCTCTACGCGCTGATCAACCTGATCGTCGACCTCTCCTACTCCGTCATCGACCCGAGGGTGCGTGTGCAATGAGTACCATCCTGCCTCCCGCCGCCGGCGGTTCAGCGGCTCCCAACGATCCCGCCATCGACACGGGGCGGGGCACCGGCCTGTGGAAGGACGCCTTCCTCCGGCTGCGCAAGAACCCGCAGGCGATCGTGGGCGCCGTCATCATCGGACTGTTCCTGCTCGTGGCGATCCTCGCCCCTCTCCTCGCGCCGTACGGCGGGGACGACCTCCCGGGGCGCACCTCGATCACTCCGACCACCATCCCGGGTCCGGGCGAGATCGAGGGATTCCCGCTGGGTCTCGACCGCTTCGGTGGTGACGTCCTGAGCAAGCTCATTTGGGGCGCACAGGCCTCCCTGCTGATCGGGGTGGTCTCGACGGCGCTCGGGCTCGCCGGCGGCATGCTGCTCGGCATCCTCGCCGGCGGTCTCGGAGGGTGGGTGGACAACGTGATCATGCGCTTCGTGGACATCCTGCTGTCCGTTCCCAATCTCCTGCTCGCGGTCAGTATCGCCGCGGTGCTGGGGCAGAGTTCCTACGCGATCATGATCGCCATCGGTGTCTCGCAGATTCCGATCTTCGCGCGGCTCCTGCGGTCCTCGATGCTCTCCCAGCGCGGTGCGGACTATATCCTGGCCGCTCAGACCCTCGGCCTGAGCCGCCGGACTATCACGATGAGCCACCTGCTGCCGAACAGCATGGGGCCGGTAATCGTGCAGGCGACCCTCACGCTCGCGACCGCCGTCATCGATGCGGCTGCGCTGTCCTTCCTGGGCCTAGGTGGTGGACTGCCTCAGGCAGCCGAATGGGGGCGCATGCTGACCTACGCCCAGGTCGAGCTCGCGGTCGCCCCGCAGCTGGCCTTCCTGCCCGGCGCCTGCATCGCCATCACGGCGCTCGGGTTCACCCTGCTCGGGGAGTCCCTGCGCGAGGCCCTCGATCCGAAGACCCGCAAGAAGTAGGCATCTGCGAACACGAGAAGCGGCCACCGAACGGGGATTCGGCGGCCGCTTCCGTGTGCGACGGCGGCAGCCGGGTAGGTGGGTTATGCCGGGGTCGAGGACCGGGCGTGCTTGTCCAGGCGGTGTGGGTCGGTGAGGAGACCGGAGTCCCAGTCGCCCGCCGTCGCCGCAGCTCGGTACGTCGCGCGCAGGAACTCGAGCAGGGCGGCGTCGGGATTCTCCGCACGGCGCACTGCCTCGTACGGCAGCAGGAACTGTCGGAACTCGGCGCTGTAGTAGGCGCCGTCGACGTCGATGGGCGTCTCGCGGTAGCCCTCGGGTTCAGGGTACGCGTACGAGTAGAACGCGCCCTCCTCGCCGCCGCCCGGCCAGAACCCGCAACTGGAGAGCTCGTGGGAGTACCCCTCCTCCATCACCCAGTCGGCGCAGTTCGGGGCGCCACCGGGATGGGTGGGAGCCGATCGGCCGGAGAAACGCGTGCACGCGAGGTCCATGCCTCCCCAGAAGAAGTGCACGGGGCTGACCTTTCCGAGGAACTCCGCGCGGAAGCGCGTGATCACGCGCTCCGCCTGGATCAGCTGCCGCCAGAATGCCGTCACGGCGTGCGCGTCGTAGGACGCGTGGTGGTGGTCCTCCGCGAAAGGAACGGCGGGATCCACTTCGGTGGGAACCGGCCGGATGGGTGCATCGATACCGAGTTCGGCCAGGGCCGTCAGCGTCCGCTCGTGGAACCGGGCCACGGACTGCGGCTCGAGGGGCACGCTGCGGTCCTCCCCGGACGAGCTCCTCACGAGCAGGCGGTGGGCTACGACGTCGAACTCCAGGTCGAACATGCCGTGCCCGTAGGGGATCGACGACGTGCCGAGACCGCGAGGGGTCACGTAGAGCGGCACCTGCCACCAGTGGTTCACCAGCGGAGCGTGCGCCATCCTGATCTTGCCGACCACCTGCATCCACATGTGCAGGGTTGCCTGAGTGTCCTGCCAGTCCGCTACGCGCAACTCGGGCCATTCGCCCGTCGTTCCATTCGTGGTGCCCCGCTCGGTCATCGTGTCCTCCGTTGTCGTGATGTGCCTGTCGTTCATGCTCCCGGGCACCCACAGTCGCCCGACGGTAACCGGTGCCGGGATGCCATGGCGCACCCACGCGCAGGCTTCCGTTTCCGATCAGCTGACGAGTGGCGCTAGGACGCCAGCTCCTGGGAGATATTGAGCTCGTTGCCGGGGATCGAGGCCAGAAGCTTCCGAGTGTAGGGGTGTCGCGGGTTCTGGAAGACCTCCTCGGAGCTTGCGGCCTCGACCAGTTCGCCATCCTTCATCACGCAGACGTAGTCCGAGATGAGGCGCACCACGGCCAGGTCGTGCGAGATGAAGAGGTAGCTCAGCCCCAGTTCGGACTGCAGCTCGCCGAGGAGTTTGAGGATCTGCGCCTGCACCAGCACGTCGAGCGCGGAGACCGGTTCGTCACACACGATGAGCTCCGGCTGCAGGGCGAGGGCGCGCGCGATCGCGACGCGTTGCCGCTGCCCGCCCGAGAGCTCCGCCGGATAGCGCCGCAAGGCGTTCTGCGGGAGCGATACCTGGTCCATCAGCTCACGCACGCGCGCCGAGCGTTCCTTCTTCGACCCGCGCTTGTAGGCATTGAGCGGCTCCTCGACGATGCGCTCGATCGTGAACATCGGGTTCAGGGAGGAGTAGGGGTCCTGGAAGATGGGCTGCACACGCTGGCGAAAGTCGTTGAGCTGCGCCTTGTCGAGGGTCGCGACGTCCATGCCGTCGAAGGTCATGGTGCCCGATGTCGGCTCGATCAGCTTCAGGAGCATGCGCGCCGTCGTCGTCTTGCCCGAGCCGGACTCTCCGACGATCGCCACAGTCTGTCCGCGCGGGACGTCGAGCGTGACGTTCTTCGCAGCGTAGAAGTCCTCCTTGCTGCCCCGGCGCTTGTAGATCTTCGTGAGGTCCCGGATCTCGACGATATTGGCGGGAGCGGTCTGAACCGCCTGCCTTCCAGAGCTGCCGGCCCCGACCGGAGCTGCCGGGCGGTCCGACGACGACGTCGCAGCGTGGGCTCCGGTGCCTCCGCGGGATGAATCGGAGGTGGAGCCCGCGGTGACGGAATCAGCCGCGGGTCGGCCACCGCCGTCCGGGAGCGCGGCGTCCGTGCTCCCGCTCTGGTGCCCGGCCTCGTGCTCCGCGAACACGGCTTCGGCCAGCTTGAGCCGGGCTGCCGCATCCGCGGTGAATGCGCCCGGGCGCAGGCGCACGGCCGCGACACTCGGCGCAGCCCGTACGAGTGACTGCGTGTAGGGGTGTTGCGGGTCGTTGAGCAACTGATCGGCAGGGCCGGTCTCGACAACCCGGCCCCGGTGCATGACCACGAGCTGCGAGGCACGCTCGGCGGCGAGGCCGAGATCGTGGGTGATCAGGAGGACCGATGTGCCGAGTCGCTCGGTCATCGTCTCGATCTGGTCGAGGATGGTGCGCTGCACCGTCACGTCCAAGGCGGACGTCGGCTCGTCGGCGATGAGCAGCCGCGGCTGGCAGGCGAGGCCGATCGCGATCAGCGCCCGCTGGCGCATGCCGCCCGAGAACTCGTGCGGGTACTGCTTGGCGCGCTCGCCCGCATCCGGAAGCCCGGCGGCCGTCAGTACCTCGATGACTCGCTGCTTCACGTCCTTCTTGGTCGCCATGCCGTGCACCAGGAGTGTCTCGGCGACCTGCGTGCCGATCTTCGTCACCGGATTCAGGTTGGACATCGGATCCTGCGGCACCAGGCCGATGGCCCTGCCGCGAATGGAGCGCATCCTCGACTCCGACAGCTTCACGAGGTCCTGTCCCTCGAACAGGATGCTGCCCGAGGTGACCCTGCCGTTGCCCGGCAGCAATCCGATGCACGCCATCGCCGTCGTCGACTTGCCCGAGCCGGATTCACCGACGATCGCCAGGGCACTGCCGCGCTTGAGCGTGAAGCTCGCGTCCTCGACCGCCTGCACCTCACCGTGCGTCGTCCGGAAGCTCACTGCGAGATTCCGCACCTCGAGCAGGGGTGCGTCGGGGTCATGGGGCTGGTCGGTCGCGCTCTCGGCGGGAGTGATGTCCGTCATAGCACCATCGTGCCCTATGGGCGATCCCGTCGCCGTCCAACGGGCGGCGACGGAGCTAACTTTCTGGTGACGATACGGAACCGGCGGCCGTCGCCACGAGCCGTGCGGCGAGATGGTCCACCGCCAGGCGGTATCCGTCGATGCCCGCTCCCACGATCACGGCGTCGGCCACCGCGGAGATGTAGGAGTGGTGACGGAACTCCTCGCGTCGATGCACATTGCTGATGTGGACCTCCACGACCGGTAGCGCGACGCCGGACAAGGCATCACGGATCGCGATCGAGGTGTGGGTGAACGCACCCGCGTTGATCACGATTCCGTCCACGGTCAGCCGGGCGGCGTGGATCGCATCGATGATCTCACCCTCGTGGTTGGACTGCATCGCCGTCGTGGTGCAGCCGTGCTGCTGCGCTGCGGTCTCCGCGAGGCGGACGACGTCGTCGAGCGTGGACGAGCCGTAGACGGACGGTTCCCGGCTGCCGAGCAGATTCAGGTTCGGTCCGTTGATCACGAGGATGCTGGGTGCGCGCGCGGGGGTCATGCCCTAACTATGCCGCACCTGCTCGGGTACCCACCGGATCGATGAGGCGAGAACGCAGGCGTACCGCGCCGAGGGCGCCGGCAACCGTCACGAGGCTCATGGACGCGAGCACGACGCCGGGGTGCCACCAGGCGCCGTCCGTGGCGATTCCGAACTGCTGCGTGATCGACGGCGCGAAGCCGGCGACGATCGCGGCGATGCTGTAGGCGAAGGAGAGCGCGGTGAACGCCGTCGCAGGCCTGAAGATGTCAGCCATCAGTCCGCCGAGCGCTGCCCAGCTGGCCGTCGGGAGGATTCCGCCGAGGATGATCGCGGCGACGTACATCGGTTCGGTGGCGATGCTGATGATCCAGTACAGCGGAAAGGCGATGAGCGCGGTTCCGAGAGCGCCCCCCGCGACGACCTTCGCCGAGCCGACGCGCGTCGCGAGGTAGCCGAAGGCAGGGATGGTGACGAGTTGCAGGATCGACCCGACGAGGGCCGCATTCAGAACCGTCTCCTGCGACAACCCGAGCGTCTGGGTGCCGTACGCCTGCGTGTAGGTGACCATCAGGAAGTAGGACCCGATGCCGAGCACAGCTGAGGCTATCGCGACCACGATGGCGGCGGGCTGGGACTTCAGGACCTCCAGGAACGGGACGCGGGGCAGCGCCTGCTTCCGGCTCGTCTCCTCGAACACGGGCGTCTCATCGATGGCGAGGCGGAGGTAGATCGCCACGGCAAGGAAGGGAAAGGCGAGCAGGAAGGGAATCCGCCAACCCCACGTGGTCATGACATCGGGTGCGACGACGGCGAGGATCAGGAAGATGGCCGAGATCAGCATGGTGCCGACGGGGGAGCCGAGCTGCGGGATGGACGCGTAGAGCGCTCGCTTGCGGGGCTCGGCATGCTCGGTTGCGATGAGGATGGAACCGCCCCATTCACCGCCGAGTGAAAGACCCTGCAGCAACCGCAGCACCGTGAGGATGATCGGTGCCCAGATGCCGATGGTGTTGTAGTCGGGGAGCAGTCCTACGGTCCCGGTCGCGACACCCATCAGCGTGATGGTCCAGATGAGGGTCCGCTTGCGCCCGATCCTGTCACCCAGATGACCGAAGAGGATGGCGCCGAGGGGGCGGGCGACGAAGCCCATCGCGAAGACGAGGAAAGCGGAGAGGGTGCCGGCCAGTGGATCCTGCTCAGCGAAGAAGACTGTGTTGAAGACGAGCGCGGCTGCTGTGCCGAACACATAGAAGTCGTAGGACTCGAGGGCGGTTCCGACGAAAGAGGCTCCGGCGACACGACGGGCCATGCGCGGATTCGATACGGGGGGCTGCTGCACGGTTGTGGACACGCTGAAATTGTCCTCTCGCCCTCTGCGCGGGGCCATCTTTCACGACGAACATCACACTGCCCGGCGGCTGGCCGCATCCGGGAGCGCGGACTCGCACTAAAAGGCTCCTCGTCGTCCCCCACCGAGGGTCTTCCCCGGGGGAAGCGACCTCCCGCGCTGCATCCCGGGAATCCGTCCAGAGGTAGGGTTACCAGCTGGTAACCCACGGGGCGGGCGGATAGCCAGGCTCCACGACCGAAGGATGGACAGCATGAGTGCTCTGTACACAGCAGTGGCCACGGCAACCGGCGACGGGCGGAACGGTGCAGCCCGCACCGACGACGGGCAACTCGTCGTCGACCTGGCCGTGCCCAGGGAGATGGGCGGTCCCGGTGGAGCAACGAATCCGGAGCAGCTCTTCGCCGTCGGCTACGCGGCGTGCTTCCACAGTGCCCTGAAGCTCGTCGCGAGCCGCAGCGAGGCCCGGATCAGTGATACAGCAGTCACAGCGGAGGTCAGCATCGCTCCGGTCGAGGGCGGTGCGTTCCAGCTCGCCGTCGCCCTGCATGCGGAGATCGGCGGGGTGGACCAGGAGACGGCGGACCGGCTCGTCGAGCAGGCGCACCAGGTGTGCCCCTACTCGAACGCGACCCGCGGGAACATCGAGGTCACCGTCGACGCGACGATCGGCTGATTTCTGTCCCGCGCGTGTCGCCGGTATCGTCCCGCCGGTAGGAAAGGGACCCCAGCAGATGCAGGGGTCCTTCTCCTGTCCCGGCCCCGAGCCCCGGGGCCGTACCCGCCCCATTACCTCCTGAGCGAGCCCTACTTCCTGAGCGAGACTGCGATCTGCTGCATGATCGTGGGATCCGACAGCGTGGTCGCATCGCCCACTTCGCGACCCTCGGCGACATCCTTGAGCAGCCGGCGCATGATCTTCCCGCTACGTGTCTTCGGCAGTTCGGGGACCACCAGGATGTTCCGCGGCTTCGCGATCGGGCCGATCTCCTTGCCGACGTGGTTGCGCAGCGTGGTGACGATGTCGTCGTCGTCCTTCGCGGACCCGCGCAGGATGACGAACGCGACCACCGCCTCGCCCGTCGTCTCGTCGCTCGCCCCGACGACCGCCGCTTCCGCCACGGACGGGTGACTCACCAGTGCCGACTCGATCTCGGTCGTGGAGAGGCGGTGGCCCGAGATGTTCATGACGTCGTCGACCCGGCCGAGAAGCCAGATGTCGCCGTCGCTGTCCTTCTTCGCGCCGTCACCGGCGAAGTACATCGCGTCGAAGCGGGACCAGTACGTGTCCTTGAACCGCTGCGGGTCACCCCAGATGCCGCGCAGCATGGCCGGCCACGGTTCGCGGATCACGAGGTAGCCGCCCGATCCGTTGGGCACCGACTCGCCCATCTCGTCCACGACGTCCACGGCGATGCCGGGGACGGCCACCTGCGCGGAGCCGGGCTTGGTCGCGGTGACGCCGGGCATCGGCGCGATCATGTGGGCACCGGTCTCCGTCTGCCACCACGTGTCGACGATCGGAGCCTTTCCGCCGCCGATGACCTCCCGGTACCACATCCACGCCTCGGGGTTGATGGGCTCCCCGACGGAACCGAGCACCCGGATCGACGAGAGATCGTACTTCTTCGGGATGTCGCGGCCCCACTTCATGAAGGTGCGGATGGCGGTGGGGGCCGTGTAGAGGATCGACACCTTGTACTTCTCGATGAGTTCCCACCACCGACCCTGGTGCGGCGTGTCCGGTGTGCCCTCGTACATCAACTGCGTCGCACCGTTCACGAGGGGGGCGTAGGTGACATAGCTGTGGCCGGTGACCCACCCGATGTCCGCCGTGCACCAGAAGACATCCGACTCGGGGCGCAGATCGAACGTGTTCCGGTGCGTGAATGCCGTCTGGACGAGGTAGCCGCCGGTCGTGTGCAGGATGCCCTTCGGCTTCCCGGTGGTCCCCGAGGTGTACAGGATGAACAGAGGGTGCTCGGCGTCGTGCGCCACCGCGATGTGCTCGTCCGGCGCGTTGCCGACGACGTCGTGCCACCAGACGTCGCGGCCCTCGGTCCACTCCACGGGCTCGTTGTTGCGGCGTACCACGACGACGTTCGTCACAGTGTGGCCCTCTCTCTCAAGGGCGCCGTCGACGGCCGGTTTGAGGGAGCTGAGCTTCCCGCGGCGGTAGGTTCCGTCGGAGGTGACCACGAGTTTTGCCTCCGCGTCGTCGATGCGACTACGAAGAGCGTCAGCCGAGAACCCCCCGAAGACCACGGAGTGGACGGCGCCGATTCGGGCACACGCAAGCATCGTGATCACGGCTTCGGGGATCATCGGCAGGTAGACGGCGACGCGGTCGCCCTTCTGCACGCCGAGCGATTCGAAAGCGTTCGATGCTTTCTTGACCTCCTGGGTCAGCTCCGCATAGGTGATGGTGCGCGTATCGCCCGGCTCACCCTCGAAGTGGATCGCCACGCGGTCGCCCAGACCGGCTTCGACGTGACGGTCCAGGGCGTTGTACGCGGCGTTCACAGTTCCGCCCACGAACCACTTCGCGAAAGGTGCGTCCGACCAGTCGAGCGTCTCGGTGAAGTCCCTGTCCCACGTGAGGAGTTCCCGGGCCTGACGCGCCCAGAAGTCCGTTCCCTCGTTCCGAGCCTCGTCATAGAGGGACGGTTGGGCAACCGCATCCGCGGCGAACTCCTCGCTGGGCGGGAAGCGACGCTCCTCGTGCAGCAGGTTCTCGAAGGCGTCGCCTTGCCGTTCAGCGCTCATGTTCTACCCCTTTGTGACGTGTTCGGTGGACGGGACCGGACCCAGGCTGGTGCGACGACTTGCCGCACCACCACGTGCTCTAGGGGAACCCTATCGAGTTCTCCGCCTGCACGTGTGCCCCGCGTCACAGGCTCTAGCCGAGTTGCGGTGATTGTGCGATGAACGGCTTCCTGCCCGCGCAGTGCGTCGGTGGAGAAGGCCCGGGCCGGTGGCTAGGGTGGAAGGAGATAAACGACGCCTTCGGCCATGGTCGGCGGCACCAGCGCGACGAACGGGAGTACGACATGACCGAACCAACCGAGGGGCAGCGCGATGCTGGCCCCTCCGAGACGGCTCGACAGGCGAACCTCGAGGGTGCTGGCCGATCGCCTGTCGCGACTGAGTCCACTGCCGGCGGTTCTCCATCCAGCGCTACGGAGCCGGTCGGAACCGCTGCGTCCGGAGCGCCTGGGCCGGACCAGGAACAGGGTTCGGGTCCGAGCAAGGCCCTCCTGGGTCCCTTCACGTTGCGGGAACTGGTGTTCGGCGGTGGCGTTGCGCTCGTGTTCATCGGTACGTTGTTGCCCTTCGTCGACGGCATTGTGCGGTACATCAACTTCTGGAACAGCGTCCCGCTGTTCTTCGTGGGAATCGGGATACTGCTGCCCGTCATCGCGCTCGCACTCCTTGCGGGACGTCGGCTGGGAGGCACTGGCCTTCGCGTCGGTTCGCTGTCAGTCGACCAGTTCGCATCCGTTTCAGCGGTTCTGGCGGCGACCTTCTTCTTCCTGCAGACGGCCACGGACTTCCATGCCGGACCGATGGTGGCGCTGATCGGCTCACTGGGCATGGTGGCTGCGACTGTCGTCGGGCCGTTCCTGCCGATCATCAAGGACGACTTCGCTGGTCGGCCGGAGGTGCCGGCGCATCGTCTGGCACGCCCCATCGCCGCCGCGCGTCCCCGCCCCCCGAAGCCGCCGAAGCCCGCCGAAGCGAGCACGACCCCTGGAGCAGTGGACCCTCGCTCCGGGCACCACGGCCAGGCGGGTGTGAACCCGGCTGCCGCCGCGGTTCTTCAGAACGGTGCGGGTCTCTACGGGGCCGGCGGTGCCGGTGCCGTGGGAGCAGGTGCTGCTGCATCCGGGCAGTCTGGGCTGGCGGCAACGGGAGGCAGGCAGGCTGGGCAGGGCCTGGACGGAGCACCCGCCGGTGCGCATGCTTTCGGTAAAGATGTCGATCAGGACGTTGATCGGGGGTTCGCTCAGGACGTCGATCGGGACTCCGCTCACGACGAGACGGGCGAGGGCCGGGATCACTCGGTCGCGGCCGGCACGCCGGAGGCGCGCTCGTCGCAGTCCCCGTCCCCTTCCAACGACCAGACGCGCCTGCAGGACGTCGCAGCCGATGACTCCACGCGCACGTACGCGACGGTCGGCCACTCGGAGGACCGGGGCCGGCAGGAGCCCATCACGGCGACGCGATCGGCCGAGGAAGAGCCTGTTGTCGAGGCCTTCTGGTTTGCCGTCGGGTCCCCGAGGCCCGTGTTCGACGAGCAGACCGGGCGAGAAGTGTTCGCATTGCAGCCGGGCGACTGGGAGGTGGGAATCGAGGACCGCGGAAGTGAATTCCTCGTGCAGGACAAGCGCACGGGCGCGGTCGGCATCCTGCGCGACCTGCGCAACATCGAGCGCGCGCCCCGCGACTGAGCCCTGGACCTCCGCCACTGATTCCCAGTGTTCGAGAGGTATCGCTGGAAGGAGAGGTGCACGTGGCAGGCAGGAAAGCGAAGACCGAGGAAGAGTCACCGGTCGCCCTCAAGCGCAGGGCGCGGAAGATCAACAGGATCCTGGCCGAGACCTACCCCTACGCGGTGGCGGAGCTCGACTTCCGCAACGCCTTCGAGCTGCTGGTGGCGACGGTTCTCTCGGCGCAGACCACCGACGTCAGGGTCAACCTCACCACGCCCGCACTGTTCGAGCGCTACCCCGATGCCCAGGCGCTGTCGGAGGCTAACGAGCTCGAGCTGCAGGAGATCATCCGGCCCACGGGGTTTTACCGGGCGAAGGCGAACAGCCTCCTCGCGTTGTCCCGTCGGCTGGTCGATGAGTACGACGGCGAGGTGCCGGGCCGGCTGGAGGACCTGGTGACTTTGCCAGGTGTGGGGCGCAAGACCGCGAACGTCGTCCTCGGTAACGCCTTCGGTGTCCCTGGCATCACCGTCGACACGCACTTCGGCCGATTGTCCGGCCGGTTCGGATGGACGGCCTCCGAGGATCCGGTCAAGGTGGAGCTCGAGGTCGGTGCTCTCTTCGACCGCCAGGACTGGACGATGCTGTCCCACCACGTCGTCTTCCATGGGCGTCGGATCTGTCATGCCAAGAAACCGGCATGCGGCGTATGCCCGATCGCTGCGCTGTGCCCGTCCTACGGGGAGGGAGAGACGGATCCCATGAAGGCTGCGAAGCTTCTCAAGTACGAACTCGCTCCGGGCAGGGAAGAGTTGCTCGAGCTGATGCGCGCAGGACGAACGCGTGCAGAGTTGCGCGAGGCCGGGTACGGTCTGGGTGCCTGAATCCCGACGTGCTCTGGTGGAGCACATTCCCCTGGTCCTGGCATGAGCGCTCGCGGCGAGCTGACCGAGTGGGTCGGACGGATGGGAAGCCCCGATGCCGTGCTGCTGCAGCCGAGCGGTTGGCAGTTCGGGGCGCTGGACCCCGAGAGGACCCGTCGCGCCGCCGTCCTCATCCTCGTCGGAGTTCGTCAAGGCGTGCTGCACCGCTCCGCCGGGGAAGCCGCCCGTGATGACCTCGACATCCTGTTCGTGATGCGCGCAGCGTCGCTCGCCAACCATCCCGGCCAAGTCGCGTTTCCGGGAGGTGCTATCGACCCGGGCGATGTGGACGAGGGGGCAGCGGCGCTACGCGAGGCGCGGGAGGAAACCGGGCTCGATCCGAAGGGCGTCGAGATTTTGGGAACGCTGCCGGAAGTCGGGCTCCCGATCAGCAACTTCCTGGTCACTCCGGTGCTCGCCTGGTGGGCAGAGGAGTCGCCCGTCCACGCGGTCGATGCGGCCGAGTCCGAACTGGTTTTCCGATGTCCGGTCAGCACTCTTCTGGATCCGTCACGGCGGCGAACAGCCGTGGTGCGCCGAGACGGGTTCGTGAGCCGCACGCCCGCTTTCCTGACGTCCGATGCAGTTATCTGGGGTTTCACTGCGCTGTTGCTGGACGCGATGTTCGACGGCCTCGGCTGGACGCGGGCGTGGGACCGGTCGCGGGAGATGCCTGCACCGCTGTGAGACGGCCAGGCCCCGCTGCGCTGGCCGCTGGGCCTTCGATCTTCCCTGGCGCATAGCGCGCCACGGATGACGCGGGAAGCGCCGCGAGGTCAATGACGGTCTCGACCCGGTCCTTGGCGCGAAGGGTCGCTTCGAGCGCGGGCATCGTCCGGGGCGCCCGGAAGCCCGTCGTCCGCAGCACCGCGAACGCCTGCTCGGTCAGATCGCCTTTGACCGCGCTCGAACCCAGCACGTTTCGGCGGACGTGCCACGCCAGTTGCTCCCGGGCGAGCGCCGCCGGGCTGGACAGGGCCACGGACACCGCCTTCGAATCAAGGATCTGAATGCCGGCTTTCCCGAGCGGACGGACGATGCGGACGGCAGGTGCAAGCCGCGACAACGTGGCCGCCATGACCGGGGAACGCACCGCGGTGACGAGTGTCAGTTCCGCGGAACGTGCGGCCGTTCCTAGCACAGCCGGTGTCTTGGCGAGGGCCTGTAGCCCGGCTGTGAGGCGAGTAGCTCCTGGCATGCGCGACGCGAATACCGAGGCGGCGCGCGCGAGCGCAGCGAGCCGCGTGAGCACCTGATGCACCCGTGCGATCATCTGCGCGGTGCGGGCGGCGCCGATGAGCGTGGTGATGACTGCTGACCCTCCGAGTGTGACGAAGCTCAGTGCGGTGCCGGCCACAACCAGGCCGGCGCACTCCAGGGCGAACGACTGCGTCTCGTCGATCAACTCCTGATGAGCCGCTTCTACAGCCTCGGCGAGGGACGTACAGCCAGCTGCGATGTCGCGCGAGGCATGTGCGGTCTCGACTCCGGCTGAATGGATTGCAGCACTGCGCTCACGAAGGAGAGTGAGATCCTCGGCCATCAGGCCGTTCACGGCGTCCTGCGCGAAGCGGACAGGACCACTGACGTTCGCCTCGACGTCGTCGGCCAGGGTGCACCACGCAGTACCGGCTGCCCGAAGCATCTCCGGGCTGCCCGCGGGCCAGACGACGCCCGCCAAGCCGGCGATGATGTCCCAGCACGGCGGGGGCCACCCTGGGTCGGCGCCGCCGGCGGAGGGCAGGTTCGGAGCAGTCGCATCCGGCACGGATGCCGGCAGCAGCGGCATGACAAGCTCGGACAACCCCATGGACGCTACGTGCTCGGCATCGATGTAGTTACCGGCGGAGTAGGTGAGCGCCCGCGATGTGTCCGAGGATGCGAGCGCGAGCTCGCGACAGGCTTCGAGGACTTCACGGGCCGCACTGTCGTACGAGACCGACCACTCCGCACCCATCGCATCCCATCCCGCCATGCCGGCAGTGTGCATGAGCGCGGAGTTCGTCGACAGGACCGCTTCGGAGATTCCCTGTCCCGCTACAGCAGCGAGGCCTGCCGCTTCCCCGTATCGGTCCGTATCGATTTTCAGGATGCTCACGCGCACCGCCCTTCCCCGTTCGTGATGTCACCGTACGGGCCCTTTAGGAGCACCGGGAAAGGCGGCCACGGTATGTGGACAAACGGCGCGCGGACGGTGCGGTCTGCCTACTTCGCGTCCGCGTAGGACACGACGGTCACCGTGTTGATGGAGAACTCGATGGGGATGTCGCCGAAGATCAGATGGGTGGCCGCCCGGGCAGCGTCCTCCAGGATGACTGCTGCATCGCCCGCCTGCTCCGACGGGACATGGAGGACCACCTCATCATGCAGGAAGAGGGCGATGCGGCTCCTTGGTTCCGGAATGCTGCTGGCTTTCAATCGACGCCGGATCTCGGCGAGCCAGCAGAGCGCCCACTCGGCCGCAGAGGCCTGCACCACGAAGTTCCTCGTGAAACGACCCCGGGCGCGCGCGGCTGCATCCGCGCGGCGCTGCTCCTCCGCCGTCGACGTCCGCTGCCTGGCACGCCATTCATCCGAGGCGGGCGGGCAGCCCCGGCCGAGGTAGCTCGACACGCCCTCTCCCGCTTCCCCTGATCTCGCGGCCGCCTCGACGACACCGATCGCCCGCGGGTACGCGCGCGTCAACTGCGGCATCAGCCGACCGGACTCGCCGCTCGTCGCGCCGTACATGGCTCCCAGCATCGCCAGTTTGGCCTTGGCCCGGTCGCCGCCGAACCCCTGATCGGCGATCCCCTGATACAGGTCCCTGTCCCTGGCTGCGGCGGCGAGCGCGGAATCCTGGCCGAGAGCCGCCAGGACCCTCGGTTCGAGTTGCGCCGCGTCGGCCACGATGAAGACATGCGCGTCGTCGGGACGGACCGCGTCCCGGACCTGTCGGGGAATCTGCAGGGCACCGCCACCGCGTGACGCCCACCGCCCGGACACCACGCCGCCCACCACGTACTCGGGCCGGAACCGGCCGTCGTGCACCCACGCGTCGAGCCAGTTCCAGCCGTTCGCCGTCATGAGCCTCGACAGCTTTTTGTACGTCAGGAGTGGCGCGATGGCGGGGTGCTGTTGCCGCTCGAGCTCCCAGGAGCGCGTCGTCGTGACCTCGATTCCGGCCCTGTGCAGCGCGCGCAGAACCTCCTGCGGTGAGTCCGGGTTGAGCGAAGGGCTCGCGAGTGCTGTCCGGAGCTCACCGGCGAGCCTTTCGAGTTCTGCCGGCCGCCTGCCCTCCGGCGGGCGCGGTCCGAGGGTGCGTTCGAGCAGGTCCTGGTGGACGTCCTTGCGCCAGGGGAGCCCCGAGTGTTCCATCTCGGCGGCGATGAGGGACCCAGCCGACTCGGCCGCCAGCAGGAGGTTGAGTCGTCCGGATTCTGTCGCTTCGGCAGCGGTGGTCAGCTGCTCGCCGAACTCCTCGATCACAGCGTCGAGTGCGGGGCCGGCGTGGTCGCAGGGCTCATCGAACAGCGAATGCTGGTTCGGCGGTGGTGGAGGTGGCATCAGGACCCGGGCCGGCTCGGTACCGTCGTCCGTCGTCGCGCTTGCCCTCGCCGCGTCGACGTACGGGGAAGGCCGACACGATCCCGAGTGCGCGAGGATGTTCCGCGTCAGGCCCAGGTCCCAGCACCGGTCGACGTCGACACCCGCGCGCAGGAGGTCCGGGTACCATTCCCGCGTGCTGTTCCAGACCCACCGAGGACGCCGTTCGTCTGCACGTGCTACCGCCTCCGCAAGCTGCTGGGGGTCGACGACGATCGCGTCACCGCGTCGGACTCCGCGGGCATCGAGGTCCTGAAGGGCGATGCCGGCCCCGTCGCCGGCACTCGACGGGACGGGCCCCACGGCTATGTACATCCCCTCATTGTCGGCCGACCCGGTGCCATTCCTGCAATCCGTGTTGTCCACATAGGACCGGGGCGAGTACGTGGAAGCGGTCTGCGAGACGAGGCTGTGTCCATGACGCAGCAGACGTGGACCATGGAGGCCCGACGGCAGCCGGTAGTCCTCGCCGGAGGTTCTCAACGCGTTCGGGATCTGGTGGCCAGGGCGTGCGCCTCGGCCGGGGTGGCGCCCGTCTTCGTTCCTGGTCTCGACGAAGGTCTGGCCCTGAATCCCGTGGTGTTGCTCGTCGGGCCCGAGCAAGCGGCCGGAGGGACGACGGGTCAGCGGGACGTCATCGTGGTAGGCATGACCGAGGACGAAAACTCGGTCTGGGGGACTGCCGCCAACCTCGCCTCCTCCCGTGTAGTCATCCTGCCGCAGGGGGCGGGCTGGCTTGCCGAGTATCTGGGACGCCGGCTGGGTTCGGCCACGTCCGGGTCCGTCGTCGGGTTCCTCGGAGCTGCCGGGGGCTGTGGGGTCAGCACGTTCGCCTATTGGTGCGCCCGCCAGATCGCGGGCGCGGGCAAGTCGACCGTGCTGGTGGACGGACATCCCCTGAACGGCGGGCTCGACCTCGCCCTCGGCATCGAGGACCGCCCGGGTGTGCGGTGGCACGACCTCAGCGACATCCGGGGCACGCTCAACCCCGAGCAGCTCGCGTCTGCCCTACCCAGCGATGGCAGGCTCTCCGTGCTGTCGCATGCAGCGCGGGCGGGGACGGTCGGCGGAGGGCCCGGTGGCGCTATGCCGTCCTCCGGAGCGGTCGTCGACGCCGCCCGTGGAGCCTTCGACGTGACGGTCATCGACCTCGGCAATGGTCCCGCTGCCCGGTTTCTCGGCGCGGTCTGCGACCACGTCGTGCTCCTCGTTCCGTCGAGGCCGCGCAGCGTCGCCGCAGCTGGTGGGGTTCTCCGCGCTCGCAACTCGGTACCCATGACGGTCGTCCTGCGCGGGCCAGTACAGGAAGGGTTGGATGCGTGGCTCGTCGCGGACCTGATGGGGCGTCCCGGACCGCTTCCGTTCCTTCCGTTCGTGCGGGGCGCCCGCCAGGCCGAGGCAGCCGGCCGGATGGTGTCTTTCGTGGTGCCTCGATCCGTGAGGAAGGTTGTTCGCTCCGTCACGAGCGCGATCGAGCTGTTGGAATGACAGAGGCGAACACTCGCGGCGATATGCAGGGTGGGCTGACGAGACGTCAGATGCGCGTACTGAGAAGCGACACGGGGTACCGGGGCGGTGAGGGGTGGCACGAGGAGGGCCATGCCGTGCAGGATAGCCAGGGCCCGGCGTCGATGGTGGACACCGTGCGCAGGGCGGTCCTTGCGGGAACCGTGCCGGCAACCAGTGCGGCGCTCGCCGGCGCCGTCGGGTCAAGTGGCAGGCTTCTCGGTTCCGAGGGCACCCTCTCGGTTCTGGATCGTGTCCGAGCAGAACTCAAGGGACTTGGACCCCTCGAGCACCTCCTTGCGGACCGTACGGTCACGGACATCCTCGTCAATGGACCGGACGACGTCTGGGTTGACGGGGCGACGGGCCTGCGGCAGATCGACCGCGTCTTCCAGCACGATGATGAGGTCCGTTCGCTCGCCGTCCGACTGATAGCCGCAGGTGGCAGGCGGCTCGACGATGGAAGTCCGGCGGTCGACGTGCGGGTGGAGAACCTCCGGGTCCACGCTGTGCTTCCACCGATCTCGACTGCGGGAACGCTCCTGTCGATAAGGATCAGACGCTCCCGCGTCTTCTCCCTGCCAGAACTAGTGGACAGCGGAACCGTGGCGCCCGTGATGGCTCAGGCACTCACGTCGATGATGCAGCACCGCTTGAACTTCCTGATCAGCGGCGCCACGGGGACGGGGAAGACGACACTGCTCTCCACGCTCCTCGGCCTGGCTGCCCCGGATGAGCGAGTGGTGCTGGTCGAGGACGCAGCGGAACTCAACCCTGCCCACCGACACACTGTCGGACTCCAGTCCCGCCACGGCAACCTGGAGGGGGCTGGCGTGCTTGACCTCACCGAGCTCGTGAGACAAGCCCTCAGGATGAGGCCGGACCGCCTGGTCGTCGGAGAGTGTCGCGGAGCGGAAGTCCGGGAACTGCTGTCGGCAATGAATACCGGGCACGACGGCGGCGGAGGGACTGTGCATGCTAATTCGGCCGACGCGGTACCGGCACGGCTGGGGGCACTTGCAGCGCTCGCGGGACTGAGCCCGGAGGCCCTGGCTCTCCAGGCTGCAAGTGCCCTCGATGCCCTCGTGCACGTGGTGCGTGATTCCAGGGGTCGCCGTGTCGAGAGCCTCGGATTATTGGAGTTGAGTCCGGACAACACACTCGTGGTCAGGCCCGTTCTGGTGAATGACGGGACAGCGTGCCGAGCAGGCACAGCATGGCCGGAGTTCGCCCGTCGCGTCGGCTGGACCGGAGTCCAGATATGACAGGGATGACGGTGGCCGTTCTGCTGGCCGCAGCGTGCGCGGTGACCGTCCTGCAGGGTCCGGGGCAGTGGCGTCGTGACCAACGTGTGCGGTTCCCCGGTGCCGGCGGCAGTGCCGGGCAGCGTCGGGATGATGCGACGGCGTCGGCACCGGCGGGTGTGCAGAGGCTCGTCCAGCGGTTGTCAGGCAAGTCTCCGACGATGGATCCGCATGAGCTCCCGCTCTTCGTCCATCAACTCGCCGGGCTCCTTCGAGCAGGGCGACCGCCGCGTGTCCTCTGGGCGGACATGGAGCAGGTCCATGCCGACGGGCGCACCGGATTCTCCTGTGCGGTGCTTCCCGTCGTCGCCAGGGCACGTCGTGCTGCTGAACTCGGCCTGAGTGTCCCCGGTGCGCTCCGTGATGATTCCGTGGGATGCACCGGTCGTCGAATCTCCGGGGCGGAGCACACCGACCGCATGTGGATCGATCTCGCCGGGTGCCTTGAGGTGGCAGAGCGCAGCGGGGCACCGCTGGCAGGGATTCTCGAGCACTATGCCGCTCAGCTCGACGCCCAGCTCGACGGCTTGTCAGCCCGGGACACAGCACTGGCTGGACCACGCGCGACAGTCGTTCTCCTCGCCTGGCTTCCGGCCGTCGGTATCGTTCTCGGCTTCGCACTCGGCATCAACCCGATAGAGGTGCTGGTGGCTTCACCGCTGGGACGGTGGGCTCTTGGGGCAGGAGCGCTGCTGATGCTTGCCGGACGAGTGTGGTCCCGGCGTCTGGTACAGCGGGCTGGAGGAGGGACGCCGCGGTGACGGGGTTGCTGGTGTCGTTCCTCCTGGCGTGCGCAGCGATTGTTCTCGACGCTCGATCCGCGGGCGTGAAGCGCCCCGCTGTGAGACCGCGGAGCGCGGTCAGTCAGCGTGGCCTCCGTGAGGCGCCGCTCATTCTCGACCTGCTGGGCGCTCTCCTCACTGGCGGCGCGTCGGTCGAGTACGCGTTGTCCGTCGTCGCGGCGTCCTGTGATCCCACCATGGGCTTCCTACTGCAGAGAGTTCATGCAGCCAGGTTGCTCGGTGCGTCCTGGAACGCGGCTTGGGACGCGGGACTGGACGCACACCATCACCGTCTCCCACAGCGGCGGCGCGGACTTCCCAGAATGATCGCGCTGACGGACCAGGCAGTGCGAAGCGCCGAAGAAGTGCGGCAGGGTCTGCGCTTCGCGACGTCCACGGGTGCACCTTCCGCGGCGCTCCTGCACGCTCACGCGGCCCAGTTGAGACGGCGACATAACCGGGAGATGGAGAGGAAAGCAGCGGCACTCGGAGTGCAGCTCGTCCTGCCACTCGGACTGTGCTCACTGCCGGCCTTCATCTGCCTGGGAGTCGTTCCTGTTGTTCTGGGGCTCCTTCCTGCCCTGTAGCACCGGCGGTACGGGCACCGGCGTCGAGGTGGAACCCGCTCCTCCCACGTGCCCCGTGCTGGTACGGGAACCAGCCTGATCCTGCTGCCGATGCCCGCGTAGACGCTAGATGCGAGGACACGCCTGAACGGTTGGCTCCAGTTGTCCACTTAGCCCGCCCCGGCACTCCGTGTCCGGCGCTGCTTCGACAGAGTTGTCGCAGCGATAGCCGTCGCTACTAGCGGAACGCGGGGAAGATACCCCGCGTCGATCGAGGGAGACTCCATGTCTATTGGAACGCAGCCGACAACGAAGAATGGTTCGGCATTCCGGGTTCGATGCACACGGCAGGGCATTGACGAGTACCCGCCTGACAGTGCTTCGCCCGAGCAGACGCAGTGCACCCGCCTACGCGTTCTCGCGTCCGGCGGCCCGCGCGGCAGGAACCTGGTGCAGCTGACGCCCGCGGCCGGTGATCAGGATACGGATTCGTCAGCAGGCGAGCACGAGGCACAGGGCGGGCAGGTCGAGTCACGCATGCGATCCGTGGAGTCCGAACCGTTCGGACAGCGGCAGTGGGGTGGCTTCTTCGCGGGCTCACAGGACGGAGTGCCGGGCGCTGCGAGCGAGGCGAGCGGCGATGACCGGGAGACCCGTCGGCGCGACGCACGACGGGAGAGAGCCAGTGCACGGACAGTACGGCGTCGTCGGGCCGGGGTGCTGGACCGGGAGGCAGGAATGGCAACTGCCGAGTACGCCATCGCGACGCTCGCCGCGGTAGGTTTCGCCGCGCTTCTTGTAGCTGTGCTGTCCAGTGGTGAGATCAAGGGTCTCCTGATGTCCCTGATCACGTCCGCACTGAATTTCGGCTAGTGAGGAGCGACCAGGGCGGCTCGAAGCATCGATCGGGTATTCCTGGCCCTACGGAGAGACGCTGCCAATCCAGCAGGCTGGGCCGAGCGTCCGCGCAGATCGAGCCACCAGTCGAGGCCGACGGACGTCAGCGCGGATCGGTGACCGCAGAGGTTGCGGTCGTGCTTCCCGCCCTGGTCGTGCTCCTTGCGCTCCTACTGGGAACAGCTCACGTGGGCACGGTTCAGCTGCGGATTGAAGAAGCGGCTCGTGCCGGAGCGCGGGAAGCGATGCGGGGCGAGAGCGATCAGTCCGTGCAGCAGACGGTCCGCCGATTGGCCGGGAAAGATGCGACAACGACGGTAGGGGGCGGGACGGAGTGGACCACCGTTGAAGTCCGGGCGAAGGTCGACGGACCGGTCGTGGACCTTCTGGGCCTCGAGTTGAGCGCGACAGCCACGGGGAAGGTCGAGCACAGTGGGTAGGCAGGCCCGTGCAACCAGCCTGCGACGACGATCTGTATCCAACGGCGCGCGACGCACACGCTGCGCGTCACGTAGCCGCCTCGGTCGCGGCACTCGTTCGGTGGCGGGTTCCGATCAGGGCGCGGGAACACTCCTGATGGCCGCTCTCGCGCTGCTGACACTACTATTGATCGCCGCGGCCGTCCTGCTGCTGCAGGCGGCATCGGCAGCATCGAAGGCAGCTACAGCAGCGGACCTGGCAGCACTGGCTGCTGCTGATGTTGCCCGGGGTCTGTCTGCTGGTGACCCCTGCTCGGTCGCCGGATCGGTCGCGCAACGGCAAGGAGCTGCCCTGCGTGATTGCTCGATAGGAGCAACAGGGGCCGGAACGGCGGAGATTCGCGTGTCGGTCCCTGTGGAAGGGCTTCTGCCGGACGCGGTCGGAGCAGCGCGAGCGGGTCCTCCGCCGTGAGCCCAAGAAAGCATCGGACACCGCTCGAAGACGATGCGCCGGACACCTCGGCAAGGTTCCGCGGACTTCCCCGCGCGCGTCCTCCATCAGGTGCGCGGATTTGAGAAGGTGTTTGGATGGCTGGACGAGCTGCCGTGAGTGCGCACAGCGTGCGGACAGAAGGGTCAGGCCGCTGGTGCACCGCTCCTGGTTCCGTCAGTCCTGGTGGAGGTCGCCGGGGTTGTTCCAGTCGCACCCTGGACCGGGTCGGTAGGCGGGTTCGCGTCGGCCGCGCCGTCGGGTGTCCCCGTACCGCCGGATCCCATGGCAATGCCGGCCTCCCTGAGGATCAGTGTCAGCACCGCAACCGCACCCCCTTTGCTCAGCGGGTTGTTCCGGTTTCCGCACTTGGGGGACTGCACGCAGGACGGGCAGCCCGACTCGCACTCGCACGCTTCGATGGCATCCCGGGTTGCGGACAACCAGGTCCGTGCGGCCTCGAACCCTCGCTCGGCGAAACCGGCACCGCCGGGATGACCGTCATACACGAAGATCGTCGGGAGGCCGGTGTCGGCATGCAGGGCGGTGGACACC
Organism: Arthrobacter sp. NamB2; assembly: GCF_005281365.1. NCBI lineage: Bacteria > Bacillati > Actinomycetota > Actinomycetes > Micrococcales > Micrococcaceae > Arthrobacter > Arthrobacter sp. NamB2. The sequence continues at coordinate 88,815 of NZ_SZWI01000008.1, read as the reverse complement.
CCGCCGATGTCCCACCGGTCACTCGACGCGACGAGAGGCAGCAGTCCGATCGCTGCATGCTCGGCGGCGTGCAGCGCTCCGGGCAGCTCCTCCGCGAGGATGCCCTCGGCCTCGAGCAACTCGGGGCTGATCTCGAACCAGACACTCTTGGTGAAGAGGTCGCGGGCCTCGAGTTCCAGGGGTTCCTCGCCGAGGACCTCGTTGGAGGAGAAGGCCTTGCGCTGGAAGGAGACCACCTGAGTGGTCACTTTCACATCACCGAAGTTCGCGAGGACACCGCCCCACAGCTGGCTGACATCGCGGCCGATCACCTCGATCTGCGTGACGTCCCGCGCCTGCGTGTAGTAGTCCGGATGCGCGCGGGCAACCACTGCACAGTGGTCCTGCTCGTTGAGCTCCTGCACTACATAGGTGCGGCCCTGATGGACGTACACCGCCCCGGGATGTGCCTGGTAGTGACTCTGGGGAGAGTCCATCGTGCCGAGGAGGGCGCCGGACTCCGCTTCCACGATGTTGATCGGTCCACCGCCGTCCGCTCGGAGGTTGACCATCGCCGCCGCGCTCTGCGGGTGTGTCCAGAACCACCCTGCAGGGCGGCGCCGGAGGAATCCCTGCTCAGACAGGGTTGCGAGCAGGGATTCCGAGGTGGCGCCGAACAGATCGAGGTCAGCGTCCGTCAGGGGTAGCTCGGCCGCTGCAGCGCACAGGTGCGGGCCGAGTACGTAGGGGTTGGAGGGATCGAAAACGGTGGCTTCCACTGCGAGGTCGAAGACCGCCTCGGGATGGTGCACGAGATATGTGTCCAGGGGGTCGTCACTGGCGACGAACGCGGCGATGGCGTCCTGGCCCGAGCGACCGGCACGTCCGATCTGTTGCATCAGGGACGCCCGTGTTCCCGGCCACCCGGCCACCAGGACCGCATCGAGTCCGGAGATGTCGATACCGAGTTCGAGGGCGGAGGTGCTTGCTACCCCGAGCAACTCACCGCTACGCAGATCCCTCTCGAGAGCGCGCCGTTCCTCCGGCAGGTACCCCGACCGGTAGGCCGCGATGCGGTGCGGGAGGCTCGGATGCACGTCCTCGAGCATGCGCCGGGATGTCTGTGCGATGCTTTCCGCCCCTCGCCTGGACTTGATGAAGGCGATCGTCCTCACATGGGAGGAGACCAGGTTGGCGAGGAGGTCCGATGTCTCGGCGATGACCGTCCGCCGGGTGGGAGCACCGTTCTCGCCCTTCATCCCGGTGAGCTGTGGCTCCCAGAAGGCGACCGTGGTGGATCCGTGCGGCGAGCTGTCCCGGTCGACGGCACGCGCCGGAGCGCCGATGAGGCGCCCGAACGACGCTGCAGGTTCGGCCGACGTCGCGGAGGCCCCGATGAACACCGGGTTCGCTCCATAGCTCGCGCAGATCCGGCGAAGCCGTCGCAGGAGATTGGCCACATGGGACCCGAACACGCCCCGGTAACTATGTGCCTCGTCGATGATCACGTACTTGAGCCGGCGGAAGAACCGCGCCCACCAGGTGTGGTTGGGAAGGATGCCGTAGTGGAGCATGTCCGGATTCGCGAGGATGAGATTGGCATGGTCCCGGATCCAGCGGCGGGCACCCGATTCGGTGTCGCCGTCGTACGTCTCTGCACGAACGGTGGGCAGCTTCAAGGCGTTGATCGCGGACAACTGATCCGCGGCAAGCGCCTTCGCCGGTGCCAGGTAAAGGGCCACCGAGCCGTTCGGGGCCAACGTGGCGCGGTTCGTCAGCTCGCTGCGGTGGATCTCGTCGAGGACCGGCAGCTGGTAGCAGAGGGACTTCCCCGAGGCGGTGCCCGTCGCGATGATGGTGTGCGCTCCACCATGGGCGGACGTGGCCCCCTCCACCTGATGGCGCCAGGGCTCACGGACACCCCGCGCGGCGAAGGCATCGATGACGTCAGGATGGGCCCACGCGGGCCAGGGGGCGTGCTCGGCATCGCGCGCCGGTATCTCGCGGACATGCAGCAGCTGCTCGGGGTTGGGTCCACCCCCGAGCAGGGAGATCGATTGGTTCCGCACAGCCACCCGGCAATTGTCCCATCGGGCCGAGCGAAGGGACTCGGGTAAGCGCCCTTATCCTCTGATAACGAACACGTCGGCGAGGTGCCGCCACCCGAGGAACTCGTAGAGCGCCCGTCCGTCAGCGGACGCCATGAGCAGTCCGGTGGTGACGTCGTCCTCCAGCACCCCTGCGGTCAGCGCTCGCATGACGTAGCTGCCCAGTCCTCTGCGCCGGAAACCCTCCTCGGTCACGATGCGGTCGTAGACCGCGTAGTCGCCGACTACGGACACGGAACCGCGCGCTGCGAGGAGCCCGTCGGCGTGCACCGTGACGCGGCGGCAGGTACCTTCGCGGGTGCGCTCGAGGGTGAGACCGTCGCCTGGCGCGCGCGGGTCCTCGACGTCCTGCCCGTGCATGTCGACGCTCATCAGGGACTGCTGGCGGTCCGTCACGCGCATGTGGAGCGGGGCTGCCGCGTCCATCAGATCCTGCGCCCGGTTCGTGACAACGGTCAGCACGCGCGTGGGGTCCTGCTTCGTCTCCTGCGCCAGTTCCAGGAATCGCTCGGTGTCGGGCTCGAAGAGGAAGTGCTCTGTCTGGTTCTGCTGGTCGGTCAGGAGAACGGAGGTGGTGCGCCCGTCGTCGTGCGGCTCGTAACCCCGACATGCGGTCCATCCGGTTATCCAGGTCTGGAGAAGTTCGTTGTCTGCAGATGCGCCCATGTGCTGAACGATAGTTCTCGCCGGCCGACAAGCACAGGCGACGCCACGACAGTGACCGATTGCGACGCCCAGTACCCTTTAAGCCGTGTCGATGAACCGTATTGCCCTCTTCTACGCCTTTGCACCACTGCCCGATCCCGAGGCGATCCGGCTGTGGCAGCGCGCCCTCTGCGAGAAGTGGGGGCTGCGCGGCAGGATCATCATCTCGAAAGACGGTATCAACGGGACCGTCGGCGGGGAGATCGGTGCGGTGAAGCAGTACGTCAGGATCACGCGCGAGTACCCGGCCTTCAGGGGGATCGAGATCAAGTGGTCGGAGGGTGGCGCCGACGACTTCCCCCGGTTGAGCGTCAAAGTACGCGACGAGATCGTCTCTTTCGGTGCTCCCGGCGAGCTGAAGGTCGACGAGACGGGGGTGGTGGGCGGCGGGACACACCTTGCACCCGAGGAGGTGCACGAACTTGTCGACGCCAAGCGCGCCGCGGGGCAGGAGGTGGTCTTCTTCGACGGACGCAACGCCCTCGAGGCCCAGATCGGACGCTTCAAGGGAGCCGTCGTCCCCGATGTCCGAACCACCCACGACTTCGTCCGTGAGCTGGACTCGGGCAAGTACGACGACCTCAAGGACAAGCCCGTCGTCACGTACTGCACGGGCGGCATCCGCTGCGAGGTGCTCTCCAGCCTGATGATCAACCGAGGCTTCCAGGAGGTCTACCAACTCGACGGCGGCATCGTCCGCTACGGCGAAAAGTACCGTGACGGCGGACTGTGGGAGGGCTCGCTCTACGTCTTCGACAAGCGCATGCACCTCGAGTTCAGCGACGACGCCGTCACGATCGGTGCGTGCGTGCGCTGCCAGACGCCGACGAACAAGTTCGAGAACTGCTCCAATCCCACCTGCCGCAACCTCACCCTCTACTGTGCAGGGTGCGCGGCGGATCCCGCGACCCTCCGTTGCCCGCAGGGTTGCGAGTCGGACGAGGCCGAAGCCACGACGGCGGGCGCAGCTTGATACGCGACACTGCAAGCGGTCACGAGGGATTCGACGACGACGTCCCCTCGGCGCCGTCGAGCCGGGACCTGGCCGTGCTCACGGCGCTCGCAGCCGATCTGTCCAGGCTCCAGTACACGGTCGACGGCGTCGAGGACCTCCTCGGCGCGCAGGCCTATGCCGCCCTCGGCAGGGGACAGTTCGTCCCGGCGCTGCTGCGCGCACAGCAGCGCCACCGGGGGCCCGACGGCGTCCGGGCCGCGCCGGTCCTGCTCTGGCTCCTGGGGGAGCCGGTCACCGAGGGGGACCTCGGCGACGCCTTTCCCACCGTCGGCGTCCGGGGCCTCGAGCACCTGCGACTCATCGAACGGGCTGCGCACTCGGTCGGATACGCGACGGCGCCTGCGCCGGCGGCCGAGCCGGTAGCCGCACCTGCGCCTGCGACCGAGCCGGTAGCCGCGACAGCACCAGCACCAGCACCAGCACCGGCAGCCGGGCCGAAGACAACACCGGCAGCCGAGGCGAGCGGATCCGCGACCGCACCACTGTGGCGGGCAGCGGTCGAGTTGCGCCCGTACGGCTCCGACGTCGGCGGGAACCTCTGGGTCGCCAGCGACCTCGGGGCGGAGCAGCGGCCCGGACCGCTGCGCCACGACCACGTCCTGGGCATCGGCGGTGCGTCACTGACCCTCGCTCAAACCGTCATGAGGACACCCGTCGGCCGTGCCCTCGACCTCGGTACGGGGTGCGGTATCCAGGTGTTCCACCTCCTGCCGCACGCCGACCACGTGACGGCGACGGACATCTCGGATCGGGCACTGGCCTTCACCCGCTTCAACCTCCTCCTGAACGCGCCCGCACTCGGCATCGACCCCTCGCGCCTCGACGACCGCGTCAGCCTCCGCCTGGGCAGTCTGCTGGAGCCGGTCGCGGGCGAGGAGTTTGACCTCGTGGTGTCCAATCCTCCCTTCGTGATCACCCCGCGCTCGGGAACGCGCGACGAGGCCTATACCTACAGGGACGGTGGGTTGGCCGGCGACGCCATCGTCGAGACACTGATCCGTGAACTGCCGACGGTGCTCGCTCCCGGCGCCGCTGCACAGCTGCTCGGCAACTGGGAGATCACCGAGGGTACGCCCTGGGACCGCCGCCTCCGCTCCTTCGTCCCGCCCGGAGTCGATGCCTGGATCATCCAGCGCGAACAGTTGTCGCCGGTGCAGTACGCGGAGACGTGGCTGCGGGACGCCGCCGAGAACCGTGACCGCGCCGCCTACCTCGACAGTTTCACCGCCTACCTCGAGGATTTCGCCTCGCGCGATGTCGAGGGCGTCGGCTTCGGCTCAGTATGGCTGCGCAGGCCGGCCGCATCACGCGACCTCGTCCGGATGACGTTCGAGGAGATCACGCACGACATCGAACAGCCCGTCGGTCCGCACCTGGCCGCCGCCGTCGAACGCAGTGACTGGCTCGCCGCGCATACGGAACAAGCCGCCTCGGGTGTTGGCATCGCGGAGGAGTTCCTTCTCGTCGCGGACGACGTCACCGAGGAACGCCACCAGCGGCCCGGGGCCGAACATCCGGGCGTCATCCTCCTGCGGCAGGGAGCCGGGCTCCGGCGCACCACCCTGCTGAGCACCGAACTCGCCGGCTTCGTCTCGGCATGTGACGGTGACCTCACTGCGGGCCAGATCGCCGGTGCCCTCGCGATGCTGCTGCAGCGGCCGGACGCCGCGTTCACGTCGGAGTTGCTGGTCGATGTCGAGCAGTTGATCCGCGAAGGGTTCCTGATTCCGGCCCCCTGAAACCAGCGGTTACCCTTGTGTCGGTACGCATGACGCATACTGTGAGGGAGCCCCGGCAGCGGGATCCTGACCGGACACCTAAGAGTTGCAGCGGCATCGCCCCCGTATATATAGGAGAGAAGTGCCGACCAAGGCCACGGACAAGAAGCACGGCAAGAAGCTCGTCATCGTTGAGTCCCCCAGCAAGATCAAGAGCATCTCGGGCTATCTCGGCGAGGGTTTCCAGGTCGCGGCGTCCATGGGGCACATTCGGGACCTCCCGCAGCCCTCCGACCTCCCTGCCGAACTCAAGAAGTCCTCCGTGGGCAAGTTCGCCGTGGACATCGACAACGATTTCGAGCCCTACTACGTGGTGTCGCCCGAGAAGCGGAAGACCGTCGCGGAGCTGAAGGCCGCACTGAAGGACGCCGACGAGCTCTACCTGGCAACCGATGCGGACCGCGAAGGCGAGGCCATCGCCTGGCACCTGCTGCAGGTCCTGAAGCCGAAAGTGCCTGTGTACCGGCTGACCTTCGGTGAGATCACGAAGGAAGCCGTCACCCGTGCCATGGGTGAGCTGCGCGACGTCGACATCCCCATGGTGGACGCCCAGGAGACCCGACGCATCCTCGACCGCCTCTACGGGTACGAGATCTCCCCGGTGCTGTGGCGCAAGGTGGCACGCGGCCTGTCCGCCGGCCGCGTGCAGTCCGTGGCCACGCGTCTCGTCGTCGAACGGGAGCGCGAGCGCATGGCGTTCCGCTCGGCGTCGTACTGGGACCTGACGGGCACTTTCGCCCCCCAGGACACGAGCAAGGGCAACGCCTTCCCCGCCAAGCTCGTCGCCGTCGATGGCAGCCGCATCGCCACCGGCAAGGACTTCTCCGATCGGGGCGAGCTGAAGGCAGCGAATGCCGTCCGCCTGAACGAGGAATCGGCACGCACGCTGGCGGCCGGGCTCGAAAGCGCGGCCTTCACCGTGCGGTCCGTCGAAACTAAGCCCTACACGCGGCGCCCTGCGGCCCCGTTCACGACGTCGACCCTGCAGCAGGAGGCGGCGCGCAAGCTGCGCTTCAGTTCGAAAGTCACCATGCAGGTGGCCCAGCGGCTGTACGAGAACGGCTACATCACCTACATGCGTACCGACTCCTCGGCGCTGTCGGACCAGGCCATCAACGCCGCACGCCGCCAGGCCTCCGAGCTGTACGGCCCCGAGTACGTCCCCGAGGCGCGCCGCGTGTACAAGGGCAAGGCCAAGAACGCGCAGGAAGCGCACGAGGCTATCCGCCCTGCGGGCGACTCGTTCCGCACGCCCGCGCAGGTGGCCCAGTCGCTCCGCGGCGACGAATTCCGCCTGTACGAACTGATCTGGAAGCGCACGGTCGCTTCCCAGATGGCGGACGCCAAGGGTTCGACGGCGTCGCTCCGCCTCGGTGCCAGGAGTGCCGACGGACGGGACGCCGAGTTCACCGCATCCGGCACCGTCATCACCTTCCGCGGTTTCATGGCCGCCTACGAGGAGGGCCGCGACGCCGATCGCAACGAGGACGGCACGGACGACGACACGCAGGGCACACGCCTGCCGAACGTCGCCAAGGGTGATTCCCTGGGCGCGACGGCGATCGAGCCGATCGGCCACGAGACCTCGCCGCCCCCGCGCTACACCGAGGCATCGCTCGTGAAGGTGCTCGACGAGCGCGGGATCGGCCGCCCGTCGACCTACGCCGCGACGATGTCCACCATCATGGACCGGGGATACGTGCGCACGCGGGGTCAGGCCCTCGTGCCGAGCTGGATCGCCTTCTCGGTCGTGCGCCTGCTCGAGGAGCACTTCCATGACTACGTCGACTACGACTTCACGGCGGAGCTCGAGGAGGACCTCGACCGCATCTCGCGCGGCGAGGCCGGACGCGTCGCGTGGCTCAACCACTTCTACTTCGGGGACCGCAAGGACACCGGCCTGCACACGATCGTCAACGAGTTGGGGGAGATCGACGCACGTCGCATCAACTCGGTGGAGATCGCGGACGGCATCACCTTGCGGGTCGGGAAGTTCGGACCGTACCTGGAGAAGCCGCTGCCGGCCGACGCGCCGGAAGGCACCGAGCCGCAGCGCGCCAACGTGCCCGAGGACCTCGCACCGGACGAACTGACGGCAGAGAAGGCCATCGAGCTGATGGAGGCGCCGACATCCCAGGAGCGCGTGCTCGGCACCGACCCGGAGACGGGCCGCACCATCGTCGCCCGGGACGGTCGCTACGGGCCGTACGTGATCGAGCTGATCCCCGAGATGACTGCCGAGGAGATCGCAAGCCAGCCGGTCGAGTACTACAAGAACGGCAAGCCGAAGCCCCCGAAGAAGCCTGCGAAGGTCAAGCCGCGCACGGGATCGTTGTTCAAGTCCATGTCCGTGGACTCCGTGACGCTCGAGGATGCCCTCAAGCTGATGAACCTGCCGCGCGTCCTCGGCACGGACGAGGACGGCAAGGAGATCACGGTACAGAACGGCCGCTTCGGCCCGTACCTGAAGAAGGGCAGCGACTCGCGGTCGATCGGCTCCGAGGAGGAGATCTTCACGATCACCCTCGAGCAGGCGCAGGAGATCTACAAGCAGCCCAAGCAGCGGGGTGGCCGCGCAGTGACTCCGCCTCTGGCCGAGTTCGGCGACGACCCCGTGAGCGAGAAGCCCATCGTGGTGAAGGACGGCCGCTTCGGTCCATACATCACCGACGGCGTCACCAACATCACGGTGCCAGGCTCGATGGCCATCGAGGAGCTCACGCGCGAACAGGCGATCGACATGCTCGCCGAGAAGCGCGCCAAGGGCCCTGCCCCGAAGAAGACCACCCGCCGGGCGCCCGCGAAGCGCAAGGTCGCTGCGGGCAAGTAGCCTGTCGCTCGGTGCGGGACCAGACGATAGCGGACGGAAGCTGGAAGGCGCAGGAACAATGCGGCTAGGTGTGCTGGACATAGGGTCGAATACGGTCCATTTACTGCTCGTGGACGCCCATCCGGGTGGGCGGCCGGTGCCTTTCGCATCCCACAAGAAGCCCCTGCAACTCGTCGCCTACCTCGACGAGAACGGCAGGATCTCGAAGAGAGGGCAGGACGAGCTCGTCAGGTTCGTCCGCGAGGCGCGTGAATTCGCAGCGGGTCACGACGCGGAGGATTTCCTCGCGTTCTGCACCTCGGCCATCAGAGAGGCCGGCAACGGCAGTGACGTGCTGGCGCGCGTCCGTCGCGAGACCGGCGTCGATCTCCAGGAACTCTCGGGCGACCAGGAAGCCGCGGTGACCTTCCAGGCCGTCCGCCGCTGGTACGGCTGGGGTGCCCACTCGATCCTCAACCTGGACATCGGAGGAGGATCCTTCGAGATGGCGATGGGCACGGACGAGCTTCCCGAGGTTGCGCTGTCCGTCCCCCTCGGCGCAGGGCGGCTCACGCGCGACTGGCTGCACGAGGACCCGCCGTCGGCGAAGAGCGTGAAGGAACTGCGCCGCTACATCCGCGACACGTTGCGGGACGCCGTGCCGCAGTTCGCCCACCTCGGGGAGCCGCACCTCGTCGCAGGCACTTCCAAGACTTTCCGCTCGCTCGCGCGGATAGCGGGTGCTGCACCGTCCGCCGCCGGGCCCTTCGTGCGTCGTGAGCTGCGCCTGGAGGACCTCAAGCTCTGGACCAAGCGGCTCGCGGCGATGAGTATCGAGGACCGCAGCAACCTCGACGGGGTGTCCGAGCTGCGCGCGCCGCAGGTGCTCGCCGGTGCGCTCGTGGCCGAGTGCGCCCTCGAGCTGTTCGACGTTTCCTCGATGGACATCTGCCCCTGGGCGCTGCGGGAGGGACTGCTGCTGAGGCGGTTCGACGCCAAGATGTTCGACGCCGACGAGCCGTTGCCCGGTGCCGGGGTGGGGCACCACCAACTCGACTCGACCCGGCGGACGTCCGTCTCCGGTGGGGTCTGACGTGGACGCTCCCGACCACGGGTCCCCGCACATCCCGGTGGCGCTCTCGAGCGCCTCCGTCTACCCCCTTGCGGTCCATGACGCCTTCGCCCTCGCGCAGGATCTGGGCTACGACGGCGTCGAGGTCATGGTCACGAACAATTCGGTGAGCCAGGATCCCGATCAGTTGAACGTCCTCAGCCAGCGGTACGAGATGCCGATCCTGGCCATTCATGCCCCGACGCTGCTCCTGACCCAGCAGGTGTGGGGCAAGGCCTGGACGAAGATCGAGCTCTCGGCCGCGATGGCCGCCGAGGTGGGCGCGAAGACCGTGGTGACGCATCCGCCCTTCCGCTGGCAGACAGGGTATGCCGAGGAGTTCCCCGAGGGGATAGCGCGCGTCGCAGCGGAGTACGGGGTGGAGATCGCTGTCGAGAACATGTACCCGTGGAAAGTCCGGGGCCGTGAGGCGAAGGCCTACCTGCCGCACTGGAACCCCGTGCCGGAGCCGTACGAGTGGATCACCTGGGACTTCTCCCATGCCGCGATCGCGGGCATGGACTCCTACGAGGAGATCCGTGCGCTCGGCAGCAGGCTTGCCCATGTGCATCTGACGGACGGGACGCCGAACGGCAAGGACGAGCACCTGTTGCCGGGCCAGGGACAGCAGCGGTGTGCCGAGGCCCTCGACCATCTGGCCGAATCGGAGTGGAACGGCGTCGTGGCCGTTGAGGTGAGCACACGCCGCGCGCGTGGTGCGGGGGAGCGCGAGGAGTGGCTCGCAGAGACGCTGCGCTTCGCGCGGACGCATCTTCGCCACTGACGCATCCTCGCCACTGACGGTATCGAAGAGGCTGGGCGCTTAAAGAGAGATGGCGCCGGTGGCCTGCAGATGTTGGGGGGATCATCTGCTGCCACCGACGCCGGACCGGGTCAGGAAGTCCGGTCCTCATCACTCGCACCCTTATGAGGTAGTTAGAACACTAGGCGCCCTCCTTGTGTCGCAACACCAAGAACGCTGGGAGCAGCCTGTGAGCTGCGCGTGGCAGGATGGAAGCCATGACGACAACCCGGCGCATCGCCTTCCTCGGCTGCGGATCGATGAACGAGTCCATCCTGGCCGGGTTGCTCGCGGCCGGCCTGAATCCCGCATCGGTCACCGCGACCGTCCGGCGCGCCGAGCGGGCCGAGGAGCTCCGGAACCGGCACGGCGTGAGAGCCCTCGCCACGGCGGACGACGACGCAGCGAATGTCGCCGCAGTGCGGGAGGCCGACGTCGTCGTCCTCGGGGTGAAGCCCGTCGGGATCGTGCCGCTCGCACGGGAGATCGGTCCCGCGCTCAAGCCGTCCGCCGTTGTCCTGAGCGTTGCCGCCGCAGTGTCGATCGCGATGATCGAGGGAGCCCTGCCGGAGGGCCAGCCGGTCATCCGTTCGATGCCCAATACGCCGTCCCGGCTCGGCAGGGGAGTCCTCTCCATCTCCGCCGGGTCCTCCGTCAGCCACGACCTGATGGCGCAGGCGCGCGAGCTGCTGCGGCCGGCCGGCACCGTCGTCGAGATCCCCGAGGAGCAGGTCGACGCGCTGTCGGCGGTCAGTGGTTCGGGGCCCGCGTACGCGTTCTACCTCGCGGAGGCGATGGCCGCGGCGGGGGAGGAACTGGGGCTGGATGCCGGGCTGTCCGCGCTGATCGCGCGCGAGACGGTCGCCGGCGCGGGGTTCATGCTCGCCGAGCAGGGCGCAGACGCCGCGGCCCTCCGCCGCGCGGTCACGAGCCCCAACGGTACGACGCAGAGCGCCATCGAGACATTCGAGACGCTGGGCCTGGCGGGCATCGTCGCCGACGGAGCGCGCGCCGCAACCGCTCGGGCGGCCGAGATCACACGGGAACTGGCAGGTCCGTCGTCGTCCTGACGGGCGCAGTGACCATGAGTGGGCGGTGCCACCCACTTGACGGCGCCGAGCGCTGCGAGACCGCAGCGCGGCCGTGAACCTGCCCCGCCTTCCTGGAGCGCCTCGCCCTAGGGCCGGCCGGCGAACCGCTCGAGCAGGTCGACGTGGCCGGATACGATCAGCATGTCGCGGCCGGACACCTTCGTATCCGGTCTCGCATAGGTGAAGTCCTCGCCGGGCGACTTCACGCCGACCACGGTGACGCCGTACTTCGAGCGCACGGACGATTCGGCAAGGGTGAAGCCCTGGGTCTCCTTCGGCGGGTACATCTTCACGATCGCGAAACCGTCGTCGAACTCGATGAAGTCCAGCATGCGCCCGCCGACCAGGTGCGCGGCCCGCTGACCGGCGTCGGCCTCCGGGTAGATCACGTGGTTGGCACCGATGCGCTTGAGGATCTTGCCGTGCGAGGGCGTGATGGCCTTGACCCACAGGTGGTCGATGCCGAGGTCCACCAGGTTGGCCGTGATCAGGACGCTCGACTCGATCGACGTCCCGACTCCCACGACGGCGGCGGAGAACTCCTGGGCGCCGAGTTGCCGCAGCGAGTCGATGTTCGTCGCGTCGGCCTCCACCACGTGCGTGAGGATGCTCGCGAACTTCTGCACGAGCTGCGGATCGCGCTCGATCGCCAGGACCTCGCGGCCCTGCCGGACCAGTTGCTCGGCCGTGGCCGCACCGAAGCGGCCGAGGCCGATCACGAGGACGGGTGCGTTGTGGGCGGGTCTTTCAGCCAATGATCGGCCTCTCGTCGGGGTAGCGGTACAGCGTGCTGCGTTGCCTCAGCGCCAGGGCCGAGGCGAGTGTGATGGTGCCCATGCGTCCGGCGAACATCAGGGCGGACAGGACGTACTTGCCGGCCGGAGGCAGCTCCGCGCTGAGGTTGGTACTGAGGCCGACGGTCGCGAAGGCCGAGATGACCTCGAAGACCACCTTGTCGAGGGATTCGTCCGAGAGTGCGAGGAGGAGGCCGCTGCCGACCAGCACGAGCGTCGCGCCCATGAAGATCACCGAGATGGCGACGCGCATGGCGCCGTGCGGGATGGTCCGGCCCCAGGCGCGGACGTCGGCGTCGCCCCTGGCCTCCGCGACGATCGCCAGGAACATCACGGCGATGGTGGTGACCTTGATGCCGCCGGCGGTGGACGCGGAACCGCCGCCCGCGAACATCAGCGCGTCCGTCAGCAGCATCGTGGTGCTGTTCATGTCGTTCTGGTCCACGAGGTTGAACCCGCCCGAGCGCGTCATGACGGAAGCGAAGAGGGCGTGGATGGCCTTGTCGACGACGCTGAGGTTCGAGATCGTGCGATCGTTCTCCCACTCCAGGAAGCCCCAGGCGAAGGTCCCTGCCACGAGCAGGATCAGTGAGACGGTCACCGTGAGCTTCGCGTGCAGCGTCCACTTGCTGAAGCGGTGGCGAACCTGTACGAGGACCATGATCACCGGGAAACCGAGGCTGCCGAGGAACACGCCGACCATGAGGGGCGTGAGGATCCAGAGATCCGTCTCGTAGGGGACCAGGCCGTCGCTGTGGGGGGTGAAGCCGGCGTTGTTGAAGGCGGAGATGGAGTAGAAGACGCCGTGCCAGAGCGCCTGCCACCAGGGTTCGCCGAGGATCATGAAGCGGGGTACCAGGGCGACGGCGAGCACGATCTCGATCACGACCGAGGTGGTGATGACGATCCGCAGCAGGGTACCGATCTCGCCGAGTCGGCTGGCGTTGTTCAGGGCCTCCTGCGCGAGGAGCTTGCCCCGGACGCCGAGGCGCTTGCTGACGATCAGGGCGAGGAGGGATGCGAGCGTCAGAGTGCCCAGACCGCCGATGAAGATGCCGAGCAGGATGACGAACTGTCCGAAGAAGGACCAGTGGGTGGCCGTGGACACCACGGTGAGGCCCGTGACGCACACGGCGGACACCGCCGTGAAGAAGGCATCGTGCAGGGGAGTGACCGTGCCGTTGCTCGTGGACATCGGCAGGCTCAGCAGGGCCGTGAAGACCAGGATCACGCCGGTGAAGATGAACAGGGCGAGCCGCGCGGGCGAGCTGTTCGCAAAGGAGTCGACGAAGTCGCGGACCGACGCCAGGAGCCTGACGTATCCGTGTCGATCGTCCTTCAGCCACAGTGGCTGTTGACTTACCATTGACGCCCGCTCTGCCCCGTTCGCTGGTCCGTGCCGCCGGAGCGGCACCGTGACCATGCCTTGTGGTCCCTGATTGTCCCTTGCAGTAGTAAAGCATCCCATCCCGGGGCATCGTCGAAGTATCGCGCATCGCGTAGCCTTGCAGGGATGTCTACGCGCACCGGGCCGGCGGTACCCCTCCAGGTCGTCTGGGACGACTCGATGCTGGCCTACGACTTCGGTGGGCAGCATCCCATGAATCCCGAGCGCCTCCACCTGACCGCTCGGCTTGCGCGCGACTGCGGTCTCCTCGAGCTCGACGGCGTCAGCGTCGCCGCTCCGTCGATCGCGTCCGACGATGACCTCGCCTCCGTGCATGACGCCGACTACATCAGTGCCGTCCGGCGGGTCAGCAGCAACCCGGACCAAGCGGACGCTGCCCACGGCCTGGGCACGGAGGACAATCCCGCATTCGCGGGGATGCATGAAGCCAGCGCCCGGTTGGCCGGGGGGTCGATCGGGGCGGCGGAGGCGATCATGGCCGGTACCGCCGTCCGGGCCGTCAATTTCGGTGGAGGTATGCACCACGCAGCGCGAGCGCGAGCCAGCGGCTTCTGCATCTACAACGACGCCGCGGCGTCCATCCAGCGACTGCTGGACCGAGGTGCCCAGCGTGTCCTGTACGTCGATGTCGACGCCCACCATGGGGACGGTACGCAGAGTATCTTCTGGGATGACCGACGCGTGATGACGATCTCGCTCCACGAGACCGGCATGAGCCTCTTCCCCGGAACGGGCTTCGCGAACGAGACGGGCGGGCCCGGAGCCGAAGGCTACGCCGTGAATGTCGCCCTGCCGACGATCGCCGGTGACTCCGCGGTCCTGCGTGCCTTCCACGCCGTCGTGCCCCAACTCGCGGAGGCCTTCGCACCGGACGCCATCGTCAGCCAGCATGGCTGCGACTCCCACCGCGAGGACCCGCTGACCAACCTCCGGGTCAGCGTCGACGCCCAGCATGCCCTGATGCTCGGCGTACGGGACCTGGCGGACAGGTTGTGCGGCGGCCGATGGATCGCCACCGGCGGAGGCGGTTATGCCCTGGCCAGCGTGGTGCCGCGCTCCTGGTCCCTCCTGGTGGCCGTCGCCGCAGGATCCCCGCTGGGGCCGCGTACGCCGGTGCCGGCGGCATGGCGGCACTACGTGCTCGAACGGCACGGGATCGATGCTCCGGAACTCATGGGCGACGGCGCCGACACGTGGTGGCGGTCCTGGGAGATCGGCTACGACCCGAACGACGACCTGGATCGGACGGTGATGGCCACCCGCAAGGCGGTGTTCCCGTTGCACGGCTTGGACCCCTGGTTCGACTGACGACTCCGGGCAGGATGCCCTGCCACGTATATATCGCTAGGGTGGGCGAATGGGAATCGATGATGTATTCGCGGTCATCGCCGAAGGAACCCGCAGGCAGATACTCGAAAACCTGCGCGACGGCGACAAAGCGGTGGGGGAGCTCGTTGTCGAGTTGCAGGTGAGCCAGCCGACGGTCTCGAAACACCTCAAGGTCCTGCGGGAAGCGGGACTGGTTTCCATGAGGGCGCAGGGCCAGAAGCGCTACTACTCCCTGGACACCGCTCCCCTCGCACTCGTCCGCCAGTGGCTCGCGGCGTTTGATCGGCAGGCTGACCAGGACCACGGGATGCCGGTCGGGACGAAACAGCAGGATGTCGCGAACGGGGCCGAGGGCGGGACCACCGACACCTTCTCCGGGTCCGCCGGCGGCGCCCCCGCCGGGGCACCCGTTGCGGACGAACAGGACGGCACGGCGGACGGGGGAACGGATCCGGAGCTCGCCGAGGCAGGTGTCCTGGCGGCGGCAGTCCTGGCAGGGCCCGATTCGCCCTCCGGCACAGACGTGCAGCGGCCCCCCATCGGACGGACGATGGGCCGGGCCGCGGAACGGGCCGCCGACCTCCTGTCACAGCTACGGCGACGCCGCGATCCGTCGTCCTGATCGGGGCAGAGGGGTGAACAGTGCACAGGCCGGGCGGTGCCCTTTCACTTTGGTCACAACTGCCACTAGGATTATCCCCTAGGCGGATAATCCTTATGCTTCAAGGCGACACGCCGAACAGTCGCTCCGGGGGTAGTCTTTCTGATGCCGGTCTCAGGGTGAGTACAGGCCTCCAAGCAAAGGAATAGTGGTGAGATGGCAGACGGGAATAACTTCTCGGATGTGCAGTTTCTGACGGTCGCCGAAGTGGCGGAGCTGATGCGTGTCTCGAAGATGACCGTGTACCGGCTCGTCCACGCAGGAGACCTTCCGGCGGTGCAGTTCGGCCGCTCCTACCGCGTTCCCGAGTCAGCAGTCCAGGAGTTCCTCCACCGCGCACAGGTCGACGGGCAGACCGAGAGCGCTTGAGGCGGCCGCCGTCCGGCCCGTTCTCCAAACGGATGTACCCTGTTAAGGAGCGTTTTGGGCGGGCTTCCGCCTGCTCATCTTTGTGTATCATCTCGGCAGCTGCCACCAGGCATTCGCCGTTCGTCATCCCAGCGCGGTCCCCGGCTTCCGGCCGGAGTTCCGCTGGCAACCAAACAAGTTTGTGAGGACTCTATGGGTTCAGTAATCAAGAAGCGCCGTAAGCGGATGGCGAAGAAGAAGCACCGCAAGCTGCTTCGCAAGACGCGTCACCAGCGTCGCAACAAGAAGTAGCAGGCGCCCGGCCACGAGTCGGAGCGTGCCGAACGGCCCGGATCCCAGCCCTCAGGGCATGGGAGCCGGGCCGTCGTCGTTCTCCGGAGCACGACTCCGATTCCGCGGCGTCCGGCGCCTCGGAGCGTCAGTGGTGTCAGCGGCTCCTGAACCGCGAGAACCCGCGCCAGAGTCCGTAGACCGAACCAGCCACGGTGGCCACACGCAGGCCGAGGGTTGCGGCGCGGCGCCCGCTGCGGAAGTCGTAGACCGGCCAGTTGTTCGCCCTGGCATGCCTGCGGAGTTTGCTGTCCGGATTGATCGCCACGGGATGGCCGACGACCGTCAGTAGCGGGATGTCGTTGTAGGAGTCGCTGTATCCCCAGCACCGCGCGAGGTCCAGGTTTTCCCGTTGAGCGAGATCCAGGACAGCAGCCGCCTTCGCCGGCCCGTGCAGGAAGTCACCGACGAGCTTCCCCGTGTAGAGGCCCTGGGCAACCTCGCCCACTGTGCCGAGGGCTCCGGTGAGTCCGAGGCGGCTGGAGATCACGGCCGCCACCTCCACCGGCGTCCCTGTCACGAGCCAGACCTGACGATTCGAGGACAGGTGCTGCTCGGCGAGTGCACGTGCACCCGGCCAGATCTTCGAGGCGATCATCTCGTCGTACACTTCCTCGCCGAGGGCGAGGATGTCCTCGTGGGCGATGCCGATGGCGAAGGCGAGGGCGGCATCACGCACCGAGTTCACGTCCGTCATGGTCTCACCGCGCATGATGAAGCGGAGTTGCTTCCACGCCAGCCCGGCGGCGAAGCGGAGGGTGAAGGCCTTGCGTTGATACATCTTGCGCGCCACGTGGAAGAGGCTCGCCCCGCGCATCAGCGTGTTGTCGACGTCGAAGAAGGCGGCCTCGCCCTTAATCTGCTCCGGATGCTCCGGGGAGGGCTGCGTGGCCCGGTTGGCGTCCGGCATGCTCCGAGTCTAGTCATGCGTCCTTCCCACCTGCTCCCCGGCACAGCAGTGCCGCCGAAGTGCCCGCCGGGGTGCCCGCCGGGGTGCCGCCGAAGTACGGTGGAAGCATGCAGACCCCGACGGACTCGCCCGGTGCCGGCGTCGTGCTCCTCACCCGGCCCGAATGCCATCTCTGCGAGGACGCGCGGAGCGTCGTGGCACGGGTGGCGGCTGAACTCGGCGTCGATTGGCAGGAGCTGTCGGTGACCGAGGCGCCGGGTCTCGCTGCCCGGTTCGCGGAGGAGTTGCCCGTCCTCTTCATCGACGGCGTACAGCGCGACTTCTGGTCCATCGACGAGGCGAGGCTGCGCAGGTTGCTGGCCTGAAACGCCCCGCGCCGGATGACAGGGCAGTGCTGCACCGTCCGACCAGCCGGCTTGGAGGCGCCGCGTCGTCGGCATAAAGTGGTGGTACTTCCGCCCCTGACGCCGAGGGATCACGGATCCGCTGATCCGGACCGGGTGCGGCGGTGCTATCAACGGAGCGACGACAGTGACAACGCCGGACATGCCAGGCCTTCACCCCGTAGGGGACCCCGCGCGCCACATACCGCCTGCGTCCGTAGCCCGCCTGACCATCTACGTGCGGGCACTCAATTCGCTGCTGGCCGAGGGCGTCGAGCGTGTCTCCTCGGACGAACTCGCCGACGCGGCCGGCGTCAATTCCCCGATGCTGCGCAAGGACCTCTCCTATCTGGGGTCCTACGGCACGCGTGGGGTCGGCTATGACGTGCAGTACCTCAACCGGCAGATCTCCGCAGCCCTGGGACTGACACTGGACTGGCGCGTCGCCATCATCGGAGCGGGTAACCTCGGTCGCGCGCTGGCCGGCTACTCGGGGTTCGTGTCGCGCGGGTTCGAGATCGTGGCGCTCTTCGATGCGGACCAGCTCGTCGTCGGGTCCGAGGTCGGGTATCTCCGCGTCAGTGCGGTCGGTGATCTCGAGACGGTGCTGGAACGTACGCGCACCAACATGGCTGTCCTCTCGGTTCCCGCGGCGGTCGCGCAGGAACTGTGCGACCGCCTCGTCGCGGCGGGCATCTCGAGCATTCTGAGCTTCGCGCCCGTGGTGCTCCAGGTTCCGCCGCACGTGCAGGTGCGGAAGGTGGACATGTCCACGGAACTGCAGATCCTCGCCTATCACGCGCAAAGGGCGCAGGAGCCGGACCTCGGTCCGATCTCCCGCGCCCAGTAGGTTCGCGGCGGTAGGTTCAGTAGCCCAGCTTCTGCGGGGCGAAGTAGGGGCGCGCGGGCTTGAGGTAGGTCATGATGACTCCGGCGAGGCCGAGGACCATCACGATGACACCCAGGGCAGTCGAGACCACCGGCGTCTCCGGCATCGATTGCCCGCTGGCTTCGGCTGCCTGGGTCGCCAGCGGCAGCAGCAGGAGTCCGCCGAGCACGAAGAGCGCGTTCAGGGCCGCCAACACGGCCGCGGTGATGCGGGCCCAGTTCTGGCCCCTGCGGATGAAGATCGCGAGGACGACGTAGACCGCAGCGAACAGGACGGCGAAGACGAGGCCGACCACCACGCCGACTGCAGCCCCCGGCAGGTCCGGCACCTCGGCCGTCAGGGCCGAGATGATCGAGGACAGCAGCGTCAGGACGCCGGCGGCGAGGATCAGGTAGTAGGCACGCTCGACCTCGCGGGGTGCGGGGCCCTTCCCGCTCGCGTCGAGATCACCGCCGGAGGTCGGATAGGCGTAGCCCGAGGGCTGGGCGGCCTGGTAGCCGTACTGGCCCCCGTCGTTCTGCTGCCCGTAGGAGCGCGGCTGGCCGGACTGGTGGTCCGGGCTCTGGCTGCCGCCATTCGCGCCGGCGGGATTCCAAGCCGGCCCGCTGCCCTGTCCGTTCGGGTTGTCCTGTGGCGTGCTCATTGCGGCGTCCTCCGTTGATCTGATGCGGTCATCCTGCGCTGGTGCCCCCATGGACGTACCCGGCGTGGATGTGGTCCCTGTCAGCCTAGTTCGTCGCGTCGCGGTGGGCACAGTGCTTAACGCCGGCGGCCGGCGTCGTCCTCGGGACGACGCCGGCCGAGAGGCAGGCCGCAGGCGGTCTGCGTGGCGCGGCGGATCAGACCGTGGCGACGGCGGGAGCCACGAAAGCGGCTTCGATGGTGATGGTCACCTTGTCACCGACGAGGACGCCACCGGCTTCGAGGGCGGCGTTCCAGGTCAGGCCGAAATCCTTGCGGGAGATGGTGGTCGATGCCGAGACACCTGCGCGGGTCGCGCCGAAGGGATCGACGGCGACACCGTTGAATTCGGCGTCGAGCACCACGGACTTGGTGATCCCGCGGATGGTCAGGTCTCCGTGGATCTTGTAGGTCTCGCCCGAGCCCTCGTGGGAGGTGGAGACGAAGGTCATCTCGGGGAACTCCTCGACGTCGAAGAAGTCGGCGCCCTTGACGTGGGCGTCGCGGTTCTCGTCGCCCGAGGTGAAGGACGCGGTCTTGATGGTGGCCGTGATGTTCGAGTCCTCGAGCGAGGAGCCGACGGTGAGGGCGGCGTCGACATCCTTGAACGAGCCGCGCACCTTGCTGATGCCGGCGTGACGGACGCTGAATCCGACCTCGCTGTGAGCGGGGTCGAAGGACCAGGTGCCGGAGGTGAGGCCTGAGGGGACAGTCATGTTGTTCTCCTGGAAGAGTGGGTGGCGAATGCTTACGGGGTGTAGAAGCATGCGTATGCATGTTTTATTCCACACATCGCTCAAATGTTCAACCAAAGTGACGTCGAAGGTCGAGCGCGTCGCTCGGGCCGATTCGCCGAGCCGCGGGCACATGCGGGAAACTGGGACCATGCAGCGATCAACCGTCCACCTGGTGCGCCATGGTGAGGTCCACAACCCGGAGGGGGTCCTCTACGGCAGGCTTCCCGAGTTCCACCTCTCCGACCTCGGCCGGCGGATGGCAGCGCAGATGGCCGGGTACTTCGTGCAGCGACGCGACGAAGGTGCGAACATCGTGCATCTCGTGGCCTCCCCGCTGACCAGGGCACAGGAGACGGCGCAGCCGGTAGCCGATGCGCTCGCACTCACGATCTCCACCGACGTGCGCATCATCGAGGCGGAGAACCGCTTCGAAGGCATGTCGAGGATCAAGAGCAGGCTCCGCCAGCCGCGGTACTGGCCCCTCCTCGTCAACCCGTTCCTCCCCTCGTGGGGCGAGCCCTACAACCAGCAGGTCGAGCGGGTCATGGCTGGAGTACACGATGCCCGCCGGCGCGCTCTCGAGCTGGCCGGGCCGGACGCGGTGGACCGTCCCGCCGAGGCGATCCTCATCAGCCACCAGCTACCCATCTGGGTGACGCGACTGGCCGCAGAGCACCGGCGCCTGTGGCACGATCCGCGTCAGCGTGAATGCACCCTGACGTCGGTCACTTCGCTCGATTTCGACGGCGACGTCATTACGCGCGTGCGGTACGCGGAGCCGAGCGCCGATCTCCTGCCCGGTGCGGCGAATGTCCCCGGGGCGTAATAGAATTACTACACGTCGTAGAAATCAAGGGAAGAAGCCGTGACCGCAACCGCCCGTCCCACGAACCGCCGACGCCTGCTCAGGCTGGCGGCGCTGGCCTTCGCCGTGCCGGTCTCCCTCGTGATGACGTCCTGCACGGCAGAGGATCCGCTGGCCCAGCAGGCAGCGGCGGGCGACGGCAAGAACTACATCGCAGGCGACGGCTCGGTCACGGAATACGCCGAGTCGGACCGCGGCCAGCCCGTCGAGGTGTCGGGCACGCTGTTCGACGGAACGCCGGTCTCCAGTGCCGACTGGGACGACCAGGTGACGGTCCTGAACTTCTGGTACGCCTCCTGTGCCCCGTGCCGGGAAGAAGCCCCCGATCTCGTGTCGCTCCACGACGAGTACACGCCACAGGGTGCCGCGTTCTACGGCGTGAACATCCGCGACGAGCGGGCGACCGCCGAGGCGTTCGAGCGCAGCTTCGGCATCCCGTACCAGAGCTTCGACGACAAGGACGGCGGCGTCCTGCTCGACATGACGCAGTACGTGCCACCGCAGGCCGTGCCCACGACGATCGTGCTCGACCGCGAAGGGCGCGTGTCGGCCAGGATCCTCGGACTCGCCGACCGCGGCACCCTGAAGGCCTTGATCACCGATGCCCTCGCCGAGTAGCGCCCTGCTCGCGCCGCGCCCATGACGGGTCCGCTGGCCGTATCCGTTCCCCTCGCCGCGGGGAACGCCTTCGCCGACGCCGTGCTCAACGGGTCGATGCTCCTCGCCCTCCCGGTCGCGCTGCTCGCAGGCCTGGTCTCCTTCGTTTCGCCCTGCGTCCTTCCGCTGGTGCCCGGGTACCTCGGGTACGTGACCGGCCTGACCGGCGTCGACCTCGAGAAGCAGAAGAAGGGGCGGATGGTCGCCGGGATCGGGCTCTTCGTCCTCGGCTTCTCCGCCGTGTTCATGGCCTACGGAACCCTGTTCGGCCAGCTGGGAGCCTTCCTCAGGGTGTCCCAGGGATGGCTCATCCAGGTCTTCGGCGTCGTCGTGATCCTCCTCGGTATCGTCTTCATGGGCGGCCTGTCCTGGTTCCAGCGTGAGAGCAGGGTGCACGCCAGGGTCCCGGCGGGGCTCCTCGGGGCGCCGCTGCTCGGCGTGACCTTCGGCCTCGGCTGGGCTCCGTGCATCGGTCCGACCCTCGGCGCCGTGCAGCTGCTCGCGATCTCCGGCAACGACGCGACAGCCCTCAAGGGCGCCGTGCTGACCTTCGTGTACTGCCTTGGACTGGGGCTGCCGTTCCTGCTGATCGCGCTCGGAGTGCGTCGCGGCATGGGGGCGCTCGCCTTCTTCCGGAAGCACCGGCTCCTGCTGCAGCGTGCCGGGGGAGGGCTCCTCGTGCTCGTCGGCGTGCTCATGGTCACGGGCGTGTGGAACTTCTGGATCACCCGGTTGCAGGACGTGCTGATCGGGAACGTGGTGCTGCCGATCTGATCGGCGGCACGCACACGGAAGCAATCGACTCTGATGGGACAGGCACAGTGAAGCAGGACGTCACGCAGGACACGACAGGCAGGGACGGTGCGCAGGGCACCAGGCCCGACGTCGTCCTGCCCTCCCTCGGGTTCCTCGGGACCCTCCGCTGGGCGTGGACGCAGCTCACCAGCATGCGCACGGCCCTGTTCCTCCTCCTCCTCCTCGCCGTCGCGGCTGTTCCCGGATCGTTGTTCCCGCAGCGGCCGGCGAATCCTGCCGTCGTCACCCAGTACATCCAGGACAATCCGGAGAGCGGGCCGATCCTCGACTGGTTCCAGCTGTTCGACGTCTACTCGTCGGTCTGGTTCTCCGCGATCTACCTCCTGCTCTTCATCTCGCTCATCGGCTGCGTGGTACCCCGTGCGGCCGCGCACTTCCGGGCCGTGCGCTCCAAGCCCCCGCGCACGCCCAAGCGCCTGTCGCGCCTGCCCGTCTACGGCACCCTGGAGGTGTCCGCGGCCCGCGCGCGCGACGCCGGACTCACGCCGTCGTCAGCCGCGGAACAGGCTGCCGCAGTGCTGCGCAAGCGCGGCTACCGGGTCGATGTCCGCGACGCAGGGACGGACCGACCGTCGGTGGGCGCCGAGCGCGGGCTCGCCAAGGAGTTCGGCAACCTGGTCTTCCACACGTCGCTGATCGGAGTCCTCGTCTCGGTCGCGGTCGGTGGGCTCTTCGGCTACAACGGCCAGAAGGTGGTCGTCGAGGGCGAGAGTTTCGTCAACACCCTGATCGGTTACGACAGCTTCAACCCGGGGTCGAAATTCACCGACGACCAGCTCGATCCCTACTCGATCCGCCTGGACTCCTTCGACGTCCGCTTCGATCGGGAGCAGGAGAGCCACTACGGCCAGCCGCTCGACTTCACCGCGAACATCACCACGCAGGACGGCCCCGGCGAGGACGAGGAGCAGCAGGTCCTCAAGGTCAACGCACCGCTCACGATCGGCGGGACCAACGTGTACCTCGTCGGGAACGGCTACGCACCGGTCGTGACCGTGCGCGACGGCGAAGGCAACATCGCCTCACAGGGACCGGTCGTCTCGGTGCCGTCCGACGGCCTCTACACCTCCCTGATCGTGATCAAGGCTCCCGACGCCAAGCCCGAGCAGCTCGGCTTCGTAGGGTTCTTCCTGCCCACCGCGTTCGTGGACGAGCAGGGCGTTTCCTTCTCCCGGGACCCCGATCCGTTCAACCCCCAGCTCAACCTGAACTCCTACTACGGCGACCTCGGGCTCGACGACGGAACACCCGAGAACGTCTACGTGCTGGACACGGAGAACCTCACGGAGCTCAACAGCAGGAACAACGACGACGGCGGCATCGTGCTCGGTGTCGGCCAGACCTACGACCTGCCCGAGGGCAAGGGCTCGATCACGTTCGACGGACTCAAGCGGTACGCCGCCCTCGACATCCACCACGATCCGGGCGAGCTGGGCGCCCTCGTGTTCTCGACGCTCGCGTTGCTCGGCCTCTCCGCGTCCCTGTTCATCGGCCGCCGCAGGCTATGGGTGAGGACGGGCGAGCATCCGGACGGGCGGATCATGGTCGAGTACGCGCTGCTGGCGCGGGGCGAGGACCACCGGCTCCCGGCGGAGGGCGACGCCGTCGCGAAGCTGCTGGCCGACCGATGGTTGGTGCCGGGCGGCACGCCGGAGGAAAATAGTACGCAGGACGCCGCCGCATCTACTGCGGTCGGTACGGGGCAGTCGCACCACAACGCAAAGGACACCTGATGCCACAACCAGTCAATGCCGAGCTCGGGCAGCTCAGTGAGCTCTTCATGCTCCTGGCTTCCATCGCCTATGTGGTGGCGCTCATCTTCTTCGTGCTCGACCTCGTGAAGTCGAGTGCGACCATCGGTACCCTCGAGGCGCGGCTCGCCGGCGAGAAGGCGGCTCCGGTGCTCGCCGGCGTCGGCGGTCGCGGATCCGGTCCGACGGCGGAGTCCGTGCCGACGCGTGCCGAGACGGCCGACGACTCGATGGACTACGGCAAGGGCCCGCGGCGTGGAACGGCACGCGTGGCTGTCTCCCTGACGGTGCTTGCCGCCGTGATCCACGGTGCCGCCGTCGTCACACGCGGTGTCGCCGCACACCGCGTGCCCTGGGGCAACATGTACGAGTTCTGCACGACGGGCGCATTCCTCGTTGCCGCGATCTTCCTCATCACGCTCACGCGGAAGGACCTGCGCTTCGTGGGATCCTTCGTCGTGGGACTCGTGGTCATCATGCTGTGCGCGGCGACCGTCGGGTTCCCCACTCCCGTCGCCCGCCTCATCCCCGCGCTCCAGAGCTATTGGCTGATCGTGCACGTCTCCATCGCGGTCGCATCCTCGGCCCTGTTCACCATCACGTTCGCCATGTCCGTGCTGCAACTCCTGCAGACCTCCCGCGAGGCCAAGCTCCTGGCGGGCAAGGCCGACAGGGCGAGGTTCCTCCGCCTCGTGCCCTCGGCACTGAGCCTCGAGAACCTGTCCTACCGCCTCAACGCCGTCGCATTCGTGGGCTGGACCTTCACGCTCATGGCGGGTGCCATCTGGGCCGAGCAGGCATGGGGCCGCTACTGGGGCTGGGACACCAAGGAGGTCTGGACCTTCGTCATCTGGACCGTCTATGCCGGCTATCTCCACGCCCGCGCCACGCGCGGCTGGACGGGCACCCGGGCTGCCTGGCTCTCGATCGTCGGGTACCTCTGCATCGTGTTCAACTTCACGATCGTCAACATCTACTTCTCGGGCCTGCACAGCTACTCCGGCGTGTAGCAGGCGGGTGGCGCGGCGCACCGGCGGCACGTCCGCCTGTGCGTCGCGCTGTCATATCCAGGACCGGCGCCTCAGCGCCGTCTGACCGCCACATCGTGCCGGCACCTCAAGGCTGCGAGCGCTGTCCCATCGACGACGAGCACCTCAGGGCCGGTGTGCGCCTGCGGATCCCGAACCGGCGTCGTCGTTGCCGTCGTGCTCGTCGCCTTTGGCGGGCTTGTCCTTTTCGTTCTCGCGCGCCTTGGCCTCCCGGTCCTTCTGCTGCTGTTCGCGGCGCCGCCTCTCCTGCTCGCGGGCCTGCTGCCGGCGCTGGGTCTCCAGGTTCTGGAGGAAGGCGGGATCATCGTCAGGAGCAGTCGGAGTGCGTGGCGCCGGGCGGCGAGGCCCGGAGGGACCCTGCGAGCGCGGCCTGCCGAAGAGGAACCACATCCCCGCGCCGATGAGCGGCAGGATCAGGATGGTGACGAACCAGGCGGTCTTCGAGATGCTGCGTACCTCATGTTTTCGGCTCATGACGCAGTCGATCAGTGCGTAGATGACGACGGCGACCCCGAGGATCGCGGCGAAGAGCAGGAGGCGGGGCATGCGCCAATTGTAGGCGAGTAAACTTGGAGCGTGGCCTTCCTGAAATTCACCGCCCTGCGCCTGGTGCTGATCGTCGTCTTCTACGTGGCGTGCGTGCTGCTGGGACTGGGGATTTTCCTGTCCGCCGTGGTGGCCGCCATCCTGGCCTGGTGCGTGACCTACCTCTTTTTCCGGGAACTCCGTGACTCCGCCGCGGCCTCGCTGCAGCGCCGCTTCACGCCTGGCGCTCCGCCCGTGCGGACCGCGGTCGAGCTCGACGACGCCGCTGCCGAGGACGCGCTGGACCCCAACACCCCGGTGAACTCCGACCGCAAGCCGCGAGGCAACGCCGCCTGATCCGCCTGCCGGTCCACCTGCCCGCCCGGCAGGCAGGAGCTACGCGAGCACGGTGGTGATCACGATCCCCGCCGCGAAGAGAACACTGAACGCGAGATTGATCAGGCCCGTCTGCTTGAGGACCGGGATGAGGCTCTTGCGCTTCTTGCCCTTGAGCATGAGCCAGCTCGGCATCAGGCAGGCAGGGATGAGCAGCAGCACGAGCAGGACCCACGGGTAGTCGTAGCTCAGGAACAGGGGCAGCAGCAGGGCCGCGGCGAGCATCATCACGTAGCTGACGCGGGCAGCGGTGTCGCCGAGCCTCACCGCCAGGGTCTTCTTGCCCACCGCGCTGTCCGTCGGGATGTCGCGCACGTTGTTCGCCATCAGCAGGGCCATGGCGATCAGGCCCGTACACACCGCGCCGACCCACGCAGGGCCACTGAGCCGGTCCGCCTGCGTGAAGGTCGTTCCCAGGGTCGCCACCAGTCCGAAGAACACGAACACGAAGATGTCGCCGAGGCCCAGGTAGCCGTACGGGTTCTTCCCCCCGGTGTAGCCCCATGCAGCCGCGATGGAACCTACTCCGACGAGGAGCAGTATCCAGGCCTGGGACAGGATGATCAGGGCCAGACCGGCGAGCATCGCGAGGCCGAAGCAGATGAAGGCCGCGAGCTTGACGTGCTGCGGCCGCGCTACCCCCGAGCCGGTGAGGCGGAGCGGTCCCACGCGTTCGTCGTCCGTCCCCCGGATGCCGTCCGAGTAGTCGTTGGCGTAGTTCACGCCGACCTGCAGCAGGACGGAGACCACCGCCGCGAGCACCGCGTTGAGCGGCTTGAACGATCCGAGGCCGAAGGCAGCGGCGCTTCCGATGATCACGGGTGCGAAGGCCATCGGAAGGGTACGCGGACGGGCCCCTTCGAGCCATTGAGCGGCAGTCGCCACAGGTATGTCCTCCTGGTCGGGTCGGTCGTGCGTCGGGTGTCCGGGAGCCGGTTCAGGCACGTTCGAGGAGTGAATGGATGGTGCGGCGGTCGGGTTTGCCGCCGGGCAGGAGCGGAAAGGCGTCCAGGGTCACGATCGCCTTGGGGACGGCGTGTGCGCCCAGTTCCACGTGCACGGCCTGGCGGATGACCTCGGCGTCGACGTCGCCCACCACGGCTGCGGCCACGGACATGCCCCACTCCTCGCTCCGGATGCCGAGCACCATGGCCTGCTCCACGCCGGGCAGGTTCTGGATCACGTCGGACACCTTCGTGGCGGAGACCTTCAGGGCACCCGTGATGATGACGTCGTCGAGCCGCCCGTGCACGGTGACCGACCCGTCGAGCGCCACGTCCCCGGCGTCGTCGGTCATGAACCAGCGCCGGCCGGAGTTGAAGACGAACCTCTCCTCCGTGAGCCCGGGCGCGTTGAGGTACCCGTCCGCCAGGACCGCACCACCGATGCGCAGGCGCCCCTCCACGGAACGGAGTTCGACGCCGTCGAGCGGGGTGCCGTCGTACACGCAACCGCCGCAGGTCTCGCTCATGCCGTAGGTCTCGACGACCTTGAGGTCGTGGCTGCGAGCGAGCGAGCGCAGCGCTGCTCCAGCCGGCGCACCGCCCAGCAGGATCGCGTCGAATCGCCGCAGTACCCGGAGTGTCTCGGGAGACGGATCAGCCAGCAGGCGGTGGAGCTGTGTCGGAACCAGCGAGGTGAAGCGCACGCGGTCCGTCAGCTCCGCCGCGGCGTCGGTGAACGCCTGCGGCGTGAAACCCGCGGAGATGTCCATGACCCACGGCTGCGTGCCGGCGAACAGCGATCGGACCAGCACCTGGAATCCCGCGACGTAGTGCACCGGGAGGGTGAGGAGCCACTGGCCCTCGGCTTTCAGAGCGAAGGCCGTGCCCATCGCCGAGGCCGCGAGGGCGTCGACGCTGAGCATCGTCTGCTTCGGGGTTCCCGTCGACCCGGAGGTGCTGATCACCGCGGCGATCTCGTCATTGGGCAGCACCCCCTCGAACGCCTGGTCCGGCAGGGCATGGGGCGCGACGGCGGGACCCTCGCCGGCGAGGGCGGCTGCGAGGGGCTTGAGCAGCCCGAGGGGATCGAAGCCCTCGGGGGTGTGCACGGGGAGGAGTTCCACGCCGCTCCTAGAAGTAGTAGGGGAACGAGGACCAGTCCGGGGCACGTTTCTCGAGGAACGCTTCCTTGCCCTCCACCGCCTCGTCGGTCATGTATGCAAGGCGCGTCGCCTCGCCTGCGAAGACCTGCTGGCCGGCAAGTCCGTCGTCCGCGAGGTTGAACGCGAACTTCAGCATGCGGATGGCCTGGGGGCTCTGCCGTGCGATATCGGCTGCATACGTGAGTGCCGTGGCCTCCAGTTCCACGTGGTCGACGGCCTCGTTGACAGCGCCCATGTCCACCATGTCCTGCGCGGAATATTCACGCGCGAGGAAGAAGATCTCGCGGGCCTTCTTCTGGCCGATCTGCCGGGCCAGAAGGGCCGAACCGTAGCCGGCGTCGAAGCTGCCCACGGTGGCGTCGGTCTGCTTGAACCTGCCGTGCTGGGCAGAGGCGATCGTGAGGTCGGCGACGACGTGCAGGCTGTGGCCGCCACCTGCCGCCCAGCCGTTGACGACGGCGATGACGACCTTCGGCATGGTCCGGATCAGGCGCTGGACCTCGAGGATGTGGAGACGCCCGGCGCGCGCCGGGTCGATGGTCTCCTTCGTCTCCCCCTCGGCGTACCGGTAGCCGTCGCGGCCACGGATACGCTGGTCGCCGCCGGAGCAGAAGGAGTGGCCGCCGTCGCGCGGGCTCGGGCCGTTTCCTGTCAGGAGCACGGTCGCCACGTCCGGCGTCATCCGGGCGTGATCCAGGGCGCGGTACAGCTCATCGACCGTGCCGGGGCGGAAGGCGTTGCGCACCTCGGGGCGATCGAAGGCGATCCGGACGGTGGGGAGGTCGCGCACCACGTTGCCGTCGGCGTCGCGCTCGACCTGGCGGTGGTACGTCATGTCCGTGAAGTCCTCGAACCCCGTCACGACCCGCCAGCGGGTCGGGTCGAAGATGTCGGATACCTTGGCCGGGAGCTCTGAAGTCACCCGTCGAGTCTAGCCGCGCCCGCTCGTGTCCGATCCGGCCGACGGTCCTGCCCGCGTGCCCGCCCGTCCGGTCGGGGTGAGTGATTGCGGGACCGATGGGGTGTGAGTGGAGGGAGGCTGCCCGCGCGGGGAGGCAGGGTCATGACCTGTCCGTGCGCCACGACTCCCTCAGCGCGTCGATGCCGTCGAGCAGTAGGTCCAGTCCCACGGCGAACTCCTCGTCGTAGTCATAGCCCGACCGCCCCAGTTCGACGACGACCTCCATCAGGTAGGGGTACAGCTCCGCGGCTTCCGCGGCCAGCCCCTGCTGCGTTGCGGCCGCGACCTGGCCGGACTCCTCCGGCGTCTCGAACGACAGTGTCTTCTGCTGCAGGGCGAAACCGTAGACGTAGGCGTCCAGGGCGGAGGTGACGTGCACCGTCGCCCGGAAGGAGAATCCGCTCTCGCGCAGGCATCCCATCATGGCGTTGTGCTGCCGCAGGTTCTGCGGTCCCGGCCGGCCGTGGGCCTCCATGAGTCCCACCGCCCAGCGGTGCCGGGTGAGTGCAGCGCGGAGTGAGACGGCGCGCTCGCGCAGTGCACGCTTCCACCCGCGCGCGGCACCCGGCTCGGTCACCTCGCCCCAGACGATGTCCACCATGCCGTCGAGCAGGTCCTCCTTGTTCGCGACGTGCTTGTACAGCGCCATCGGAACCACGCCGAGCTTCTGCGCGAGCGTGCGCATCGTGAAACCGTCGATCCCGACGTCATCGGCGAGCTCTATGCCGGCGTGCAGCACTGCCTGCCTGTTGAGGCGGCGGCGCGTGGTCTCCTCCCGCTGAACCACGGATGCTCCTCCTGATGCCGACTGTCCCGTTGACAAAGTGTACGGCATACACCTACCGTCGAGGCGCTGGTGTACGCCGTACACATCGAGTTGACAGGAGCATCATGAAATCCGACGACAGGGCTGCCCGGCTGGCCGGAATCTTCTTCATCATCACGTTCGTGTCCGCAATAGCGGGCGCCCTGCTCTACGGGCCGGTGCTGACCGACCCCGAATACGTGACCGGACCCGGTGCGGATGTCCGGGTCCTTCTCGGCGCGGTGTGCGAGATCGTGCTGGTCATCACGAACATCGGCACCGCGATCGTCCTCTTCCCCTTGCTTCGGCGGCACCACGAGGCTGCTGCCCTCGGCTACGTCGCCGCGCGGATCATGGAGTGCGCCCTGATCGTCGTCGGGATGCTCAGCGTGCTGGCCGTCGTGACCCTTCGCCAGGTTGCCGCATCCGACGGCGACGGCGCGTCCTACCTCCCGGTGGCCCGCGCCCTCGTCGTCCTCCACGACTGGACGTTCCTCCTGGGTCCCGGCTTCGTCGTCGGGATCGGGAACGGCCTGCTGCTCGGGTTCCTCATGTACAGGTCGGGCCTCGTGCCTCGGCGCCTTGCGCTGCTGGGCCTCATCGGCGGGCCCCTGATGTCTGTGTCCGGGGTCGCGGTGCTCTTCGGCGCATACGAGCAGGTGTCGGTGTGGTCCGGGCTGGCGACGCTCTCGGAGATCGTGTGGGAGGCATCGCTCGGCATCTACCTCGCGTTCGTGGGGGTCCGACGCCGGTCTGCCGTGGACGCCTCCAGGACAGTTCCGGCTGTACCGCTCACCTAGCGTCGAAGCTGCGGAAGGTCCAGGGCGCTCCGGACCGCGGGGTAGTACCCGTGCCGGTAGCCATCGGCAGTGGGATGCAGGTTGTCGCTCGCTTCCATGCGGAGAGTGATCCAGGGGTCGGGGGAGCCGAGACCGTGGTCCTCGAAGGGTGCCACCACGTCCACGAAGATGAAGCCATGGGCTTCGGCCCGGGACCTGATGAGCGCGTTGAGCGAGTCCGTGCCCGCGTTGAAGGCCTGCTGCGACGCCAGGGGGATGAGATCGTTCCCGAAGCGGGGTGAGAACAGGTGGGGGTAGCCGGTGACGACGACGGCAGCGTCCGGTGCAGCTGACCGGATGGTGCCGTACAGGGCGTCGAGGTGGGCGCCGAGGGCCGGCAGCGCCGTCGCGCTCCTGGACGCGATGGTCTGTGAGCAGGCGGGCGCCGGACGGCTTGCGCACAGGCGACGACCTCGCCGAAGCCGGCATCGTTGCCGCCCACCGAGATGCTCACCACGCCGGTGTCCGTACCCAGCCCGCCGGAGGCGATCACCTGGTCCACCTGCTCCGGCAGGTCGACGGCGCCGCCCGGGTCCGACGTCGCCTTCGCACCCGCGCAGGTGGCATCCGCCACGAGGTCGAGCTGTCCCTCAGCGTCGAGGATGCCGGGCAGGCCCAGCGGGGACCGGCCGCAGTCGCCGGTGTAGGAGCCGGCGCCGAACCCGGAAGCGTACGAATCCCCGAGGGCCACGTACTGCGGCGGTGCCGCGCGTCGATCAGCTCCGGGACCGGAGGCACCACCGAGCATCATGCTGGTGGCGATGACGACGGCGGCGAGACGGGCTGCTCTGAAAGCGTGCTGCGTCATTCCTCCACGGTACGTGCAGGGACCGGCTTGTCGAGGAGGAGATTCGTGATGCGCAGGGTGCACAGGCGTCGGCCTGCGTCATTGGTGAGCAGCACTTCGTGGGTTGTCAGGGTGCGTCCCAGATGAATCGGGGTCGCCGTGATCGTCACCGTGCCCTCCCGGGCACCCAGGTGGTGCGTTGCCGACACGTCCACGCCCACCGCCGTCTTCCCCAGCGTCGACGCGTGAATCACGGCAGCCCAGGAGCCGACTGCTTCGCCGACAGCGAGGGAGGCCCCGCCGTGGAGGAGCCCGAACGACTGGCGGTTGCCCTCCACGGGCATGGTCGCGACGACCCGGTCAACCGACTGTTCCACGATGACCACGCCCATCTTCTCATCGAGCTCGCCGAGGGCAATGGTCCAGGGGGACGGGGGTTCCTGCGTCATAGCGTGCTGCTCCTGAGCTCTTCGATCTGCGTGCTGGTCGCCACTCTAGCGCTGCGGTTCGCGTCCACCAGCACATCCCTTGCATAACAAGTGCGTTACGGAGCTGCATGGCGCAACCTCCTGACCTGCGGCGATAGCTGTTCCCGCTGATCTCCGCTAGGCGTGGAAGCGCTCCCACTTGACAGTGCCGTGGGTCACAGTCAGGATGGGTGGACAGCGTGAGAGCGCTCCCACCGGAATTGATCCGCCGGAGGTCCGGCTCGCTCGATCGCCACCACCACTCGCACCGGCGGCGGGTTCCGGGTGCTCCCGCAACCCGCCGCCGCCATCACCGTCCTGGAACGACCCGAACCAACCGGCCGCGTGCCGGCGTCCCGTCCGGACGCAGGGTCCGCCAGGAAGCCTCACCCAGAATCCGCTGCACTCGGCAGCGGAATCCGAGCTGACAAAGGAGTCACCGTGCGCATCAAAGCACGATTCACCGCACTTTCCGCTGCCGCTGCGCTCATGGCCCTGACCATGACCGCCTGCGGCTCGGGATCCGGTACGGAGAACGCCGGAGTCGAAGGGGAAACCGGCACGGAGGACGTCACCCTCTCCGTCGGAACCTTCAACGAATTCGGTTACGAGGAGCTCTTCACGGAGTACGAGGAGCTCAACCCCAACGTCACCATCGAGCACAAGAAGGCTGCCACGTCCAACGAGGCACGCGACAACCTCACAACCCGCCTTGCTGCCGGTTCCGGCCTGTCCGACATCGAAGGCATCGAGGTCGACTGGCTGCCCGAGCTGCTCGAGTACCCGGACCAGTTCGCCGATCTGACCGACCCCGCGGTCGAGGGGCGCTGGCTGGACTGGAAGACCGCTGCGGCCACGACCGAGGACGGACAGCTCATCGGCTACGGCACGGACGCCGGACCCCAGGGCGTCTGCTACCGCGCCGACCTCTTCGAGAAGGCCGGCCTGCCGAGCGACCGTGAAGCCGTCGCCGAGATGCTCAACGGCTCGTGGCAGGACTACTTCGACGCGGGCAAGAAGTTCGTCGCAGCCAGTGACGGCGTGGCGTGGTTCGATTCCGCCGGAGCGACCTACCAGGGCATGATCAACCAGGTCGAGAACGCGTACGAGGACGACGACGCCACCGTCATCGCCACCGAGAACCCCGAGGTCAAGGACATCTACGAGCAGGTCCTGCAGGCATCCGTCACCGACGGCCTCTCCGCGCACCTCACGCAGTGGGAGGACGACTGGGTGGCCAGCTTCCAGTCCGACGCCTTCGCGACGAAGCTCTGCCCGGGCTGGATGCTCGGAGTCATCGAAGGAAATGCCGAAGGCGTCGAGGGCTGGGACATCGCTGATGTCTTCCCCGGCGGCGGCGGCAACTGGGGCGGGTCCTACCTGACCGTTCCTACCCAGGGCGAGAACCAGGCAGAGGCCAAGAAGCTTGCCGAGTGGCTCACCGCTCCTGAGCAGCAGATCAAGGCCTTCGAGTCCAAGGGCACGTTCCCGAGCCAGGTCGAGGCACTCGAGAGCGAAGAACTCACGGGCCAGACCAACGCCTTCTTCAACGACGCACCCACGGGCGAGATCCTGGCCAACCGCGCGAAGGCCGTCGAAGTCACGCCGTTCAAGGGTCCGAAGTACTTCGCGATCAATGATGCGATGCAGCAGGCGCTGACGCGTGTCGACGTCGACAAGACCGACGATCCCGCTTCCTCCTGGGAGAAGTTCGTCACCGCTGTAGGCGCTCTGTAACGCATGGCAGTCACGGACCGGGTCCAATCCCCACCTCCCAACACCGACCAGCGAGGTTCGCGCGACAAAAGCGTGAAACGGCTGGCCTTCTCCCAGAAGGTGTCGAAGTGGGACGTCAAGCTGTCCCCGTATCTCTACATCTCGCCGTTCTTCCTCCTGTTCGCGATCACGGGCCTGTTTCCCCTGCTGTACACCGCATGGGTCTCGCTCCACACCTGGAACCTCATCGGAGGCCAGGGCAAGTTCACGGGGCTGGAGAACTACGAGTTCGTGCTCGCGCAGCCGTTCTTCTGGAACGCGGTAGGCAATACGTTCAGCATCTTCCTCCTCTCGTCCGTCCCGCAGGTCGTCCTCGCCATCGCCATCGCGGCAGTGCTGGACGCCAACCTGAGGGCCAAGACGTTCTGGCGGATGGGCGTCCTCGTCCCCTTCGTGGTGGCCCCCGTGGCCGTTGGGTTGATCTTCAACAACCTCTTCGCTGATCAGGCAGGCCTGTTCAACGAGCTGTTGACGGGGATAGGGCTGGACCCGGTCCGCTGGCATTCGGACTCCCTCGCGAGTCACGCCGCCATCGCGACGATGGTCAACTTCCGCTGGACCGGATACAACGCCCTGATCTTCCTCGCCGCAATGCAGGCGATTCCCAGGGACGTCTACGAGGCGGCGACCATCGACGGTGCCGGCCGCCTCCGTCAGTTCTTCTCGGTCACCGTGCCGATGCTGCGTCCGACCATCATCTTCGTGGTCATCACGGCAACCATCGGTGGACTCCAGATCTTCGACGAGGCCAGGGTCTTCGACCAGGCAGGCCTCGGCGGAGCGGACCGGCAATGGCAGACGCTCACCATGTACATCTGGGAGCTCGGCTGGGGCCAGCGCAACTTCGGCAGGGCCTCGGCGGTCGCCTGGCTCCTGTTCCTGATCATCGTCATCATCGCGATGGCGAACTTCCTCATCACCCGCCGTATCGCGAACCAGGGAGGCCGACGATGAGCTCGATCCCGATGATCGAACAGACCGCAGGGAAGGGTGCGGCCCGCGCGGCCCAGCGCGGGCTCGGCGCCCGACGCCGCGGCGCCCCCGGCGGCACCATGCGCCGCCCCGGCTTCCTGACCTACGGATTCCTCGGAGCGGTCATCCTCGGCTCGGTCTTCCCGCTGTGGTGGTCGTTCCTGGTAGGGAGCCACGACAGCTCGGTCATCAGCCAGGGCGTACCGCTCGTTCCCGGCGGGAACTTCTTCGCCAACGCGGCCACGGTGCTCGACAGCGTCCCGTTCTGGAAAGCGCTCAGCAACAGCATCATCGTCTCCACCGTCACGGCGGCTTCCGTGGTGCTGTTCTCCACCCTCGCAGGATTCGCCTTCGCCAAGCTCCGGTTCCGGGGCAGCAAGGCCCTGCTGGTCTTCGTCATCGCGACGATGGCCGTGCCCACCCAGCTCGGCGTGGTTCCGCTGTTCATCGTGATGTCGAAGCTCGGCTGGACCGGCTCGCTGTGGGCCGTCATCGTTCCCGGTGTGGTCACGGCCTTCGGAGTCTTCTGGATGACGCAGTACCTGCGAGACGCGCTGCCTGACGAGCTCATCGAAGCAGTCCGCATCGACGGGGCATCCATGATCCAGGCATTCTGGTACGTGGGTCTCCCCGCGGCCCGGCCCGCGGCGGCCATGCTCGCCCTGTTCACGTTCGTCGCCACCTGGACGAACTTCTTCTGGCCGTTCATCGTGCTGGATCCGTCGAACCCCACCCTCCCGGTGGCACTGCAACTGCTGCAGGCCGCGCACTTCGTCGATTACTCGATCGTGCTCGCCGGAGCCGTGCTCTCCACCATCCCCCTGCTGCTCCTCTTCGCGGTAGCGGGACGTCAACTCGTATCAGGAATCATGCAAGGAGCAGTCAAAGGATGAGCAGCACCGACATCACCTTCCCCGAGGGCTTCCTCTGGGGCGCGGCGACAGCCGCCTACCAGATCGAAGGCGCTGCCCAGGAGGGCGGCAGGGCGCCTTCCATCTGGGATACGTTCTCCCGCGTCCCCGGAGCGGTGGCGGACGCGCACAACGGAGACGTGGCGTGCGATCACTACCACCGTTCCGCCGAGGACGTCGCCATGATGAAGAGCCTCAACCTGCAGGCCTACCGCTTCTCGACGTCCTGGTCGCGGTGCATGGGAGACGGGGTCACGCCCAACATCGAGGGCATCCGCTTCTATTCGACGCTCGTCGACCAGCTCCTCGAGGCCGGCATCAAGCCGTGGCTCACGCTGTACCACTGGGATCTCCCGCAGGCCCTCGAGGACAAGGGGGGTTGGACCAACCGCGACACGGCGTACCGGTTCGCGGAGTACGCGGCCGTCATGCACGAGGCACTCGGCGACCGCGTGCGGGTCTGGACCACGCTGAACGAGCCCTGGTGCGCCGCTTTCCTCGGTTACGCCGCGGGAGTGCACGCGCCAGGCAGGCAGGAGCCGACCGCGGCCCTCGCTGCAGCGCACCACCTCCTGCTCGGCCATGGTCTCGCGACGCAGGAGCTGCGCCGTCGCGATGCGGAGGCGACACTCGGCATCACGCTGAACCTCACGGTCCCGGACCCCCTCGACCCGACCAGCGACGCCGATCGCGACGCCGCCCGACGGATCGACGGACAGTTCAACCGCATCTTCCTGGACCCCGTGCTGCGCGGCGAGTACCCGGAGGATGTCCTCCGCGACGTCGAGCACCTGGGGCTGACGGACCACATCCGCGAGGGTGACCTGGACATCATCGGCACTCCGATCGACGTTCTGGGCGTGAACTACTACCACGGAGAGGCCGTCACGAAGACGCCGTCGGACGAGGCCGTGCCGCAGGAGGGGCACGCGCCCCTCGAGCGCCCCGTCTCCTCGCCGTACGTTGCCGCTCACGGTGTGCGTTCCGTGCCACGGGGCCTGCCGGTCACTGCCATGGACTGGGAGGTCCAGCCCGAAGGGCTCCGACGCCTCCTCAACAGGCTGCAGGACGAGTACACCGGACCCGCGGGCATCCCGATCTACATCACGGAGAACGGGGCTGCCTACAACGACTCCCCGGACGAGTCGGGTTTCGTGGACGACCAGGACCGCCTCGGGTTCTTCGACGTCCATGTGCGGGCCATGAAGGACGCCATCGACGACGGCGTCGACCTTCGCGGCTACCTCGCGTGGTCCCTGATGGACAACTTCGAGTGGGCCTGGGGCTACCACCAGCGCTTCGGGCTGGTGCGGGTGGACTACGAGACGCAGCAGCGCGTCCCGAAGGCGAGCGCCCTCTGGTACTCCCGTCTCGCCGCCTCGAACGTGGTGCCGGAACGCGCTTCATCATCGGACGCGAACCAGCGGGGTGTCGTATTGTCGAGGTGATGAAAACCTCTCCGCCCCGGTCGCTGCGGCAAGTGGCAGCCCGCCCGAGCCCCACGCTCGAGGACCTTGCCGTGGCTGCCGGGGTGTCGCGCTCCACCGCGTCGCGCGCGATCAACGGCGGGGACCGCGTCAGCCCGGAGGCGCAGGCCGCCGTGGACCGCGCAGTGCTCGCCCTCGGGTACATCCCGAACCGGGCCGCGCGCAGCCTGGTGACGCGCCGCACCTCGTCGATCGCCCTGGTCATCCCCGAACCGGATGTCCGCGTCATGATGGATCCCTTCTTCGCCGTCGTCATCACCGGCATCACGGAGGCGCTCCGCGAGACCGACGTGCAGTTGGTGCTGCTGATGTCGAGGACCGATGACGACTCGTCCCGCACCCTGCGCTACCTGCGGGGCGGGCACGTCGACGGCGCCATCGTGGTCTCGCACCACAAGGCTGATTCGTGGGCGAGATCGCTCGCCGAGACCGGCCTCCCCACCATCTTCATCGGCCGGCCGTGGGACATGACCTTCGATGTCACGTATGTGGATACCGACAACGAGGGCGGTGGCCGCCTGGCCGCGCAGCATCTCGCCGGCATCGGCCGGCGGAGGCTGGCGACCGTCGCCGGTCCGGCGGACATGACGGCCGCCGTCGACCGCCTGCGGGGCTGGCGGGCAGGACTCGCCGAGGCGGGCATTCCCGAAGGGCCGGTGGTCCACGCGGACTTCACCACGGATGGCGGGGCGGCGGCGGCACGCCGGCTGCTGGCCGACCATCCGGACATCGACGGCATTTTCGCGGCCTCCGACCTCATGGCACTCGGCGTCCTCGATGCCATCCAGGCGGTCGGCAAGACCGTTCCGGGGGACATCGCCGTGGTGGGTTACGACAACCACGCCGTGGCGGAGACAGCTCCGACGCCGCTCACCACGATCACCCAGCCCATGGTCGAGATGGCCGTGAAGGCGGGTTCGATGCTCCTCGAGGAGATCGAGGCTCCGGGCTCGCACCCGGAGCCCGTCATCTACTCGACCGAACTGGTGGAGCGCGAGAGCACCTCGGTGGCACCCAGCGCGTCCGCCACGAAGGCATAGTCCCAGGCGACGTCGCGCCAGCGGGAGTAGCGCCCGCTCGCACCGCCGTGGCCTCCGTCCATCTCGGTCTTCAGCACGATCGGCTCGCTGCCCGTCGTGGTCTCACGCAGCTGCGCCACCCACTTCGCGGGCTCCACGTACAGCACCCGTGTGTCGTTGTAGCTGGTGACCGCGGCGATGCGGGGGTAGGCCACAGGGCGCACGTTCTCGTAGGGGGTGTACTCCTTCATGTAGCGGTACACCTCCGGATCGGTGATCGGGTTTCCCCATTCCTCCCACTCGAGTGCCGACAGCGGCAGCTCCGGGTCGAGGATCGTCGTCAGGGCGTCGACGAAGGGCACCTGCGCCACGATGGCCCGGTACTTCTCGGGGGCCAGGTTCGCGACGGCGCCCATGAGCAGCCCACCGGCCGACCCGCCGATCGCCGCGATCCGCCCGGCGTCGATCCAGCCCGACGTGCCGAGGTAGCTGGTGGCGTCGACGAAATCGGTGAAGGTGTTCTTCTTCGCGAGCTTCTTGCCGTCGTCGTACCAGCTGCGACCCATCTCGCCGCCACCGCGGATGTGCGCCGTGACGTAGATGATGCCGCGATCCAGCAACGACAGGCGCGCGACCGAGAACGAGGGATCCATGCTGGCCTCGTAGCTGCCGTAGGCATAGACGACCGCGGGGTTGGTGCCGTCCTGGGCGAGCTCCGCCCGGCGGACCACCGAGAGCGGGATCAGCGTGCCGTCGGCGGCCGGGGCCCACTGCCGCTCCGCGATGTACTGGCTCGGATCGTAACCGCTTCGCACCTCCGTCTCCTTGCGCAGCTGCAGAGCGCCGTCATCGAGCAGGTAGTCGTAGACGCGCGGGGGAGTGAGGTACGAGGTGTAGGAGAGGCGGATGATCGGGGAGTCGAACTCGGCATTCGCCAGGGTGCAGGTGAACAGCTCCTCGTCGAAGTCCGGTTCCGTCGGAGGCTCCTGGGCCGACGTCCCGAGCCCCGCCAGTGGGAGGACCTGAACACGTTCGATCGTGTTCTTGCGGATGGAGAGCACCAGGTGGGTGCGGGTGACGGCTACGCCGTTCACGCGGACGGCGTCGTCATGCGTGACGACCGTCGTCCACTGCTGCTCGGCGAGCGGCTTCCCGAATTCGCTCGCGGCGACGAGGCTGACCATGGAGTTCCTGGCGTCGCGGTCGTGCGTCAGCAGGTAATGCGGGGTGCCGTCGATGCTGACCGGCTCGGCGTCGTACAGGATGCGCTCGGAGCGCGGGATCAGGGTGGTCAGTCCGCCGTCGGGCTTCGCGAAGTCGAGGACGCGGTATTCGCTGTACTCCGAGCAACCGATGCTGACGAGGAGCCGGGTCCTGTCCGCCGAGACCTCGAAGCCGGTCCACATGGCGACGTCGTCCTCCTGGTAGACGACGACGTCGTCCGCGACCGGCGTTCCCAGCGTGTGGGCCCGTACCTGGTACGGACGCCAGGAGTCGTCGACGACGGTGTAGTAGACGCGCTCGCCGTCGGGTGAGAAGGAGAGCCCGTAGAAGATGTTCGGTACCTCGTCGGGGAGCAGTTCGCCCGTTTCGAGGTCCTTGATGCGCAGCGTGAAGCGCTCGTCGCCGGCGTTGTCCTCGCAGTAGGCGAGCAGCCGTCCGTCCTCGGTGACGGACAGGCCGCCCAGGGAGAAGAAGGGCTTGCCCTCGGCGAGTTCATTGCCGTCCAGCATGACCTGTTCGCCCTCGACGGGCCGGCCCGGCACCACCTCGGGGGGCGTCCAGTCCCGGCCGAGGTCCCCGGTGTCCGCCGCAGCCACGCGGCACTGGATGCCGTACTGCTTCCCTTCCTCGGTCCGGGAGTAGTACCACCAGCCCTTCTTGCGGGCCGGAACGGAGAGGTCCGTCTCCTGCGTCCGTTCCTTGATCTCGGTGAAGATGGCTTCGCGCAGCGGCTCCTGGTGGCGGGTGACGGCGTCCGTGTACTCGTTCTCGCGCTTGAGGTGGTCGATCAGCTCGGCGCTCTCCTTGTCGCGCATCCACTCGTAGTTGTCGACGAAGGTATCGCCGTGATGGGTGCGTTCGATGGGCACCTTCCGGGCGGGCGGCGGGACGGGGACAACGAGGGTGGTGGCGTCAGCGGTCATGGCTCCCATCTTGCCACCGCCGCTCCCGGCTCCGGATGGATCGGAGCAGCTCGAAGGCACCCACCGGCAGCGGTGGGCCGGTTGACCGTACCGGAAGGGCGTGCAATTCTGGAGCAGGCTATTACAGAACGAACGTTCGGTAATTAGCCCGCCGGACCACGATGACGAGGGAGACGACCATGGCCGAGGCATTCCTGGTGGGTGGCGTCCGCACTCCGGTGGGCCGCTACGGCGGAGCGCTCTCGGGTGTCCGGCCGGACGACCTCGCAGCCCTCGTGCTGTCCGCCGTCGTGCAGCGCGCCGGCGTCGACCCGGCCGCGATCGACGAGGTCATCCTCGGCAACGCGAACGGCGCCGGGGAGGAGAACCGCAATGTCGCGCGGCTGGCCTCCCTGCTCGCAGGCTTTCCCGACAGCGTGCCCGGCATCACGGTCAACCGGCTCTGCGCCTCGGGGCTGTCGGCCATCATCATGGCCTCACAGATGGTCAAGGCGGGTGCCGCGGACGTCGTCATCGCGGGCGGCGTCGAGTCGATGAGCCGCGCACCCTGGGTGATGGAGAAGCCCGACAGGGCTTTCGCCAAACCCGGCGCCGTCGTCGACACCTCCATCGGCTGGCGCTTCACCAACCCGAGACTCGCGGCACGGGACAAGGTCACGTACTCCATGCCGGAGACCGCGGAGGAGCTGGCGGCCCTCGACCGCATCACGCGCGAGGACGCGGACGCCTTCGCCCTCCGTTCCCACCAGCGCGCGCTCGCAGCGACGCAATCGGGACGGTACGACGACGAAATCGTCGCCGTTCAGGTGAACCGCGGCAAGACGTCCTTCGCGGTCGACGCCGACGAGGGCCCACGTGCCGACACGACCCTCGAGGTGCTCGCGGGGCTCCGTCCGGTCGTCCGACCCGACGGCATCGTCACGGCGGGCAACTCGAGTTCGCTGAACGACGGCGCCTCCGCGGTCGTCGTCGCATCGGAGGCGGCCATCGAGCGCTACGGACTGACGCCCAGAGCCCGCATCCTCGACGGCGCGTCCGCAGGAGTCCCGCCGGAAGTCATGGGCATCGGCCCGGTACCCGCCACGCAGAAGGTGCTCGAGCGGACGGGGCTGTCCGTCGGCGACCTCGGCGCCGTCGAACTCAACGAGGCGTTCGCGACGCAGTCGCTCGCGTGCATCCGCCGGCTCGGGCTCGACGAGGAGATCGTGAACCGCGACGGCGGTGCGATCGCCCTCGGCCATCCGCTGGGATCATCGGGTGCTCGGATCGCCGTCACCCTGCTCGGCAGGCTCGAGCGGGAACTCGGCGGTCCGGCCCGACGGCTCGGACTCGCGACGATGTGCGTCGGCGTCGGGCAGGGCACGGCGATGCTCGTCGAGGCGGTGTGATGGCCACCGCCCTCAGGATCACCGGCGGCCCCGATCGCGTCGTCGTCGAACTCCACCGGCCCGAGGTCCGCAATGCCATCGACCGCCAGATGGTCGATGAGTTGCACGGCGTCTGCGACGACCTCGAACGCGCGCCGCGCACGCTCATCCTCGCAGGATCCGACGGCGTGTTCGCCTCCGGTGCTGACATCGCCGAGCTGCGGGAGAGACGCCGCGACGACGCCCTCGCGGGCATCAATTCGACGCTCTTCACGCGTATCGCCCGGTTGCCGATGCCGGTCATCGCGGCCCTCGACGGGTACGCGCTGGGCGGCGGGGCGGAGTTGGCGTTCGCTGCCGACTTCAGATTGGGCACCCCCCGCCTGACGATCGGCAATCCGGAGACGGGGCTCGGCATCCTCCCGGCGGCCGGGGCCACCTGGCGGCTCAAGGAACTCGTGGGGGAGCCCCTCGCGATGGAGATCCTGCTCGCCGGGCGCATCCTCACGGCCGAGGAAGCCCTGGCGGCCCGGCTCATCTCCGCGATCCACGCGCCCGAGGACCTCCTGCAGGCGGCGTACGACCTCGCGGACCGGATCGGCCGGCAGGACCCGCTGGCAGTGAGGATCACGAAAAGCGTGTTCCATGCCCCGAGGGAGGCCCATCCGGTCATCGATCAGCTGGCACAGGCCGTCCTGTTCGAGTCCGAGGCGAAGTTCGACCGCATGCAGCGGTTCCTGGACCGGAAGAAGGGCTCATGAGCACGATCCCTGCACGCGTCGGTGTCCTCGGCGGCGGACGCATGGGCGCGGGCATCGCCCACGCCTTCTGCCTCGCGGGATCCGACGTCGTGGTCCTGGAGCGGGATGACACGGCAGCACAGGCGGGTCTTGGCCGCATCACGCAGGCGCTGGCCCGCAGCATCGAACGGGGTTCGACGTCGGTGCCCCTCGTGGACCTCAGGTCGCGCGTCTCGGTGTCCACTCGGTATGCCGATGTCGGTTCCTGCGGGCTCGTCATCGAGGCGGTGCCGGAGGACCTGTCGCTGAAGCGGCAGGCGCTGACGGCTGTGGAGGAAGAGCTCGACGCCGGCGCCTGGCTCGCCACGAACACGTCGTCCCTGTCCGTCGACACGCTCGCGGAGACTCTGCGGCGTCCCGAGCGGTTCTGCGGGCTCCATTTCTTCAACCCCGTCCCGGCGTCGACCCTGATCGAGGTGGTCCTGGGCGCGAGGACGTCGCCGGAGCTCGCGTCGGCTGCCCGCTCGTGGGTCGCCGATCTCGGCAAGAACCCCGTCGTCGTGCGGGACACGCCAGGCTTTGCCAGCTCGCGCCTCGGCGTCGCCATCGCGCTCGAGGCCATGCGCATGCTCGAGGAGGGCGTAGCGAGCGCGGAGGACATCGATGCCGCCATGGTCCTCGGGTACAAGCATCCCGTGGGACCGCTGCGCACCACGGACCTCGTCGGCCTCGACGTCCGCCTGGGCATCGCCGAATACCTCGAGTCCACCCTCGGTCCGCGGTTCACGCCGCCCGCGATCCTGCGGAGGAAAGTGGAGCAGGGCCAGCTCGGGCGCAAGAGTGGCCGGGGCTTCTTCGACTGGGACGACGCCCCGCCGTCGCCCGCTACCGTCCGGGGCGAGCATCGGACCGGACACCAGCCGGACACGTCCCAGTCGGACACATCACGGCCGGCCATACCAGCAGCACGCATGAAGACCAGCGGAAACCAGCGAAAGGTGAGCGGGCCATGACAACCACCCCGGAACGAGTGCAGATCGACGTCGTCCCCAGTTTCATCGAGGACGCCTGGTGGACCCCGGAGCGGGCAGCCGCCGCCGACGACGGAACCGTGGTGCGCGATGCGAGCACCGGTGAGCACCTCGCCATCGTCAGCACGGCGGGCATCGACACCGCGGCGGCCGTCCGCTTCGCGAGGAGCACGGGCCAGGCGGCCCTCGGCCGGTTCACGTTCCACGAGCGGGCGCTGAAGCTCAAGGAGCTCGCGCAGTACCTGACCGCGCACCGCGAGCCGCTCTACGAGCTGTCCGCGAAGACCGGCGCCACGAAGATCGACTCCATGGTGGACATCGACGGCGGGATCGGCGTCCTCTTCACCTTCGGTTCGAAGGGGCGCCGC
The DNA here is from genome assembly GCF_005281365.1 of Arthrobacter sp. NamB2. Lineage (NCBI taxonomy): Bacteria > Bacillati > Actinomycetota > Actinomycetes > Micrococcales > Micrococcaceae > Arthrobacter > Arthrobacter sp. NamB2. The sequence continues at coordinate 45,083 of NZ_SZWI01000008.1, read as the reverse complement.
GAGCTGCCGAATTCACACGTCATCGTCGACGGTCCGCCCGAGGTGCTGTCCAAGGACGGGTCCTTCCTCGGCACCCATATCCATACGCGCATCCCCGGTGTGGCCGTGCAGATCAACGCCTTCAACTTCCCCGTATGGGGCATGCTCGAGAAGCTCGCTCCCTCGTTCCTCGCGGGCGTGCCCACGATCGTGAAGCCGGCGACGCCCACCGGGTTCCTGACCGCGGCCGTGGTGAAGCTGATCGTCGGTTCGACGATCCTTCCCGAGGGGGCGTTGCAGCTCATCTCCGGTCCGGCCCGGGACATCCTGGACCACCTGGACTATAGGGACCTCGTGTCCTTTACGGGATCGGCGTCGACCGCCAACCACTTGAAGTCCCATCCCTCCGTCGCGCAGGGCGGGGTGCGGTTCACGTGTGAGACGGACTCGCTGAACGCAGCCATCCTCGGCCCGGATGCCGTGCCCGGGACTCCCGAGTTCGACGCCTTCGTCAAGTCACTGGTGACCGAGATGACGGTGAAGGCAGGCCAGAAGTGCACCAGTATCCGGCGGTCCATCGTGCCCGACGCCCTCGTCGACGACGTCGTGCGAGCTGCCGGGGAGCGGATCCGGCAGCGCGTCACGCTGGGTGATCCCCGCGCGGAGGGCGTCACCATGGGGGCGCTCGCGTCGCTCGATCAGCTCGAAGGCGTCCAGGACGCGGTGCGGGAGCTGATCGCCGGTGGCGCTTCCCTCGCCTTCGGGTCGCTGGAGGCGCCTGACGTCGTGCTGGCGGACAATACGTCGGGCAAAGCGCCCGGAGGGGCCTTCATGGAGCCGGTGCTGCTCACCTGGAACGACGTCGAAGCCGGCGCGCTCCACACCGTCGAGGCCTTCGGTCCCGTCGCCTCCGTGATCGGCTATGCCGACCTCGCCCACGCCGTCCGCCTCGCAGCCCTCGGTTCGGGCTCACTGGTCGCGACGGTCTGCACCAACGATCCCGCCGTGGCGCAGGAGCTCGTGCTCGGTATCGCGGCGCACCACGGCCGCGTGCTCATCCTCAATCGCGAGGACGCGCGGTCCTCCACGGGCCACGGCTCGCCCGTGCCGCACCTCGTGCACGGCGGGCCCGGCCGTGCTGGCGGTGGCGAGGAACTCGGCGGCATGCGTTCGGTGCTGCACCACATGCAGCGGACCGCCATCCAGGGGTCGCCGAACATGCTCACCAGCATCACTGGCGAGTGGCACACGGGAGCGGACCGCCGGTTCGACGACGTGCACCCGTTCCGCAAGGACCTCTCGACCCTGCGTATCGGTGACGCGGTGCGGTCCGAGCTCCGCCAGGTGACTCTGGAGGACATCAGCGCCTTCGCCGGGACCACGGGCGACAGCTTCTATGCGCACACGAACGAGGAGGCAGCGGCGGCCAACCCGTTCTTCCCCGGGATCGTGGCGCACGGATACCTGCTGCTGTCCTGGGCTGCGGGGCTGTTCGTCGACCCGGCTCCCGGGCCCGTCCTCGCCAACTACGGCCTGGAGAGCCTGCGCTTCCTCACGCCGGTCGCGGCGGGAGACTCGATCCGGGTGACCCTGACCGCCAAGCGCATCACGCCGCGTGAGACGGACGAGTACGGCGAGGTGGCCTGGGACGCCGTCCTGCACAATCAGGACGACGACATCGTGGCGACCTACGACGTGCTCACCCTCGTGCGGAAGTAGCGCGCAGCAGGTGGCGCGGGGCGGCTAGCGCCGGTGCAGGCCGTCGAAGACCATCAGGATGACGTCGTCCGCCAGCTTGTCCGCAGTCAGGGGGCCGCCCGGCCGGTACCATTCGACGATCGAATTGATGGTCCCGAAGATGAGGCGCGTGGTGGTCCTGGGATCGATGTCCCGGCGGATCGATCCCTCGTGACGCGCGGCGTCCACCAGCGCGGCGACCTCGCGGTCGAAGGTCCGACGTCGTTCCAGGGCCTCGCGCTCCACGTCGGTATTGCCACGCAGCCGGAGCAGGAGGGTCACGAAGGGAAGGCGCTCCGCCAGAACGGCGAGTGTCCCCCGCAGCACGAACTCGAGCCGTGCGTCCGCCGCTCCCACCATCGCCCCGGGCCGTGTCAGCACTGACTCCAGGCCTCCGAGCGCATGGTCGAGGGCGAGCCGCAGGAGATCGCCCTTGGAGGGGACATGGTGGTAGATCGCGGACTTGCTGATGCCCAGCTCCTCGGCCAGCATCCCCATCGAGGTCGCCTCGTAGCCGTGCCGGTTGAAGGCGGCGACGGCGACGGCGAGGACGGACTGCTGGTCGTACCCGGGCCGCCCGCGGCGGGCGGCGGGGGTGGAAGGGCTTCCGGCGACGGTCATAAGCTCATTTTTGCACGACCGTTCGGTCGGGAAGGAGGCCGCCGGCGCCACTTTGCTGCACGAGCCGGGCGACGCCCCGCCTGTCGGAGTCGACGCTCTCCCCCGGCCCCTTACGTCCGCCTCGTGTCCGTGCTACTTTCTGCGCAGGTGTAGCGCCGTCCGCACGACGCGTGTTCCCGTGCAGCGTTGCACCGGTCGAGGGAGATCTATGCAACGCCTGGTAGCTGCGGATGGAAGGGCGACCCTGACGCTGCTCGCCCCCAACCTGCAGCGCCTCGAATGGGTTGCGCGGGTCAGCATCAATCCCGGAGACGCACAATCGGTCCTGGCGGCAAGCCGGGTCCTGTCCAAGGGGGAGCCCTACGCGATCCTCGTGATCATGACGTCCATCGTCGATCTTCCGCCCGATGCTCGTGCTGTCTTCAATGCCGAACCGCTCGTGGTGGCGGCGGCGTTGCTCGGTCGCGGTCCGATGGACGAGGTCCTGGCGGCTGGTGCGTGCAGGGCCGTGCATCCCACGCGGTTCTTCCTGTCGGAGTCCAGCGCTCGGGAGTGGCTCGAGCTATCACTCGCAGCGCGCTCCCCCTAGGGGAGTGCAGAGCCTCGTTGACGGCCTCCCGGCCCCATCCCTATACTGAACGAACGGTCGGTAAGTCACCGGAAGTCCAGACGAGCGAGGCAGGCACGATGACGGCACCAGCGATTGAGGCAGACGGTCGGACGGATGACGACGCCGCCGGCGAGAGGCTGTTCAACGAGCTCATCGCCCAGGACTCGCGCATCGAGCCCCGCGACTGGATGCCTGCCGACTACCGCAAGGCCCTGACCCGCCAGATCTCGCAGCACGCGCACTCCGAGATCATCGGCATGCAGCCCGAGGCGAACTGGATCACGCGGGCGCCGTCGCTCAAGCGCAAGGCCGTCCTGATGGCCAAGGTGCAGGACGAGGCGGGCCACGGGCTCTACCTCTACTCCGCGGCAGAGACCCTCGGGACGCCGCGGGACCGGATGACCGAAGACCTGATCGCGGGGAAGGCCCGGTACTCGAGCATCTTCAACTACCCTGTGCTGACCTGGGCCGACATCGGGGCCATCGGCTGGCTCGTCGACGGAGCAGCCATCTGCAACCAGGTGCCGCTGTGCCGTGCTTCCTACGGCCCGTACGGGCGCGCGATGGTACGCATCTGCAAGGAGGAATCGTTCCACCAGCGGCAGGGCTTCGAGATCCTGCTGGAACTCGCCAACGGCACGCCCGAACAGCGCGCCATGGCCCAGGACGCCGTCGACCGCTGGTACGCGCCGTCGCTCATGATGTTCGGTCCGCCGGACGAGGATTCGCCAAACTCGCAGAAGTCGATGGAGTGGAACATCAAGCGCTTCTCGAACGACGAACTGCGCTCGCGGTTCGTGGGCATGCTGGTCGAACAGGTCAGGGCGCTCGGGCTCGAGCTGCCGGACAAGAACGTCCGCTTCAGCGAGGAGACCGGCCGCTGGGAGCACGGACCCCTGGACTGGAACGAGTTCAGGGAAGTCCTTGCAGGGCGCGGACCGTGCAACGCGCAGCGCATGGAACGGCGGCGGGAAGCCCATGAGGAGGGCGCATGGGTCCGGGAAGCCGCGATCGCCTACGCGGAGAAGCAGGCACTCAGGAACGGGCGGGCGGCCTGATGACCGGTGGATCGACGACGGGCGACGACGGCGCGAACGCACCGTCGTCCGGCCCGCAGGAAGCGCGGGCGCCATGGCCGCTCTGGGAAGTCTTCGTGCGGTCGTCGCGGGGTCTCTCGCACGTCCATGCAGGGTCCCTGCACGCGCCGGACGCGGCGATGGCGGTCCGGAACGCGCGTGACCTCTACACGCGGCGGAACGAGGGCGTGAGCCTCTGGGTGGTACCGGCCGCTGCCATCGTCACGAGCGACCCCGACGCGAAGGACACGTTCTTCGAGTCCCCCCAGGGCAAGGACTACCGCCACGCCACGTACTACACCAAGAGCGAGGGAGTGAAGCACCTGTGAGCGAGTCCAGTGCCAGCGCGACCCGCATCACCCCCGGGAACGCGCTGCGACCGGAAGACATCGCGCTCCTCGACGTGAAGCCGGGCGATGCAGTCGCGGAGTATGCGCTCTGCCTGGGCGACGACGCCCTGATCCTCGCGCAGCGACTCGGCTGGTGGATCTCGCGGGCGCCGGAACTCGAGGAGGACGTGGCGCTGGCCAACATCGCCCTCGACCAGATCGGCCACGCGCGCTCCTTCCTCACCTACGCAGGCCGGGCCTGGGGTCGGACGGAGGACGACCTCGCGTACTTCCGCCGCGAGCCCGAGTTCCGCTCGGTGCATCTCGTCGAACAGCCGAACGGTGATTTCGCCAGGACCATCGCGCGTCAGTTCGTCGTCGCGCTCTACCAGTGGGAGCTCTATTCGCGCCTCGTGGAATCCGACGATCCTACGATTGCCGCGATCGCAGCCAAGGCGGTCAAGGAGGTCGACTACCACCGCGACCACAGCGTCCAGTGGGTCCTGCGCCTCGCCCTCGGGACCGACGAGTCGCGCCGCCGCATGGTCGAGGGCCTCCGGCTGACCTGGCCCTACGTGGACGAGCTGTTCGCCGATTTCCCGCTGATCGCCGCGCTCGGCGGTGCCGGCGTCCGGCCCAGCACGCTGCGCGCACCCTTCGACGCCGCAGTGCAGGAGGTGCTCGTCGAGGCCGAACTCGAGGTACCCGCAGTGCCCGGTGCCGTCGGTGGTGGGCGCCTCGGACGCCACAGTGAACACCTCGGCTACATCCTCGCCGAGTTGCAGGTGCTCGCCCGCGAACATCCCGGAGCGTCATGGTGATGCCATCGTGACGGAGGTTCATGTGCGTCCCTCGACGGCGACCGATGCTGCCGTCTGGAGCATCGCGGCAGCCATCTGCGACCCGGAGATCCCTGTCCTCACCATCGAGGACCTCGGCGTCCTGCGGGACGCGCGCGTCACGGCGTCGGGCCAGGTCCAGATCACGATCACGCCGACCTACTCGGGGTGCCCGGCCATGGACGCCATCCGTGACGATGTGACGTCAGCGCTCCGCGATGCCGGGTACGACGACGTCGCGGTGCGCCTGGTGCTCTCGCCGGCCTGGACCACGGACTGGCTCAGTGATGACGGGAAGGCGAAGCTCGCAGAGTACGGCATCGCACCGCCGACGGGTACGGCCGCGGCAGGACCGGTGCGAGTCGGGCTCAGCGTGAAGTGCCCCCAGTGCTCCTCGCTGCACACGCGCGAGCTGACCCGCTTCGGGTCCACGTCCTGCAAGGCCCTCTACGTCTGCAACGACTGCAGGGAACCCTTCGATTACTTCAAGGTGCACTGATGGCCGTTGTCCTCGCCCCCTCGACCACGCGGCGCAGCGCCTTCAACAGCCTCACGGTGCGCGATGTGCGCCGCCTCACGGAGGACGCCGTCGAGGTAACGCTCGCCGTGCCGCCGGAACTGCAGGACAGGTACGAGTACCTGCCGGGACAGTACGTCGCACTGCGCACGACGCTCCTCGTCGACGGCGAACCGAGGGAGGTGCGCCGCAGTTACTCGATCTGCGCCGACCCGCGCCCAGGCGAACTGCGGGTCGCCGTCAAGCGGGATCTCGGCGGGATCTTCTCGACCTGGGCGAACGAATCCCTCAAGGCAGGCGACACGCTGGACGTCATGAGCCCGCTCGGGCAGTTCACCCCGCGTACGGAGCCGGGGGACCGCGCCGTATCACTCGTCGCCGTCGCAGCCGGTTCCGGCATCACGCCCGTGATGTCGATCGCCCGGACCATGCTCGCCAGCGGCCCGAACGTCCGCTTCGACCTCATCTACGCGAACCGGGCGGCGATGGACGTCATGTTTCTCGAGGAACTGGCGGACCTGAAGGACCGGTACCCCTCCCGTTTCGCGCTCCACCACGTGCTCTCCCGGGAGCAGCGCATCTCGCCGCTGCTGTCGGGCAGGATCGACGCCGGAAAGCTGGAGAAACTGTTCGGGACCGTGATCGCCGCGGAGCAGGTCGACGAGTGGTTCCTGTGCGGGCCGTTCGAGCTCGTCCAGCTGTGCCGCGACTCCCTCGCCGCCCGGGGTGTACCGGCAGAGACGGTGCGCTTTGAGCTGTTCTCGACGGGCGAGCCCAGCCGCCCCGAGGGGAACACCGGGAGGCCCGTGGTGCCCTCGGACAGCGGCGAGAACTACAGCATCTCGTTCACCCTCGACGGACTCAAGGGCTCCGTGCAGAGCCCTACCCACGCGCGTGAATCCATCCTCAATGCGGCACTGAGGGTCCGCCCCGACGTCCCGTTCGCCTGCGCTGGAGGCGTCTGCGGAACCTGTCGGGCGAAGGTCGTCGAGGGAAGCGTCGCCATGACGGAGAACTACGCCCTCGAGCCCGACGAAGTGGCTGCCGGTTACGTCCTCACCTGCCAGGCCCACCCGACGAGCGACGCCGTCTCCGTCGACTACGACGTCTAGGAGCCCCCATGACCGCTGAATCGGTACCGACACAGCACGACGGCCCCGAGGGCATGGTCCGCCTCACCATCGCGGACGGAATCGCGGAAATCGTGCTCGACGCCCCCTACAGGCTCAACGCCGTGGACGAGCAGGCGCTGAAGGACCTCTCCATGGCGTACGACGCCGCGGCCGACGGCGTCCGCGACGGCACTGTGCGGGCGCTGGTGCTGCGCGGGGAGGGGCGCGCGTTCTGCGCAGGCAGGAATCTCGGCTCCATCGAGCCCGGCTCCGACGACGCATTCGGCTTCCTGGCTGCCGCGCTCACGCCGCTACTACGGAAGATGGCGGCATTCCCGGCCCCGACCTTCGCCGCCGCGCAGGGGGCGTGCCTCGGCGTCGGGCTGGGCCTGCTGATGGCGACCGACGTGGTCTACGTCGCCTCGGACGCGAAGATCGGTTCCCCGTTCGCCAACCTCGGGCTCATCCTCGACTCGGGCGGGCACTGGCTGTTCACCGAGCGGCTCGGACCGCACCGGGCGCTCGACCTCATGTACACGGGGGACCTCATGAGCGGAGCGGAGGCTGTGGCCGGAGGACTCTTCAGCCGGGCCGTTCCAGCGGGCGAACTGCTCACGCTGACACGTGCGAAGGCGGCTCGGGCCGCCGGCGGTCCGCTGCAGGCGCTCGTCGCCTCGAAGCAGCTCGTCGGCCGCATCCGCGACGAGCGGCTCGGGCTGTGGCAGGCCATCAGTGCCGAGAACGATGCTCAAGGTATCCTCGGCGCCTCCGAGGACTACCGTGAGGGCCTCGAGGCGTTCAGGGAGAAGCGGGCGCCGCGCTTCGGCGTCTAGTGCCCGACCTGCGGCGCCGCGCTCAACTCGCTGCCAGGACCGTCGCGCCGCGCATCGCCTGCGCCAGGTCCGCGGCAGCTCGCCTTGCCCGCTCGTGCAGAGCCTGTGAGGAATGTGCGCTTGCCCAGTCCGACGACGTCGCGAACACGGTTGTCGGGACGACGGCCGCCCTCAGGTAGGAGAACAGGGGGCGCAGGGCGTATTCGAGCACCAGGGCGTGCCGGAGGGTGCCGCCGGTCGCGCCGATGATCATCGGGGTGTTCGTGAGGGCCGTCGGGGCCAGCAGATCGAAGAAGGCCTTGAACATGCCGCTGAACGACCCGGCGAACACCGGCGTCACGACGATCAGGGCGTCGGCTGCCGCTACCTGGTCGAGCGCTGCGCGCAGTCGCGGGCTCGTCGGACCGGTGAACGCCGCCGCGATGTCAGCGAAGAGGGCGCGCAGTTCGATGACCACCGGTTCCAGCGGGACGCCCGATGCGGCGAGTGCGTTTACCGCCTCCTCGGCGAGGAGGTCGGCCAGCACCCTGCTCGACGACGGCGTTCCCACGCCGGCGGACAGTACCACCAGTCCGGTCCGCGGCCGTTGTGCTTCTCCATCTACATACGTTTGCATGTACCCCTCAACGGCTGCACGGCGGGCGCCATTCCCGCCCGTCGAGGTCACGGAGCGGGGATGATGTACAGCTCCGCGATGGCCTGCTCGAAATAGTCGGGATCTGCCGCGACGACGGATTGCGGGCAGGTGATGATCGTGCTCACGACACCCGTGCTGGCAGGCATAGCGCGCGTGGCGACGAACCTGACGCCGTCATCGCCGTCCAGGGTCACTCCGGGAAGGGTGGTCGTCGCGAGGTCCAGGGTAGGGCCACCCGCGAAGTTGATGCTCACCGGAACGGAGCCGGCCGTGCCCTCTGCCGTGCCACCCTCGAGGTCGGCCAGGAACTCCAGCAGGTAGGTCATGTAGCTCCGGGTCGCCGCCGCGTCGCTCGACAGGTCGTCATCGCCCTCAAGCGGTGGCATGTACGCCTGCTCGAGGAGCATGTCGCAGCTGTTCGTGTTCAGGAGGACGAACGTGCCCTCCGCCGGAGAGCCATCGAGCGTCCACGGATCGTCGGGCAGGCCCCACACAGGTCGAGTGAGGAAGGATGCAGAGGTGTCGAGGGGCTGGAGCAGAGGGGCGTCGATCATCTGACCGTCCGCCGCTCCGCCGCCGCTCGGCGCCGGCACCGAGACGGCGGTCTCCTGGAACGTGCTGTCCGCAGTCGTCGTGGCAGCTAGCCCGATGGCGAGGAGGGCCCCCAGGATTCCGATGGCACCCACCACCAGTACACCCGCTCCGATCAGGACCCAACCCCATACCGGCATGCCCCCTCGGCGCGGCGACGGATTGCCGTAGAAGGCGCCGGGACCGACGTAGGGGCCCTGTGGCGGTACGCCGCCACCGCTGGCATAGGCGCCGGGGCCGCCGTACGGGCCCTGAGGCGGTACGCCGGGACCGCCTGCAGATGGGTCGGGACCGATGTAGGGACCCTGTCCCGTCGGGTCGGATCCCGGACGCGGGGGATAGGGGCCCTTGCCGGGGGACTGGAACGGCGGAACCGGGACATGGGGTGCGGTCGTGGGACGCCCCTCGTGGTGCGCACCGGCGAGCGGGCCAGGAGGAATGGGCGGAACTCCGCCCTGTCCGTCCCCACCGGCGGCGCGCCGTTCGTCGTCGTTCCTGAAGCCGCCCGAATGGTTCGTGTCCGTCAATGGTCCCCCCAGTGGGTCTGCACGTGGCGTGCGGCGGCACAGCGAGGCCGCTCCTGTCATCATGCCGCCGCCGCGGGGTCGGCACGATGGGGAGGACTGCCCGTCCGCCGCGCGTGTCGCTGCCCGTGTCGCTGCCCGCCGAGGCGCGTCAGCGCGTATCGAGGTCCTCGAAGACGAGGAATGTCTGCGTATCGAGGACGCCCGGCATCGACTGCAGCTGGTCGAAGATGACGCGGCGCAACCCCACGTTGTCCTCCGCCCGCACCAAGAGGATGACGTCGAAGTCGCCTCCGACCAGAGCGATGTGGTGGATCTCAGGAATCCGCCGCAGGGCTTCGCGCAGTTCGCGCCAGGAGTGTTGACGCACCTTGAGCGTCACATAGGCCGAGGAGCGCAGGCCCGCCTTCGCGGGATCGATGATCGCCGTGAACCGCGTCAGCACGCCGTCCTCCGTCAGCCTGGCGATGCGTGAGTAGGCGTGGGCGCGGGAGATGTGGACGCGCTCCGCGACCGAGGTCACCGACTGCCGGCCGTCGCGCGTGAGCTCGGCGAGGATCTTGCGGTCCACGTCGTCGAGGACACCATCCACCATGCGTGCACGCTCCTTTGCGTAATGCAGGTCACATGAACAATTCGTCCACACGATACCCCTTGTCGAGCACGATCATCCACACTTCCTGCAGCTCATGGATACAAAAGCAGGGCGCTGACCATACTGGACCAACACAGCATCCAGCGTCGGAGCTACTGCCGGCGCCGTTGAAGGAGTGCCGCTCCGGCGGCCGATGATGGAGGCGGGATGAGTACGGCAACCAATGGCGGTCGCGGCAGCATGATGGGCGGAGCGTCGGGCGGAACGCCGCCAGCGGGTGCCGGTGCCCTGCTTCCTTCCGCGGAGCCCGTACAGCTGGTGGGCCCGGACGGGCAGCATGTCCATGACGATCGCTATCCCCTTCCGGACGGTGAGCAGCTGCTGCGCGCCTACGGGTGCCTCGTCGCCGGCCGCCGGATCAACGACCAGGCGAATGCGCTCGTGCGGCAGGGGCGCATGGCGGTGTATCCGTCGTCGCACGGGCAGGAGGCATGCCAGGTCGCCGCAGCCCTCGTCCTCGGGGACGAGGACTGGCTGTTCCCGACGTACCGCGATACGGTCGCGGTCATCACGAAGGGTGTGGACCCGCTCCAGGTCCTCACATTGCTGCGCGGCGATTGGCACGGTGGCTACGACCCGCACGAGCACCGCGTGGCGACCCAGGCCACTCCGTTGGCGACGCAGCTGCTGCATGCCGTCGGCGTCGCCCACGCCGCGAAGCTGCGCGGTGAGTCCACGGTGGTCCTCGCGATGTGCGGCGATGGTGCGACCAGCGAGGGGGACTTCCACGAGGCCCTGAACTTCGCAGCGGTCTTCCACGTCCCGGTGGTCTTCTTCATCCAGAACAACGAATTCGCGATCTCCGTGCCCCTCAAGAACCAGACGGTGGCGCCGTCGCTCGCGCACAAGGCCATCGGGTACGGGATGCCCGGCGAACGCGTGGACGGCAATGACCTCGCCGCCCTGCTGGCCGTGCTGGGAGCAGCGGTGAACCGGGCCCGGGACGGCGGCGGGCCCTCACTGATCGAGGCGCACACCTACCGGATGCAGGCACACACCAACGCGGACGACGCGACGCGCTACCGCTCGGCCGACGACGTCGAGCGCTGGGTGCCCAGGGATCCGATCCTGCGCATGCGCACCTACCTGCGGGCGCTGACCCTGCTGGGTGACGAGGGCGAGCGCGCCTTCGCCGATAAGGCGGATGCGATAGCCACAACGATCCGCAAGGGACTCAACACGGAGGTCGAGGTGAATCCGGCAGAGCTCTTCGAGTACGTCTACACGGAGAAGACGACGCAGTTGCGTGAGCAGGCCCAGCAACTGCGTGAGGAACTGGCGCGGGATGCTGCAGCCGACGCAGCCTCCGTCGACGCAGCCTCCGACGACGTCGAGCACCAGGGCAAAGGGGACCAGCGATGACGCAGACGACGGAAGCACCAGCCGCCCGCCTCACCCACCAGCCGGAGGCCGTTGCGGCACCCCCGGCGCGAGCCACCGCTACCTTCGCGAAGGCACTCAACGCCGCACTGGCAGACGCCATGGCGGCGGATCCCGGCGTCCTGATGTTCGGTGAGGACGTCGGCAGGCTCGGCGGGGTCTTCCGGATCACCGACGGCCTGACCGCCAGGTTCGGGGAGGAGCGCTGCTTCGACACCCCGCTCGCCGAGGCCGGCATCATGGGCATGGCCGTCGGCATGGCGATGAACGGCATGAAGCCTGTCGTCGAGATGCAGTTCGACGCCTTCGCCTACCCGGCCTTCGAGCAGATCGTCAGTCACGTCGCCAAGATGCCGAACCGCACGAAGGGCGCAGTGCGTCTGCCGATCGTCATCCGCATCCCGTACGCGGGCGGGATCGGCGGCGTCGAGCACCACTGCGATTCCTCCGAGGCCTACTACGCGCACACGCCGGGCCTCACGGTGTTGGCTCCCGCCACGGTCCGCGACGCCTACTTCATGCTGCGGGAGGCCATCGCCTTCCCGGACCCGGTGGTGTTCCTCGAGCCGAAGAAGCTCTACTGGTCCAAGGAGGAGGTGGATCTCGCCGAACTTCGCAGGACCTTCGAGAACGGAGAGGCGCCGCGCCGCATCGGCCGTGCCGTCGTCGCACGCCCCGGCACGGACGCGACGCTGATCAGCTACGGCCCGTCGGTACCGACCGCGCTCGCAGCAGCCGCCGCGGCGGAGGAGGAGGGGCGCTCGATCGAGGTGATCGACCTCCGCTCCATCGTCCCGTTCGATGACGAGACCGTCTGTGCGAGCGTCCGCAGGACGGGGCGGGCAGTCGTCGTCGCCGAGGCTCCCGGCTTCGCGTCGGTGGCCTCCGAGATCGTGGCGAGGGTCCAGGAGCGCTGCTTCCACTCGCTCGCCGCACCCGTGCTCCGCGTGACGGGCTTCGACATCCCGTACCCCTCGCCCAAGCTCGAGCACTTCTACCTGCCGAGCGTCGACCGGATCCTCGACGCCGTGGACAACCTGCAGTGGGAGGACTGACCGTGACCACGCCGACCGTCGCACCGCAGCTGCTGGTCTTCGCCCTGCCCGATCTGGGAGAGGGCCTCACCGAGGCGGAGCTGGTCACCTGGCTCGTGGCCGAGGGCGACGCCGTCGCCGTCGACCAGCCGATCGCCGAGGTCGAGACCGCCAAGTCCGTCGTCGAGGTGCCGTCACCCTTCGCAGGGACCGTGGCCGTCCTGCATGGCAGGCCCGGTGAGGTGCTCGACGTCGGAGCGCCGTTCCTGTCGGTACGGCCGAACGGTGCGCGGAACACTGTGGCCGCGCCGGACGACGAGGTAATCGACGAGGTCCCCGACAGCCGTGGCGTCGCATCCGTGCGTGAGGACGCCGGAGTGCCGATCGAGGCGACCCGGGACTCCGGTGAGGCGGAAGTCGCCACCGGGGGATCCGGGAACGTCCTGATCGGTTACGGGACGCCCGGTGGAGGCCTGAGCGGGAGGCAGCGACCGCGCAAGGCTGTTCCGAAGCGCACCGCGACGAGCGCCGGGCCTACCGACATGCCTACCGCTGTGCCGGAGGACGGGCCCCGGCGTGCAGGCCTCGCTCCGATCTGCGTCTCCCCGCTGGTCCGTAAACTGGCCCGCGACCACCACGTTCGGCTCGACGACGTCCGCGGGTCAGGGCAGGAGGGGCTCATCCTCCGCCGCGACATCGAGCGGGCAATCGCCGCCCTGTCGGCGGGGCAGGACGACCAGCGTGCCGCCGCTGGCGGCCCTGCATCGACGACCAAGCAGCGTGCCGCCGCCGACGGCTTCGCCACGCCGGATGCCGTAGCTTCACGGGACTCCCGCTCGGGCCTCGCCGTGCTGGAAAGGACCCCGCTCCGGGGCACGCGGCGGACGATCGCCGATGCCATGTCCCGCAGCCGACGGGAGATTCCCGAGGCCACCGTCTGGGTGGACGTCGATGTTACCGCGCTCGTCGAACTGCGCGAGGGCATGAAGCGCCGCACCCCGGACGCGGTCCCGGGGATCCTCGCCTTCGTGGCCCGCTTCGTCGTCGCCGGTCTCGCCCGCTACCCGGAGCTGAACAGCAGGATCACCACGGGCGACGACGGGACGCAGGAACTCGTGCGCGTGGACGGTGTCAATCTGGGAATCGCCGCGCAGACGGACAGGGGCCTCGTGGTCCCCGGTATCCGGCGCGCCGACACCCTGTCAGCGCGTGAGCTGGACGCCGAGATCCGTCGCCTCGCGGTCCTGGCCCGCGAGGGGAAGGCGACGCCGTCGGACCTTTCCTCCGGCACCTTCACGCTCAACAACTACGGCGTGTTCGGCGTCGACGGCAGTGCCGCGATCATCAACTATCCGGAGTCCGCCATCCTCGGCATGGGCCGCATCATCGACCGCCCCTGGGTCGTGGACGGGCAGCTCGCGGTGCGGAAAGTGACGGAGTTGACGCTGGCATTCGATCATCGCGTCTGCGACGGCGGCACGGCCGGCGGTTTCCTGCGCTTCGTCGCGGACGCGATGGAGAACCCGGGCGGTGTGCTCGCCGACCTGTAGCGGTCGGCGGGAAGAACCCTCATCCCACCGTCTCACATCAGGTGGTTCTACCTCGCCCTCGAGGGCGGTTCGGGTCCGGCGCCGGCGGGGTCGATGCGGGCGTTCCGTCGTCACCGACCGCCCGCCGAGGAACCGCCGCGTCAGCGTTCGGCGTCGGGATCCCCAAGCAGGCCGCGCTGGGCAAGATCGGCCTCGGGGGACGACCCTTCCGGCAGCGGATCGGTGGCGGGCGGGACGTCGTCCGGTACATAGTCCTTGAGCCCCAGAGCGACCTCCTCGCGTTCCGTGGCGAGGGCGAGCGCGTCGTCGTCGACGTGGTCGTCCGACTTCCCGTGCGTCTGGCGGGACGGGCGCGGCAGGGCGTCGTTGTCGGGGTTGAGGTCGTCCAGGGTCGGGAACTCTTCATTGATGTCAGCCATGACTCCAGCCTAGGAACGGGAACCGGGCAGGTCGATCCGGCAACGCGGTCCTCCGGCGCCTTCCGTTCCGATGACCGGCGACCTATGATCGGCGCCGCGGGTGCCAGGCAGAATGGGATCCGCGCTGGCGGGCGAAGCCGCAGCCCGTAGGGTTGTCCGGTGACCGACCTGATGCGCGAGATGCCCGCCGACGCCACGACCACCAGGGACGGATTCGTCCGGGTCCGCGGTGCGAGCGAGAACAACCTGCGGGACGTCGACGTGGACTGCCCGCGGGACGCCGTCGTCGCCTTCACCGGCGTCTCGGGATCCGGCAAGTCCTCCCTGGCCTTCGGCACGATCTATGCGGAGGCCCAGCGCCGGTACCTGGAGTCGGTGGCACCCTATGCGCGGAGGCTCATCCAGCAGGGGAACACGCCCCACGTCGAGTCGATCACGGGCCTGCCACCCGCCGTCGCGCTCCAGCAGCGCCGTGGGACACCGAGCGTCCGGTCGACGGTCGGTACCCTGACCACGCTGTCGAACTCCCTCCGGATGCTGTACTCCCGCGCCGGTACGTACCCCGCGGGTGCTCCGGGTCGACTCGAGTCCGACGCCTTCTCGCCCAATACCGCAGCGGGTGCCTGTCCCCGCTGTCACGGCCTCGGTATCGCGCGGGACGTCACGGAGGCGACGCTCGTTCCCGATCCCTCCCTGACCATCCGGCAAGGCGCGATCGCCGCGTGGCCGGGAGCATGGCAGGGGAAGAACCTCCGCGACGTCGTCAGCGAACTGGGCCATGACATCGACACCGCGTGGCGGGACCTGCCGAAGGCATCCCGGGACTGGATCCTGTTCACGGAGGAGCAGCCCGTCGTCGAGGTCACGCCCCAGCGCGATCGCGTGGCCAAGCCGTACAAGGGACGATTCTGGAGTGCGAAGAGCTACGTCCTGCACACTCTGCACGATTCCAAGAGCCAGCAGATGCGCGACCGCGTCCTGCCGTTCATGGAATCCGGTCCCTGTTCCCTGTGTTCCGGCAGCGGACTGCGGCCTGAAGCGCTCGCGGTGACCTTCGCGGGCCTCTCGATCGCGGAGGCGAATGCCCTGCCGCTGGCCGACCTGGCGGCCCACCTCGAACCCGCCGCGAGCATCGGGCGCCCGACGGCGGCTCATCGCTCGTCCGCGTCGCCAGAGGGGACGGAGGTGTCCGCCACCATCAGCAGGGACCTCGTGCAGCGCCTCGGGACCCTGGTCGACCTGGGACTCGGGTACCTGAGCCTCGGCCGTGCCACGCCTACGCTCTCACCCGGCGAGATGCAGCGGCTGAGGATCGCGACCCAACTGAGGTCGGGCCTCTTCGGCGTCGTCTACGTGCTCGACGAACCCTCGGCAGGGCTGCATCCGGCCGACGTCGAGCCACTGCTCGCCGTCCTGGAAGCCCTCAGGGACGCCGGGAACTCCGTCTTCGTGGTCGAACACACCATGGACGTCGTCCGGCGCGCGGACTGGATCGTCGACGTCGGCCCGCGTGCGGGCGAGGGCGGAGGGACCATCGTCTACAGCGGCCCGGTGGACGGACTCGCGGATGTCCCCGGATCCCTCACCGCACCCTTCCTGGCCGGAACCACCGACTCCGCAGCCGACGCCCGGGAACCGCGGAAAGCGTCGGCCTGGCTGACGTTGACGGGCATCCACCGGCACAACCTGAACGGAGTGGACGCCGCGATACCCCTCGGCGTACTGACGGCCGTGACCGGCGTGTCCGGGTCGGGCAAGTCGACACTGGTCAGCACGGTCCTCGCCGAAGTGGTCGGAACATACGTGCGCAATGACACGCCCGACGACGGCGCCGCGGGGGACGACGTGGCGGACGTGACGCATCCCGCAGCAGTGGCGGCCATCAGCGGACTGGACCATGTCGACCGACTGGTCAGCGTCGACCAGAAACCCATCGGCCGCACGCCGCGCTCGAACCTCGCGACGTACACCGGGCTCTTCGATGCCGTCCGCAGGGCCTTCGCCGCGACTCCCGATGCCCGGTCGAAGGGATTCGGTGCCGGCCGTTTCTCCTTCAACGTGCAGGGCGGCCGGTGCGAGACGTGCCAGGGCGAAGGCTTCGTCTCGGTCGAGCTCCTCTTCCTGCCCGGCAGCTACGGGCCGTGCCCCACCTGCCAGGGAGCCCGCTACAACGAGGAGACCCTGACGGTCAGGCTCAGGGGACGCAGCATCGCGGACGTCCTCGCGATGACGGTCGACGACGCCGCCGGTTTCCTCTGGGACATCCCCGCTGCCGCCCGCTCCCTCGCGACGCTCCGCGACGTCGGACTGGGGTACCTGCGCCTCGGTCAGCCGGCCACCGAGCTGTCGGGCGGAGAGGCACAGCGCATCAAGCTCGCGACCGAGCTCCAGCGAACCCGCCGGGGCCACACCCTCTACCTGCTGGACGAGCCGACTACCGGCCTGCACCCGGCCGACGTCCTCCTGCTCCTGGCACAACTCGGTGCACTGGTGGACGCCGGCAACACCGTGGTCGTCGTCGAGCACACCATGGCCGTCGTCGCCGCCGCGGACTGGGTGATCGACCTCGGCTCGGGCGGTGGCTCGGACGGTGGGACCATCGTCGCTACCGGTACGCCGCGGCAGGTCGCCGCACTCGATGCGTCGATCAGCGTGACTGCGCCGTATCTCGCGGCCTCCCTCGACGGACGTCGACCGGCCTGACAGCCAGGGTGCGGCACCCGGGGGCCGGACTTCGGGGGCGCTGGCTTCCGACGTCGTTCGCCCGGCATCCGGTACGGACACCCGGGAAGCGTCACACCAGCGCCGGTGCGAAGTCGTCCTGGACGGCTACGCGGGTGTCCAGGGACTGCCAGGCGGAGGAGAGGATGCCGAGTGCCCGGCGCGTGTCCTCGACGGGGTAGCTGAAGGGCACCCGGAGGAACCGCTCGAAGACGCCGTCCATCCCGAAGCGCGGGCCGGCACCGAGCAGCAGGCCCCGGTCGCGGGCGGCGAGGGCGAGCTGCGAGCTGAAGGGAGCACCCAGGTTGACCCAGGTGCACAGGCCGCCGGTCACGTGCGGCACGTTCCACTCCGGCAGCAGCTCGCGGAGGAGCGTTTCCAGATGGTCGCGTCCCTCCCTGAGCTGCGTCGCGCGGAACCGCAGCAGCTCGTCATAGGTGCCGAGCATCTCGAGCGCGATCAGCTGCTCGAGGATGGGCGTCCCCAGGTCCTGCGCATACCGGGACTGGACGAGCCGCCGGATCAACTCCTCGTCGGCCCGGATCCAGCCGATCCTCAAACCGCCCCAGACCGTCTTGCCCATCGAACCGATCAGCACGGCGGGGCCGAACGCGGCGAGGGGGAGCTCGGTGGCGCCGTCGATCCGCAGCTCGGCCATGGTCTCGTCCGCGATGACGACGGTTCCCTGTCGCGCGGCGGCAGCGGTGAGCCTCTCCCGTTGGGCCGGGGGCATCACCGCGCCGGTGGGATTGTGGAAGTCCGGCATGACGTAGGCCAGCGCGGGTTGCGTGCGCTGCAACGCCTGCTCGAGTCCGTCGCCGTCCCAGCCGCGGTCCGCATCGACGGACACAGGGACGAGGCGCCGCCCGGCCGCGCGGAGGGCCTCGTACGCGTGAGGGTAGCTGGGCGCCTCCACGAGCGCGGTGTCGCTGCGTCCCAGGAGGGTCCGGGCGAGCAGGGAGATCGCATGCTGCGCCCCGAGGGTGACCATGATCTGGTTCGGGACCGTGGGCAGCCCCCGCGCCGAGTACCGGTCGGCGAGGGCCCGCCGCAACCGTGGCAGTCCGAGCGGATCGTACCCGTTGCCGTTGAGGTAGGCGGGAAGCTCGCGGGAGGCCCGCGCTGCGGCCTCACCGACCTGCGGCGCAGCGGGGAGGGCGGCCTTGCTGAAGTCGAGCACGACCGCCGCGTCGTCGTCGTTCGTTGGAGCCGTACCACGATCCGGCAGGGCGACGACGCTGCCCGAGCCACGCGTGCTCCTGAGGTATCCCGCGTCCCGGAGGCGCGCGTAGGCCGCCGCCACGAGGGTCCTGCTGACGGCGAGCTGCGCGGCGAGTTCCCGCTCGGCCGGCAGCCGGGTGCCCAGGGGGATCCGGCCATCGAGAGAGAGCAGCCTGATGCGGTCGGCGAGGGCGATGTAACCGGGGCCGGTAGTGCGCCAGGCACCCAGTTCCGCTGCGAGCCGACGGGCGGCGAGAACGATCATGGGGCCACCATGCCATGATTGGCCTCTTGATGTAAGTCCAATCAGCGGCTCTACTGAAAGCATGACCTTCTTCGGCGTGCGGCGCGGACTGCAACTCCTCATCGGCCTCTTCTTCTACGGTCTCTCGCTCGCCATGATGATCCGTGCCACGCTCGGGGTACCGCCGTGGGACGTGTTGGGCCAGGGCGGTTCGCAGCAAACCGGCATCCCGTTCGGGTTCATGACGAACATCATCGGTGGGATCGTCCTGCTGCTGTGGATCCCCCTGCGGCAGCGCCCGGGCCTCGGCACGGTGCTGAACGTCCTGCTCGTGGGGCCGAGTGCGGAAGTGGGCCTCGCACTCCTCGATGAGCCGACCCAGCTCTGGGCGCGGGTCCTGCTGTTCGCGGGCGGCCTGATCCTGCTGGCGGTCGCGAGCGGGCTCTACCTCGGCGCACGCCTCGGCCCAGGACCACGTGACGGGCTGATGACCGGCCTTCATGATCGGTTCGGTGCCCCGATCTGGCTCGTACGCACAGCGATCGAGGGGACGGTCCTGCTGATCGGCTGGCTGCTCGGCGGTTCGGTGGGACTGGGAACGGTCGCCTTCGCGCTGTTCATCGGGCCGTTGGTCAACCTCGCGCTGCCGCTCTTCCGGATGCCCGAGCGTCCACGGCCGGTGGCAGACGCCGTCGTCGCCGGCTCCTGATCGGTGGCCGCCGACCCTAAACTGGTAGTCCTGCCGCCATCGAGAGGATTCCATGACCACCGACGTCCCCAGTGCCGAGAGCCCCAGCCCCTGGCGTGAGCTCAGCCCGGGTATCCACGTGCTGCGGACCGCGGGGTTCCGGATGAACGTCGGGCTCGTCGTGGGGACGGAACGTGCCCTCGTCGTGGATACCGGCGCGGGCCCACGCAGCGCGGCCGAGGTCTACTCCCATGTGCGCGATATGACGGACCTGCCACTCATCGCGGTGAACACGCACGCCCACGCGGACCACTTCTTCGGCAACAGCTACTTCGCCGACCAGGGTGTGGAGGAGTTCTGGGCGACGTCCCGGTGCAGCGAGGTGCAGGCGGAGCACGGCGACGAGCAGCGTGCGCTCGTCGCCGCCGTCGAACCCGCAATGGGGGCGGGCGACGGCGCACGCACCGCCATCCTGCCGGCCAACCGTCTGGTGGCGGGAACTCCCGTCGACCTGGATCTGGGGGGCGTGTCCGTGACGCTGTTCCACCTCGGCAAGGGCCACACCGACCACGACCTCCTGGTGGGAGCAGGCAATGTCCTGTTCACGGGTGATCTCGTGGAGGAAGGCGCGGATCCCGCCTTCGAGGACTCGTTCCCGACGGACTGGGTGCGGACGCTCGGCAAGATGGTCGCTCTCGAGGACCTGTACGACGTCTTCGTGCCCGGACACGGTGAGCCCGTGGACGTGGCCGCGGTGATCACCCAGATGAACAAGATGCGCAGTGCCATCCGGGTGACCCGGCTCGCGATGGACGAGGCGTCCCTGGACATGACGAAGGCGATCCCGATCCTCCCGTACGGACCGGAGCAGTCCCGCGTCCTGCTGACCCGCCTGCGCACGCTCGCCCACTGGAAGTGGCTGACGCGCAAGCACTAGCACGAGAGGTCCTCGGGCATCATGTGACGTTCCTCCGGCGCGTGGTCCTTGTCGTCGTGGTCCGGGCATCCCTAGCGTTGGACGCGGTACCGGTGGGTTAGCAGTGGCCCCTCGTCGATGCGACCAGGAGACTGTCATGACCGAGCGCCCTTCCCTGCACGAACCCCTGTCCCTGCCCGATGTGATCTCCCGGCCCGAGGACCGCCCGGGCGACGCTCCGGTTCAACTGCCCGCCTACGACCCGTCGGAACTGCGACCGGGCGTCGTGCATTTCGGGGTCGGCGGATTCCACCGGGCGCACCAGACCGTGTACTTCGACGAACTGGCGAGCAGGGGCATCAGCATGGACTGGGGTGTCATCGGCGTCGGTATGCATCGCCGCAAGATGCAGGACGTCCTCGATGCGCAGTCCAATCTCTTCACCGTCGTCGAGCGCGGCGAGGACGACACCGCCCGGGTCGTCGGCTCCATGGTCGGCTACCTCTACGCTCCCGAGGACCCGGAAGCCGTGCTCGACGCCCTGGCCGACGAGCGCACGAGACTCGTCACGCTGACCGTCACGGCCTCGAGCTACCACGTCGACCAGGCGACGGGTGAGTTCCTCGCGGACGACGACGACATCGTGGCGGACCTGCAGCACCCCGAGCGGCCCTCATCCGTGTTCGGCTACCTCGTGGAGGGCCTGCGCCGTCGACGGGACCGCGGGATACCGCCCTTCACGGTGCTGCCCTGCGACAACATGCAGCACGGGGGAAGGACTGCCCGCACGGCCGTCGTCTCGCTCGCCCGGCTGCGCGACGAGGACCTCGGGGACTGGATCGACCGCGAGGGAGCCTTCCCGTCCAGCATGGTGGACCGCATCACGCCCACGACGTCGCCGGAGGAGCGCGACGCCGTGGCCGAGCGATTCGGCGTGGACGACCGGTGGCCTGTCCTCACGGAGGCGTTCTCGCAGTGGATCGTCGAGGACGAGTTCTGCAACGGCCGGCCCCCGCTGGACGAGGTCGGGGTGCAGTTCGTCGACGACGTCGAGCCGTTCGAAGCGATGAAGACCCGGATGCTCAATGCCGGGCACTGCGCTCTCGGGTTCTACGGTCTCCTCCTCGGACACCGGACCACGGTGCAGGCCATGGGCGACCCGTTGATGAGGAACTTCCTCACGGCCTTCCTCGACGAGGTGATGCCCCTGCTGCCCGAGGTGCCCGGCATCGACCTGCAGGAGTACCGGGACACCCTGCTGGACCGGCTGGCCAATCCGCACATGGAGGACCAGCTCGAGCGGCTGACCCGCCGCAGCTCCTCGAAGGTGCCCGACTACGTCCTGCCGTCGCTGGTCGCCGCACTCGAGCAGCAGGACGGGCAGGCCAGGTACCGCATGCTCATGCTCACGATCGTCGGCTGGTTCCGTTACCTCCGGGGCGTGGACGACCAGGGCAGCGGGTTCGAGGTGCAGGATGCCCGGCTGGACGAATTGCGTCCGCTCGCGGAGGAATCGCAGTTCGACGAGTGGCTCCGCGACGCCTCACTCTTCGGTGGACTTGCCGATACGGGGGACACCCCGGGCGAACTCAGGGAACTGGCCGAGCAACTGGAGCTCCGCGGAACCCGTGCAGTCCTCGAGGCGGAAGTCGCAGCCGCTGGTCACGCGAGCGGCGACGCGCGGGAGGACGGGCCGCACGAGCTGGACAGGGCAGCGATCCGGTTCATCCTGTGCGACGCCGACGGCAACCTGTTCCCCTCCGAGGACATCGCCTTCGAGGCGTCGGTCGAGGTGACCAACAGACTGGCCGAGGAGGTGGGCGTGCCGCAGCGGTTCGATCCGGAACAGCTGCGGCAGGCAGCTCTCGGCAAGAACTTCCGCAGCCTCGCCGGGGAACTGACGGAGCCCGAGAGCACCTTCCCCGGGCCGGCGCGCGAGGTCGGCGCGGACGAGCTCGAGGAGTGGATCACCGAGGAGAAGCGCGTGGTCAGCGACCACCTCCGCAACGCACTCGAACCGGACGACGCCGTGCGATCGGCACTGCAGGCGCTCAGCAGCCGCTTCGAACTCGCAGCGGTGAGTTCGAGTGCCACCTCTCGGCTTCTTGCATCCTTCGAAGCCACCGACCTCGCCCGGTTCTTCCCGAGGGCCGGGTGTTCAGTGCCGAGGATTCGCTGCCCGAGCCCATCAGCAAGCCGGACCCGGCGGTGTACCTGTTCGCGCTGCAGCAGCTCGACGTCCCCGCGCAGGCCGCGCTCGCCGTCGAGGACTCGGTGTCCGGAGCGACGGCAGCCATGGCGGCGGGTTGTCCCACCGTCGGCAACGTCTGTTTCGTCAACCCCGACGAGAGGCCCGAACGGCGACGCCAGCTCGAGGGCGCCGGCGTCGTCGCGGTCGTCGAATCCTGGGCGGAGCTGCTCGGACTCCTCGGTATCGACGGCGCGGTCGACGCCCCGGCCTGACGAATCAGCCCGCGGTGCCGAAGATCGTGCGGTCCAGGAAGGCGTTGCGGAACTTGCCCTCCGGGTCGAGACGCACCGCCAGGTCACGGAAGTCATCGAACCGCGGGTAGACGGGCGCGAGCTGCCGCGCGTCCGCCGCGAACAGCTTTCCCCAGTGCGGGCGCATTCCGAAGGGTGCGAGCGCTGCCTCCAGTTCGGGCAGGAGCGCTTCGACCTCGGGCTGGAGAGGCTTCCACGTGAAGTGGAGGCCTATTCCGGCGCGCTGGTAGTTGTTGCTCAGCCACAACTCGTCGGCGGCCATCGAGCGCACCTCGGAGACGAGCAGCAGCGGTGCGATCTTCGGAGCGAGGGTGCGGACGGCCTGGATCGCGGCGACGGCGTGCTCGCGCCCGACGAGGTACTCGGTCTGCAGCTCCTCGCCGTTGCTGGGGGTGAAGGCCAGGCGGAAGTGTGCCAGCCGGTCCGACCACGGGCCGGGGACCCCGAGCTGCTGCGTGCAGTGGTCCGCAGCCACACCCGGCACCGGGTGGTACGCACGATCGGCTGCCACGCCGCCGTAGAACTCGCCGGGCACCGGTGAACCGCTGTCGATCCTGCTCTTGAGCCAGGCCTGGCCGATGGTGTCACCCGCCCAGTCCGTGAACAGGCTGACGCTGTAGGCGGCGGAGGTGGCGGCGTCGTAGTCCGCGAGCACCGCGTCCCAGGGCACCTCCGTGAACACGTCCTGGCGCACGTCGAACGAGGGTTCGATGCGCAGCGTCACGCGATGGACGACGCCGAGCGCGCCGAGGCCGACCACCATGCCGTCGAAGTGGGCGTCGCCCTTCGCGACGGTCATGACGTCGCCGGACGCCGTCACGAGTTCGAGCCCGACGACGGCGGTGGCGAGGTTGCCGTTCGCGTTCCCCGAGCCATGGGTCGCCGTCGCGATGGCACCACCGATGGAGATGTGCGGTAGCGAGGCGAGGTTGTGGAGTGCGAAGCCGCGGCGCTGCAGGTGCTCGGCGAGTACGCCGTACCGGACACCCGCTCCGACGGTGACGGTGAGGGCGGCCTCGTCCACGTCGACGGCGGGATCCATGACGTCGAGCGACACCAGCGTGCCGGGGGTGTCGGCGATGTCGTTGAAGGAGTGGCGCGAGCCCAGTGCGCTGATGCGGGTTGCAGCCGCGACGGCCCGCTGCAGGTCGGCGAGTGAGGTCGGGTGCTCCAGCGTCTCGGCGCGGTACTCGTAGTTTCCCGCCCAGTTCAGCGTGTCCCGTACGTGTTCCTCGATCATGGTGGTCCTTGTCTGGCCGGTGTCGCGACGGTGCGAAGGGAGGACGGCGCGAAAGCTGCGGCACCCCCATAAGAGAGGTGCCCGCCCATCCTACAACGTTGTAGACTCGCAGCACGCGTGACGTACAGGGCATCACGGTGGGACCTGAGGGGGCGGCATGGCGGCCACACTGAAGGATGTTGCGCTGGCAGCGGGCGTCTCGATCAAGACAGTCTCCAACGTCATCAACGACTACCAGCACATCCGCGCCGACACGAAACAGCGCGTCATGGAGGCCATCTCCGAGCTCGGCTACAGCCCCAACCTGTCCGCGCGGAGCCTCCGCTCCGGCAAGACCGGCGTGATCGGCCTCGCCGTCCCCGAATTGTCGCTCAGCTACTTCGCGGAGCTCGCGGACTCGATCATCAAGGCCGCCGAGCGGCGGGGACTCAAGGTCCTCATCGAACAGACCGGCGGGGACCGCGCCCACGAACTCGAGATCCTCTCCAGTCCCCGGCTGCAGATGACCGACGGACTGCTGTTCAGTCCGCTCGGCATGTCCAACGAGGATGCCCACCACCTGAACGTGAACTTCCCGCTCGTCCTTCTCGGCGAGCGGATCTTCGGCGGTCCCACCGACCACGTGACCATGAGCAACGTGGAGTCCGCACGGGCAGCGACGGCTCACCTGCTCTCGAAGGGCAGGCGCCGGATCGCCGTCGTCGGCGGGCACGAGGGGGAGGTGATCGGATCCGCCGGGCTCCGCCTGCGCGGTTACCAGCAGGCGCTCGAGGACGCAGGGATCCCGTTCGACCCGAAGCTGGTGGCCTACACGACCTTCTGGCACCGCGCCAACGGAGCGACCTCCATGCGGGACCTCCTCGAGTCCGGCGTGGAATTCGACGCGATGTTCGGCATGAACGACACACTGGCGCTCGGTGCGATGCGCGTCCTGCAGGAGGCGGGCCGACGAATCCCGGACGACGTCGCGGTCATCGGTTTCGACGACCTCGACGAGGGCAGGTACTCTCTGCCCACGCTGTCGACGATCGATCCCGGACGGGACGAGATCGCCGACACCGCGGTGCGCGTGCTGCAGGAGCGTATTTCCGGGCGGGAGAGCGACGCTCCGCCTCGTGAGTTCGAGGCGCGGTTCCAGGTCATCGAGCGTGAGTCGTCAGCGCTGCCCGGCTGACACTCCGGGGGCCGCCGGAAATTTCTCCGCGGCTGCTTGACAGTGGCCCACCTCACTCTGCATGCTTTCTCTACAACGTTTACCTACAACGATGTAAATGACGGAACCGGCACTTGCGGACAGCCTCCCCCAGCGGGACTGACCTGCAGGAGGACGGACCCGGATCAAGGAAGATTCGAGCGGGTGCGGCACAGTGCGCCCCAGCGATCCTCCTTCCTGCAGTACCCGGACCGGCCGCCCCCGGGCGGACCACGGTGGAGTACCACCGCGAGAGGAAGCAAGAGATATGAAAGCCAAGTTCCTGGCAACTGCCGGCATCGTCGCCGCAACTGCCGTAGCACTGACCGGCTGCTCCGGAGGAAACGGAAGCGGCGGAGGAGGCGGCGCGGAGGCCGCATCCTGCACCAACACCATCGTCAACGAAGAAGCGCCCCAGGTGACTGTCTGGGCCTGGTACCCCGCGTTCAACGAAGTCGTCGACCAGTTCAACAACGCCAACGACGACGTCCAGATCTGCTGGACCAACGCAGGCCAGGGCAACGACGAGTACACCAAGTTCTCGACCTCCATCGAGTCCGGATCCGGCGCGCCCGACGTCATCCAGCTCGAGTCGGAGGTCCTCTCCAGCTTCACGATCCGCGACGCGCTCGTCGACCTCACCGAGTACGGCGCCAACGACGTCAAGGACCAGTACGCCGAAGGCGCCTGGGAAGACGCCTCGAGCGGCGACGCCGTCTACGCGATACCGGTCGACGGCGGACCCATGGGAATGCTCTACCGCCAGGACCTGTTCGACGCGGCCGGTATCCAGGTGCCCACGACGTGGGAGGAGTTCGAGGCCGCGGCCAAGAAGCTGAAGGAATCCGGCGACGGCGCCGTCATCGCGGACTTCCCGACGAACGGGCGTGCCTTCAACCAGGCGCTCTTCGCCCAGGCCGGCTCGGTTCCCTTCGAGTACGATTCCGCGAACCCGCAGGAGATCGGCATCAAGGTCAACGACCAGGGCGCCAAGGATGTCCTCGAGTACTGGGACGGCCTCGTCAAGCAGGGCCTCGTCGCAACGGACGACGCCTTCACCGCCGACTACAACACCAAGCTCGTCGACGGCTCCTACGCCGTCTACCTCGCAGCTGCATGGGGCCCCGGCTACCTGCAGGGCCTGTCCGACGCCGATCCCACCGCCGTCTGGCGTGCCGCCCCGCTCCCGCAGTGGGACCCGGCGAACCCGGTTCAGGTCAACTGGGGCGGTTCCACCTTCGCCGTGACGGAGCAGGCCAAGGACAAGGAACTCTCGGCGAAGGTCGCCATGGAGATCTTCGGCAACGAGGAGCGCATGAACATCGGCGTGGACAAGGGCGCGCTCTTCCCGTCCTACACTCCGGTCCTCGAGTCCGAAGCATTCGCCAACAAGGAGTACGAGTTCTTCGACGGACAGCAGATCCAGAAGGACGTGTTCCTCGACGCGGCCGCCGGCTACGAGGGAGCGACCTTCAGCCCCTTCCAGAACTACGCCTACGACCAGCTGACCGTGCAGATCTACGCGATGGTGCAGGGCGAGAAGGACGCGGGCAAGGCGCTCGACGACCTCCAGGCGTCACTCGAGCAGTACGCGACCGAGCAGGGCTTCACCCTGAAGTAGCCGATGCGGAGGGTGCCCGCGCCAGTCGCGGGCACCCTCCCGTCAGGCCCCCGTGGAACACCTCCACCGCGCCATCCGTCCCACAGCTCCAGGAAAGACCATCATGGCTACGACCACCGCGCCGAGTTCGGCCCACCGGGCCGAAGCACCGGCCTCCGCCAAGCATCGCCCCGACAGGAACTACCGGCGCAAGCAGCGCTGGGGCTGGTTGTTCGTGGCACCCTTCGCCCTCGTCTTCGCGACGTTCCTCATCCTTCCCCTGGTCTTCGCCTTCCGGATGAGCCTGTTCACCAGCACCCTCGCGACGGGCAACAAGTTCGTGGGTGCCGAGAACTACGTCAAGGCCTTCACCGATCCGATCTTCCTCCAGGGCCTCGGCACCGTCGCCAAGTTCGCGCTGATCATGATCCCGGCCCAGATGGTGGTGGCTCTCGTCGCGGCGCTCGTCCTCGACAACCTGGCGACGTGGGCCTCGAAGTTCTCCCGGCTGATGATCTTCATCCCCTATGCCGTGCCGGTCGTCATCGGTGCCCTCATGTGGGGCTTCCTCTACAGTCCGCGCTTCGGGCCCGCCAGCTCCATCTTCGGCCTGTTCGGTGCCGCGGCCCCGGACTTCCTGGCCCAGGACAGCATCTTCGGCAGCCTCGTGAACATCGTGACGTGGCAGTGGGCCGGGTACTACATGATCATCATCTACGCGGCCCTGCGGGGCATCGATCCGGGCATCTACGAGGCGGCCGTGCTCGACGGCGCGACCGACCGCCAGATCGCCCTGCGCATCAAGGTGCCGATGATCTCCTCCTCCCTCGTGATGGTGGTCATCTTCGCACTGATCGGCACCCTCCAGTTCTTCACCGAACCGCAGGTCCTGAGGGCCGTGGCGCAGGGAGCCATCCCGACGTCGTACACGCCGAACATGTATGCCTTCTCCCTGGCGTTCTCCTACAGCCAGTTCAACTACGCGTCCGCCATCTCCTTCGCGCTCGGCATCGTCGTGTTCGTCTTCTCCTTCTTCTTCCTCTTCCTGACCCGCAAGCAGAGCGGACTGAAATAACCCATGGCACTCGTCACCGACACCCCACAGCAGCAGGACGGCGGCCGGAAGGTCCGCGGCGCCGGATCACGGAACCGCGCCCGTAACGGCGGTCCCCGTATCGGCTCGCACATCTTCCTGCTCATCCTCGTCATCTACTTCATCACTCCGATCTGGTGGCTGACCGTCGCGAGCACCAAGGACACCGCGGGCCTGTTCAGCGGTTCGGGCGGACCCCTCTGGTTCGACGACGAATTCCACTTCTTCAGCAACCTGCAGGGCCTGTTCGAACGGCAGGACGGCATCTACTGGCGCTGGCTGGGGAACTCGTTCCTCTACGCGATCTCCGGCGGAGTCGGCGCGACCATCCTGGCCGTCCTCGCCGGCTATGGTTTCGCCAAGTACAACTTCCGCGGCCGGGCGGCCTTCTTCGGCATCCTGCTCGGCGCCGTGATGGTGCCGCTGACGGCGCTCGTCATCCCGACCTTCGTGCTCCTGAGCTCCGTCGGACTCGTGAACACCGTCTGGGCCGTGATCCTGCCCTCGCTGCTCAGCCCCTTCGGCGTCTACCTGATGAGGGTGTTCGCCCAGGAGGCCGTGCCCGATGAACTGCTCGACGCCGCCAGGATTGACGGCGCGGGGGAGATCCGCACGTTCTTCCAGATCGCCCTGCCCCTGCTGCGTCCGGCCATCGTCACGGTGCTCCTGCTGTCCGTCGTCGGAACCTGGAACAACTTCTTCCTGCCACTTGCGGTCCTCAGCGATCCGCTGCTGCTCCCCGTCACGGTGGGCCTCAACGGCTGGCAGGCCCTCTCCAACGCGGGCAGCGGTGGCGAGGCGCTCTGGAACCTGATCACCACGGGAGCGTTCATCTCGATCATCCCGCTGATCATCGCGTTCCTCTCCCTCCAGAAGTACTGGCAGGGCGGACTGTCGCTGGGCTCGCTCAAGTAGCCCGCACTCCGTTCCCTGCCACGCCATCACGCACAGAAAGTAATTCGATGCAGAACGCACGCCTCACACTCGATCCCCACTTCACGGTCGGGCGGATCAACCGCAACATCTTCGGCGGATTCGTCGAACACCTCGGCCGCCACGTCTACGACGGCATCTACGAGCCCGGCCACCAGAGCGCCGACGACGAGGGCTTCCGCCAGGACGTCATCGAACTCGTGAAGGAGATGGGCGTCTCCACCATCCGCTACCCCGGTGGCAACTTCGTCTCCGGGTTCCGCTGGGAGGACAGCGTGGGCCCTCGCGAGGAGCGCCCCACGCGGCTCGACCTCGCATGGCACTCGACCGAGACCAACCAGGTCGGCATGCACGAGTTCGCCTCCTGGCTGCAGAAGGTCGGCAGCGACCTCATGCTCGCGGTGAACCTCGGCACGAGGGGCACACCCGAGGCGCTCGAGCTCCTCGAGTACTCGAACCTCCCCAAGGGAACGGCCCTCGCCGACCAGCGCATGACCAACGGCCGGCCTGACCCGTTCGACGTCAAGATCTGGTGCCTCGGCAACGAGATGGACGGACCGTGGCAGCTCGGCCACCGTTCGGCCGAGGACTACGGCAAGCTCGCCGCCATCACGGCCAGGGCCATGCGGCAGCTCGACCCCTCGATCGAGCTCGTGGCCTGCGGCTCCTCCAGCGCCCACATGCCCACGTTCGGGGAGTGGGAGCGCGTGGTGCTGAGCCACACGTACGACGTGGTCGACTACATCTCGTGCCATGCCTACTACGAGGAGAAGAACGGCGACCTCGGTTCCTTCCTCGCTTCCGCCGTGGACATGGATCACTTCATCGAGTCGGTGGTCGCCACCGCCGACCACGTGAAGGCCGTCCGCGGCAGCTCCAAGACCATCAACATCTCGTTCGACGAGTGGAATGTCTGGTACATCAGCCGCTTCGAGAACGTCGATAAGATCGAGGGGCTCGACAACTGGCCCGTGGCACCCCGCCTGCTCGAGGACTGCTACTCCGTCGCCGACGCCGTGGTGTTCGGGAACCTCATGATCTCGCTGCTCAAGCACGCGGACCGTGTGACCTCGGCGTCGGTCGCGCAGCTCGTCAACGTGATCGCCCCGATCATGACCGAGCCCGGCGGACCGGCCTGGCGCCAGACGACGTTCTTCCCGTTCTCGATCACGTCGAGGCTCGCGCAGGGCTCGGTGCTCGAACTGAAGCTCGACGCGGGTACGTACGAGACCGGCGAGTACGGCGTCGTGCCGCTCGTGGACGCGGTTGCCACGCACGACGACGCAACGGGAGCGACCGCCGTCTTCCTCGTCAACCGGTCACAGACCGAGGAGACGACCGTGACGATCGACGTCGCCGCGCTCAACGGGTTCAGCTCGGTGGACGCGCAGTCGCTGTACGATACGGACGTGTATGCGAAGAACACCCTTGAGGAGCCCGAGCGCGTGACCATGAGACCGAACACGTCAGCGAAGCTCGACGGCGGCGCCGTCACCATCACGCTTCCCCCGGTGTCCTGGACGGCCGTATCCCTCGCATGAACCACCCTGAATACAGGATCGAGGGCGGCGGCTACACGGCCGTCGTCCTCGGTCTCGGTGCCGCTGTCCGGGAGCTGACCCACGAGGGAAGGCCGCTCGTGGTCGGTTTCGCCGCCGATGAGGAGATGCCGAACTTCCGCGGAGCCTTCGTGGCTCCGTGGCCCAACCGCATCGCGGACGGCCGCTACTCGTTCGACGGCTCGGACTTCGAACTCCCGATCAATGAGCCGGAGCGCGGGACGGCACTGCACGGCCTGGTCTTCGATGTCGCCTGGACGCTCGTGGAGCACGCCCCGTCCGCAGTGACCCTGGCCTGCACCATCCGGCCCGCTGATGCATACCCCTTCGAGCTCTCGCTCCAGGCGAGGTTCAGCGTCGACGGGCAGGGCTTCAGGACGGACGTCACCGCGGTGAACACGGGCGACCGGCGCGCGCCGTACGGCGTGTGTCCGCACCCGTACCTGGTGGCCGGTGCGTCGCCTCTCGACGAGTGGGTGCTGGAACTGCCGGCATCGACTGTCCTCACGGTGACCCCTGATCGCCTGCTGCCGGTGGCCAAGGAGCCGGTCGCGGGAACTCCCTTCGACTTCCGGTCCGCGCACGCCATCGGCGACGTGCAGATCGACCACGCGTTCACAGACCTGGCTAGGGACGGCGCGGGACGCGCCACGGTCCGCGTCACCGACCCCGCCCAGGGGACGGGTACCGCGATGGAGTGGGACGGCAGCTGCCCGTGGGTGCAGATTCACACCGCGGACCTCCCAAAGAAGCCCGAGAACACGCGCCTCGGACTGGCCGTCGAACCCATGACGTGCCCGCCGGACGCCTTCAACACGGGCGAGGACCTGGTGGTCCTCGAGCCGGGGGAGTCCCACCTCACGGGCTGGACGATCAGCGCCGTGTAGCGGAAGCTCCCGCACAGCCGGTGAACATTGCGTCACCGCTCGCCTGCGCGGGGAACTGTCTCCCGCAGCAGGTCAGTGACGCGCGAGCGTGTCGTCCGGGAGGTGGGATCGCCCGCCCCAACCGGTCAGTGCGAGCAGGTCGCCGAGGACGTCCTCCGCCGGGCGGTCGGCGTCGATAAGCATGAACGTCGCGTACTCGGGCAGCCTGCGGTAGCCGCTGACGAGAGCCGTCAGGTCCTGGTGGCTCTCCCTGTCGGTGCCGCGGGCCCTGATCCGCGCGAGTGCGACGTCCACCGGCAGGTCGAAGTGCGCGACGACGTCGGGAGCGGGAAGGACCCGCTGGAGCCATGGCAGGAGTATCCCACGGGGAAGCCCGCGTGCCTCCCTCAGGGCCAATTGGCACTGGAGCCCGCGATCGAGGACCGCCACACCCTCGAAGCGACGCAACCGCGCCTCGTTCAGAAGGACGTTGATCACGCGCAATGCGGTCTCCAGGACGTCCAGCACGCGCGGATGGGGCGTCCAGCTCAGGGCCGCCCACCAGCCGTTCATCGTCCTGCGACCCGCCGGGGTCCTCAGCATGACCGCAGCGCCGCCCGACTCCGTGATGGCACGGGTGAGCCGACAGGCTGCCGTGCTCTTGCCGGAGCCGTCGATGCCGGTCAGGAGGATGCGCAGGGGAGGGCCTTCCGCTCGTGGTGTCCCCTGATCAACGGGGGTCGCGCGCATGCCGTTCCCGTTATGCGGTCAGCGGCGGTCCTGAGGGACTATCCGGCACGAAGACCACTGTCATCGAGCACCAGGCTTCCCTGGACCGCCTCGCCCCCGCAGTGCCTGCCGTTCGGGTAGACGACGGCCGGCACCACCCTGGCGGTATGGACGGCGGTCGTCCCGTCCACGCGGCGCAGGGTGACCTCGGCGTCGACCTCCTCCTCGGACAGTGCGAGGGTGGCGAATCCGGTCAGGGTTCCATCCGGAGTCGACCGTGCACTGCAGACCCCGTCCGGCGTGCACGTCTCGGAGGTCGTCGTCGAACCCGGATGGAGGGCGACGTCGGCAGCGCTGCAGCCGTCGTCCGTGCAGACCGACACGCCGAGGCTGTCCGCGACAGCGGCAGGACCCCCGGCAACGGTGAAGGACAGGCCCTGCTGCGCCCCGATCTCCGTACAGGCGAGGACATCGGGGGCGCACGACGTAAGGGCGAGGGTGGCGACCCCCAGTACCGCCGACGAGCGGAGCAGTCCCACGAGTCGCCCTCCGGTCAGCAGTCACGAGATGGTCGATCCCCAGGGTCCGGTGGCACCGGTCAGGGGCCGGAACGCCGTGGCGATTCCCCCTGGCTCGACGACGCCACCACCCGGGCTGCGAGCTGGCGGGCTTCCCGGAGCCGCTCCGGCGGGCAGGTGCCGACGGGCGGCATCGAGAATTCCGAGGGCACGTGGTTCGCAGGTCCACGCGCTGTGGTGCGGGGCTCTCCGGGCCGAAAGCACAGCCAGGCGAGGACGATGCCGCCGGTCGTGATCAGGAGGATCGGATACCCCCGAGCGCCCGCGAAGAGCGCGAGGACCCCGAGGGACATGGTGATCATGCCGAGCGGGGCGATATATCGTGTGTTCATCTTCCACGTCCGTCGTCGTTGACTGATGGTGGTGCAACAGATAGTACTCCCGCGTCCCACGGAGCGCACCCGACCGCGCCCTGTCCCACCGTGCGTCCGGCGAAGCGACCGGGGCGGCGTCAGTGCAGGATGCGCTGATACAGGAGATGGTCCTGCCAGCGCCCGGCAATGCTGAGGTAGGCAGGCGCGGTGCCGATGAGCGTGAAGCCGGCCCGGAGCAGGACGGCCTTCGACGGCTCGTTGTGCGGCAGCACCGATGCCTGGATGCGGTGCAGGCCCAAGGGGCCACGCGCGCGATGTGCCGCGCGGTGCAGGGCAGCTGAGCCGACACCGCGGCCCTGCAACCGGGCATCCACCCAGTACCCGACGTGCGCGTTCAGGAACGGACCGCGGACAATACCGCTCAGCGTGATCGTGCCGACGATGCGGTGGTCCGAGGTCAGGACCCACGGCACCTCCGTGCCCGAAGCAAGGCCGGCGAGCTTCCCTGCGATCTGGTCGGCCTGGCCGGCTTCCGTGAAGTACGCGTCGTCCCGGAGGGGCTCCCACGGCGAGAGGTGTTCACGGTTGTCCCGGTAGGCCTGTGCAAGGGCGACGGCGTCGGTCGGAGCGAGCAGGCGCATGCCTACTCCCGGGGGCAGGGCGGGTAAGGACACGCGGGCAACAGTAGTACAGGCGCACCTCGCCGACGGACGCGCAGGTGGTTGGCGCAGCATCACGAGACGTGCAAGCCTAGGCGGATGAGCCCGACACAGCACATCCCGACCGACAGCGGCACCCTGGCCGCCTACGTGGCGCGGCCCGAGGGGCCCGTGAGGGGAGGACTCGTCCTCATCCACGAGGTGTGGGGACTCGTCGGGCACACGCGGGACGTCGCGGACCGCTTCGCCCGGGAAGGGTACGTCGTCGTCGCTCCTGACCTGCTTGCCGACCGGGGCATCACCGAGGAGAGCACCGCGGGGATCGGGGAGGACCTCGCCGGGCCGGACGCGGAGGCACGCAACCGGGCCCAGCCGAAGCTCCGCGCATTGCTGGCACCGCTGCAGGACGCGGAGTTCGGTGCCACCACCACCGAGCGGGTCCGGTCCTGCTTCGAGTACCTGTACGACGACGCCGACGTGGCCGGACGCGTCGCCGTCACGGGTTTCTGCTTCGGCGGCACGTACAGCTTCTCCCTGGCGGTGCACGAGCCGCGCCTCCTCGCATGCGTTCCCTTCTACGGCCACGCGGACTTCCCGATCGAGGAGCTCTCCCGCATCAAGGCTCCCGTCCTCGCCTTCTACGGCCAGGACGACGACGCGCTCGTCACCGCGCTGCCCGAGCTCGAGGCGGCGATGGCCCGGGCCGGAGTGGACTTCACCGCGAAGGTCTACCCCGGTGCCGGGCACGCCTTCTTCAACGACTCGAACCGCTATGCCTACAGGCCCGGTCCGGCCGGCGACGCCTGGCAGCGGACCCTGGCCTTCCTCGCCCTGCATGTTGCCTGAGCATCCGGCGCGGCCCCGCCCGCCCGGTGGTGATAGGCCCTCGCACACCCGGCCCGCGCATCTCGGCCTGGTGTTCGCCGGCGGGATGGCCGGGACGCTGGCGCGGTTCGCCCTCGCCGAACTGATCCCGACGCCGGCAGCCCTTCCGCTGGGGATCCTGCTGATCAACCTCACGGGCGCCTTCGCCCTCGGTCTCCTCCTCGAGGCACTTGCCCGGCGGGGACCCGACGAAGGGCGTCGCCGAGCCCTTCGGTTGCTGTTCGGTACGGGATTCCTCGGCGGGTTCACGACCTACAGCGCGCTCGCCGTCGACTCCGCGCTCCTGCTCGACACGGGACGAGTGGTGGAGGGCCTCGCCTACCTGGCCGTCTCCGTGGTGGTGGGACTGTCGGCGACGGCGGCCGGCATCGCTGCCGGGCGCCTGGTCCCGCCCCGTCGGACGTCGCCCGGTGCGGGCTCCGGAGGTGGCTTGTGAGCGTCGCCGTCGTGCTGGCGTTGGGTGTCGCGGGCGGCATGGGGTCGGTCGCGCGTTTCATGCTCCACGGCGTGATCCGCTCCCGCACGCGAGGACCGGTCCCCATCGGCACAATCACCATCAACATCAGCGGGTCCCTGCTGCTCGGTCTGGTGGCGGGTCTCGTGCTCGCATCCGCACTTCCGCCGGCGTGGACGCTCATCGCAGGCACGGGCTTCCTGGGGGGATACACGACCTTCAGCACGGCGAGTATGGAGACCGCGCGGCTGGTCCAGGCGGGCCATGTCCGGGCGGTGCTGATCTCCGGAGCGGGAACCGCGGTGGCATCGCTGGCTGCGGCCGGCCTCGGGCTGTGGGTCGGAGTCCTGCTCGGGTAGGCCACGGGCGAGGACTGCAGGGTCACCGCGCGTGCGTCGGATCGCCCCCTCGGCCCTACGCGCTGCGGGCTAGGGTTGTCAGGTGCCTAAGGAAACCTTCGACCTCCGCGCGATCGCCGTGGGCGCCTACGGCCCGTCGCTGCTGTACGGGGTAGCGACGGGCGCCATCCTGCCGGTCATCGCCCTGACGGCGCGCGACCTCGGGGCAGACCTGGCGACCGCGGCCCTGGTCATCACCCTGTCGGGCATCGGATCGCTCGTCACCAACGTCCCGGCGACCCTGATCGCCACGCGCTTCGGGGAGCGGACAGCGCTCGTCGGAGCCGCGCTCTGGTGCGCAGCCGCGATGTTCCTCGCGATCGCGGCTCCCACCCTGCCGGTGTTCGCCGCTGCGGTGTTCATGGTGGGCATGGCCGGTGCAATCTTCGGACTCGCGCGGCAGAGCTACCTCACGGAGGCGGTGCCGCCCCACTTCCGTGCTCGCGCACTGTCCACGCTGGGTGGAGTCACCCGTATCGGCGTCTTCGTGGGGCCCTTCGCCGCGGCCCTCGCCATGAGGCCGCTGGGGCTGGACGGCGCCTACTGGGTGGGGGGAGTCGCGAGCCTGGCCGCGGCAGCCCTCAGCTGGCGGGTTCCCGAACTCCCGTCCCGCGGCAGGGCCCACCCCTCCGTGCAGTCACCGATCGAAGCCGCACTCGCGCCACCGCCCGCGCCGACGGTGCGATCGGTCCTGCGCAGCCACGCCCGGGTGTTCGGAACCGTGGGTATCGGGGTGCTGCTCATAGCTGCGGTGCGAGCCACCCGCCAGGCCGTGCTGCCGCTGTGGGCCGAGAACATCGGCCTGGACGCTTCGACTACCGCCCTGATCTACGGGCTCTCGGGCGCCATCGACATGCTGGTCTTCTACCCGTCGGGCAAGATCATGGACACGAAGGGGCGCCGGTGGATCGCGGTGCCGTGCATGATCATCATGGGCTCGGCACTCACGCTCCTTCCCCTCACAGGGGACTCCGTAGGCCTGCTCCTCGTCGCCCTGCTCATCGGCTTCGGGAACGGCATCGGATCGGGCATCGTCATGACCCTCGGCGCGGACCTGTCACCGTCACCCGGACGCCCCCAGTTCCTCGGGATCTGGCGTCTGCTCACGGACCTGGGCACCATGGGCGGGCCGGCACTCCTCTCCCTCGTGACAGCCGTGGCTACGCTCTCGGCAGGGATTTGGGCGACCGCCGTCCTCGGGTTCCTCGGCGCGGGAGTGCTCTGGTACTGGATCCCACGGGCTGCCCCCGGGGCGGCGGAACCGGCAGTGCCGCGCCGGTAACAGGGCGCCGGTCCGGCGCGATCAGCGGACGGCGTGCGGCGGGCCCTTCGTGACAGCCCGCTCCGCACCGACGTCAGTCCCGGCCGCGCCGGATTATCGCCCTCGCCACGAGGACGGCTCCCGCCGTCGCAGCCACCCACGGACCACCGACGACGATCGGGTCGAGCCACTGGTGGTTGACGTCGACGCGCCGCTTCCCGACCCGCGACGCGACACCGTGCCGGCGTCCCTCGGCCAGGACCCCGGTCTCGGTGATCGGGTTGTCCGGTCGAAGCGTCGCGAAGGATCTTGCGTGGGAGCCCCAGGCGTCCACGCGGTCACCGAGGAGGAGGATGAGCCAGTGCGCGGCGCGGCCCTCGCCGTACCGGTAGGCGTAGCGCCGGATGCCCCCGGAGACCCCTCTCAGTGGAGCGCTCGTGCCGAACACCGGGGTCAGCTGCCCGTGCTCGATCGACCGTTCGCGGCCCTCCCGC
Source organism: Arthrobacter sp. NamB2 (assembly GCF_005281365.1). NCBI lineage: Bacteria > Bacillati > Actinomycetota > Actinomycetes > Micrococcales > Micrococcaceae > Arthrobacter > Arthrobacter sp. NamB2. Next base: position 8,093 of record NZ_SZWI01000008.1, on the reverse strand, counting down.
CCCTGCTGCTCATCCGGGTAGTCCCAGTGGGCCCCCGTCCCGGCGGGGTCGAACACCTCACGGGGGTAGGAGGGGCGGTCCTTCGGGTCGAGGTCCACACCCCAGCCGGGGATCCTCGCCCGGAGTGCTTCCGGTGTCGGGATGTCCTTCGGCTTGCTCGCTATGTATGGCGTCGACGGCATGGAGGTCTCCTAGCTGGGGTTCGCGATGACGAGGGTCTTGATGCAGTTGTCGAGCTTCGCGGAGAACATGTGGTACCCCTCCGCGATGTCCTCGAGCGGGATGCGGTGCGTCACGATGTCGTTGGGCTTGAGGTAGCCGTTCTGAATGTGCTCGAACAGGCGGGGCCACTGGCGCTTCACCGGTGTCTGGTTCATGCGCAGGGTGAGCCCCTTGTTGAGCGCGTCACCGAACTTCACCGCGCTGAAGATCGGACCGTATGCGCCCACGACCGCCACCGTGCCGCCCTTGCGTGCGGAATCAATGGCCCAGTTGAGGGCGACGGCCGAGCCACCCTGCAGCTTGAGCTTGGTGCCGGTCACCTGCTGGATGAAGTTGCCGTCGGCCTCCGCACCCACCGCGTCGATCACGACGTCGGCGCCGAGGAAGTCGGTGGTCCTCTTCATCTCCACCACGATGTCGTCGTACTCCGCGAAGTTGAACGTTTCGGCATGGGCGAAGGTCCGCGCCTTCTCGAGCCGGTACTCGAGGTGGTCGATGACGATCACTCGCCCGGCTCCCATGAGCCAGGCGGATTTCGCCGCGTACAGGCCGACAGGTCCGGCACCGAAGACCACCACGGTGTCACCCTGAACGATCTCACCGAGCTGTGCCCCGAAGTATCCCGTGGCGAGCGCATCCGTGAGCAGGACCGCGTCCTCGCTGTCCATCCAGTCTGGGATGATCGTGGGTCCGACGTCGGCGAAGGGCACACGAACGAACTCCGCCTGTCCGCCGTCGTACCCGCCCGTCGTGTGCGAGTAGCCGTAGATGCCGCCCACCGCCGTCGCGTTCGGGTTGACGTTGTGGCAGTTCGAGTACAGGCCGCGGGCGCAGTAGTAGCAGGATCCGCAGTAGACGTTGAAGGGCACCATCACGCGGTCCCCACGCTGGAGGTTCTGGACGGAGGGGCCCACCTCCTCGACGACACCGATGAATTCGTGGCCGAAGGTGTGGCCCACCCGGGTGTCCGGCATCAGCCCGTGGTAGAGGTGCAGGTCCGAGCCGCAGATCGCCGCTGTCGTGACGCGGATGATCGCGTCGTTCGGGTGCTCGATCTTCGGCATCGGTTTTTCCTCGACCCGGATCTTGTAGGGCCCGCGGTACACCATGGCTTTCATCAATCGCCTCTTTCATCGCTGGTCCGGCCAGCGTTTCACCCGCACGGTCGGCTCTTCAACGGTCGGAGCGCGGGTCGAAAGGACGTGCGGGAGCGGCGCGGGGATGTTACGGCCGCGGCTCCTGGCGCGGGGTAACGCGGGCCTGGGCGGAGAAGAGCCAGCCCGCGGCCGCCACCAGGGTGAAACCCGTGCCGACGATCCACGCGAGTCCCGACCAGAAGAACAGCGGCACGCTCGCGGTTCCCGGTTCCGGGGCCGGGCCGATCGCCTGGACATAGGCGTACAGGGCGGCGCACACCACGAGGCCGCCGAGTCCCAGGATCCAGCACAGCACCAGCCAGATCCGGGAGGATGCCCAGTACGCCCCGAATCCGGCCCACCTGTTCCAGTGGTCGCCCGTGCGCATGATGACCAGACCGCCGACGAGTGTCCACGTCCCGACCACCAGCAGCGCTGCGACGACGTCGGCCGGGCGGTGCCAGAGGTTGATGAACGTCGCCGCGCCCGCGAGCACCGAGTAGGCCCCGCCGGCCGCCGCTGCGAAGGGCCGCCACCGCGGCGTCGCGATGATGAACACCGCAGCGGCAGCGGAGGCCGCGAGCGTCGTATGCCCGGACGGTAATGAATTGAATGCCAGGGTCGCAACCCCGCGGTCCGGCCGGTCGAAGACGAGGTTCTTGAGCACCTGCGTCGTCAGGTTCGAGGTGCCGATGACGGTGACGGCGATCGCCGCCGCTGCGTACCGTCGCCGCCAGAAAGCCACGAACAGGATCGCGACGGCGGCGACGACGATCGAGATCATGGGCAGGGTGTCGAGGAACCGGAGGAAGGGGAGCTGAGTATCCGGCGCTGCGACGCCCGCCTCCCGCCACGCGGACTCGTCCGCGAACTGGCCGGTGGTGGTCCGCACGAAGGCCCAGTAGGTCCAGCCGAGCGCGGACGCACAGGCCATGGCTGCGAGCACGAACAGCAACGGCGAGCGGGCTGCCCGCCTGGATCGGGGAGAGGTTCGCTGCGACGTCATCCCTTCAATCGTTCCACACGTTCCTGGGGATTCCGCCACCGTCCGGGCCGGGGATGCACCCGCTGCTCCCGTAACCTGAGGTCGTGCATCCGAGTCCGACACCCACGCCCGCCCCACCGCCCCTGCCCCCGCTCGAGGAACTCGCTGCCTCGGCGCACGTGGTGTCGATCCCGATGCGCGTCAGGTTCCGCGGTGTCCTCGAACGCGAAGCCCTCCTCGTCCGCGGCCCTGCCGGATGGGGAGAATTCTGCCCGTTCATGGAGTACGACGACGTCGAGGCCTCCGCGTGGCTCGCGAGTGCGATCGAAGCGGCCTGGCAGGGTTTCCCGGCTCCGCTGCGTGACTCGGTGCCCGTGAACGCGACGGTCCCCGCCGTCGGACCCGGCGAGGTCGAAGGGGTGCTGTCCCGCTTCGGCGAGGTCCACGCCGTCAAGGTGAAGGTCGCCGAGCGTGGCCAGGTGCTGGCGGACGACGTCGCCCGCGTCGCCGAGGTCCGCGCGCTCTTGCCCGACGCGGGCATCAAGGTCGATGCCAACGGTGGATGGGGCGTGGACGGCGCGCTCGAGGCTCTCGAAGCACTCGAGCAGTTCGACCTGCAGTACGTGGAGCAGCCGGTAGCGGACATTCCTGGGCTCCGTACCGTGCGGTCCGAGTTGCGGCGCCGGGGCACCAGGGTGCTGGTTGCCGCGGACGAGAGCGTGCGGCGCCAGGACGATCCGCTCCTCGTGGCGAGGGAGGACGCCGCCGACCTCCTCGTCATCAAGGCACCGCCGCTCGGGGGCGTCCGCAGGGCGCTCGACCTCATCGAGCGGGCCGGTCTTCCCGCCGTCATCAGCTCGGCCCTCGACACCTCCGTCGGGATCCGTGCCGGAGCCGCGCTCGCAGCCGCCCTCCCGGACCTGCCCTACGCGTGTGGGCTCGCAACGGTGTCCCTCATGGCGGGAGACGTGACCGAGGCCTCCCTCGTTCCGCAGGAGGGGAAGCTTCCCGTGCGCGACGTCGAGGTGTCAGACCGGAAGCTTCGTCAGTTCGCCGCATCGCCGGAGCGGACCCTGTGGTGGCTGGAGCGGCTGGAACGCACGCATGCAGCCCTCGAAGCCTCCCGGCAGGAGCGCTGATGCGACTCATCCTGCCGACCCCAGTCAGAGTGAGGGGTCGATGCCGGTAGGCGTAGGGCACACTTCCGCATAAGGCGAGGGTTCGATCGCGCTGATCAGCCGGTGCGTGGGTCCTGTTAAGACACTCATACTCGTGCGACGGAATTTAGGAACGTGGCGTAGCAGGCTTGCGACTCTTCGTGGTCCGGCTGGTCCTCGCCCGATCTCAGATCCGCTGAATGATCTGATGCTCGAGTCGCTCGAGGTCGGCCGCGACCAAGTCGATGTCCCGAGCGAACTCGTCGTCGTCGAGCTCGATCTGGCGAACTGTGAAGATGATCTCGGATCCATCGGGATGCGGCAGAACCCGGACAGGATTCGTCACCACGGTCCCCGACGGTAGCGTCACATCATGGTCGAGTACGCCGAAGCGGTTTCGTTCGACGAATCGGACCTCCACCCGACCCATGGGGGATTCCACGATAAGCCGGTCACCATCCCGGACTGCCTGGGTCCGGGCGAGCCCGGCCGCCCACCGCGGGAGGTTCCCGACATTGGACGCGTACTCGTACACGACTTCGGGCGACGCGGTGATAACGCGGCTCACGTGCTGACTCCTCATGACGGCATCATGCGCCGCACGAGATCGAGCAATCAAGTACTCGACGCTGCCAGCTGGCATCACCATCCACGACTTCGAGTACTGGCGCAGCAGCTAGTGCCGTCACGGACACGAGGTCGCAGCTCGGGGAGTAGCCGGGTGTTCCGTCGAAGAACTGTTCAACCGGACGCCTACGGCACCTTCGTGGGAAGTTGGAGGGCAGGAGCCGTAAGCCGCAACGATGAGTGGCAGGGTTTCGTAGCGCTTCGTGGCCCAGTGACGAGTCCGCAAACCGGTCGTTTGCCAGGACCTCTGTGAATGGCTAAGGGCGCAAACCGCGAGAAATGATGTCCAGGAGTGCCTGCGCTTGATCACTGTCAGGCGCGAGTTGTGCGCTGCGGATCGAGTGTGCTGCTCCGCAGGCGAGGAGCAGGACCGAGCCCGTTCGGTCGGGAAGCGGAACGGGTTATGACGTGACTGATCAACTACTGTTGCGAGGCGATGTTCTGTAGCCCGATTCCCTCACCTGCCAGCCAGGGAATGATTTGATCGTGTGCGAAGATGTTGCAGCCGATGCATGGGGCTACACAAAGATGGGCAAGCGAATATCGGAGCAGGCAAGGATCGGATTCGAATGATCTGGCGCAATCGATGGCGCATCATGAAGATCTCGCGGTTCCTTGCACTGCTTTCTACGATCGCCATCGCTGTCGCCCTGACGGGACTTCAACTTGCGCTGTCTATCCAGGTGGGCCGCAGAATCGCTGATTTCGAGTCACAGACAGGCCTGACTGCTGACAATGATTTCGGTCAACGCGGGATCGCCGTGGGCGGCCTCGTAATGCTCGTCGCCTGGGCCCTTGCTGGACTCGCGATATGGAAGCTACTACGCAAGCGTGCATCAGGTCTCTTGTTTCACTCCGCGCTGTGGCTGGTGTTGCTCCTCGCGGTTGCTCTACGGCCGCTGCCGAACGTCTCTGAGACGCTCTATCAGGGTCTGCACATAGTTTGCCTAGTCGGGGCTATTTCGGGAGTTGCACTGAGCATTACCGCTATGGCTCTAACTCGAAGAAGACAGGCGGCAACCGTCAAAGCAGCAGTCTCACTGAAGGATCCCTAAGCGGCATGGAGATTGACAGGCAGGCCGTTGCCTGACTGACTGGCGAAATGGTCAATGCGAACCGGATCTTAACTGCTGTTCGCGTGTACGCGATCGCATGCGCCAACTCCCCGGCCATGAGTCCAGTGACTTGGGCGGAGGGACAAGATGCCCACCCAGCGCGCCACGGAAGTACATTCCATCGCCACCGTAAACCTTCAACCAAAACCCCCCCCGCCCTTGGAGGTGCGCTCCACGTATGAAGGATGGCACCTTGAAGCGCTGTTGACTGATCGAGCCGTTCAAAGGGGGCTGCTCCATCAGGGCTCCCAGCAGGGAAATCGGCTCACCGGACGCGAGAACGCCCAGGATGTCGCGTGGCCAGAAATCCGCAACAATTTTTGCTGGGTCACCGCTCTGAGCAATGTAGTTGGGGTTTGACCTGTCCAGTTGCTCGGGCCAGAACACGTACCCCTGGAGCTCGAGTAGGAAAGTGCCGTCTTCATCGAGTGCGAAGGTTCCCGGCACCTTTGTCTCGGGGTCCACCCAGAATGTTCCGTCGAGGCTGTTCATGGTCACCAGTATGTGGGGATCGACATCACCGGGCGAGAACGCCCTCCACTCTCTGATGTGGGGCGCAAATGACAGGGGTGGCAAAAAGGACCGTTTGAGATCCAGTTTTTTTGCACCACTCAAACTTGTGACTTTTTGCGAAGATGGCGGGGTTTGGTCGATCAACTTGGCGGGGTCAGCACCTGCTCCTGGCTCTGCGTCCCGTAGGGGATCGCTTCCCATGAGTCCCGGTCACCCGAACCTGACAGACTCGGGTGATGGAACTCCCCGAAATCGCTGACCGGCGGCCTGCTGTCGACCCAGCTTTCGGGAACGTGACGCTACGGGCCTTTCGCCTGGAGGATGCCGGCATGGCGGTCGATTTGTCCCGCGATCCGTACGTCTCCGCGACCGGGACCCTGACCCTCAATGCGACAGCTGACCAGGCACAGAAGTGGATACGGCGACAACAGACCCGTTACCCAGAGGGCGTCGGCTTCTCGTTTGCCGTCGTCGACAACACCGAAGGACACTGCGCCGGATTCACCGGGCTGTGGGTACGGGAGCTGCCCGCCGGCCGCGCTCAAATCGGCTACGGAATCGCCCTCTCCTTCAGTGGCCGCGGTCTTGCCTCTGATGCACTGTGCGCTGTTACGTCTTTCGCGTGGACGCTGCCCGAGCTGCATCGCACCGAGCTCTACATCGAGCCGTGGAACACAGCGTCCATTAGGACAGCGGAACGCGCCGGGTATTTCCGCGAGGGGCTGCTCCGGTCCCACCAAGAGATTTCTGGCCAACGCCGCGACATGCTGTTGTACTCCACCGTGCGCGACTGATTCCGGGATAGCGCTCGGCGTTCAAGCGCGGGCCATAATCAGCAGCGACGTGCAGTAAAGGATGTCCTGACGGATGAATGACAGGGCGATCGGTGGGCATCAGAGTCGCCTAGGTCCGTGGGGCAGACTGGGAGTTATGGGCGCAGAGGGTAATCAGCAACGTGGCTCGTTGGTTACCGGTCCAGTAATCGGTATCGGTCTGGCCGTGGCCTGCTGGTTCGCCATCGGTCCCGACCATGTTGTCTTTGCGCTGACCGTGCAGGGCGGCTTTCTCCTCATGGCATTGCTCGTGGGCCCCGCCCTAGTCGATGCCCGTCGAACCCGCTATCGGGTCCGAGCCTTCGAGCCGCAGCTCTATGCCCTGCTGGGCGCAGAGTTCGTACGTCGCGTCCTGGACGTTGTGGGATGGAATCGGATCATCGGTCAGATGCGCCACTCAGAGCGTGGGACTTCGATGCTCGCCCGCTTTTTGAGAGGAACGGAGCAATCAGAAACCGCTCACCTCGTTGGCGCTGTAGCAACCGTGGTTGTAGTCGTTATCGCCGCGGCTACGACTCACATCCAGGGGGCCTGCCAGATACTGGTTGTCGGTTTGGTGCTTCATGGGTACCCAATTATGATCCAGCGCATCGTCCGCTTCAGGGTCACCAGTCGGCAAACCGAAGCCAACAAATTTGCCCACTGAAGGATCCTCGATTGGACGGTCGAGCTTCGGTGGTCTCTATCGGGGACCAGAAAGCAGTACTGGGCACCGGCTTGGGTGTCACCTGCGTCCGCGGGATCGGGAGTAGCGACGGGCGAGGTCGTTGAGTGCCAGTATCGTGATGATGATAGAGACCGCTACCGCTGCTAGTCCGACGTATAGCCCGGTCAGCATCCTCATAGGTGAGCTGGCGTCAGCGAGGAACCCGCTTCCGCCGATCGCTCCGATAACCCAGAACATGGCTACGGCGAGCACTGCGGTAAGGGACGGTAGGGCTCCCCGATGTTCCTTCAACCAGAGCGCCGGACGTACCTTCTGAACCCCCATAAGTGCCATGCTTCAAGTTTCTGGTTGCAACATCACAAAGAGGCTTACGGCACGTACCGGAATGATCACAGTTCCCGGCACAGGAAGCTTGAAACCTACAGGCGGGTCGAGCGATGTCGATGATTAGGGCGGCTCGTTGTCTGATGGTTGGTCATCAGTAATGTCGGGGTGTCGTTGATGTTTCGCCAGACACCGTCAGGGGTGTGTCCGCGGTCCAGTTCCTGGCCGCCTAACGACAGAACAGCACCTGGGGACGGGATTTCGTCCCCAGGTGCTGTCGTATCTACCGGTCGTGCGTTCCCGGCAGTTCAACCCGTCCTGTTGCGGCCGGTTGAACCGTCAGGGTGATCAGGCGTTTCCGCGGCGTCGCACCCTGGATGCTGCGACGGCGCCTGCTCCGAGAAGCAGGACCGCGAGGCCGCCGAGGGCAATCTGACCGGCGGTGGAGCCGGTGTACGCCAGCTTGCCCTTCGCCGGAGCTGCCGGCTCCTTCGGAGCGATGACCACAGGTGCT
>NZ_SZWI01000007.1:0-214001 GCF_005281365.1 Arthrobacter sp. NamB2 | reverse complement strand
ACCCGGCAAGGTCGCCGGCATGAAGTTCGAGCGCACCGAGCTGACGGGTGACGGCAATGTCCGGGGAACCGGCGAGATCATCGACTACCCCGTCCAGGCCGTGTACCGGGCCATCGGCTACTTCGGCTCGCCGCTGCACGATCTCGAGTTCGACCATGCACGGGGAACCATCCCCAACGTGGCAGGCCGGGTACTGGATGCGGATGGCGCGCCGATACCAGGGCTGTACACCACGGGGTGGATCAAGCGCGGCCCCGTGGGCCTCATCGGGCACACCAAGGGCGATGCACTCGAGACCATCGGCTGCGTCCTCGCCGATCTCCCGGCGACGGAGGGCCGACCGTCCCGTGACGAGGACCTGGAGGTGCTCCTCAGAGCCCGCGGGGTGGAGTACACCACCTGGGAGGGGTGGCTGGCCCTGGACGCGCACGAGAGAATTCTCGGTGAAAACGCCGTGTCGGTCGTGGACGGTCAGCAGGTGGTACGCGAGCGCATCAAAGTAGTGCCGCGTGAGGAGATGGTGCACCTCAGCGGGCAGATCGGTCTCCCACACGCCACGTGATCCGGTATCACCAGGGCGTCACTGCCCCGGGTCGGTGTCCCCGCTGACCTGCTGCCCCTTGCTGGGCAGCGGATCGGGGTCGAGGAAAGCGACCGTGATGATCGCGGCGACCTGTTCGATCTGCCAGGGCCTGGCGCCGAGTTCCGCGAGCGCAGCCGATACCGATTCGAGGGAGATCTCCGCGGGCGGGCGCCAGGAGATCCTGCGGAGGTAGTCGGGCGTCAGCAGGTTCTCGATCGGCATGCCGAGCTTCTCCGCGCGCTGTGCGACGCGGGGCCGCGCCGTCTGCAGTCTCGCAGCGGCCTCAGGATCCTTCTCGGCCCAGATACGCGGCGGAGGAGGGGCGTTCGTCGGCACGTGCAGTGGCGGGAGGTCCGTCAGCTTCCGCGCCTCGCTGATGCACTTGAGCCAGCGGGGCGCCTCCTTCTGTGCGGCTCGCCCATGGAATCCCTTGGTGGCCAGCAGTTGGGGAACGGTACTCGGCATGGCCTTCGCGGCGGCGATGATCGCAGAATCCGGAATGAGGCGACCGGGTGCGACGTCGCGGCGCTGCGCGAGGTCCTCCCGCTCCAGCCACATCTGCCGGACGGCTGCCAGCTGCCGGCGGTCGCGCAGTTGGTGCAGCCCGGACGTGCGCCGCCACGGATCGATCCGGGGCTCCGCAGGAGGAGTCCGGCGGATGTGCTCGAACTCCTCCAGGGCGAAGTCCAGCTTGCCGTCCTGCTGCAGGAGGTCCGACAGCTTGTCCCTGAGCTCGGCCAGGACCTCGACGTCGAGCGCCGCATAGCGGAGCCAGGGTTCGGGCAGGGGCCGCTTGGACCAGTCCGCGGCCGAGTGCTCCTTGGCCAGGGTGAAGCCGAGCTGGGATTCGATGACCGCCGCGAGCCCTACGCGAGGGAGGCCCGCGAGCCGGGCGGCGAGTTCCGTGTCGAACAGCCTGTCCGGCCACATGCCGAGTTCGGAGAGGCAGGGGAGGTCCTGGCTGGCGGCGTGGAGGATCCATTCGACGCCGTCGAGGGCATCGTCGATCACGCGCAGGTCGTCGAACGGTTCGGGATCGATGAGCCAGGTTCCGGCTCCTTCTCGACGGATCTGCACGAGGAAGGCCCGTTGCCCGTACCGGAACCCCGAGGCCCTCTCCGCGTCGACGCCGGCGGGTCCCGTTCCTGCCGCGAGTGCCGCCGCGGCACGTTCGAGGCCGGCCGGGGTGTCGATGACGAGCGGGACGCCGTCGCGCGGCTCGGTCAGCAGGGGAAGGGCTTCGGGGGCGCCGCCGTCGATGACGGCGGGCACGGACGCGTCTGTACTGTCCGTCTGCTCGGACGTGTGGGAACTCATGGTGTTTTCAGTCTATCCCCGCGCGAACGTGGGTCCGGGAAACGACCAGGGGAGTGCGGGCCGCCTCCGGCCCGTCAGGACCGGCGGTGGGGCAGGTGCGCCACGCCGGCCGGAAGGGGCGGTAGTCCGGCGAAGGTGCACACCATCTCCGACCAGGCTTCCAGGTGTCGACGGACGTCGGCGGTGTCGGGCGTCCAGGACGCCCTGAGTTCGATGTCGATCGTGTCGGCACGGTCCTCGAGGGTGCCATAGCTCTCTGACAGGATCCTCGTCGTCGTGCCGCCCGTACTGTGGTGGCGCGCGCCGTGGTTCTCGAGTGCCTCCACGAGCCAGGTCCAGGCGACCGAACCGAGGAGGGCGTCGTTGCCCATGTCCGGTTCGAGCTGCGCGCGGATGTAGGTCACGATGCGGAACCTGCCGTTCCAGACCTCGGATCCGGCAGGATCGTAGAGGAGGATGAAGCGGCCTGTCGCGAGTTCCTCCGGCTCGGGCGGAGGGATGAGGTTGCGTGCCGGTCCGTGGAGCGGCGGAGGCGTGACGGGTGTGGTCTCGAAGACCTCCGCGCCGAGTGCGACCGCGAAGGGCGCGAGCCGCGCGGGGGCCGGGATCTCCTCGAGCCGGATCTCACTGCGACGCGCTGCCTTCCTCAAACCGGAGAGGGCGTCGAGGAATTCGGCAGGAAGCTGCGATACGCCGCCGATTGCACTCACCCCAGCAGGTTACGCCCGGAGCGCGCACGTCGGGTTGCGACGCGCCGTCGCGACAATACGGCCGCTGCTACTCGGGAGCAGATTCACGCGTCGTATCCGGCCCGGCCGCGGCCTCCGTGCGGATCACCTCGATGAAGGCGTCGACGTCCTCCTCCGTCGTGTCGAACGAGCACATCCAGCGCACCTCGCCCGTCGACTGGTCCCAGTCGTAGAACCTGAAGCTCTCCCGGATGCGGTCCGCTGCGCCCGGCGGCAGGATCGCGAAGACGGCGTTCGCCGTCGTCTCCTGGGTGAGGGTCACTCCCTTGATGCCCCGGACGCCTTCCGTCAGGCGCGCGGCCATCGCATTCGCGTGCGACGCCGAGCGAATCCACAGGTCCCCTTCGAGCAGGGCGATGAGCTGCGCCGAGACGAAGCGCATCTTGGAGGCGAGCTGCATGTTCAACTTGCGCAGGTAGTCCAGTCCCGTGGATGCCTCCTGGTTCAGGACGACGACGCATTCGCCGAACATGAGGCCGTTCTTGGTACCGCCGAAGGACAGGATGTCCACTCCGGCATCCCGGGTGAAGGCCCTCAGGGGCTGTCCCAGCGCCGCTGCGGCATTCGCAAGTCGCGCGCCGTCCATGTGCACCCGCATGCCTCGGGCGTGGCAGTGGTCGGCGATGGCCTTGATCTCTGCGACCGAGTAGAGAGTGCCGAGCTCCGTGGTCTGGGTGATCGAGACCGCCAAGGGCTGGGCGCGGTGCTGGTCGCCCCAACCCCACGCCTCCTTGTCGATCAATTCCGGCGTGAGTTTGCCGTCCGGTGTCGCCACGGGCAGCAGCTTCATGCCGCCGACCCTCTCGGGTGCCGCGTTCTCGTCCACGTTGATGTGGGCGGTCCGGGGGCAGATGACGGCTCCCCAGCGAGGCAGGATGGACTGCAGCGAGAGCACATTGGCGCCGGTGCCATTGAACACCGGGTAGATCGAGATGCCCTCACCGAAGTGCTGCTCCATCACCTCCTGCAGCCGCGCTGTGTACTGGTCCTCGCCGTAGGCGACCTGATGTCCCTCGTTCGCGGCCGCCAGGGCCATGAGCACTTCGGGGTGCACGCCCGAGTAGTTGTCGGATGCGAAGCTGCGCTGGGTGCGATCGTGCAGGGGCGCGGGCGCTGCTGCCGGAATCATGGTGTCGGTCACGGTTCCATTATCCCCGAACAGCATCGATGCGAGCTCCGTTGACCTCTGCGGCCGGCGAATCCGGAAGGGACGCGAGGATCGCGGCGAGGTCATCCACATGCGTGAAGCCGGGAAAGGCCCGGTCGGGCCGCTGTTTCCTCATCTCGTCGTCCAGAAGCGCCTTGACGACGACGGCGGTTGCGGCAGCCGAGGTACCGTCCTTGGCGAAACCGTCGGCAACGGCCCGGAGCCAGGCGTCGACCGACGCTTTCACCGCCGCATAGGACGCGTTCCCCGCGGTCGGGGCCGCGACCGCCGTCGCGGAGACCGCCGCAAGCCGTCCGGCGCGCTCCGCCAGCTGGTCGTAGAACGCACGCGAGGTGTTGAACAGCGTCAGGAACACCGACCGGTGGAGGATGGCGTAGTCAGCCGTCGACTGCGTGGTGATTCCCTTGCCCCCACGCCAGCCGCCGACGAGGTGGAAGAGCGCATCGGCACCCTGATGGTCCACCCGGATCTCGTCGGCGAGCGCGCCCACGGCGTCCTCACTCGTCAGGTCGCACACGCGGCGAACTACGCCGTCGTGTGCGGGGAACGCCGTCGCCAGGCGTCCCGCATCGGAACCGACGGCGACGACGGTGAACCCGTCGGCGAGCAGCCGTCGCGTGAGGGCCACGCCAGACGCGCTGGTCGCGCCCGCGACGACGGCGGTGCGGCTGCCGTCAGTGCTCACGCCGCGTCCGCCGTGATGCCGGCCGTCGACTCGATGATCGGCTTCATCTTGCGCTCCAGGGCTTCGAAGAACATCGAGAGCGGGAATTCGTCGTCGAGGACGGCGTCCGTGAGGGCGCGCGGGGGACCCATCAGCTCGAGGGCGTCCGGGCCCTTCGCCCACACGGAGGCCGGGTGCGGGGTGACGGTGGCGGCGACGAGTTCGTAGGCGGCGAGCCAGTGGGCGATCTTCGGCCTGTCGATGGACCGCCAGTACAGCTGCTCGATCTGCTCCCCGAGGGCGACGACGACTGCCGCTGCCTCGTCCCAGTCGATGGCGAGCTTCGTGTCGGTCCAGTGGAGGACACGGTGCTGGTGCATCCAGGCGAACAGGAGCTGCCCCCCGAGCCCGTCGTAGTTCCGCACGCGGTTCCCGGTGATGCTGAAGCGGAAGATGCGGTCGAAGATGACGGCGTACTGCACGAGCTTCGCGTGCCTGCGGGCCTCGGGGGACGCGTCGTCGTCGTTCTCAATCCGCACGGACTCGCGGAAGGCCGTGAGGTCGCAGCGCAGTTCCTCCAGCGAGTACAGGAAGAACGGCATGCGCTGCTTGATCATGAACGGGTCGAAGGGGAGGTCCCCGCGCATATGGGTGCGATCGTGGATGAGGTCCCACATCACGAAGGTCTCTTCCGCGAGCTGCTGGTCATCGAGAAGTTCCAGCGCGTCCTCGGGCAGGTCGAGCCGTGTGATCTCCGCTGCCGCTGTGACCACCCGGCGGAAGCGGGCTGCTTCACGGTCGGCGAAGATCGCGCCCCAGGTGAAGGTCGGCGTCCGGCTGACGGCGACCGTCTCCGGGAAGAGGACGGCGGAGTTCGTGTTGTAACCCTCGGTGAAGTCGAGGAAGCGGATGGGCACGAACAGCGCGTTGGAGTAGTCGCCGGCCTCCAGCTCCGCTATGAATTCCGGCCAGAGAACCTCGATGAGCACGGCTTCGACGAGCCGGTTGGTGCTGCCGTTCTGCGTGTACATGGGGAAGACCACCAGGTGCTGCAGGCCGTCGATCCGATCGAGCTGCGGCTGGAAGGCCACCAGGGGTTCGAGGAAGTCGGGGACGGCGAACCCTCCTGCACGCCAGGCCTCGAAAGCGGTGACGGTGCGGTCGAGGTACTCGGCGTCGTGCGGAAAGAGGGGGGCGAGCTCCTGTATCGCCGACGTGATCGTGGCTGTCTGCTGGGCGGCGGACGCGTGATGCTCAGGGTCGGGGATGGAGCCGTCCTTGACCTGCAGGAGGCGCAGCTCCTGCACCGCCGCCTTCAGGGCGTGCCAGGCGGCGCTGTCCTGGGGCGTGTCATGAATCGGTGCGAGGGGAGTGACGGTCATGGCTCCTGCTTTCCCTGGGTTAGAACGACGTTCCGTTGTTGCCGCGAGCCTAGCAACAGGTGCAGCGTGCCTTACAGTGAACGCCTCTCAAATAAAGCAAAGCTTATGCTCGCTCGTGCTCTCCTCGCCGGCAGGACCAGTGTGGCTTCACAGATCACCCGTCGGCCGGGCGCGGGAGTACTGGTACTTGTCAACCCTCGCTCCTCGATCATCTCTGTTGCTCTTGACAACTGATCGGGCCGAAAGCACGATGAAATCACAAAGGAAAGCGGTTTCCCGTTTCGGCGGCTGCTTCTGCTTCTGCACCAGGACATCAAGGGAGATGGTTATGGTTTCGTTCGTCCAATCACGAAGGTCACGACGAGCACTGGGAGTGGCGGCAGCGGCAGCCGTCGCTGCCGCAACGCTCGCGAGTATGCCGGCATCCGCGGCACCCGGCAGCATGCAGATCCGGCAGGTGGAAAACCTCGACCGGGCTCCGGTCGCGGTGATGACCGACGGTGGTATCTACGTCGGTTGGCGCATGCTGGGCCGCGACGCAGATTCGATCGGCTTCCACGTCTACCGCGACGGTGTTCGCATCACTGGAACCCCGATCACCGGCAGTACGAATCTGCTCGACGCGGAGGGGACCGGCGCTTCCGTGTACCGCGTCACCGCGCTCATCGACGAACGCGAAGTCTCGGTGACCGACGAGTTCACGCCGTGGGGGGATCAGTCCCTGGACATCCCGCTGCAGAGACCGGCAGGTGGAACGACTCCGGCAGGCGAGGCCTACGAGTACGAGGCCAACGATGCGTCGGTCGGTGACCTCGACGGTGATGGTGAGTACGAGATCGTCCTCAAGTGGAATCCGACGAACGCGAAGGACAACTCGCGTTCCGGCTATACCGGGAACGTCTACCTGGACGCCTACGAACTCGACGGTACCCGGCTGTGGCAGATCGACCTCGGCCGCAACATCCGCGCGGGAGCGCACTACACGCAGTTTCAGGTGTTCGACTACGACGGTGACGGCAAAGCCGAGGTTGCGATGAAGACCGCGGACGCCACGGTCGATGGTGCCGGAACGGTCATCGGCGACGCGGCGGCGGATCACCGCAACACGAGCGGCCGGATCCTGGCCGGACCCGAGTACCTGACCGTCTTCGAGGGCACCACGGGTGCGGCACTGGACAGCATTGACTACGTACCGGAGCGCGGAGAGCTCGCATCATGGGGTGATACCAGCGGTAACCGGATGGATCGTTTCCTTGCCGGCACTGCTTACCTTGACGGCGAGAACCCCAGCATGATCTTCAGCCGCGGGTACTACACGAAGACCTACATCGCGGCGTTCGACTTCGTCGACGGCAAGATCGAAGAACGCTGGTTGTTCGACTCGACCACGGCCGGCAGCCAGTTCGCCGGGCAGGGCAACCACAACCTCTCGATCGCGGACGTCGACGCGGACGGCGCCGACGAGATCGTCTTCGGGTCGATGACGATCGATAGTGACGGCACCCCGCTCTACACGACAGGCCTCGGCCACGGCGACGCGATGCATGTCACCGACCACATTCCCTCCCGTGACGGGCTCGAGGTCTACTCGGTGCACGAGAGCATGCCGAGCAGCGGACAGCGTGCGGCGACGATGCGCGACGCGGCGACGGGTGACATCCTCTGGTCGATTCCCGGTGCCCGTGACACCGGTCGAGGCGCGGCGGGGGACATCGACCCGACCCATGAAGGCAATGAGGCTTGGGCGATCGGAGGTACATACAAGTTCTACTCGAAGGTCGGATCTCTCCGCGCAGCAGATGGCACCGACCTCGGTACGAGCATCCCTGCAGCGAACTTCCTCACCTGGTGGGACGGGGATCTGCTGCGCGAGATCACCGACCACGACTACACCGACCCGGCCGAGCTCGCC
Organism: Arthrobacter sp. NamB2; assembly: GCF_005281365.1. Taxonomy (NCBI): domain Bacteria; kingdom Bacillati; phylum Actinomycetota; class Actinomycetes; order Micrococcales; family Micrococcaceae; genus Arthrobacter; species Arthrobacter sp. NamB2. Next base: position 206,226 of record NZ_SZWI01000007.1, on the reverse strand, counting down.
ACCGGCGCGACGCCGACCATCTCCAAGTGGAACTGGAAGTCGAAGACGGAAGAGCGCTTGCTCACGCTCGACAGCACCCTCACCGGTAACGGCACCAAGGGGAACCCTGCACTGCAGGCCGACCTGTTCGGTGACTGGCGCGAGGAACTCGTCTACCGCAGCGCTGACCACTCGTCGCTGAAGATCGTCACCACCACCGATGTCACCGAGCACCGCATCCGCACCCTGATGCATGATCCCGTGTATCGCCTCGGCGTGGCCTGGCAGAACACCGCCTACAACCAGCCCCCTCACACGGGCTTCTTCCTCGGCGAGGGGATGAAGACACCTCCCGCTCCGAGCATTGCCTACGTCAATGCCCCGGCACCGGACGAGACAGCACCGGTCGTGACCGGGCTCAGGGACACGAGAGTAGGTGCGAAGCGCGGCCTCACGGTCGACGTCCAGGCAGAAGACGCCGACTCGGGAATTCGCTCGCTCACCGTCAGCTTCGACGGGCAGGAGATTCCCGGCGTCGACGGCCGCTACGAACTCCCGATCGAAGGCCTCAGGGGCGACTTCGTGCTCAGCGCGACCGCGATCAACCACGCGGGCATCGAAACCACCGCTACGGCCGACATCACGGTGCGACCAGGCAACGGCAAGCCCCAGTAGTACGACAGGCAGTAGTGAGGTGTCCGCAGGAACGGGCGGTGGGCTCAGGTTCCACCGCCCGTTCTGCTGCCAGCAGGAGCGGGACAGGCTTGCAGGACAGGAGCTTTGCCGTCATTCCGAAATCAAGCAGTTCGGAGCTGCACACCACTGCACCTCCCACAGCGCTTCGGTTTTTCACGCCATGTCGCTGATACCTGCTGATAGGGCATCTCGGCCGAGCCGAGCGAGGAGCTGGGTTTGCCGGTCAGCGACGGCGGGGACGGGTAGGGCGGGTCCGCAGATGCCCTCCATGTGCAGGGCGCCCCCGAAGCTGTCAGCGCCGGCTTCGACGCGGTCCAACTCCTCGGGGGACAGGGTCGCGTTCCCGCCGGTGGCTCGGGCGATGTCCCAGCGGTGGACGAGCATGTCCCACACGTAGAACTGTTCCAGGGTCGCTCCCACGGTGGTGGGTCCGAAGAACCCGTCGTACGTTGCATCGACCACCTCGTCGCTGCTCATCAAGCTGTGCACTCGTCCGGCGTGCTCACGGAACCCGTCGGCAGGATCTGTCAGGTCGGGGGCGGGCCCTGGGTCGTTGCCGTGGTCAGTGAGCAGGCTCCGCTGGGTGTCGATCATGTGTGCGACGACATCGCGCGCGGTCCAGCCGGCGCAGGGTGAAGGGTTGGTCCACGCGTAGCTGGCACCGCGTCGAGCAGGTGGGAGAGAGGGCGAAGGGCGGTCCGATAGGCGATCGTTGTCGAATTCATGTGCTCGAGGGTGTCAGATGCGGGATCCTGAGTCTTGATGAAACCCGACGCAGCACCGCCTGCTCTGAACGACGTCGAGCGAGCTCACCTCAAGGTGCCCGGCGACACCTCACACGTGATGTACCGGTATGCGGCGCCACCCGAACTGGCGGGCCTCGTGCGCCGGTTCTGGATTCCTGTGTGGTCTGTACCTGCCGGTGAGCAGTCCGTGCAGCGGGTCCTGCAATACCCCGTGGCACTGCTGGTCATCGCTCAGGATTACGCCCGCTTCTACGGCGTCACGACCGGTCTGTCGCAGACCGTGCTGGCCGGGAACGGGTGGGCTGCCGGGGTCATGTGCACGCCGGCCGCCGGCTCACTGATCAGTCAGGGCTCCATGGCTCGCTTCACCGACCAGCATGTCGATGTGTCCGACGTCCTCGGCCGGTCAGGGACGGACTTGACCAATCGTGTCCGGGCAGCGATGCGCGATGATCCTCGCCTGCCGGGCAACCACCGAACAGTAATGGAAGCATTCGGTGATGCTCTGTCACCGCTGCTGCCTGTCGACGCGGAGGGGGAGCTGGTCGACCGCGTGGTGGCTCTCGTTGAGGAACGCCCCGACCTGCTGACGGTCGCACAGTTGTGCGCCGAGACCGAGATGTCGGAGCGTGCCCTGCAGCGCCTGATCCGACGCCGACTCGGGTTGACCCCGAAGTGGCTCATCCAGCGGCGTCGCCTCCAAGAAGCCGCGGAACGACTGCGCACCACGGGGACGACTTTGGCCGGGACAGCCGCGATGTTGGGCTATGCCGACCAGGCGCACTTCTCCCGCGACTTCTCCCGTGTCACGGGCACCACGCCGAGCAGATTCGCCGCCGAGCACCGGACGGCGAGAACCGAGTGAGAACCGAGTGAGAAGCGGCGGATGACGGGAATCGGAGGTGCACAGCGGGGCTGCTATCCTCACGCCCATGAGGTGCACCATCCGACCGGCCGACTTCGAGGATCCGGCCCTCGAGCTCTTCCTGCGTGCCCATCTGGCGGACATGGCGCCGCAGTCGCCGAAAGAGAGCCAGCACGCGCTGGACATGGGTGCATTGCGGCAGCCCGGCGTGAAGCTGTGGGTAGCCTGGCACGAACGGCGGATAGCGGGCACGTGCGCACTTGCTGTGCTGGAGCCAGGGCATGAGGAGCTCAAGAGCATGCGGACGGAGCCCGAGTTACGTGGGCGCGGAATCGCCTCCGAGTTGCTGAATCACGTGCTCGCGGATGCCACAGCACGTCACGTCACTCGCATTTCCCTGGAGACCGGAAGCATGGAGTTCTTCGCGCCCGCCCGAGCACTCTATGCCAGCTACGGCTTCGATCCCTGCCCGCCCTTCGGCTCCTACAAGGAAGATCCGCACAGCTCATATATGACTCGCGCGCTGCTGACCGTTTGACCAGCTGCAACGCAGCATCAGAGGTTTGCTCAATGTCTGACAGCTATCTGATGTCGTCCACCTGCGCACGTCGGAGCATTCACCGATCGGACCGCACAAACCCCAGTGACTACCGCCCGCAGGAGGATCTCGAGCGGGAAGGTACTCAGGGCTGAACAGTTCCAGTGGCCGAGGGCAGTAAGCAGCGCTGCGAGAGTGTACTGCTGCTCTGCGCCGAAGGCGCGAGGAAGCTCCTGTTTCACGGCCACTCGGTCAGGAGCGAGACTGTCGGCAATCCGCGGAGGTACCGCCGACGAAGTCCCAGAGAACAGGCCGACACAGGCGATGTCTACGAGGGAGGCTGCGATCAGCGCTACCACGAGCACCCGGGTCGGATGGCTGGACAGCCTGCGCGGCGTCGCCATTCTGCTTGTCGTGGTGTTGCACGCCGGGGAGGCCCTGCGCATCGCGGTCGGACCGACACCGGGGATGGATCAGTTCAATCTCTTCCTCGAGCCCTTCCGCATGCCCGGCCTGATGTTTCTCTCCGGAATCCTGCTTCCACGCTCCCTGGTCAAGGCGGCACCCGAGTACATCGCGGGCAAGGCTTCGCGGGTGGCGTGGCCGTACGTCCTGTGGTCGCTGATCATCCTGGCCGCGAGCGGTGACCTCTCGCCGGCCGCGGTGGCCGCGATCTTCTACCAGTCGCCGACCTACCTCTGGTACCTCTGGTTCATCCTCGTCTTCTATGGCATCGCCTTTCCGCTGCGGCGCATTCCGCCCCTGGCGGTATCCGCCGCCGGGCTCTCGGCATCTCTCCTGCTGCCGGACGGAAGTCGGAGCGGGGCCATGACGTTCCTCGCGGCCTTCTTCTTCTTCGGGGCCTGGTGTGCGCAGCACTTCAGGCAACTAGAGCGGATGCTCGACAGGCCGTGGGTGCTGCTCGGCGCAGCGGCCTCGGCCGTCGCCGTCGGTGTCCTCAGCGTCGTCGGCCAGAACGTGCTCTACAGGGCGGAGTACGCCTGGGGCGTGATCGGGGGATTGGCCATTGCGTGCTGGTCCTTTCCCCGGCTCGGCTCCAATCGCGTTACGATCGCCCTCGAATTCATCGGGCGCCACTCCATCGTCTTCTATGTCGCGCACCTCGGGCCGATCATGATCACGCTGGCGCTCGTCGACGCAGCCGGGCTCGCCCATGACTGGTTCGCACTGCCGCTGTTGATTCTGGTCGGCGCCGGGACGCCGCTCGTGCTCGCCTGGCTGTACTCCACGAGGGAGCACGCCTCGATCAACCTGCTGTTCGAGCTGCCGACAGAGATGCTGACCCGCAAGGTGCGGGCCTGGGGTGTCCGCCGATTGAGGGCGTGAGTCCTCAGCCTCGGCTGCGTTCTGCACCACTACGAGCAGCACCGTCCTCCTTACCCCACCCAGCGCGTCAGGTCCGTCATCGAAGCCCAACCACGGGTCAGCAACGCCCTGCAGCGGAGGGCCCCACCACGGGAAGAACCCCACCAGAACGCCGATTCCGATGAGCCTCCGCATCGATCATGATGAGCCTCCGCATCGATCATGCGGGCGGAACCTTCACCGGGTCCGCTTTCGTTCACGGTACTCGAGCCAGCGCCGGACTGACCGGCCGGATGGATCGGGTGGGACTTCTCAGGTCATCGGAAAGAGGTCCCGCAGGGCCTGGGCGCGAAGGTGCGGCCGTGATTCCTCGTTGAGCTGATGACTACGGTCGATGATGTCCTGGGAGATGGCGATGACCTTCCGGTTGGTCGCCTGGCTGCGGTGGCTTATCCAGTCGAACGCTTCGGAGGCTGTCAGGCCCCCTCGACCCATCACGATGCCCTTTGCCTGCTCAATGACACTCCGCTTCACAGCGGACGCGGCGACGGCTTCGTTCGCGATGCGGTGGGTGTCAGCTTGGATCGATCGGGTCAGATCTACGACCAGCGCCCAGACGCCGATGGGTTCGCTGCTGTCCTTGCCCGCTGTGAGGATGTAGTCGCCGGAGATCAGCACCTTGCGGACTTTGCCATGCACGTCGCGCAGGGACAGGTAGGCCGACAATGGTCCGCCCTGGCTCAACAGACTCTCCCACAGTGACCTGGCGGCGTCCTGATCGGTCGGTTCGAAGTGGGAGATACCGAGGTCCAGGGTGGGCACGATCTCGCCGCGCTCGTAACCGTGGATGCGATACAGCTCATCGGACCAGTGCAGGGCCGGGGACTCGAAGTAGTGCTCGACGATACCGGTAGGGCAGTTCACAAAATGCTCGATGGTCGCCGCGGGAAGGGCTTCGACTGCCGGCATGGTTGCCGGGGTTCCCGGAGACGTGGAAGAGGCGCTGGTCACTGGAGGATCTTTCGACGCGACAGAACAACCGGCCAGCTTCTTGACCGGTTCGATGAGTTGATTCTTTCCTGATTCGAGCATCGCGGTCAGTTCTCCCTCACGGCCCGGCTGCTTGAACCATGAAGGAGATCCCACGTTCGTGCACGAGGCTCGTCGGTGTGGCCGGCTGAGCCCCGTGGACGAACCACGGAACATCTTTCAGGCGTGCATCCAGTATGTGTACTGCACTTTCAATACCACCCGTGTTCACCCTCAAGATTTGCCCTGCGGGTGCCTTGGGAACGCGTGGGAATGCTGCAGGAACCGGTGCTGCCGTCGGCTCAGGTGTCGAAGATGTCGTTCAGCGTGACGGTTGTCAGCCCTCGATCTGCGATGATCTGCTGCAGTTCTGGAAAGACGCGCGTGACCGGCACGAAGTTGAGGTGACCGATCACGATGTGCGCGGGACGGAACCATTGTTGGGCGAGATCGATGATCTCCTGGTCGCTGCGGAGGCTCGAGTCGGCCAGGGACCCGTACCACATGACGGGAGAGGTGTAGCCGATCGAGGCCGCGGCGGCATCGGTTCGGTGGTCCCTGTACCCGTACGGGGGCCGATAGTACGGGCGGGGATCGACGCCGAACGTGGAGGAGATGAATTCATGGTTGCGTTGCAGCTCGGCCACTATGTCCGCGTCGCTCAGGCCCGTGAGGGCGGCGTGCGACCAGGTGTGGTTCCCCAGCTGAACCTGACCGGAGGCCACCAGCGGCCTGAGGTCCTCGGCGTGCTCGGACCACCCAGGGTAGGACCCGTTGAGGAAGAATGTCAGCCTGGTGCCGCTCCTGCGGGCGAACTCGATGTAGAGGCGCACCACCTCGCTGTCAGAGCCGTCGTCGACCGTCCACGCCAGAACCTGCTCGGAGCTGGGTAATCCTGTGATCGCACCGGGTGGTAGCGGCACTCTCGTCACAGAAGGGGAGACGGGCGATCGGACCGGCGCAGGCGGTGAAGCCGCAGGAGACGGCACGGGAGCAGGGGAGGTCCTAACCGGCGCGCCCGTCGGTGGTGCCACTCGCGGAACCTCAGCGGCGGTGCGGGGAGGTCGGGTGCAGGCGGCAGTGCCGAGGCCCAAAGCGCTCGCGACGAAGGTACTGATGAACGTGCGGCGCTCCATGCCGAAACCCTTCCCCCAAGGACGACACGCGGAGCGCGATGCACCGTCACGGGTACGCCCGTGGCAGTGACGCAGCTCGGCGATGGTGTGTCGGCGAAGACGCTCAGGTCCTGATCACGACGGCCGACATCTGGAGCCTACAGCGTCGCCGCGCTTCGGCGACCTAATGGCACACCGGCCGCGGAAACCATCCCGGCACTCGGTGCAGACAGCACGAAGGCCGGCCTTGCGGCCGGCCTTCGCGGACATGCTGGGTGTGGCGGCCGCTACTCGGCGGGCACCAGCTTCATCGAGATCGAGTTGATGCAGAACCTCTGGTCGGTCGGCGTGTCGAAGCCCTCGCCCTTGAAGAGGTGGCCGAGGTGGGAGTCGCACCGAGTGCACCGGACCTCGATGCGCTCCATGCCGAGAGACCGATCATGCAGGTACCGGACCTTGTCCTCGGCCAACGGAGCCCAGAAGGAGGGCCAACCGCAGTGCGAGTCAAACTTCTCGTTGCTGGTGAAGAGCTCGGCGCCGCAGGCACGGCAGGCGTAGGTTCCCGCGGTCTTCGCGTCGTAGTACTCGCCCGTGTAGGGGCGCTCCGTGCCGGCTTTGCGCAGGACCTGGAACTCCTGCGGTGTCAGTTCCTGCCGCCACTCGTCGTCGGACTTGTCGATCTCTGGTCGGTAGGTATCACGCTCGGTAGTCATACCTTGCACAACGCCTACGAGTCGCCAATAAATCCCGATCCGGAGTAGAGGTGCAGCACCGCGATACCGAGCTTGTCCTGGGCTTTGTTGGCCCAGTCCGTGTGGAACGTATCCGCCATGGCGTGGGGCCTCGTGATGACGACGGCCTGTGCGGCCCCGCTACCCGCGGCTTCCTGCACGAGCGCGTCGACAGGGTTTCCCTTCGTCGTCCGCCCCCGGGCGGTGAAACTTTCACCACGGAGCAACTGCAGTGACTGCTCGAGAGCGCCGCGGGCTGCAGCCTCGTCGTCGCGGCGGTCGTCCGGGGAGAGCGAGCGGAACGCCTCGCCCACCTCGAGGAGGCTCAGGTGGCGGAAGAACTCGCCCAGGACGGACTCGTTGCGGTCCTCGGGAATCAGGACGACTACCTCCGCGGGCTCCTCGCCCTGAAGGGTGCGGAGATTGCGGAGATCCGGGAGGGTCAGGGCTTCCTCTGTCAGCACGAGGATCGTTTGCGTCATGGCGCCACTGTACTGCGACATGCTGCGCGATCCTGCCGAGTGGCCTCCCGATGGCCCACGAACGCGCCGTGAATCGACGGCTGTATCGGGGCAGGGTAGAAATGGAGCTATGGCATCAATGACGTCGGCGGACGCAGCGCAGCGGAACACCGCACCCTGGCTGAAGTGGACAGCCTTTGGGGTAGGGGCCGGTGCTGCTCTGGCGTCCTCCGCAGCAGGGGCGGTGTCCGGCCTCGCCGTGTACTTCGCGCGCCAGGTGGTGACCCCGGCGCGAGGTCGGGACGAGAACCTCGACATCCTGGCGGTGGTGGGCTCGGCGGGCCACCAGACGGTCATCCTTCCCGCGAACGACGACACGACCATCGAGGGGACCTACAGCCTGCACTTCGACCAAGGGACCGGGCACGCCCGGATCGGGGAGATCCGCTCCTACGTTCCGCGCGAGGGGACCGTCGAACGCGCCGTCGAGAAGGTGTACGCGGGCAATCTGGCGGCGGCCACGAGGGGCTGGTGGGGTGGAGCTGTCTATCCGTCGCCGTCCGCCATGGGCTTCGCGGAGGAGGAGGTGCTCATCCCCGTCGAGGGGGGATCGGCGCCGGCATGGCTCGTTCGTGCCGAGAAGCCCGCGCGCACATGGGCGATCATGGTTCACGGTCGTGGCGCAACGAGGGCCGAGGCCCTGCGTGCGCTCACGCCGGCCCGCCGCCTCGGGCTGACAAGTCTCGTCCTGTCCTACCGGAACGACGGCGAAGCCCCCTCGGCGCCGGACGGACGGTACGGGCTGGGGATGACGGAGTGGCACGACGTCGATGCCGCGATCGATTTCGCCGTCGCCCATGGTGCCCGCGACGTCGTCCTCTTTGGCTGGTCCATGGGAGGTGCAATCGCCCTGCAGACGGCGGACCTCTCCCGCCACAGGCGCCGCATCAGCGCGTTGGTCCTCGACGGTCCGGTCATCAACTGGATCGAGGTGCTCGCCCACCACGCGGAGCTGAACCGCATTCCTGCCCCGGTCGGCCGGCTCGGACAATACCTCCTGGCAAGCCAGCGGGCGCGCAGGATCACCGGGCTGGCAGCACCACTGGACCTGAAGAGTATGGACTGGATCGCCCGTGCAGAGCAACTGACCCTGCCGACGCTCGTCCTGCACAGCGAGGACGACGAGTTCGTCCCCATCGGGCCTTCCGCAGAGCTCGCCGCACGGAACCCCGCTTTCGTCACTCTCGAGCGGTTCCACCGGGCACGGCACACCAAGGAATGGAACGTGGATCCGGAGCGATGGGAGACCGTCGTCGAGCGCTGGCTCGACGGCCACCTGAACGGGCGTACTCTTCCCGGCGGGAAGGCTCCCGAGCCCGAGGCTACTGCGCTTCCCTGATCTTCCGTTTGATGCGCCCAAGCATGGCGGACATTCCGCGCATGCGCAGGGGAGTGATGGCCCGTGTGAGGCCCAGCCTGTCGGGGACGTCGTCCGGCACGGCGAGGACCTCCTCCGCGGGCAGGCCGTCGAGCCCCTCCAGCAGGACGCCCGCGAACCCACGCGTCGTCGGCGCTTCCGGCGGAGCGGAGAAGAACAGGTGGACCGGCCGCTCGGGCTCCTCACCGATCTCCATGGTCAGGAACAGCGGGCTCTGGCACTCCACCACCTGCTCGAGCAGTTCCGGATGGTTGCCGTACCGCTCCGGCAGGTCGGGGAGTTCACGAGAGAAGTCCAGCAGCAACTGCAGCCGGTCCGGCTCGGTCAGGTCCTGGAAGTCGTCGATGATCTCGGCGAGCTTCGCCGGAATCGCTTCCGTACTCATCGGGACGCCTGCGCCGAACGTGCCGGCACCTCGCCGGGCTCGCTGCCCCGCACGATCGGTACGCGTACCGCGTTGCCCCACTCCGTCCAGGAGCCGTCGTAGTTCCGCACATTCTCGAAACCGAGCAGATGCTTGAGCACGAACCAGGTGTGGCTCGACCGCTCCCCGATGCGACAGTACGCGATGACGTCGTCGCCGTCCTGCAGACCGGCCTCCTCGCGGTAGATGGCGTCGAGCTCGGCGCGCGTACGGAAGGTGCCGTCCTCCGCAGCCGCACGAGCCCAGGGAACGGATGTGGCTGTCGGGATGTGACCCCCACGCAGCGCACCCTCCTCGGGGTAGGCGGGCATGGTGGTGCGGGCGCCCGTGTACTCGTCACCCGAGCGGACGTCGATCAAAGGCTTTCCCAAATGCTGCAGGACGTCGCCGAGGAACGCGCGGATGGGCGCGTCGTCGCGCTCGACGACGGGATACTCCCCGGTGGCCACCTCGGGCTTGTCCGTCGTCATCGGCCGGCCCTCGGCCACCCACTTGTCCCGGCCGCCGTCGAGGAGACGTACGTCCTCATGGCCGAACAGCGTGAACACCCAGAGGGCGTACGCTGCCCACCAGTTGCTCTTGTCGCCGTAGATGACGACCGTGGTGTCACGTGAGATCCCCTTGGCGGACAGCAGGCGGGCGAAACCCTCACCGTCGATGTAGTCCCGGCTCACCTCGTCGTTCAGCTCGGTGTGCCAGTCGATCTTGACGGCGCCCGGAACGTGACCCGTCTCGTAGAGCAGCACGTCCTCGTCGGACTCGACGACGACGAGTCCCTCGCTGCCGAGGTTGTCGGCGAGCCACTGCGTGGACACGAGGCGTTCCGGGTGGGCGTACTCGGCGAACTTGTCCTGAGTGTCTGGAGCCAGGGTCATGGGGGCCTTTCTCGTAGCTGTGTGCGCCCCGTGCAAGGGCACCTGTCTTCTTGTCTAGCGTAACCACGACGCACTCCATTTCCTTCCGGCTCCGCTCGGTGGCCGGTTGCAGCACAGCCGTTCCTGCGACCGGTCGGGCAACCGGTCGGGCAACCGATCGGGCAACCGGTCAAGCCCGGACGGGCGCGCGATCGCCGCTCGGGGCAGCACTGCCGTTGCCGTAGTCTTGCCTAGCGGAGCGGCCGCCCGTCCGGGCCGTCGCCGCACTTCAGCCGAAGAGAGAAAGCGGTTCAGATCCTTGCCAGCCATCGAACACCTGACAGAGCGGGCCCCCAAGGTCTCAGTCGATGAATTGCTCGGCGGATTCTATCCGTCGCCGCGCTTCGGTGAGGTCTCCTTCGACACCTATCGCCCGGATCCGCAGCAGCCTTCGCAGTCCGCTGCGGTCGCGAAGCTCCGTGACTTCGCCTCCTCCGTCAATGAGCCGGAGCCCTCGGGCTTCCGCAAGCTCTTCGGCGGCAAGAAGGCCCCGTCACGGGCAGGCATCTACCTCGACGGCGGGTTCGGCGTCGGCAAGACCCACCTCCTCGCCTCGCTGTGGCATGCGTCGACTGGTAGGAAAGCCTTCGGCACGTTCGTCGAGTACACCAACCTGGTGGGAGCCCTCAGCTTCCGCAAGACCGTCGACGCCCTGAGCGGCTACAGCCTCGTCTGCATCGACGAGTTCGAGCTCGACGACCCGGGGGACACGGTGCTGATGTCCCGCCTCATGCGCGAGCTCGCCGACGCCGGTGTCAAGCTCGCCGCGACGTCGAACACCCTGCCCGGGTCGCTCGGCGACGGACGCTTCGCGGCCGAGGATTTCCAGCGGGAGATCCAGGTTCTCGCCGACCAGTTCGAGGTGGCGCGGATCGATGGCGAGGACTATCGCCACCGAGGCCTTCCTCAGGCGCCGGACGCTATCGATGATGCCGCGTTGCGCCAGCGCATCGCCTCGTATTCGGGCGGAGTGCTGGCGGAGGACGATTTCTCGGACCTGCTGGGCCACCTCGCCGATGTGCATCCGAGCCGCTACCGGCAACTGCTGGACGGCATCGACGCCGTCGCCTGGCACAACGTGCGGACGATCACGGAACAGGCAGTCGCACTGCGTTTCGTGGTGCTCGCCGATCGCCTGTACGACCGCGATGTGCCCATCATGGCCAGTGGCGCCACCTTCGATCACCTCTTCACCGAGGAGATGATGGGCGGCGGCTACATGAAGAAGTACTACAGGGCGGTGTCGCGGCTGACGGCGCTCGCGCGGCAGGGGAGCGACGTCGCGGCGCAGGCCTGACCGAAGCCTCGCCCTCGAGTAGAGGTAGCGGCTGGTCGTGACCGGCCCCGCAACGAAGTAGGGGCGGAACGGCCACGTGTCGCCCCAACGCAAGAAGCGCCGGTGCCGCCTCTCGGCGGGACCGGCGCTTCCTTATTGCCAGGCTGGGGATCACACGGCCGGCGGGGAGGTAGGGCCGACGTCGCCCTTTCCGTCCTTCTTGTCGATGTTGTCGACCATCTGCGAAGCTTTCGTCTGCACTCCGCTGATGTGGCTCGAATACTTGCCCTGGGTGCGGCTGTCGACGAAGTCGCCAGCCTTCCCGATGCCGTTCTTCACCTTGTCGGAATTATCGCCAATGAGTTCGGTCGCCTTGCCCGCGAGGGTGCCGGCCTTGCCCTTGAGCCCATCCAATAAACCCACGGACACCTCCTTTCGGTCGTGGAAACGCAGTCCCGTTTCCGCTTCGGTAATCATAGGTCACGAAGGTGTGGGAGCGGTGTGTGCAGGAGGCCTGTTCGCCGGAGGCTGAGACAGAAGAACCCGGTCCTCGCGAGGACCGGGTGATGGCCGGATAGACTTGAGAGCGGACGACGGGATTCGAACCCGCGACATCCACCTTGGCAAGGTGGTGCTCTAGCCAGCTGAGCTACGTCCGCAAAAAAGCGCCCCCGAGGGGGCGCCATGGTGGGCGATACTGGGATCGAACCAGTGACCTCTTCCGTGTCAGGGAAGCGCGCTACCGCTGCGCCAATCGCCCATTGCCGTGCTGCTCGTACCGTAGCGAGGTGGGGACGGGATTCGAACCCGCGTATACGGCTTTGCAGGCCGCTGCCTCGCCTCTCGGCCACCCCACCGTGACCGGATCGCTCCGGTCACCGGACTGATCCGGCCATACAGTGACTTGCGAGCGGACGACGGGATTCGAACCCGCGACATCCACCTTGGCAAGGTGGTGCTCTAGCCAGCTGAGCTACGTCCGCAGAAGAAAAATGAAGTGGAAACCCGCCCGATGCCGTACATTTCGCGCTGTTTCTTCGTTTTCCAACGAGAAAAAACTCTATAGGACGTTTGGGGGTTCGTCCAATCGGCGCGACGCCGCGCCTCGAAGGGGGCCTCTCGTTCGGCCGCATGCGCTGTCAGAGGCACCTGAGAGACTTGAGCCATGACCGCCCCGCTCCTCGCACATTCGACACCTCACGGAAGGATGTACGCCCGATCGACCTCGGAGCAGCCATCCGTGCCGTCCATCACCACCGTCATCTCCCAGCTGCCCACCTCCCTCGGTGGCTGGTTCGGCCACATGGCTGCCAGTGCGCTGTCGAGGGATCCGCGCCTGCCGGGGGCCCTGGGAAACCCCTCGGAACTGCGCACAGCAGTGAAGGATGCAGCGGCGGCGGCCGAACGGTATCGGGACGAAGCCGCGTCGAGGGGTACCCGGGTGCATCACTACTGCGAGCAGGTTGCACTGAGGGCCCTCGGCCGTCCGGAAGAGCTCGACGCCGCGCGCCTCGCCCTCGAGGAGAACGGAGAGGGAGGCTTCGCCCAGCGGTTCGACGAGTGGTGGAAGCTGTACGACGTGCGTCCCGTGGAGCCGGAGCTCACCATCTGGAACACGCAGCTCGGCTATGCCGGCACCCTCGACCTCGTCGCCACCATCGGCGGGCGTACCTGCCTCATCGACTACAAGACCAAGAACACCGACAGGGACGGCTTCGTCAAGGCGCTGGACGACAAGGTGGTCATGCAGCTGGTTGCCGGAATGAAAGCCGAGGAATACGTCGTCGACCCCCAGAAGGGTGAATGGCGCTCCTGGGCCCAAGGTGACGAGCCTCTGCTGCTCGGTGTGGCCGTGGGCCAGACGGAGGTGCGCGCCATGCGGGCGAACCCGGCCGTGCTACGCAACCACTGGCTGCGCTTCTGTGCTCTGCGCCGCGCGTGGGAGGCCGGCCTGGAAGCGGAGGGGGCGGGCCGCGCTCTCCTCCCGATCGGGCCGCCACCCGGCAGGGCGGAGCCGACGGCGTCGCCCGGACCCTCCGTTCCGGCCACTCTCGCCTGACTGCCCGCGGCGTCATCCTGGTAGGCAGGTCCTGCCCGCTTCGGTGCCGGCCGGACCGGCACTAAGATTGTCGGGAGCCGCGCGGCAGGAGTCCCGTCGCGGGAGCCCCGTCCGAACCGCACATGAATGATGCGAGCGCCGCGACCGAAGCGAGGAACAGAGCACCGATGGCCGTCCTGAGTATCCGCATGATCGGCGACCCGATCCTCCGCACACCGGCAGCCGAGGTCACCGACTTCGGGCCGGACCTGGCCCGGCTTGTCGGCGACATGACCGAGACCATGATCGACGTGCAGGGCGCCGGTCTCGCCGCCCCCCAGGTAGGCGTCGGACTGCAGGTATTCACCTACCGCGTCGACGGCATGGAGGGGCACGTCGTCAACCCGGTCCTCGAGACGGGCGGGGACTCGCAAGGGGAGACCGATGTCGAGGGGTGCCTCTCCGTGCCGGGGCTCGGCAGCTACGTGGACAGAACCGACTGGGCACGCGTCACCGGTCGGGATGTTACCGGCAGGGAGATCGTGGTCGAGGGAACGGGAATGCTGGCGCGCGCCCTCCAACACGAGACGGACCACCTGCGCGGCACCCTGTACATCGACCGTCTCGAGGGCGAGGACCGCAGGAGTGCCCTGAAGGCCATCCGGAGCGCCGACTACAACCGCGTCACGTCCCGCACCGCTGCGCAGCGCTCCCGATCGCTCGGCTCGAGCTTCATCTCCGGTGGCGGACCCGCCGGCAGTACCGGCATCACCGGTGTGTCCGGTCGGACGCGATGAGGATCCTCTTCGCCGGGACGCCCGAGGTCGCCGTCCCCTCGTTGAAGGCGCTCGTCGGCGCGGGCTTCGACGTGGTCGCTGTGCTGACGCGCGTCGACGCGCCGGTGGGCCGCAGGAAGGTGCTGACGCCGAGCCCGGTGGCAGTGGCTGCGGAGGAACTCGGGCTGCCGGTCCTCAAGGCGAACCGCTTCTCGCCTGAACTCCTGGCGCAGCTCGGCACCCTCGACCTCGACGCCGCGGCGATCGTCGCCTATGGAGGCATCGTGCCGGCGGCCGGACTCGCCGTGCCCAGGCACGGCTGGATCAATCTGCACTTCTCCGTGCTCCCCGCGTGGCGGGGTGCGGCACCGGTGCAGCATGCGGTCCTCGCCGGCGACGACATCACGGGTGCCACGACGTTCCGCCTGGAGGAGGGCCTCGATACCGGCCCTGTCTTCGGCGTCATGACCGAATCGCTGGAACCCGGTGCAACGAGCGGGGAAGTCCTCGAGCGCTTGTCCCACAGTGGCGCTGTCCTGCTCGTGCAGACACTGTCCGGCATCGAGGCGGGGCGGGTGACCGCGACCCCTCAGGCGGGTGAACCGACCCTCGCACCGAAACTCACCATCGACGATGCCCGCGTCGACTGGTCACAGCCTGCCGTCGCGGTCCGCCGCCGGGTCAATGCAGTCACCCCCGAACCCGGCGCGTGGACCACCCTCGACGGACAGCGGGTGAAACTCGGTCCCGTCACGCCGGTGAGGCAGGCAGAGGACGAGGCGGGCGGAGCAGCCACGCACGGCACCGGGGCGGACACGCTCCGGCCGGGTGTGCTCCACATCGTTGCTCGCGAGGTGCGTGTCGGCACGGGTACCGTTCCTGTCGTGCTGGGAACCCTTCAGCCCGCGGGCAAGAAGATGATGGACGCCCTCGACTGGGCGCGAGGCGCGGCGACGCGCGGAGAGCTGGTGTTCGAGTGAGTGAAGCCGGAAGCAACAGCAGGGGAGCCGGAGGCCGGGGCGGTTTCGGCGGGGCCGGTGGGACCGGCGGACGAGGCGCTCCGGGTGGCGGGGGCAAGGGTCAGGGCGGCAACCGCCGTCGCAACGAGCAGGGGCGCGAGCGCAACAGGGGTGGTGACCGCCAGTTCTCCCAGGCCGCGCCGTCGCAGCGCACGCGCCGCGCCGATCCCGCGCGACTGGTGGCGTTCGAGGTTCTGCGCGCCGTCGCAGGCGAGGACGCCTACGCGAACCTCGTGCTCCCGGCGAGCATCCGCAAGCACAGGTTGGACCGGAGGGATGCGGGGTTTGCGACGGAGCTGACCTACGGCGCGCTGCGGGGCCAGGGGACCTACGACGCGGTTCTCGCCCGTTGCGTCGACCGACCGCTCGATCAGCTCGACCCCGCCGTGCTCGACGCCCTGCGCATCGGCGTCCATCAACTCCTGGCGATGCGCGTTCCGGCTCATGCCGCGCTGGACCAGACCGTCGGGCTGGTGCGCGCCGTCATCGGCGCCGGACCGTCGTCGCTGGTCAATGCCGTGCTCCGGAAAGTAACAGCCCGCGACCTGGACGGCTGGGTCAGTGAGCTCGTCGCCGGACTGACTGACGCCACCGCGATCGCCGCCCTGACGTACAGCCATCCCGAATGGATCGTCCGAGCGATGCGCCAGTCGCTCGTGGCCCACGGCCGTGACGTCTCCGAGATCGATGCACTGCTGGCGGCGGACAATTCCGCGCCCGTCGTGCACCTCGTGGCGCTGCCGGGGCTCGGTTCGCTCGAGGGAGTCCTCGAGGAAGGAGCCGAGCCAGGCCGCCTCGCACCAGGCTCCGCCTACTACTCCGGAGGTGATGTGAGCCGGCTGCCCGGCGTCTCGACGGGCACCATCAGGGTGCAGGACTCGGGATCGCAGCTCGTTGCGCGCGCCCTGGCCGCTCTTGACCTCGGTGACGCACGGACGGGCACCACGGAGCGGTGGCTCGATCTGTGCGCGGGCCCCGGCGGTAAGACCGCTCTGCTCGCGGCCATCGGTCAGGACACGGGTGTGCACCTGACGGCGAACGAGCCGGTGCGGCACCGCGCACAACTCGTCCGGCAGGCGCTACGCCCGCTGCCGGAGGACTCCTGGACCGTACGCGTGGGCGATGGACGCGATCTCGGACGGGAGCAGCCGGACCGCTATGACCGCGTGCTCGTCGACGCGCCGTGCACCGGGCTCGGTGCTCTTCGGCGCCGCCCCGAGTCCCGCTGGCGTCGCCAGCCCGCCGACCTCGTGTCGCTGGCACCGCTGCAGCGGGAACTCCTGGCGTCCGCGCTGGGCGCCGTCGCCCCGGGGGGTGTCGTCGCCTATGTGACCTGCTCGCCCCACCACGCCGAGACGGAAGCCGTCGTCGACGACTGCCTGCGGAAGCGGTCGGGATTCGAGCGGCTCGATGCAGGAGCCGCCCTGGACGCCGTGAGTATCGGTGGAGCGCTCGGTGCCGGCCACGGCACGAGTGCCCAGCTCTGGCCGCACGTCCACGGCACGGATGCCATGTACCTCGCATTGATCAGGAAGACGCCGTGAGGCCATGCGAGGCGAGGTTGACCCACCCCCGGAACGAGCACAGCCTGGAAAGGAAACGGCCATGACGCACCTGCGCATCAACCCCAGCATCCTCTCGGCGGATTTCGTGAATCTCGAGGCGGAACTGCAGCGCATCGCGTCGGCCGACGCCGTGCACGTGGATGTGATGGACAACCACTTCGTGCCGAACCTGACCCTCGGGCTTCCGGTCGTCAGGCGCATCCAGCAGGTCAGTCCGATCCCGCTCGACGTGCACCTGATGATCGAGGACGCCGATCGCTGGGCGCCCCAGTACGCAGAGGCCGGAGCCGCGTCGGTGACGTTCCACGCGGAGGCGTCGTCGGCTCCGGTAAAGCTCGCCCGGGAGTTGCGCGACGCCGGCTCGAAGGCCGCGATGGCGCTGCGGCCGGCGACGCCCGTGGAGCCCTACCTCGATCTGCTCGGCGAGCTCGACATGCTGCTGGTGATGACCGTCGAACCCGGTTTCGGCGGTCAGGCGTTCCTCGACCTGACCCTGCCGAAAATCCGCCGGGCCGCTGCCGCTGTCCGTGATGCAAACCTGCCCCTGGTGATCCAGGTCGACGGCGGCATCACCGAGGAGACCATCCTGCGCGCGGCGGACGCGGGGGCGACGGTCTTCGTGGCGGGGTCGTCCGTGTACGGCGCGGACGACGCCGCCGCCGCCGTCGCGGCCCTCCGCACCGCCGGGACCCGCGGCGCCGGAGCCTGAGCTTCCGGCGCTCCTGTCGCCCTCAGTCCTCCGGTGCGTCGGTGACCGTGATCCGCACGGACAGAGCGGTGCGCGCTGCCTCCTTCAGGACGGCGAATCGCGGGTCGGGAACCGTCAGGAAAGGAACCTGCGGGAGCGCCGCGTAGGGCGCGAGGATCCGCTCGTCGAGCACGGCCGACGCCAGCGCCCTGTCGCCCCCGAGCTGCAGGCAGGACGGCCTGTCGACGCCGTAGAGCGCGGCGGCCCTCGCCGCTGTCTCCTCGACCAGGGCATCGGCCTGGTTGGCGCGTCGACGCGCGAAGCGCTGCTGCGACCAGCCTCCGGCGGCGGTTTTCCCCTGGACGTAGCGTGTGCCGGTCTTCGAGGACAGGATCTGCCCTGCTCGTGCTACGCCGACGGAATAGCCGCCGCGTCGGATCAGTAGGAGCCCGACGGCGGCAGTGACGTCGATCGCCGACGTGAGCCCCGCGACGAGGTCCGCTGCAGCGGCTTCCGCTCCGCTTGTCGCGGGCGGCCGGGGCTGAGGCAAGGGGGGAGCCAGGAGCGCCCGGCAGCCATTCTCGGCCACCACGCTCAGGGAGCCATCGGTCCGGTCTGCCGCCGGGTGCACGGTGTAGGAGCCGTTGCGGTCGGCGAACCGCGCCAGCCACCCGTCGAGGCGCTGCGCTTCGACGAGAACGGACCTGGTCGAGGGCATGGGAGTCCTTCTCGTGTATCTGGGGGGGGGGGGGGGCATCGGCGCTGGAAGCGGGCGGCCCGGAAGGGCCGGAGGCGTCAGTGGCCCACAGTAACGTTGACGGTGTGAATGATCTATTCAGCGTCGGGGCGGACGAGGACACGCCGGATGACCTGCCGGACGGTGGCGTCCGGGCGCCTGGGTCCGTCCGCCCGCGCAGTCCGCTGGCTGTGCGTATGCGGCCGCGCAGCCTGGACGAGGTGGTCGGGCAGCAGCACCTCCTCGGCCGGGGATCGCCCCTGCGGACGCTCGCTGGCGAGCACGATCCGGGTGCGCACGCCGCGCCGTCGTCCGTGATCCTCTGGGGTCCTCCCGGCACCGGCAAGACGACCCTCGCGCACGTGATCGCCCGTGGGCAGGGCCGCAAGTTCGTCGAGCTGTCGGCCATCACCGCGGGCGTCAAGGACGTGCGGCGGGTCATGGACGACGCCCTGACCTCGCGTGATCTGTACCGCCAGACCACGGTGCTGTTCCTCGACGAGATCCACCGCTTCAACAAAGCGCAGCAGGATGCCCTGCTGCCCGGCGTGGAGAACGGCTGGGTGGTGCTCATCGCGGCCACCACCGAGAACCCCTCGTTCTCGGTGGTGTCGCCGCTCCTCTCCAGGTCACTCCTGCAGACACTCCGGCCACTGGACGAGGCGGACATCAGGGGCCTCCTGCAGCGCGCGGTCGACGACGAACGCGGGTTGGCGGGCACGGTGGCTGTGTCCGAGGAGGCGCTGGAACACCTCGTCCGACTCGCGGCGGGCGATGCGCGGCGGGGACTGACGGCGCTGGAAGCGGCTGCCGGCGTCGCGCAGTCGGCAGAGGATTCCCAGGCCGTGCGGCATGATCCTGCGGACGGTGGCAGTGGCGACGAGGACCACGATGAGAACGGCTACGACGATGAGGATGGCGATGGCGCCGTCGGGAGCGGCCGGAACGAGGAACGTCCGGGTAGGCCGCCCGTCGTCGTCACCCTCGAGCACGCCGAGAAGGCGGTGGATGTCGCCGCGCTGCGGTACGACCGCGCGGGTGACCAGCACTACGACGTCGCGAGTGCCTTCATCAAGTCGCTCCGCGGCTCGGACGTCGATGCCGCGCTCTACTACGTCGCGCGGATGCTGGAGGCGGGCGAGGATCCGCGTTTCATCGCGCGGCGGCTGATGATCTCCGCTTCCGAGGACGTCGGGATGGCGGATCCGACGGCACTCCAGACCGCCGTCGCCGCGGCGCAGGCGGTGCAGCTCGTGGGCATGCCGGAGGCGCGCATCATCCTCGCGGAAGCAGTCGTCCATATCGCGACGGCGCCGAAGTCGAATGCGGCCTACAAAGGCATCAACGCCGCGATCGCGGACGTGCGGGCGGGCCGGGGACAGGGGATCCCGGCCCATCTGAGGGATGCCCACTATCCCGGTGCGTCCCAGCTCGGGCACGGCAAGGGTTATGTCTACTCGCACGACGAGCCGCATGGGATCGCGGTACAGCAGTACGCACCGGACGACCTCGTGGGGCGGAACTACTACGAGCCGACGGATCGGGGAGTGGAACGGGACATCGCGTCCCGCCTGTCCCGCCTGCGCCGCATCATCCGGGGCAGGTAGAGGACGCCCAGCGCCGCAGCGGGATGTACCGGCAGCACGGCGCGGCACCGGGAGTATCGGCGAGGGCCCTGACGCCGGGAGCACCGCCAGCCCGGTTGCCACCGAGGGTACGTGGCGGTCGGCGGTGGGATCCACCCCGCGATTCGGTTGTCGGTCCGGCCGACTGCTAGCATTGGACGCTGACTGGCAAGTCGTCGTGTACCAGCTTGCCTCCCCACCCATCCCGGCATGACTGCCGTGCTGTGCGGGGTGGTGGCCAGGGTCGGGGCGAACTGTAGTACCGGGAAGCGGCCAATCCCGGCTCTCCGCAAGAGGAGGCCAGCGACACCAGGAAGTGCGGACGCCCCCGTGGCGCAGGTCCGTTTCTTCGCCGCAAAAATCATCGAAAGGTAGACGTGGCTAACAACACACGTGCCCGCCGTAAGGTTCGCATTTCGCGTGCCCTCGGCATCGCTCTGACCCCCAAGGCAGAGAAGTACCTCGAGCGTCGGCCGTACGCGCCGGGCCAGCACGGCCGCGCGCGTCGCAAGCAGGACAGCGACTACGCCGTACGCCTGCGTGAAAAGCAGCGCCTGCGCGCCCAGTACGGCATCCGCGAAGCACAGATGACCCGTGTCTTCGAAGAGGCCCGACGCACCTCGGGCCTGACCGGTGAGAACCTGATCGAACTGCTCGAGATGCGCCTCGACGCCCTCGTGCTGCGTGCCGGCTTCGCGCGCACGATCGCCCAGGCCCGCCAGCTCGTCGTGCACCGCCACATCATGGTGGACGGCTCCCGCGTGGACCGCCCGTCGTTCCGCGTGGGCGAAGGTCAGCTCATCCACGTCCACAGCCGCAGCGAGACCATGGTCCCGCTGCAGGTTGCTGCCGCAGGTGCGCACCGCGACGTCCTCCCCGCCGTTCCCGGTTACCTGGACGTGCAGCTCGACAAGCTCCAGGCGCGCCTCGTGCGTCGCCCGAAGCGCGCTGAGGTCCCCGTGACCTGCGAAGAGCAGCTCGTCGTCGAGTACTACGCACGCTAGTCACCCTGACCGCCGGGAAATTCCGGCGGTCCGAGCGACAAGCGTGGAGGAAGAGCCCGCGGCACCCGCCGCGGGCTCTTCGTTCTGTAAGGTACAAAGAGCAAGAATTCCCGTGCCGCTTTCCAAGGCGGCACATCCCTGCGTAAAGGAGACCGCCCATGTCAGGTGGAGATATTGCGGGCCTGATAGCTGCTGGCGTGTTCGCCGTCCTGGTGTTGCTGCTGGCCGTACCGATCTGGAAGCTCGGCCGCGTCTTCGACGAGCTGCGGAAGGCGATCCGCACCGTCACCGACGAGACGACTCCCTTGATCGAGGAGGTCACGAGCACCGTGACCACCACGCACCAGCAGCTGAAGACGGTCGACGGCATCACCTCGAACGTCTCCGATGCCTCGGCCAACATCTCCGCGCTGTCCTCGCTGGTGGCCGCCACGATCGGATCTCCGCTCATCAAGGTGTCGGCCTTCTCCTATGGAGTCCGTTCGGCCCTTGCGGGCCGGAGGTCCCCCGCCCGCCGACGCCGCAGCCGCTAGCCCTAGAACCGGAGATAACGATGATCAGAAGAGCCTTCTGGCTAGCCGCCGGCATCACGATCGGCGTCGTCGCCGTGCGCAAGGTGTCGCAGGCGAAATCGAACCTCGGACCCGAGGGCCTGAATCGCGCCGTCGGGCAAATCAGTGACAGCATCAGCGACTTCGCCGATGCACTGCGGTCTGCGATGGCCGAACGTGAGGGCGATCTCCGTGCCGCACTCGGAGTCGAGGCTCCGACGACGGACGCGGAGGCTGTCGTCGAGGCGGTTCCCGCCACCCGCCGCGCACGCCGCTAGTCGTTCCCACGTCGCGCAGCGCCGTCGTACCTGCCGGCGACGGATGAGCGTGTCCGTGTCCTACGGCAGGCCCTGTCGCATCCAGCCGACGTGCCGGACGTGACGACCGGTGCGGACAGCGGTGTCCTGTTCCGCACGCACCACCCCGTCGACGCCTCGTGCCGAGTCCCACCCGAGGACCCGGTGCGGATCCTTCCCGGATCCGGCTCCCGCGTCCCGACCTCCTAGAAGGATTGCCCCATGAAGTCCCATGAGATCGCCAGCCGCTGGCTGAGCTACTTCGAGAAGAACGGGCACACCGTCGTGCCCTCGGCGTCGCTGATATCCTCCGACCCCTCGCTCCTGTTCACGGTGGCAGGCATGGTTCCCTTCATCCCTTACCTCACGGCACGGGAGGTCGCACCCTACAGCCGGGCCACGAGCGTGCAGAAGTGCATCCGCACGGGTGACATCGAGGAAGTCGGCAAGACCGCACGCCATGGCACGTTCTTCCAGATGTGCGGCAACTTCTCCTTCGGCGACTATTTCAAGGCCGACGCGATCCGCCTCGCCTGGACGCTCCTGACGAGCGACGTCGCCGACGGCGGCTTCGGGTTGCCGGCCGAGAAGCTGTGGATCACCGTCTACCACGAGGACGAGGAAGCACTGCAGATCTGGCGCGACAGCATCGGTGTCCCTGCCGATCGCATCCAGAAGATGGGCAAGAAGGACAACTACTGGTCGACCGGACAGCCGGGACCGGCCGGTCCCTGCTCGGAGATCTTCTACGACCGCGGGCCCGAGTACGGCGTCGACGGCGGGCCCGAGGCGGACGACAGCCGCTACGTGGAGATCTGGAACCTCGTCTTCATGCAGTACCAGCGTGGTGAGGGCACAGGCAAGGACGACTTCGAGATCCTCGGCGAACTGCCCAAGAAGAACATCGACACGGGCCTCGGCCTCGAGCGCCTCGCCATGATCCTGCAGGGCGTCGAGAACATGTACGAGACGGACCAGGTCCGCCCGGTGCTCGACAGGGCCGCCGCGCTGAGCGGCAGGACCTACACGAGCGCAGAGTCCCCAGAGGACCCGCACCACACGGACGACGTCCGCATGCGCGTCGTCGCGGACCACATCCGTTCCTCGCTCATGCTGATCGCCGACGGCGTGACCCCTTCGAACGAGGGCCGAGGCTACGTGCTGCGACGCCTCATCCGTCGTGCCGTACGCGCCATGCGGCTCCTCGGCGTCGAGAAGGCCTGCCTCCCCGACCTCCTGCCCGCATCGCGGGACGCCATGAAGGGTGTGTACCCGGAGGTCGAGACGGACTTCGAACGCATCAGCCGCATAGCGTACGCCGAGGAGAAGGCGTTCCTTCGCACGATCGCCTCGGGTACCGCCCGGCTCGAGGAAGCGGTCCGCGAATCCCTCGCCGAGCAGCGCCCGCTGTCCGGCCAGGACGCTTTCACGCTGCACGACACCTACGGATTCCCCATCGACCTGACCCTCGAGATGGCGGAGGAGGCCGGTCTCGCAGTGGACGCCGACGGCTTCCGTTCCCTCATGCTCGAGCAGCGCCAGCGTGCGCAGGCCGATGCCCGCGGCAAGAAGGCCGGACACGCCGACCTGTCCGTGTTCAACGAGCTGCTCGGACGCGGCCAGACCGTGTTCACCGGGTACGACGAGCTCATCTCCGAGGCGACCGTCCTCGCCGTCCTCGACAAGGGGCAGTCGATCACCAGCGCCCTTCAGGGCGACGAGATCGAACTGGTCCTGGACCAGACGCCGTTCTACGCCGAAGCCGGCGGCCAGGCTGCCGACGTAGGCCTGATCACCGGGGACGGGTTCGTCGTCGAGGTCCTGGACGTCCAGCGTCCGGTCAAGGGTCTCAGCGTGCACCGCGCCGTCGTCCGCGAGGGCGAGGTGGCTCAGGGCGCGACGGTCACCGCCGCCGTCGACCGCCAGCGCCGCCACGCAGGGGAGCAGGCACACTCGGGGACGCACATCATCCACGCGGCACTTCACGAGATCCTCGGTCCGGAGGCGCTCCAGCGTGGATCGTTCAACAAGGCAGGCTACCTGCGCTTCGATTTCTCCTGGGGCGAGGGCATCAGCGCTGCGGCGCGCTCGGAGATCGAGGAAGTCTCCAACATCGCGATCCGCAACAACTACGAGGTCGAGACGAAGATCATGTCCCTCGCCGACGCGAAGGCCCTCGGTGCGACAGCGCTCTTCGGCGAGGCGTACGGGGACACGGTCCGTGTGGTCGAGATGAACGCGGACTTCTCCCGCGAGCTGTGCGGCGGCACGCACGTAGCGTCGACCTCGCTCATCGGCAGCCTGACGCTCCTCGGCGAGCAGTCGGTCGGCTCCGGCAACAGGCGCGTGGAGGCCCTCGTGGGCCTGGACGCCTTCCGGCACCTCGCGGCCGAGCGCGCCCTCGTGTCCGAGCTCTCGGACATGCTGAAAGTGCCCTCGGCGCAGCTGCCCGAACGCCTCTCGGCAACGCTCAACAAGCTCAAGGCGGCAGAGAAGGAGCTCGACCGGCTGCGCAAGGAACAGCTCGCCGTCGCCGCTGGTTCCCTCGTGGAAACGGCGGTGGATGTCGACGGCGTCCGTCTCATCGCGCACCACGCCGGGGAGATCGACGGTGCGGACGACCTGCGGACGCTGGTACTGGACCTGCGGGGACGTCTCGGGTCGGAGGCGGCCGTCGTCGCAGCGACCGGTGTCTCGCAGAACCGCCCGCTCGTGCTGGTGGCCACCAATGAGGCCGCCCGGGCCGCCGGAGTGAAGGCCGGTGCGCTCGTGCGCACCGCAGCGAAGATCCTCGGCGGCGGCGGCGGCGGCAAGGACGACGTCGCGCAGGGCGGCGGTTCGGATGCCACGCGCATCCCCGAAGCCCTGTCCGCCATCCGCACCGCTGTAGCGGAACGCTGACGACTGCCATGCCGGGCGATGACACGGTGACGCCCGGCGTGCCGGGCGGTACACCGTACCCCCTCGGACCGAAGCTCGGTGTCGACGTCGGGCAGGTCAGGGTGGGCCTTGCCGGCAGCGACCGGGACGGCCTGCTCGCCACGCCGATCCGGACGCTCAAGCGTGACGCGAAGAAGAACAGCGACATCAGGATCCTGATCCGGGAAGCGGTCGAGCGCGGCGCGGTGCAGATCATCGTGGGGCTGCCCAAGCAGCTCAGCGGGAGGGAAGGAGCCTCGGCGGAGATGGCGAGAAGCTATGCCGGACTGATCGCCGGGGAACTTCATCGCCAGGGTCTGACGTTGTCCCTACGGCTGGTCGACGAGCGGCTGAGTACGGTGTCGGCTCACCGTTCCCTGCATTCCGCTGGTCTGAGTAGCCGGGACCATCGTAAGGTAGTGGATCAGGTGGCCGCCGTTGAAATACTCCAGCACGCCATCGACATGCAACGTTCACGTGGACGGGACGTGGGGGATCCGGTTCCTGTGCGCGAGGCAGAGGGTGATCAAGGCCCGCTGCTGACCCCTACAGAGGAGCCAGTTATCAAGGACAGTTCGTCGAGCAGAAGGGGAGCGGAGTCGTGAGCAACCGCGTCCGTCATTCCGCAGACCCCTATGACTCCGAAGAGCAGCGTGCCGTCGACGCTCACTACGAGGATGAGGGCTATGACCATCCCGAGCCGGTCGAGGAGTTCTTCGTGGCGCAGGACGTTCCTCGTCGCCGCCGGCGTCGGCAGCCGTCGAAGGCCAAGCGACGAAGGCGTCTCCGCCGTACCGTCGTCATGCTGGTCGTCCTCCTCCTGTTCGCCGGAACGGTGTTCGGCGTGGCGCTCATGCTGCGCGACCTCCTGGGCCTGAACGACGTCACCGACTACGCGGGGCCGGGAGGGGACGAGACCGTCTTCACGGTGCCGGAGGGCGCAGGTCCCCTCGCCATCGGTAACGGGCTCGAGGACGCGGACATCGTCGCGGACTCCGGTACGTTCGTCACGGCGCTGGCCGCCATCTCCGAGGGCCGTGAGGTCCAGCCGGGCGAGTACGAGATGCGCCTCCAGATGTCCGCCGCGCAAGCGGCCGAGTCCCTCCTGGGAGAGGATCCCTCGCTGGTCTCCTACGCCGCCGTCGCCCGCGACCTCCGGCAGGGTGAGGTCTTCGACATCCTCAGCAGATCGACCGGCATACCTCGGGCAGAGTTCGATGCGCTGTCCGCAGCGCCGACGCAGTTCGGCCTCCCGCCGCAGGCTCTCTCGCTCGAGGGCTACCTGCACCCGGGGGAGTACCGGTTCGATGTCGAGGCGACCGCCACGGACATCATCTCCGAGATGGTGAAGGCAACCACCGACCGGCTGCTGGAGGACGGTGTCACCGATCCGAACCGACAGTACGAGATCCTGACGATCGCGAGCATCGTGCAGGCCGAAGCAGGCGAGGGGGATTACGCCTCGGTCGCCGGCGCGATCAACAACAGGCTCACACCGGGGAACACCGAGACCAACGGTCTCCTGCAGTCGGACGCCACCGTGGCCTACGGGCTCGGCAAGCGGACGTATCAGCTGAGCGAGGCGGAAAAGGCGGATACCTCGAATCCGTACAACACCTTCGCCAATCCCGGCCTGCCCAAGGGTCCCATCGGTTCGCCCAGCGACGAGGCGATCGACGCGACGGTCAATCCGGCGGACGTGCCGTTCTACTTCTGGGTGACCGTCAACCTCGACACCGCCGAGACCAAGTTCTCCGAGACCTACGCGGAGCACCTGCGCTACGTGGCCGAGTACGACGCCTGGTGCGCGGACAATCCCGGACGGTGCGAGTAGGTGCCCTCGCCGGATCCGACGGCGGCCCGGGTGTTCCGGGCCGCCGTGATCGGCTCACCAATCAGCCACTCGAAGTCGCCGTTGCTGCACGCGGCCGCATACCGGCTGCTGGACGTCGACTGCTCCTACAGCGCGATCGAGGTCGACGAGGAATCCCTGGACGCCTTCGTCCGTGATGTCCGGTCGTCACCGCACTGGCGGGGCCTGTCGGTGACCATGCCCCTGAAGTCGGCCGTGGCGCGTCTCGTCGACCACTCCGATCACCTTTCGCAGGTGCTCGGCGTCGTCAATACCGTGGTCGTGGAGGACGACGGCGGCGGCTGCGTCCTCACCGGTCACAACACCGACGTCGTCGGCGTCGCCAACGCGCTGATCGGCGCCGGCGTGGACACGGCGGAACGCGCAGTGGTGCTCGGTGGTGGTGGAACTGCCGCTGCAGCCATCGCAGGGCTCGCTCGCCTCGGAGCGTCCTCCGCACGCGTCGTGGTTCGTCGTCTCGAAGCATCTGCAGGCCTCGGCCGGATCGGTGCGGAGCTCGGCCTGGACGTCGACCTGGTCGAATGGCGCAGCGCCGGTGCGGCGGTGCAGTCCGCCGACGTGGTGATCTCGACGCTGCCGCCGCGCGCGGCGGACCCTCTGGCCGGCGAGCTCGTCGACTCAGGGTTCCGGACGCAGGGAACGCTCCTCGACGTCGCGTACGATCCGTGGCCGAGCGCCATCGCCGCGGCGTTCAGCGGTGCGGGAGGAACCATCGTGCCAGGGCTCGACATGCTGCTCCACCAGGCGGTGGAACAGGTACGACTGTTTTTCCCGGATACGCCCCAGGACCCTGCCGGCGTGTTAAACGTGATGTGTGACGCAGTGGGTGTGCCCCGGCGCTGAAGCCCGCGGTGCCGCATGGCAGTATGGAAACCATGTTGCGTTGGTTGACGGCAGGAGAATCCCACGGTCCGGCCGTGGTCGGGATCATCGAGGGCATGCCCGCGGGAGTGGGTGTCACGAGTGCCGACATCCAGGGAGCGCTGGCGCGCCGTCGGCTCGGCTACGGACGCGGAGCCCGCATGAAGTTCGAGCAGGACCAGGTGCGCATCATCGGCGGCGTCCGCCACGGGCTCACCCAGGGCGGCCCCGTGGCCATCGAGGTCGGCAATACCGAGTGGCCCAAGTGGGACAAGATCATGTCCGCTGATCCGCTGGGGGAGGACGACGCCGCGGAACTCGCAGCCTCGGCACGCAACGCACCACTCACGCGCCCGCGTCCCGGCCACGCTGACTTCACCGGGATGCAGAAGTACGGCTTCGGTGAGGCTCGACCTGTCCTGGAACGCGCGAGTGCCCGGGAGACGGCCACCCGCGTGGCCCTCGGAACGGTCGCAGCGAAGTTCCTCGAAGGCCTCGGGATCCGCCTCGTCAGTCACACGGTCTCCATCGCCTCCGTGTCCGTTCCGGAGGACGCGCCGTTGCCGCGACCGAGCGACGTCATAGCGCTCGACACCGACCCACTGCGCTGCTTCCACCGGGACACGTCGGATGCCATGGTGGCCGAGGTCGACGCCGCCCACAAGGAAGGCGAGACCCTCGGCGGCGTCGTCGAGGTCATCGCCTACGGACTGCCGCCGGGACTCGGCAGCTACGTGCACTGGGACCGCCGGCTCGATTCCCGGCTCGCCGCGGCCCTCATGGGGATTCAGGCCATCAAGGGCGTGGAGGTCGGTGACGGCTTCGCGACGGCGGCGCGCCGCGGCACCGCAGCGCACGACGAGATCCTGCGGAACAACGACGGCAAGATCGTCCGCGCCAGCAACCGGGCCGGCGGAATCGAGGGCGGCATGAGCATCGGCGACGCCCTGCGCGTCCGAGCGGCCATGAAACCCATCGCAACCGTTCCCCGCGCGCTGCGCACCGTGGACGTGAGCACGGGCGCAGCAGCACGCGCACACCACCAGCGGTCCGACGTCTGCGCGGTTCCGGCAGCGGGGGTGGTGGCGGAAGCCATGACCGCCCTGGTCCTGGCCGAAGCCGTCACCGAGAAATTCGGCGGGGACTCGCTCGCGGAGACCGCCCGAAACATGAGGAGCTACCTCGAGAGCATCCCGGAGTTCCTGGACTCCGTCGGAACCTGATGGATCGGAACGGTTGCGTGGTCCTGGTCGGTCCGATGGCGGTCGGGAAGTCCGCGGTCGGCCGGACGCTCGCGCACCGCACGGGCACCCGCCTCATCGACTCCGACCGCGTGATCGTCGAGCGGCACGGTGCCATCAGCACGATCTTCGCCCAGCAGGGCGAGGAGGCCTTCCGGACGCTCGAGGCAGAGGTGGTCCGTGAGGCGCTCGCGGAGGACGACGTCGTCGTCTCGCTCGGTGGCGGGGCCGTGCTGCACCCGGGTACCCGGGAACTGCTCGAACGAGCAACCGTGGTGTTCCTCGATACCGATATCGACACCATCCGGCCGCGCATCAGCGGGGACACCGGTCGGCCCCTGCTCGACGGAGGGGCGGAGGAGCGCTGGCAGGAGCTGTACGACGAGCGACGCCCGCTGTACGCCGCGCTGGCATCCATCGTCGTCGACACCCGCGGTCTCTCCGTACGCGAGGCGTGCGACGCCGTCCTCCTCGCCCTCGCCGGCGACGGCAGGCACTCCAGGAGCACTGCGGACGCTCCACCGACCGACCTGAACGACGAAAGCGGGACGAACCACCATGACTGACGAAGCGACTGACGAAGCGACCATCATCCCGGTCACCGGGACCACCACCGAGAACACCTACGACGTCGTCGTCGGGCGGGGACTCCTCGGCAGGCTCCCGGCCATCCTCGGGGAGCGCGTGCGCCGCGTCCTGGTCATCCACCCGCGGGCGCTGAGGGCCACCGGTGACACCGTGCGCGACGAGCTGGCGGACGCCGGGTTCACCGCGGTCACCGCCGAGATCCCGGACGCGGAGGAGGGCAAGCACATCCAGGTCGCGGCCTTCTGCTGGCAGGTCCTCGGCCAGAACGACTTCACGCGGTCGGATGCCGTCGTCACCGTCGGCGGTGGGGCCGTGACGGACCTCGGAGGATTCGTCGCAGCAACGTGGCTCCGTGGGGTACGGGTCGTCCACTTGCCCACGAGCCTGCTCGGCATGGTCGACGCCGCTGTGGGTGGGAAAACCGGCATCAACACCGCCGAGGGCAAGAACCTGGTCGGGGCCTTCCACCCACCGGCGGCCGTCCTCGCCGATCTCGACGCGCTCGGCACGCTGCCGAAGAACGAACTGGTGACCGGACTCGCCGAGGTCGTGAAGTGCGGCTTCATCGCCGACCCGGCGATCCTCGACCTCATCGAGCAGGACACGGCGGCAGCCACCGATGCGTCGTCGCCCGTGCTGCGGGACCTCGTGGAGCGCGCCATCCGGGTGAAGGCGGACGTCGTCTCGGAGGACCTGCGTGAGTCCGGCCGCCGCGAGTACCTCAACTACGGCCACACGCTCGCGCACGCCATCGAGCTCGCGGAGCGGTACTCCTGGCGCCATGGCGCGGCGGTCTCGGTCGGTCTGGTGTTCGCAGCCGAGCTCTCCCGCATGGTCGGGCGCCTCAGCGACGGCGAGGCCGACCGCCACAGGAACATCCTCGAGTCACTCGGCCTTCCCGTGACCTATCGGCGTGACCGCTGGGCAGCGCTGCTCGACGGCATGCGCCGCGACAAGAAGTCGAGGGGCGACCTCCTGCGTTTCGTCGTGCTCGACGGGATAGGCCGGCCGGGCATGCTCGAGGTTCCGGACACCTCACTCCTGTTCGCCGCCTACCAGGAGATCGCCTCCTAAGCTGCCGTCGATGATCCTGCTGAGTCGTGATCAGCCACGGCATCCGTACCGCGCAGGGTAGACTGGTTGACGGACTTTAGTGCGCCTCCGCGCGCCCGCTGTGCCCCGGCCGGCCAATCCATCCGCGAAACCGACGAAAGTGAATCTGTGGCGACCACGAACGACATCAAGAACGGCACTGTGCTGAAGCTCGAAGGCAACCTCTGGAACGTCCTCGAATTCCAGCACGTCAAGCCTGGCAAGGGTGGAGCATTCGTCCGCACCAAGCTTCGCAACATCCTCTCGGGCAAGGTGGTCGACAAGACCTTCAACGCGGGCCTGAAGGTCGAGACGGCCACGGTCGACCGTCGCGACTACCAGTACCTGTACAAGGACGGCGAGGACTTCGTCTTCATGGACACCACCGACTACGACCAGCTCACGGTGCCCGGCAAGACGGTCGGCAACGCCGCCAACTTCATGCTCGAGAGCCAGATGGCGACCATCGCGATGCACGAGGGTTCGCCCCTCTACGTCGAGCTCCCCGCTTCGGTGACGCTGGAGATCACCTACACCGAACCAGGCCTGCAGGGCGACCGCTCCACGGGTGGCACGAAGCCCGCCACGGTGGAGACCGGGCACGAGATCCAGGTTCCCCTGTTCCTCGGCACCGGCACGAAGGTCAAGGTCGATACCCGGACGGGCGAATACCTGGGACGCGTCAACGAGTGAGCGCACGCAGCAAGGCCCGCCGTCGGGCACTGGACATCCTCTTCGAGTCTGAACAGCGTGACGTGCCTGCCCTCGAGGTCATTCGAGCGCGCCGGGAGAAGACCGACATGGTCATCGCCGACTACACGGTGGACATCGTGGAGGGCGTACTGGAGCACCAACAGCAGATCGACGAGTTCCTGAGCACGTACTCGCAGGGCTGGACGCTCGACCGCATGCCCGCCGTCGACCTGATGATCCTGCGCATCGGCGGTTGGGAACTCCTGTACAACGACGACGTTCCTGACGGAGTCGCGGTCAGCGAAGCAGTGGAACTGGCGAAGATGCTCTCCACGGACGAGTCGCCGAAGTTCGTCAACGGACTCCTGGGCAGGCTCCAGCAGCTCAAGCCGACGCTGCTCGCCTAGGGCTTCTCTCCTCCGGGAACCAGCACTCGTACAGGACTGCACTTGTACAGAAGCGCCACCCGCCAGAGCCACACAGGCTCCCGTGGTCCGTCGACAGGACGGACTCCGGGAGCCTCTTGCGTTCTCGGGCGGTGTTGGAGTTCCTGTTTCCGCCCGCGCTAAGTCCAGGGCGTCGGAAGGGCCGACGGGCCCCGGTGGGACCGGCTCGCCCCGGTCCTCAGCGGGCGGACGAGGCCAGCTGGAAGATCCGTGCCCGTCGCTGGGTCGCCTCCTCCAGCAGGGTCCGCTCCTCCGCGGCATAGTCGGCGTCGCGCCGCCCGCCCAGCATGCGCTGCCTCGTGTAGGCGATGCGCGCGCCCGTACGGATGAAGGCGCGCATGTCCTGTTTCGCGCCGACGGACTGTGCCCAGGCGAGCGCCTGCGAGCGTCCCGGGCGGGTAGCCAGCATGCGGACCTCTTCGGGCGTGAACCATCCTGCGCGGGCGTAGTCGCCGAGCCGCGCCTCGGTGAGCCGGCGCTCCGAGCGGCGGAGGAGCACGACGGCGATCACGGCGGCGATGAAGAGCGGCACCTGGACCACGAGGTAGAAGAGGAAGAAGTTGTGGAACAGCACGAGCGTTCCGCCGTTCCACAGCATGTGCCCCGCGATCGCGGGGACGAGTCCGAGGACGAAAGCCACGAGGATGCGGGCATTCCCGCCCCCGCGGCTCAGCGCGTAGCCGAGTACGAAACCGAGGAGCGACGTGAACATGACGTGGGCGAACGGGGAGAACAGGCCCCGGAGGATGAAGACGCTGACGAGGGCGCCAGCGTTGCCGGATTCGACGACGGCCGATCCGAAGTACAGGATGTTCTCGGTGAAGGCGAACCCTGCCGCCACCGTCCCGGCGTAGACGATCCCGTCGACGGGACCGTCGAAGTGGCTCCGTCGCGTGTAGACGAGGATCAGCACGCCGAGACCCTTGGCGAACTCCTCCACCAGCGGCGCCTGGAGCACCGGTCCGATCACGTCGGGCGGCGTCGTGCTCAGGGCGCTGCCGAGCAGTTCCACCACGTAGGTCCCGAGCAGCAGGGTGACGACGACCGAGGCCCCCGCACCCCAGAGGAACGCGAAGAGCAGGGCGCCGCGGGGCTCCGGGTCCCACCGGTCGATCCAGCGCAGGCCGAGCAGGCAGATGCCGAGGGGTACGAGGGCGAGGATTCCGCAGAGCAGGAAGGCGGACGGCCCCAGTGACAGGGAGAGCAGCAGGAGGACGCCCGCGACGACCAGCGCCGCGACGATGACCAGTATGACGTTGAGCACGCCCCGGCGCCGCGGAGGCGGCTGGTTCCAGACGGGCTGGAACGGATGACCGCTGGTGCGGGCGGGCGTCGGGTGGTGCTCCCGTGCTGTCGTGTGTCCCCACCAGCCCTGGTGCTGCTGCGGCTGGAAGTCGTTCGCCGGATGGTGTCCGAAGCCCTGTGCACTGTTCCACTGGGAGCCGCCCGGCCCCGTCCCCTGGTTGTTCATAGCCATGGTGCAACCCTAGGGGCAAGCGGCGCTGTGATAGTTTTGACGCTGCAACCAGCCTTTAAATTCCGTCCAGTGAGGCGGGGAAGGAGGAAGCGTGTTATGACTGTGCCTGCCCCGGATTCCGGCATCCACAAGCGCGTTGTTCTCGCAGAAGCAGATATCGACCGCGCTCTCACGCGTATCGCCCACGAGATCCTCGAGGCGAACAAGGGGTCCCGGGACCTCGTCCTCCTCGGCATTCCCCGCAGGGGCTTCCCCCTCGCGCAGCGGCTCGCCCAAAAGATCGCTGCCGTCGACGAAAGCGTCGATCCCGATCTCATCACCGGCCAGCTCGACGTCACGATGTACCGTGACGACCTCCGGCGCAATCCGACCCGTTCGCCGCTCGCGACGCAGCTGCCGCCGTCGGGCATCGACGACAAGGTGGTGGTGCTCGTCGACGACGTCCTCTATTCGGGGCGCACCATCCGGGCGGCGCTCGACGCGCTGGCGGACCTGGGGCGACCACGCATCGTCCGCCTGGCCGTCCTCGTGGACCGGGGCCATCGTGAGTTGCCGATCCGTGCCGACCACGTCGGCAAGAACCTGCCGACGTCGTCCCGCGAACGCGTGCGCGTCCACCTCGCGGAGATCGACCTGATCGGCGGTTCCGCGGTCAACGAGGTCGTCATCGAGGACCGTCCGTGAAGCACCTCCTCAGCACGCAGGACCTTTCGGCCCGGAACGCGCTGCGACTGCTGGACGTCGCCGAGGAGATGGCCGCGGTGGGCCAGCGGGAGATCAAGAAGCTGCCGGCCCTGCGCGGACGCACCGTCGTCAACCTGTTCTTCGAGGATTCCACCCGCACGCGCATCTCGTTCGAGGCCGCGGCGAAGCGACTGTCCGCGGACGTCATCAACTTCGCCGTCAAGGGTTCCTCGGTGTCGAAGGGTGAATCCCTGAAGGACACAGCGCAGACCCTCGAGGCGATGAGCGCGGACGCCGTCGTCATCCGCCACCCCGCGTCCGGCGCACCGGCGCGTCTGGCCGCATCGGGCTGGATCGACGCCGCCGTGGTCAATGCCGGTGACGGCACGCACGAGCACCCCACGCAGGCCCTGCTGGACGCCTTCACGCTCCGGCGCCACTGGGCGCGGCTTGGCGGGAACCCCTCCGCCGGCACCACCCTGGTAGGCATGAAGGTCCTGATCGTCGGCGACGTCCTGCATTCCCGGGTCGCACGCTCCAACGTCTGGCTCCTGACCACCCTCGGTGCGGAGGTGCTGCTCGCGGGCCCGCCCACACTGCTTCCGGTGGGAGTCGGATCCTGGCCCTGCACCGTGTACTACAACCTCGACGAGGCACTCGCGCAGCGGCCCGACGCCGTGATGATGCTTCGGCTTCAGGCCGAGCGCATGAACGCGGCGTTCTTCCCGTCGACGCGGGAGTACTCGCGACGCTGGGGGTTCGACGACGGGCGCCTCGCACTGCTCGACACGATGGGCCTGGACGACACCGTGATCATGCACCCCGGGCCGATGAACCGCGGGCTGGAAATCTCGTCCGCAGCGGCGGACTCCCCGCGCTCCACCGTCCTCGCACAGGTCCGTAACGGCGTATCCGTGCGCATGGCGGCGCTCTACCTCCTGCTCTCCGGCGACCATCACGACGAGCAGGACGACGAGCAGGACGACGCCAAGGACGACGCCACGGACGACGCCACCGACGTCCCCGCCGGCAACGGCACCCGAACCACGCCAGCCACCACCCGGGAAGGCACGCACCCGTGACCACCGACGCCAGCACGACCACCGAATACCTCATCCGGGGCGCCTCGATCCTCGGCGGCCCGAGCAAGGACATCCTCGTACGGGGCGGACGAATCGTCGCCCTCGGTCAGGACGCCGGGGCGTCCGCAGGGGCGACTGCAGTGGACGCCGAAGGGCTCGTCGCACTCCCAGGGATGGTGGACCTCCACACCCATCTTCGCGAGCCGGGCCGGGAGGACGCCGAGACGGTCGAGACCGGGTCCCGGGCTGCGGCTCTCGGAGGCTTCACCGCCGTGCACGCCATGGCCAACAGCTCGCCCGTGGCGGACACCGCAGGAGTGGTGGAGCAGGTGTACCGCCTGGGCCTGGCCTCGGGCTGGGTCGAGGTCCGGCCCGTGGGGGCGGTGACGGTGGGCCTCGGTGGGGAGCGCCTCGCCGAACTCGGCGCCATGGCGGAATCCAGGGCCGCCGTGCGCGTCTTCTCCGACGACGGCATCTGCGTCCATGATCCGGTCCTCATGCGCCGCGCCCTCGAATACGTCAAGGCGTTCGACGGCGTCATCGCCCAGCATGCCCAGGAGCCGCGGCTCACCGAGGGTGCGCAGATGAACGAGGGCGAGGTCTCCGCGGTGCTGGGGCTCACGGGGTGGCCGGCGGTCGCCGAGGAGAGCATCATCGCGCGCGACGTCCTGCTCGCACAGCACGTCGGGTCGCGGTTGCACGTCTGCCATGTCTCCACGGCCGGATCGGTCGAGATCATCCGCTGGGCAAAGGCTCGCGGCATCGACGTCACGGCCGAGGTCACGCCGCACCACCTGCTCCTGACCGACAAGCTCGTCCGCAGCTACGACCCGGTGTACAAGGTGAACCCGCCGCTACGCACCTCGGAGGACGTCCACGCCCTGCGCGAGGCGCTGGCCGACGGCACGATCGACGTCGTCGGTACCGACCACGCGCCCCACCCGAGCGAGCACAAGGAGTGCGAGTGGGCGCAGGCCGCGATGGGCATGACGGGCCTCGAGACCGCACTGTCCGTCGTGCAGCACACCATGGTGGAGACCGGCATGCTGGACTGGGAGGGCTTCGCCCGCGTCACCTCCGTGACCCCGGCCCGGATCGGGCGGCTCGAACACCAGGGCCGTCCTCTCGCGGCAGGCGAACCCGCGAATTTGATCCTCGTCGATCCGGCTGCACGCTGGACCGTCGACCCCTCCACGATGGCGACCAAGGGCCGCAACAGCCCGTTCCGCGGGCTGGAGCTGCCGGGCAGTGTCCAGGCCACCTTCTACGCCGGGCACCCGACCGTGCTCGACGGCCGCCTCGCCACGCCCCGTCCGGCTGCCCCCGGCGCCGCGCCGACGCAGGATGTGCCCGCATGGACTATCTAGGCTGGGTCGCCCTGACCCTGGGCATCATCGTCGTGATCATCGCCCTCATGGCGCTCGGCTGGCGCAACCGGTTGCGACGGCAGGGTCATGTCCCGGAGCCGCTCGCTCCGCCTGCCGACCCCGGCGCCGTCCTCTACGAGGCCGAGGGCCAGTACGTCGCTACGACGACGGCAGGGGACTGGCTCGATCGCATCGCGGTGCACGGGCTCGGCCTTCGCGGCAACGCCGTCGCCGTCGTGCACGCCGGCGGCGTCGTGTTCCGGCGCACAGG
Source organism: Arthrobacter sp. NamB2 (assembly GCF_005281365.1). Lineage (NCBI taxonomy): Bacteria > Bacillati > Actinomycetota > Actinomycetes > Micrococcales > Micrococcaceae > Arthrobacter > Arthrobacter sp. NamB2. The sequence goes on along the minus strand of NZ_SZWI01000007.1, from coordinate 169,796 downwards.
TGAACGCGCCGTCTACATCCCCCGCTCGGACCTCGTGTCGGTCCAGCTGGCCGGCGGGATGACGGGCAAGTTCGTCGAGAAGGAAGGCCTCGTCGTGATCACCTGGCTTCTCGGCACCGAGCGCGTCGACACGGGGTTCCGCACACGTCACGCAGCGCACAAGGCGCAGCTCGTCGCTGCCGTGGCGGCGCTCGTGCCGGCCGACGCCTCGCACCAGCCGAACGACACGACACATCACCGAACTCCACCCACACCCGAAGGTAGGGAACACCCGTGAGCGCTTCACCCAAGGCCCCCGTCCATCCGAAGGCACCCGCGGTGCTCGTGCTCGAGGACGGCCGGACCTTCCGCGGCCGTTCCTACGGCGCCGAGGGCACCGCGCTCGGCGAGGCGGTCTTCGCCACCGGCATGACCGGGTACCAGGAGACCATCACCGATCCCTCCTACGCCCGGCAGCTGGTGGTCCAGACGGCACCGCACATCGGGAACACCGGGGTCAACGCGGACGATGCCGAGTCCCGGCGCATCTGGGTCGCGGGCTACATCATCCGCGACGCCGCGCGCCGACCGTCGAACTGGCGATCCGAGCAGAGCCTCGACGACCAGCTGCGCGAGCAGGGCGTCGTCGGCATCGAGGGCGTCGACACGCGCGCCGTCACCCGCCACCTCAGGGAGCGCGGAGCGATGCGTGCCGGTATCTTCTCCGGGGCGGACGCGTCCCTGTCCGCCGACCAGCTGGTCGAGAAGGTCGTTGCGCAGCCGTCCATGGCCGGCTCCCGCCTCGCAGAGGAGGTCAGCATCGGCGAGGCATACGTCGTCGAGCCCGCTGACCACGGTTGGACCGGCGGGACGGTGGCCACCATCGCGGCCCTGGACCTCGGCATCAAGGCCATGACCCCGAAGCACTTCGCCCAGCGCGGCGTGCGGACCGTCGTCCTGCCCGCCGGGGCGACGTTCGACGACGTCGCCGCGGTACGGCCCGACGGCGTGTTCATGTCCAACGGACCGGGCGACCCGGCGACCGCCGATGCCCAGGTGGAGCTGCTGCGCCGCGTGCTCGACGAGAGGATGCCGTTCTTCGGCATCTGCTTCGGGAACCAGATCCTGGGACGCGCTCTCGGCTTCGGCACCTACAAGCTCCGCTACGGGCACCGCGGCATCAACCAGCCCGTCCTGGACCGACGAACCGGCAAGGTCGAGATCACGTCCCAGAACCACGGGTTCGCCGTCGACGCGCCGCTGGACGGCCCCGTCGAGGCTCCGGCCGGCGGCTACGGCCGCGTCGAGGTCAGCCACGTGAGCCTGAACGACGACGTCGTCGAGGGGCTGGCGTGCCTTGACCTCCCGGCGTTCTCCGTCCAGTACCACCCCGAGGCCGCTGCTGGCCCCCACGACTCCGCGTACCTCTTCGACCGCTTCATCGACCTGATGCTCGCCGAGAAGCAGAACCCGGGCGCTGGCGACGTCGTCGCAGCCTCCGCGCTCGACGCCGGCTCGGAGTCGGAAGCGCTGGCGGATGCAGCCGCAGCGGAACTGGGCACGCACGGATCCAAGGTGACGGGCACGCAGCCCCGCCACGGCACGACACAACTGAGCAGCACAACGCAGGAAGAGAACTGATGCCCCGCAGAACCGACCTCACAAGCGTCCTGGTCATCGGCTCCGGGCCGATCGTCATCGGACAGGCCGCCGAATTCGACTACTCGGGTACCCAGGCGCTGCGCGTCCTGCGCGAGGAGGGCCTGCGGGTCATCCTCGTGAACTCAAACCCGGCGACGATCATGACCGATCCCGAGTTCGCCGATGCGACCTACGTGGAGCCGATCACGCCCGACGTCGTCGCCAAGATCATCGAGAAGGAGCGCCCGGACGCGCTGCTGCCGACCCTCGGCGGGCAGACGGCGCTGAACACCGCGATCGCCCTCGACAAGAACGGCGTGCTGGACAAGTTCGGCGTCGAGCTCATCGGCGCGAACATCGCCGCGATCGAGCTCGGCGAGGACCGCGAGAAGTTCAAGGGCGTCGTCGAGCGGTGCGGGGCCGAATCAGCCCGCTCCGCCATCATCCACACCATCGACGAGGCCCTCGTGGCCGCGGAGGACCTCGGCTACCCCATGGTGGTCCGTCCGTCCTTCACCATGGGCGGTCTCGGCTCCGGTCTCGCGTACACCGAGCAGGACCTGCGCCGCATCGTCGGGCAGGGCCTTCAGTACAGCCCCACGAGCGAGGTCCTCCTCGAGGAGAGCATCCTCGGGTGGAAGGAGTACGAGCTCGAGATGATGCGCGACAAGAACGACAACGTCGTGGTCGTCTGCTCCATCGAGAACTTTGATCCCGTGGGCGTGCACACCGGAGACTCCATCACGGTGGCGCCCGCCCTCACGCTCACCGACCGCGAGTACCAGCGCCTGCGCGACATCTCCATCGCCGTCATCCGCGAGGTCGGCGTCGATACCGGCGGCTGCAACATCCAGTTCGCCGTCGAGCCGGGCACGGGCCGCGTCGTCGTCATCGAGATGAACCCGCGTGTCTCGCGGTCCTCGGCGCTCGCGTCCAAGGCCACCGGCTTCGCGATCGCGAAGATCGCCACGAAGCTCTCCCTCGGCTACACGCTGGACGAGATCCCGAACGACATCACGCTGAAGACGCCGGCTTCGTTCGAGCCGACGCTCGACTACGTGGTCGTCAAGGTGCCGCGGTTCGCGTTCGAGAAGTTCCCCGCGGCGGACCCGACCCTCACAACCACCATGAAGTCCGTGGGTGAGGCCATGGCGATGGGCCGCAACTTCACCGAAGCCCTGCAGAAGGCGCTGCGTTCGCTCGAGCAGAAGGGCTCCCAGCTGTCCTTCGCGCCCGTGGGAGCGGACGAGGTCGACGCCCTGGTCGAGGCCGCGAAGCGCCCGACCACCGAGCGGCTCTCGCAGGTCCAGCGCGCCCTGCTCGGCGGGGCAAGCGTGGAGCGCCTGTACGAGGCGACCGGCATCGACCCCTGGTTCCTCGATCAGCTCGTCCTGCTGAACGAGATCGCGGAGGAGGTGCGCTCGGCGCCGAACCTGACGGAGGACGTGCTGCGGCTCGCCAAGCGGCACGGGTTCTCGGACGAGCAGATCGGTTCTCTGACCTCCACTCCCGATGCCGTCGTGCGCGGGGTGCGGCACGCCCTCGGCATCCGGCCGGTGTACAAGACGGTGGACACCTGTGCCGCCGAGTTCGCCGCCTACACGCCGTACCACTACTCGTCCTACGACGAGGAGGACGAGGTGGAGCAGCACGAGAAGCCGTCGATCATCATCCTCGGTTCCGGTCCCAACCGGATCGGCCAGGGCATTGAGTTCGACTACTCGTGCGTCCACGCCACCATGGCACTGCGTGAGGCCGGTTACGAGACCGTCATGATCAACTGCAACCCCGAGACGGTCTCCACCGACTACGACATCTCGACGCGCCTGTACTTCGAGCCGCTGACGCTCGAGGACGTCCTGGAGGTCATCGCGGCGGAGCAGCGCACCGGCGGCGTCCTCGGCGTGTTCGTGCAGCTCGGCGGGCAGACGCCGCTCAAGCTGGCCCAGGAGCTGGCAGACGCCGGGATCCCGATCCTCGGCACCTCGCCCGAGGCCATCGACCTCGCGGAGCACCGCGGCGCTTTCAGCCGGGTACTGGACGCCGGCGGGCTCATCGCACCGAAGAACGGCACCGCGGTGTCCTTCGAGGATGCGAAGAGGATCGCGGACGAGATCGGCTATCCCGTGCTCGTCCGTCCGTCGTACGTGCTCGGCGGACGCGGCATGGAGATCGTGTACGACGAGGCGAACCTCTCGCGGTACATCGCGAACGCGACGGAGATCACCGAGGCCCACCCCGTGCTGATCGACCGATTCCTCGAGGATGCCATCGAGATCGACGTCGACGCGCTGTACGACGGCACGGAGATGTATCTCGGCGGCATCATGGAGCACATCGAGGAGGCCGGTATCCACTCGGGTGACTCCGCGTGCGTGCTGCCCCCCATCACCCTCGGAGCCGACGTCCTGCAGCGCGTCCGCGAGGCTACCCTCGCCATCGCCGAGGGCGTAGGCGTGCGCGGACTCATCAACATCCAGTTCGCCCTCGCCTCCGACGTCCTGTACGTCCTCGAGGCGAACCCCAGGGCCTCACGCACGGTGCCCTTCGTCTCGAAGGCCACGGGTGTGCAGCTCGCCAAGGGTGCGGCGCTCATCGGAACCGGCGTCACCATCGCGGAGCTCCGGGGCGAGCGCGGTCTGCTGCCGGCGCGGGGCGACGGCGGATCCCTTCCGCTGGATGCACCGGTCTCCGTCAAGGAGGCAGTCCTGCCGTTCAGCCGCTTCCGCACGCCGGAGGGCACCGTGGTCGACTCGCTGCTCGGCCCTGAGATGCGGTCCACCGGCGAGGTGATGGGTATCGACAAGTACTTCGATACGGCATTCGCGAAGAGCCAGGCCGCGGCGAACGCCGCCCTGCCCATTCAGGGCAAGGTCTTCGTCTCGGTGGCGAACCGTGACAAGCGATCCATCATCATGCCGGTGAAGCGACTCGTGGACCTGGGCTTCGAGATCGTCTCCACCGGGGGAACCGCCGATGTGCTCCGTCGCAACGGCATCCACGCCACGACCGTGCGCAAGGTAGCCGAAGGAGCCGGCGCGGCAGGCGAGGGCACCGTCGTGGACCTCATCACCGAGGGCGGTATCGACATGATCATCAACACCCCCTCGGGCGGACAGGCCCGCGGGGACGGGTACGAGATCCGTGCGGCAGCGACGTCCTACGGGCTGCCCGTCATCACGACCATCCCCGAGGTGGGCGCAGCGGTCCAGGCCATCGAGGCCATGCGCTCCTACGAGTGGTCCGTGACGAGCCTCCAGGAACACGCCGCGAACCTGCGTGCGTCCACGGAAGCCCGCGATGCCTCCTGAGGCCGGCTCCGCTCCCCGTGCACCATTCGGGGAGCGGCTCGCCGCGGCACGCGCGTCGAAAGGCAGCCTGTGCGTCGGCATCGACCCGCATCCCAACCTGCTCAGCGCATGGGGGCTCCAGGACTCGGCCGCCGGGCTCGAGCACTTCTCGCTCGCGGTGCTCGACGCCGTCGGCCCCGTCGCAGCGGCCGTCAAGCCGCAGGTGGCGCTGTACGAGCGGCACGGTGCCCGTGGACTGGCGGCCCTCGAAGCGTTGCTCGCGCGTGCAGCCGATGCGGGGCTCCTGACGATCGCGGACGCCAAGCGGGGCGACATCGGATCCACGATGCAGGCCTACGCGGACGCGTGGCTGGGGGAGGGCAGCCCCCTCGCGGCCGACGCAGTCACCCTGAATCCGTACCTGGGCTTCGAGTCACTTCGGCCTGCCATCGACCTCGCTGCCGCGATGGGACGAGGCGTGTTCGTCCTCGCACTGACCTCGAACCCCGAAGGCCGGTCGGTGCAGCACGTCGGTGGCGCCGAGTCCGTTGCGCGGTCGATCGCCCGTGCCGCCGCCGCCGAGAACGCGGGCGAGGTACCGGGGCATGTCGGGCTCGTCGTCGGAGCGACCATCGGTGACGCCGCGCAGCGGCTGGGCCTCGATCTGCCCACCCTCAACGGGCCCATCCTGGCTCCGGGCGTGGGCGCGCAGGGAGCGGGCGCGGCTGAGCTGAGGTCGGCCTTCGGCGAGGCACTGCCGTTCGTGCTGCCGACGTCGAGCCGCGCCGTGCTTGCGGCCGGGCCCGAACCCGTCGCCCTGCGCGTCGCCGCCGAGCGGTCGCGGGACGAGCTGGCATGACGCTGCGGGTGCATTGATTTTGCAGCCCTGCGCCCGGTAGGTTCGGATCCAGCCGATCACCCACCCGCAGGGACCGTGCCGAGATCCTTGACCCATTCATACGACGAGCGGTCGTCGCCATCCGTGGCGCGATCCAGCGCAGGGAGCACCAGTGAGTCTGAAGCCATTGACGGATGTCGAACGAACCCAGGCCCGCGAGAAGGCGACGGCGGCGCGGACGGTGCGGGCGGACATCAAGTCCAGGCTGAAGACCGGTAAGCTTTCGGTTGCGGAGGTCATCGAGAACCCCGAGGGGGACGACGCCGTGGGCCGGCTCAAGGTCCTGGACCTCCTCAAGGCACTGCCCGGCGTGGGGGACGTCCGTGCGGCAGCCATCATGGCGGAGGTGGGCATCGCCGCGACGCGTCGCGTACGCGGTCTCGGCATCCACCAGCGCAAGGCACTCGTCGCGTACCTGGAACAACATCATTCTGGCCCGGCCAGCAAGTAAGGAATTCTTTGTGTCACAGCCCCGGCTGACAGTCCTCGCAGGCCCGACGGCGGTCGGCAAGGGCACCGTCTCGACCTATATCCGGGACAACTACCCGGACGTGTGGCTCTCCGTCTCGGCGACCACCCGCCCGCCGCGCCCTGGCGAGGTGCACGGGGTGCACTACTTCTTCGTGTCCTCGGACGAGTTCGACCAGCTCATCGCCGAGGGCCAGCTGCTGGAGTGGGCCGTGGTCCACGGCCGCAATCGCTACGGGACGCTCCGCAGTACCGTCCAGGCCGCGATGGACGAGGGGCGGACCGTCCTGTTGGAGATCGATCTGCAGGGCGCGCGGCAGGTCAAGGAGACCATGCCCGAGGCGAACTTCGTCTTCCTTGCTCCTCCGAGCTGGGAGGAAATGGTGCGCCGGCTCGTGGGCCGCGGTACCGAAACACCGGAGGAACAGCAGCAACGGCTGGAAACCGCTAAACTGGAACTTGCCGCCGAGCCGGAATTCAACCACACCGTCGTCAACGACACCGTGGAGCATGCGGCAGACGAGCTCGTATCACTGATGGGACTGCGCCCGCTGCAGCGCTGACAAGCCCTGTAGCAGCCGTTCCGCCTAATATTTGGAGAATCTGTGTCAACTCAGCCCGAAGGCATCATCAACCCGCCGATCGACTCTCTGCTGGAGGCCTCGGACTCGAAGTACGCCCTCGTGATCTACGGTGCCAAGCGCGCCCGCCAGATCAACGCGTACTACTCGCAGCTCCACGAGGGCCTTTTCGAGTACGTCGGTCCGCTCGTCGACACGAAGCTGAACGAAAAGCCGCTCTCCATCGCACTGCGCGAGATCAACGAGGGCATGCTCGTGTCATCGCCCATGGAACAGTCCGAATAGTACAGCGGACACCAGGCAACCCGTGCGCATAGTACTCGGGGTCGGAGGAGGGATCGCAGCCTACAAGGCAGCATCCCTCCTCCGTCTTTTCAAGGAGTCCGGACATGACGTCACGGTCATCCCGACGGACGCGGCCACGCGCTTCGTCGGGACGGCCACCTGGGAGGCTCTCTCGGGCAACCCCGTGAGCAACAGCGTCTGGGACGACGTCGACAAGGTGAACCACGTGCGGTTGGGCCATGAGGCGGATCTCATCGTCGTCGCCCCCGCGACTGCCGACGTCATGGCCCGCGCAGCTGCGGGGCTGGCGAACGACCTCCTGACCGGTACGCTCCTCATGGCTCATGGCCCCGTCGTGATGGCGCCCGCCATGCACACCGAAATGTGGCAGCATGCTGCCACGCGGGCCAATGTCGAGACCCTCCGCGAGCGCGGCGTCACGATCATCGAGCCGGCGTCCGGCCGGCTCACCGGTGCGGACTCCGGTCCGGGCAGGCTGCCGGAACCGGAGGACATCTTCGCTGCTGCGATGGCCGTCGCCGCACGCCGTGGCGGTCCCGGCAGCCTCCAGGGGAAGCGCGTGACGATCTCCGCCGGAGGGACCCGCGAAGCGCTCGATCCCGTGCGCTTCCTCGGTAACCGGTCCTCGGGCAAGCAGGGTATGGCCCTCGCGGAAGCGGCGCTGGCCGAGGGCGCGCACGTGACCCTCGTCCTCGCGCATGCAGAGGTGGCGCCACCGGCCGGCTGCGACGTCGTCCGGGTCGAATCGGCGCTTCAGCTGCGCGACGCCGTACTCGGGGAGCTTCCCACCACGGACGTGCTCGTCATGGCGGCCGCGGTCGCCGATTTCCGTCCGGCCGAGGTGGTCGCCACCAAGATCAAGAAGGACGACGACGGCAACGATCCCGTGATCACGCTGGTCCGCAACCCGGATGTGCTCCGCGAAGCGGTGCTCTCCCGCGAAGGGAGAGCCGAGCCACTGGTCATCGTGGGGTTCGCGGCCGAGACGGGGGACGCGACGGCGAACCCCCTCACGCATGCCCGCGCGAAGCTGGCACGCAAGGGCTGCGATCTCCTGGTGCTCAATGTCGTCGGTGCGGACCGCGTGTTCGGCGAGGACGCGAACGAGGTCACCCTCCTCGGCGCCGACGGCTTCGAATCCGCACTTGTCCGGGGATCCAAGCGAGCCGTCGCGGACGCCGTGATCGATCACGCGGCGAAGCTGCTGGTCCGCTGAGAACCGGTCCCGGAACAGGTCCGGGGTCCCTGCCGGTCACGCGGTGTCACGCCGCGTCGCACGACGTCGTCGGGCGCCTCCGTCCGGGAGCTCCCGCCGGACTGTCCTCCCGACCAAGTAGAGTGAGCACGTGAATTCTCCCAGCACCGATTCCCCCTTGCGCCTCTTCACCTCGGAATCCGTGACCGAGGGGCACCCGGACAAGATCTGCGACCAGATCAGCGATGCCATCCTCGACGGGCTCCTCGAGCAGGACCCCGAGTCCCGTGTCGCGGTCGAGACGCTCGTGACCACCGGACTCGTGCACGTCGCCGGCGAGGTCACCACGGAGGCGTACGTCGAGATCCCGGACATCGTCCGCAAGACGATCCTCGGCATCGGTTACGACTCCTCGGCCAACGGGTTCGACGGAGCACGCTGTGGCGTCTCCGTGTCCATCGGTCAGCAGAGTGCGGAGATCGCCTCGGGGGTGTTCACGTCCCTGGAGACCCGCGAGGGTACGGGCGTGGACCCGTACGACGCGCAGGGCGCCGGCGACCAGGGCATCATGTTCGGCTATGCGTCCGACGAGACGTCCGTGTTCATGCCGACTCCCATCTGGCTCTCGCACCGACTCTCGGAGCGCCTGACCTCGGTCCGCAAGGACGGAACCCTCCCGTACCTGCGTCCTGACGGGAAGACCCAGGTCACCATCGGGTACGACGGCGACCGTCCGGTGTCCATCGATTCCGTCGTCATCTCGTCCCAGCACTCCGCCGAGGTATCGCTGGAAGAACTCCGTGCGGATCTCGTGGCGCACGTCATCACACCAGTGCTGGCGGAGTCGGAGCTCGACACCTCGGGTGTCCGGCACATCCTGAACCCGGGCGGCGCCTTCGTGATCGGTGGCCCCGTCGGGGATGCGGGCCTGACCGGCCGCAAGATCATCGTCGATACGTACGGCGGAATGGCGCGCCACGGCGGTGGAGCCTTCAGCGGCAAGGATCCGTCGAAGGTGGACCGCTCTGCCGCCTATGCCATGCGCTGGGTCGCGAAGAACGTCGTCGCAGCCGGACTGGCGCGCCGTGCGGAAATCCAGATCGCATACGCCATCGGGATGGCGCAGCCCGTCGGGATCTACGTCGAGACCTTCGGCACCGAGACCGTCGATCCGCAATCCATCGGCACGGCCATCCGTGAGATCTTCGACCTCCGGCCCCTCGGCATCATCAACGCGCTCGACCTCAAACGGCCGATCTACCAGCGCACGGCCGCGCACGGCCACTTCGGCCGCGAGGAGGACAGCTTCACCTGGGAGCGCACCGACCGCGTGGACAAGCTTCGGAGCTACTTCAACGCCTGAGGCGGGAGGAACGGCCCCCGCATCCCGGAGGCTGCAGCATCATGACGGAGACGAAGCACGACACGACCGGCTCGAGCGGGCAGCTCTCCCTGTTGCACGGTTTCGGCGCCGCCAAGCTGCCCCAGGCCGATCCGGAGCGGGCGGCGTCCCTGCCCGTCGCCCGCGTCATCCTGGACGCCCAGTTGCCGCACCTCGACCGGTTCTTCGACTATGCGGTGCCCGCGGACATGGACGCGGAAGCTCAGCCCGGCGTCCGGGTCAAGGTGCGCTTCGCCGGTCGTGAGCACTCCGGGTTCCTGACCCAGCGGGTAGCGGAGGCCAGTACGACGGCGACGCTCCTGCCGTTGGGAAAGATCGTCTCGCCCCAGCAGGTGCTGGCCCCCGAGATCCTCGCCCTTGCGACTGCTGTTGCCGGTCGGTCGGTCGGAACGGTGAGCGATGTGCTGCGCTCGGCCGTGCCTCCGCGGATGGCTCGGGTCGAGGCCGAATTCGTCGCGCGGTCCGTTGCAGCGACAGCCGCTCCCTCGCCGGCCCCCGACCAGTTGCCACCCGGGCCTGCCGCGGGTCGGGTCCTTCCCGGGGGGAGTGCCGCCGTGGCTGGGGCGCCGTCCCCCTCGGGCAGCTTCCGCCGCTACCCGAACGGCCCCGCCTACCTCCAGCATCTCCGGGCGGGGGAGTCTCCGCGGGCGGTCCTCACGAGCCTCGGAGGGTTCGGCAGCATGGCGTGGACGGAGGAGATCGCGGATGCCGTGGCGGAAGCGTCCGCGTCCGGGCGCGGCTCCGTCGTCGTCGTCCCGGACCAGCGCGATCTCGCGCGCGTCGAGGCGGCGCTCATCAGGAGACTCGGTGCTCCGGCGGTGGCACGGCTGACGGCGGAGGACGGAGCGACGCCGCGCTACCGTAACTTCCTGCGGATCCTGCACGGCGAGGCGACGGTCGCCGTCGGTACCCGGTCCGCGGCGTATGCGCCGGTGCGCGATCTCGGACTCATCTGCGTCTGGGACGACGGCGACGACCAGCACCTGGAACAGCGCGCACCCTACCAGCACGTCCGCGACGTGGCGCTGCTCCGAGCGGAGCAGGAGGGGGCGGCGATGCTGCTCTCGTCGTTCGCCCGCAGCACCGAAGCCCAGCGGCTCGTCGACACGGGGTGGGCGCACGCCATCCAGGCCGACCGCACGGAAGTGCGCCGGGCCACGGCCCGCGTCGTGCACGCCGCTGATGCCTACCAGATGGAACGGGACCCGCTCGCCGCACAGGCGCGGATCCCGCATGCCGCCTGGGCGGCGGCGCAGGCCGGCCTGAAGCGCGGACCGGTCCTGCTGCAGGTTGCGCGCACCGGATTCTCTCCCGCTCTGGCCTGCGACCGGTGCCGCCATCCGGCGCGCTGCTCCGTGTGCGCGGGACCGTTGGCACAGGCGGGCCGGAACGCCCCTCTGACGTGCCGGTGGTGCGCACGCCCGGACAACCACTGGTCATGCGCGGAGTGTGGTGGTACCAGGGTTCGTGCAACCGTCGCAGGCGCCACCCGGACCGCGGAGGAACTGGGCAGGGCGTTTCCCGGTGTACCGGTGGTCTCCTCCGCAGGTGAGCACATCGTCGACACCGTGAAGGATGCGCCCGCCGTCGTCGTAGCGACCCCGGGCGCCGAGCCTGTCGCGCCAGGAGGGTACGCCGCGGTGATCCTGCTCGATGGCAACGCGCTCCTGAGCCGCGAGTCGCTGCGCGCGGGAGAGGACGCACTGCGTCGCTGGTTCTCCGCCGCTATCCTCGCGAGGCCGTCGTCGGAGGGCGGTACCGTGGTGATCACGGGCGACGACGACGTCGCGGTGGGGCACCTCGTCCGCTGGGATGCGGCCGGAGCCGCTTCGCGCGAACTCGCCGCGCGACACGAGCTCGGCCTTCCACCGGCCGTGAGGTACGCGGTGCTGACCGGTAGCCGCGAAGCGCTCAAGCACTTCCTCGAAGGGGTCGACCTCGAGGGCGCGGCCCGCGTCGTCGGGCCAGCGGCCGTGCCCCCCGACATACGACGGGGTGCCCTGCTCGCAGCGCGTGCAGGTGCGGAGGCCAGGCGCCCGAGCGACCGGACCGGTCCGGCATCCACGGACGCCCTGGCTGGGCACGGCAGCCACCGCGTGCTCCTGTTCTTCCCCTACCGCGCCGCCGCGGGCATCACGCGGCAGCTGAGGGCCCGCCGGGCCGCACTGTCCGCCAAGCGCACGGGAGAGCCTGTCCACATCAGGCTCGATGCGCTGGACGTCCTGTAGCTGTCTCCGTTCAGCGCCTGCCCGCGTCCGAAGCGGGGCGACCCCAGCCGTCCGAGTCGATCTCAATGACAAGCGGCGCCGAGGCGCTGATGCCGCGGTAGCGCAACGCCTCCTCGACCGCGGGTGAGGGCGCGGCGACCACGAACGTCTCACCGCGGTACAGATCGGCCGTCTCGTCGACGAGTGACACGACCGATCGGCTGTCACGGGCCGTGAACCGCCGGGCGATCCTCAGGTCCTTCAGCCACGGCGGAGGGTCCGCGGCTTCGTCGAGCAGCACCGCCGTCGCGGGGCACTGGAGATCCGCCATTCAGGCCCTCCCCTGAGCGCCCGCACGGCGACGGCGTCGCCGCCCGTGCTCCGCGATCGCGCGCTCGCATGCCAGCCGGAGCTGTCCGGCGGACGTAGCCCACGAATAGGTGGATGCCCGTTCGAGCCCTGCGGCGGACGCCTCGGCCCACCGGGCCGGATCCTCCAGCGCGAGGACAGCCGCCGCCACGGCGGCGGGGTCGTTCGGGTCCACGAACAGGGCTGCCTTCCCGCCGACCTCGCGGAAGATCGGGATGTCGCTGGCGACGACCGGCGTACCCGTGGCCATCGCCTCGATGATGGGCAGCCCGTAGCCCTCGGCCCTGGACAGCGTGACGAGAGCCGTGCAGTCGGCGAGGAGGTCCTCGTACTCGGCGTCCGAGACACCGCCGTGGAAGACCACCCGCCCGTCCGCGGGTGCGAACGCCGTGAGTTCTGCCTGGCGTTCCGGCGCGATGCGGCTCAGCAGGTGGAGCGTGTGGCCGGGGAGCAGGGCCATCGCGCGGACGAGTGTCTCGACGTTCTTGTACGGCATGAACGAGCCCATGTAGAGCAGGGACGACGACCTCGGCGCCTCCGGATCGCGGCGGCGCCCGGTCGGCTGGGGCGCGTTGCCCACGAGCATGACCGGACGATGCGTGAGCCGGTGCTTCCGGATCAGAGCGGCCGTGGTGTCGGAGATGGTGGCGACGACGTCCGCCCGGTTGAGCAGCAGTCGCTGCGGCCAGTAGGCGAGGTGGTAGAGCCTCCAGAGGAGGCGGACCGGCAGTGGGAGGAACGACGGCGGAGTCGGGTTCTGGTAGTAGATGAGGTCGTGGAGCGTGAGGATCAGCGGGTAGCGGCGCCCCGCTGATCCCATGGTCTGCATGGGGGACACGACAACGTCGGGCTTCATCCGGTTGATGCGCCGCGCCACGAATACTTCCGCGGGGGAGAGCGGGCTGTTGATCAGCACGGAGGGCACCTCGGGCAGGAGTGCGAGCTGACGGGGATCGCTGATCAGCATCACGACGTCGTCCGTCTCGGCGAGCGCGGCGATCAGGCTCGCTCCGTATCGGCTGATGCCGTCGTGGTGGTCGGTACGTGTGAAGCGGGCATCGAACAGGATCTTCATGCGGGTGTGGTCTCCAGGAACGTCTCGATGAGGCGTGCCGCCTCGCGCGGCTTCTCGTAGTGGACGAGGTGCCCCACATCGGGCAGGACCTCGAGGACGGAGTCGGGCACCAGGGCCGCGAGCTCGCGCTGGCTCGCGACGGAGCCGATGTCATCCTTCTCTGCCGCGATGAGCAGTACGGGCATCGTGAGTTCCTGCGCCCGGTCCCTGACCGTGCCGGAAATCGAGGCGCGGAACGCCTCGAGCACCACGCGGCGGCTGGCGAAGGAACTGAAGTAGGCGTCATGCTGGCCGTGGATCCATCGGCGCAACGCTCGGTCTTTCGTCTTGGCCATGAAGACGCTCATGGCGCGCACGATCAGCGGATGCGCGAGGAGTGCGCGGCCCGCGGCTTCGGGGAGGCGATCGGCCGCGACGTAGTACCCTTCGGCGACACGGGAAGCTGTGCGGCTCGGCCCCTCGAGCGCGGGCGCGCTGATGGGATTGACGAGCACGAGGACGGACGCGAGGTCCGGGGCGAGCGCAGCTGCCTCGGCCGCCACGATCGAGCCGAAGGAATGACCGAGCAGCACGCGCGGCTCCGGCGCGAGCTTCCGCAGGCAGTCCGAGATGAACCGGGCGTAGGTGGACACATCGTGCGTGCCGGGCAGTTCCTGCCCCTGGCCGAAGCCCGGGAGATCGGGGAGGATCACCCTGTGACGGGGTAGTTCCTCGACCAGGCGCAGCAGGCCGTGATGGTCACCCCGGAAGCCGTGCACCATGGTGATCGTCGTCGTCGCCATACCGTCGCCGGATCCGGCCACCGCCGGGAAGTCCCAGACCCGCTGGAGCGTACCCTCCCAGTTCAGGTTCCGTAGAACAGCCTGCCGCATCAGCCCACCCTGTCCGGGTGCGAGCCGAATCGCTGGTCGCGGTCCAGCGTGTCGAGGACCCCGAGCTGTGCGTCGTCCAGCGTGAACCCGAACACGTCGAGGTTCGACGCGATCCGTTCGGGGGAGCTGGCCTTGGGGATCGTCAGGATGCCGTGCTGGAGATGCCACCGGAGAACCACCTGCGCGGGTGTGCGGCCAAGGTCCGCTGCGATGCGGCCGATGTCCGGGTCGAGGAGGACGTTGCCCCGTCCGAGCGGGCTCCACGCCTGCGTGGCGATGCCATGCTCCTCATGGAAGGAGCGGAGCTCGTGCTGCTGCAGGTAGGGGTGCAGTTCGACCTGGTTGAGGACCGGTGCGACGCCGGTCTCGGTGAGCAGGCGCTCGAGGTGAAGCTGCTGGAAGTTGGAGACGCCGATGGACCGGACACGGCCCTCGTCGCGAAGCCGAACGAGCGCCCGCCACGTCTCGACGTACAGGTCCCTGGAGGCGCAGGGCCAGTGGATGAGGTAGAAGTCGAGCTGGTCGAGCCCGAGCCGGTCCATGCTCGCGTCGAAGGCGCGGAGAGTGGCGTCGTAGCCGTGGTCGTCGTTCCATACCTTCGAGGTGACGGAGAGGTCGGACCGGTCGCCCGCCTCGAGATAGGCCCGGGCAGCGGCGCCGACACCGCCCTCGTTGCCGTACAGGGCCGCGGTGTCGAGCAGCCGGTACCCGGCCTCGAGCGCCGTCGAGCAGAGACGGGCGGTGTCCGCGGGGGGAACCTTGTAGACCCCGTACCCGACGACGTCGATCGAGGTGCCGTCAGCGAGCGCGGTGCGGGGAACGGAGGAGCTCATGAGGGAACTCTACCGAGGACTGCTGACCGGGCCGCCGTGGTCCCTTCGCGGGGGCGCCCCGACATCGGGGCCGACGCGTCGAGCACATCCGTGGGTGAGACCAGAATCGAAGCTGTGGTGCCTGTCTGCTGGACTCAGGCCGGCCGCAGTGCTGTCTCGGTGCGGAGCGCGGGGCAATGCTCGGGGGTGGGGTGGAGCGAAATCTCGATGACCCGATCAAGCTGGGCTCGCGCCTTCTCGAGCTCGGCCATGCTCTCGGTGATGCGATCGCGCTCCCGTCGGAGCAGGGCGAGCGCCTCTTCGCTCGCCTCACCGGTGTCGACGCACGGGAGCAGCTCGACGATCGTGCGGCTGGCGAGTCCCGCCGCGAAGAGCTGCTGGATCAGGTGGACCCGCTCGATCGCCCGCTCCTCGTACACGCGCTGGCCTCGTGCCGTGCGCTCGGCGGTCAGCAGGCCCTGCTCCTCGTAGTACCGAAGCGCCCGGGTGCTGACTCCGGTCTGCTCGGCGATGTCGCCGATGCGCATGAGAGCTCCTCGTCCTGACGGGCAGACTTGCCCTTGACGTCAACGTGAGGTCCTAGCGTAGCCGAAGAGGTCGAGCACAAGGCCCGACCGCGAGAATGGAGAACACCCCCATGGACATCACCGATCAGGTCGCCCTCGTCACAGGAGCCAACCGCGGCATCGGCCGCCGTTTCGTCGACGAGCTCCTCGCCCGCGGCGCCCGCAAGGTCTACGCCACGGCACGGCGCACCGACTCTGCAGAGGCGCGTGAGCTCGCTGCCCTCGACCGCGTCGAGGTACTTTCGCTCGACATCACCGACCACGCCTCGGTGGTCGCTGCTGCGAGGACGGCCACCGACGTCACGCTGCTGATCAACAATGCCGGCATCTCCACCGCGACACCTCTCGTCACGGGAGACCTCGACGTCATTCGCCGCGAGATGGACACCCACTTCTGGGGCACCCTGGACATGATCCGGGAGTTCGCTCCGACGCTCGCGGCGGCAGGAGGCGGCGCTGTCGTCAACGTCCTGTCTGCTCTGTCGTGGTTCTCCTTCCCCGGTAACGGAGCCTACGCAGCCGCGAAGGCGGCCGAGTGGAATATGACAAATGGCGTGCGCCTCGACCTCGCGGCGCAGGGCACCCTCGTGCAGGGTGTCCACCTCGGGGCGGCGGACACCGACATCATGGCCGGTTACGACGGCCCGATGATCGATCCCGCGGTCGTGCCTCGCGCCTCCTTCGACGGCCTGGCCGCGGGTGCGATCGAAGTCGTCGTCGACGAGTGGAGTTCGATGGTCAAGGCCTCCCTCGCTCATGACCCCGCCGCCCTCTACGCGCAGATCGCACCTGCCGCCTGACGTTCGGCAGCAACCGGCGAGCGCGGCTCACTCCCTTCCGATCCTTCGGTCGGTCAGCGGGGGAGGGGTGCCCGTCTGGTTCATTCGACGCCGTGGTCAGACCGACGAATGAACCAGGCGGCGAGCCGATCCCTCATCCAGGATGAGGTCTGTCGCGAGTTCCGCGGCGAGTGCGCCACGCAGGCCGTTGATCTTCGATTCGCCGGAGACGACGCAGATGCGCCTCCGTACCTTGCCCAGTTCCTGGAGATCCGGTCCGGTACTGCGCTCGTTCAGCAGGATGTCGCGGTGGGAGCCGTCGGCGCGGAAGAACATGGTGGCGACGTCGCCCACCACCTCGTCGCGCGCCAGCGTCTCGAGATCCTCGCTGTCGAGGTATCCGCCGCTGTAGACGTGACTGGGGATACCGGCCCCGATGGAGCCGACGCCGAAGATCGCCATGGTCATGCGACGCTGCAGGTCGAGGATCCTCCGGACACTGCGTTCCTCCCACATCGCCGTCTTGGTCGCGGCATGGTCGAAGAAAGCCGGCACAGGGAACTGCTCGACGCGGGCCCCATAGGCCTGCCCGAACCGGCGGAGGATCTCGCTCGCATAGGTGATACCGGTGGTCTGGGTGTTGCCGGCGCCGTTGAGTTGGACCACCGTGCTGTCGTGGGTCTGCTTGCGGGTGAGGTGATGGCTCACCGCGCTGAGGGTCGACCCCCACGCGACGCCGATGATCGCGTTCGAGTCGACGAGCGGTCCGATGGTCCGCGCGGCCTGGATCGCGACGCGGTCCAGCACCTCGGAGTCGCTGATGCCGTCCGCGACGGGCACCACGTGGGCCTCGACCCCGAAGCGGCGCCGGATCTGCTGCTCGAGCGCCGGCGCGCGCTCCGAGGGGTTGTTCACCTGGATCTGCACCAGACCCGTCTCCCGGGCCAGCGAGAGGAGACGGGACACAGTGGATCGCGACGTCCGCAGTTCACGAGCGATCGCATTCATGGTCAGGTCCTGCAGGTAGTACATCTGTGCTGCCCGCAGGGCGTCCCGCGAACGATTGCCCTGGGCAGGGGGACCGGGATCCCGGTCGCCGGCCCCACTCGTCGTCGTCATCCCGCAAGTCTGGTCCTCGAATGCACGTTTGTGCAATCCGGTTGACTGCTATTCCCAGCGCTCCAAGAATTGAGGTGCAGCAACCATTCCAAAAACATTGAGGTTACGGAGTAGTACCTTGAGCATTCCAGCCGACCGGACCACCGGTGAAGGCACAACAACGTCGACCCGCACCGCGGTGCAGGAGCTCAGGGACAAGCCCCGGGCGTCCGTCCTCATCATCGGTGGAGGTATCAATGGGGTCGGGACCTTCCGTGACCTCGCGCTGCAGGGTGTCGACGTAGCACTCGTCGAGCGCGGCGACTACTGCCAGGGAGCGTCGGGGGCGTCGTCCCACATGATCCACGGCGGCATCCGCTACCTCGAGAACGGCGAGTTCCGCCTCGTCCGCGAGTCCGTCATCGAGCGCAACGCCCTGATGAAGATCGCTCCGCACTACGTGAAGCCCCTCCAGACGACGATCCCGATCTACACGACGTTCTCGGGCATCCTCTCCGCTCCCATGCGCTTCCTTACGCACCGTCAGGGCAAGCAGGTCGAGCGCGGTGCCGTGCTCATCAAGGCCGGGCTCACCATGTACGACTTCTTCTCGCGCGACGGCGGCAACGTGCCCCGCCACTCCTTCGTGGGCCGCAAGAAGGCGCTCGCGGCGATGCCGCACCTCCGCAAGGACGTCAAGTATGCGGCCACCTACTTCGACGCCTCCGTGCACAACCCCGAACGCCTTACGCTCGATGTGCTGCGCGACGGCCACGTCGCCAACCCGGACGTCCGCGCGGCCAACTACGTCAGCGCCATCGGCAACAGCGACGACGGCGTCGTCCTGCGCGATGAGCTCTCGGGCGAGACATTCACGTTCCAGGCCGACGTCGTCGTCAATGCGACCGGAGCCTGGACCGACGGCACCAACGCCGTCCTCGGATCCGAGACCCGCTTCATGGGCGGCACCAAGGGTTCGCACATCGTGCTCGACCACCGGGAGTTGCTCGAGGCGTGCAACGGCACGGAGATCTTCTTCGAGCACGTCGACGGCCGCATCGTCCTGATCTATCCCATGGGGGACCGCGTCCTCGTCGGCACCACCGACATCGACGTCGACATCAATGAGCAGGCGGTGTGCACCGACGAGGAGATCGAGTACTTCTTCGAGCTGATCGGACACGTCTTCCCGGATATCAAGGTCTCCCAGGACGACATCGTCTACAGCTTCTCGGGCGTCCGTCCCCTGCCGCGGCACGACGACACGCAGCCCGGGTTCGTCTCGCGTGACTACCGCATCGAGAAGCGCGAGGAGACAGTCGGCGGTCGTCCGGTCACGACCCTGAGCCTGGTCGGCGGCAAGTGGACGACCTTCCGCGCCCTGTCCGAGCACCTTGCCGATGACACCCTGGCAGCCCTGGGAGTTCCGCGCAGGACGTCGACCGCGGGAGTCGCCATCGGCGGTGGCAAGGACTTCCCGAAGGACGCCGCCGCCGAGCGCGCCTGGATCGAGCAGGCTGTCCGCCCCGGCTTCGACGAGGCCCGTGTGGCTGTCCTGCTGACGCGCTACGGGACACGCGCGAAAGACGTCCTCGAATACCTTGCCGAAGGCCCGGACAGGCTGTTGAATTCGACCAAGGAGCTGAGCACGCGAGAGCTCGCCTATATGGTCGAGCACGAGCAGATCGGTCACCTGATCGACGTCCTGATCCGCCGTACGTCACTTGCATTCCGGGGACTCGTCACCGAGGAGCTGCTCGCAGAGCTCGCCGAGACCCTTGCTCCGCTTCTGGGCTGGAGCGCAGCGGACTCGGCAGCGGAGATCGAGTTGGCCGAGAAGGTCCTCGCCGATGCTCACCGGGTGCAGGTCAAGAGCCTGACCGCGTAGCGGCACCCGCCGCAACGGGTCGAACCGCTGTTCCAGCGGTGCAGTGCCAACGGCAGTGGTTGCCGGGGGGGAACCAACGGGTGCCGTCGAGGCGGCGGCACCCGCGATAAGTGAATAGATAGAGGAGTCAAAGATGTCTCTGGAAGTATTCGTCGCCGAGATGTTCGGCACAATGCTGCTGCTGTTGCTCGGAACGGGTGTGGTCGCGAATGTCGCGCTCGCCAAGACCAAGGGTAATAATGGCGGCTTTCTCATGGTCAACTTCGGCTGGGGCCTCGCGGTCTTCGCCGGCGTCTACGTCGCAGCCCTCTCGGGCGCACACCTGAATTTCGCGGTCACCGTCGGTCTCTGGGTGAACGGCGACACCGACCAGTTCGCGTCGGGTGTCGACAAGAACTTCGTCAATGCCCTGGCCTACCTTGCCGCCCAGATGATCGGTTCGATCCTCGGAGCCGTCCTGTGCTGGCTCTCCTACAAGCAGCATTTCGACGAGGAGCCGGATCCCGCCAACAAGCTGGGCGTCTTCTCCACGGGTCCCGCCATTCGTTCCTACGGCTGGAACCTCGTCACCGAGATCATCGGTACGTTCGTGCTCGTCTTCGTGATCCTGTCCTTCGGGAACACGCCGTCCGGCCTCGGCCCCCTCGCCGTCGCGCTCCTCGTCGTCGGTATCGGTGCCTCGCTCGGTGGTCCCACCGGCTATGCCATCAACCCGAACCGCGACCTCGGCCCACGTATCGCCCACGCCCTGCTGCCCATCAAGGGCAAGGGCAGCAGCGACTGGGGCTATGCGTGGGTACCGATCGTCGGACCGATCATCGGCGGCATCCTGGCAGGCATAGTCATCCAGTTCATCTCTTTCCCGCCGGCGGCCTAGTCAACCACCTCGAGCGGCCCTCAGCCGCGCCACTTTTTCACGTCGTCATCCAATGAAGGAGTAAGACATGTCGCAGCAGTACGTCATCGCCATCGACCAGGGCACCACCTCCAGCAGGGCCATCGTGTTCGACCACAAGGGCGACATCGTGTCGTCCGGTCAGAAGGAGCACGAGCAGATCTTCCCGAAGGCCGGCTGGGTGGAGCACGACCCCGCCGAGATCTGGGACAACACACGTGAGGTCATCGGCACGGCGCTCTCGAAGGCGAATCTCACTCGCCACGACATCGCCGCCGTCGGTATCACCAACCAGCGCGAGACCGCCGTCGTCTGGGACAAGACGACCGGCAAGGCCGTCTACAACGCGATCGTGTGGCAGGACACCCGGACGCAGAACATCGTGGATGAGCTCGCGCAGGACGGCGGCGTCGAGCGGTACAAGGCGAAGGTCGGCCTGCCGCTGGCAACCTACTTCTCGGGTACGAAGATCAAGTGGATCCTCGACAACGTCGAGGGAGCCCGCGAGAAGGCCGAAGCCGGCGATCTCCTCTTCGGCAACACAGATTCGTGGGTCACCTGGAACCTCACGGGCGGCACCGACGGCGGCGTGCACATCACCGATGTCACCAACGCTTCCCGCACACTGTTCATGGATCTCGAGACGCTGTCGTGGGACGAGGGTATCCTCGCCGACTTCGGGGTCCCTGTGTCGATGTTGCCGGAGATCCGCTCCTCGTCGGAGGTCTACGGCACCGTCCACACCTCCCAGCTCCTGCGCGAGACGCCCGTCGCCGGCATCCTCGGCGACCAGCAGGCTGCGACGTTCGGACAGGCCGCGTTCGACAAGGGCGGTGCGAAGAACACCTACGGCACGGGCAACTTCATGATCGTGAACACCGGCGAAGAAATCGTCCACTCGAAGAACGGCCTGCTGACGACGGTCTGCTACCGGCTCGGGGACGCCAAGCCGGTCTACGCGCTCGAAGGTTCGATCGCCGTCACCGGATCACTCGTGCAGTGGCTCCGGGACAACCTCGGGATCATCAAGAGTGCTCCGGAGGTCGAGCAGCTCGCCACGACGGTCGAGGACAACGGCGGCGTCTACATCGTGCCTGCGTTCTCCGGTCTCTTCGCGCCGTACTGGCGCTCGGATGCCCGGGGTGCCATCGTCGGCCTCACGCGGTTCGTGAACAAGGGACACATCGCCCGAGCGGCACTGGAGGCCACCGCCTTCCAGACCCGCGAGGTCCTCGACGCTGCCAACGCGGACTCCGGTGTCAACATGGAGGACCTCAGGGTCGACGGCGGCATGGTCGCCAATGACGCCCTGATGCAGTTCCAGGCCGACATCCTCGGAATCCCGGTCATCCGACCGAAGGTCACGGAGACCACGGCGCTCGGCGCAGCCTACGCCGCGGGCCTCGCTGTCGGCTTCTGGAAGGACACGGATGAACTCGCGACCAACTGGGCGGAGGACAAGCGCTGGAATCCGTCCATGGACGACGCCGAGCGCGAGCGCCAGCTCCGCCTCTGGAAGAAGGCCGTGACGAAGACCTTCGACTGGGTGGACGAGGACGTCCGCTAGTCGGGACGAGCTCGGTCAGGGCGCACCCGGTTCCCACGAACCCGGTGCGCCCTGCACACGCTGGGCAGGGACGGGCGGCCCGCAGAGCACACTGCTAAAGTGGACCCATGCTCCGCACCCTCCTCCTTACCTAGCCGCACGGTATCCACCGTGCGGCGGCCCCTCTTTGTGAGGGGCTTTTGTGTGTCCGGCCCCGGACACACGGAGGTGCCCCCGAGGGCGGACAGCGGCATCACAGCTTGCAGGCAGCACAGCAGGACGACGTTCCACCGACAGGACAGGTCAACATACAGTGAGCATCAACCCCGAGGGCGCTCAGCCGGACGAGAACACCTACGATTTCGCCACCATCGAGGCGAAGTGGCCCGCGGTGTGGGATCAGCTCCAGGCGTTCGCTCCGGCCGACGACGGCAAGCGGGAGCGGCGCTACGTGCTCGACATGTTCCCCTACCCCTCGGGCGACCTCCACATGGGCCACGCCGAGGCCTTCGCCATGGGAGACGTCGCCGCGCGTTTCTACCGCCAGAAGGGCTTCGACGTCCTGCACCCGATCGGTTGGGACTCGTTCGGCCTGCCCGCCGAGAACGCGGCGATCAAGCGCAACGCCCACCCGGCCGAGTGGACCTACGCCAACATCGACACGCAGGCGAACTCGTTCAGGCGCTACGCCATCAGCGCCGACTGGAGCAGGCGGCTGCACACCTCCGATCCCGAGTACTACCGCTGGACCCAGTGGCTCTTCGTCCGGTTCTTCCAGAAGGGACTGGCCTACCGCCGGAACTCGCCGGTGAACTGGTGCCCCAAGGACCAGACCGTACTGGCGAACGAGCAGGTCATCAACGGGGCCTGTGACCGCTGCGGCACGATGGTGACGAAGAAGAACCTGAATCAGTGGTACTTCAAGATCACCGACTACGCGGATCGGCTGCTCGATGACATGGAGCAGCTCAAGGGACACTGGCCCGAGCGCGTCCTCGCGATGCAGCGCAACTGGATCGGCCGTTCCGAGGGAGCGCACGTCCGGTTCCGGATCGAGGCCGACGGCGACCAGCCGGACACCGACGTCACCGTCTTCACCACGCGTCCCGACACGCTGTACGGGGCCACCTTCTTCGTCGTCGCGGCCGACGCCGACCTGGCTCTCGACCTGGTGACTTCCGACCGGCGCGCCGAGCTGGACCAGTACCGCGAGCAGGTCAAGGGCCTCTCGGAGATCGAGAGGCAGGCGACGGAGCGTGAGAAGACCGGGGTGTTCACCGGTCGCTACGCCGTCAATCCGCTGACGGGCGAGAAGCTGCCCGTCTGGGCCGCGGACTACGTCCTGGCGGACTACGGCACCGGTGCCATCATGGCCGTGCCCGCCCACGACCAGCGTGACCTCGACTTCGCGCGCGCGTTCGACCTGCCGGTGCGCACCGTCGTCGACACCGGCGCGGACGACGCCGCTGAGACCGGCATCGCCACGACCGGCGAAGGTACCCTCGTGAACTCGGGCGAGTTGAGCGGGCTGGACAAGGCCACGGCCATCCGGCGCGCCGTCGAGCTGATCGAGGAACAGGGCACCGGCGAGCACACCATCAACTACCGCCTGCGCGACTGGCTGCTCTCGCGCCAGCGCTTCTGGGGAACGCCCATCCCGATCATCCACTGCCCCTCGTGCGGCGAGGTGCCGGTGCCGGACGACCAGCTGCCGGTCACGCTGCCCGAAGGCCTGCGCGGGGAGGCCCTTGCGCCCAAGGGCACCTCACCGCTGGCCGCCGTCGAGGAGTGGGTCAATGTGGACTGCCCGTCGTGCGGTGGTGCCGCCAAGCGGGACACGGACACCATGGACACCTTCGTCGACTCGTCCTGGTACTACCTGCGCTTCGTCAACCCGCACCTCGACTCCGCGCCCTTCGACACCGAGGCCGTCAACCGCTGGCTGCCCGTCGGCCAGTACGTCGGTGGCGTGGAGCACGCCATCCTGCACCTGCTGTACAGCCGGTTCTTCACGAAGGTCCTGTTCGACCTCGGGATGGTCGGTTTCACCGAGCCCTTCAGCGCGCTGCTGAACCAGGGGCAGGTGCTGAACGGCGGCAAGGCCATGAGCAAGTCCCTCGGCAACGGCGTGGACCTCGGCGAGCAGCTCGACCGCTTCGGCGTCGACGCCGTCCGCCTCACCATGGTCTTCGCGTCTCCTCCCGAGGACGACGTCGACTGGGCCGACGTCTCGCCGTCGGGCTCCGCGAAGTTCCTGGCGCGTGCCTGGCGGCTCGGCGCGGACGTGACCAGCGAACCGGGCGTCGATCCCTCCTCGGGGGACCGCGCGCTGCGTTCGATGACGCACCGCACCGTCGCCGACGCCGCCGAGCTCATGGAAGCCAACAAGTTCAACGTCGTCATCGCCAAGCTGATGGAACTCGTCAACGCCACGCGGAAGGCGATCGACTCCGGGCCGGGAGGCGCTGATCCCGCCGTCCGTGAGGCCACCGAGGCCGTTGCCGTCATCCTCAGCCTCTTCGCGCCGTACACGGCCGAGGACCTGTGGAACCGACTCGGCCACGAGGCCACGGTCGCCACAGCAGGCTGGCCGACGGTCGACCCGGCCCTCCTCACGCAGGACTCCGTCGTCGCCGTCGTCCAGGTGCAGGGCAAGGTGCGGGACCGGTTGACGGTGTCACCGGACATCGGTGAGGAGGCCCTCCGCGAGCTCGCGCTGGCCAGCGAGCAGGTCCAGCGCGTGCTGGACGGTCGCGGCATCCGGACCGTGATCGTGCGGGCGCCCAAACTGGTCAACATCGTCCCGGCCTGATGAGCCGGCCGCCGGCATCGCACGGGCAGTCCGTCCGTACCGCGGTCGTCACCGACTCCGCTGCCGGGTTCGCTCCCGAGTGGAGCCGATCGGGTGGACTGGCCGAGGGGGTGCGGGTGGTCCCCATGCCGGTGCTCGTCGGGCACGACATCCTGACGGGCGAGCACGACGACGTTACGGCGCCGCTGATGGTGGCACTTGCCGCCGGCGCGGACGTCCGCACCTCGCGCCCGTCGCCCGGCCAGTTCGAGCGGGTCTATGAGCGCCTTGAAGAGGAAGGCTACGACGGCGTCGTGTCGGTGCACCTGTCCGGGTTGCTGTCCGGCACGGTGGAGGCGGCGAGGTTGGCGGCGTCGAGGGTCGGCGTCTCCGTGGAAGTCATCGACACACGGACAGCGGGGATGGCGCAGGGTAGGGCAGCACTGGCCGCTCTGGCAGCGGCAGCAGCCGGAGCAGGCCTGCAGGAGGCCGCGGCTGCGGCCGCCATGTCCGCGCGTGCCTCGGCCCTGTACTTCTACGTGCCGAGCCTTGATCAGTTGCGCCGCGGGGGAAGGATCACGGCAGCGGCTGGCTGGCTGGGGACCCTCCTGTCCGTTCGGGTGATCCTCCACGTGCAGGGCGGAAAGCTCGTGCCCCTGGAACGGATGCGGTCCGCCGAGCGCGGAATGCAGCGCCTCCAGGAACTGGTGGAGGGGGATGTCGCCGGCCGTACCGGAACGGTGCTGTTGACGGTCCACCACTTCGGGAATCCGGCCGACGCAAGCGGCCTTGCCGGGCGTCTGGCTGGTGCCGTGGGTGCGGAGTGCGTGACGACGGCGCCATGTCCTTCGGTCCTCGCCGCGCACGCAGGCCTCGGCGTGCTGGCGGTCACGGTGAGCGCAGGCTGATCCTCCCCCCAGCCAGGAGCGCCTCGAGGTAGGGGGCCGGGCAGATGTCCACATAGCAGGGGCATGCCGTCGGTGCCGCATCCCGTGCTCCTAGCGTCTGGGTATGGGAAAGCACCGTTGGCCTGTCGCCGGAGATGCCGGGGCGCGATTGTCGCCGGCAGCAGGGGCGTCGGGGTCACTGACACCACGGACGTCCGAGTTGTTGTCGCCGCGGGGACCGCTGGAAGTAGCTGCCGACGGCTGGACGCGCCAGGAGCACGCTCCTGGCTTCCTGCACGTGGACGTGCAGGAAGAGCCCCCGCCGCCGCAGCACGACGTGGTCACTCCTGAATCCACGCCGGGGCATGTCGAGGGCGAGGAATGGCCCGCACGTCCGGGTGTGCGATGGCGCGTGGCACGCTCGGCCGCCCTGGTATTCCTCGGGGTCGCCCTGGCGATAGGGGCGGCGATGTTCCTCGTCCGCAGCTCCGAGCCCTCGGCCGCCGCCGTGTCGGTGCAGCTCGATGCCGAGTCTTCGGGCGAGTCAGATTCATCCTCCGTGGCTTCCGCGACTGGTTCCGATACGACAGCGGCATCTTCAGGAACGACTCCAGAACCGTCCTCCGGCACGCGGCCGGGTGCCACGGCGACTAGCTCGTCGTCCGCGATGGTCGTCGTCTATGTCACGGGGGCCGTAGCCACGCCGGGCGTCGTCACCGTCGCAGCGGGCACACGGTTGTTCGAGGTCATCGACAGGGCGGGCGGGGCCCTGCCGGAGGCGGATCTCGAAGGCATCAATCTCGCCGGAATCCCTGCGGACGGGCAGCATGTCCATCTCCTCGCCGTGGGGGAGGAGCCGCCAGCGGGTGGTCCATCGCAGGAAGCACCGGCATCGCCATCAGGCGGGCGGACGGCCGAACCGGACGGGGCCGCCGCGGTAAGCGGAGCGACCTCGCGTCCCGAGGGAGCAATCGACATCAACTCCGCGTCACTGGCCGAGATCGAATCACTGCCCCGAGTCGGACCGGTTCTCGGGCAGCGCATCATCGACTGGCGGGATGAGCACGGGCCGTTCGTACAGGCAGCCGACATCGACGCGGTTCCGGGTATCGGTCCTGCCCTGCTGGACGGGATCCTTCCGCTCATCGTGGCGGAGTGAGCAGGATCAGCGCGGGGTCGTTCTCATTGTTCGCCGCGCAGCACCGGCCGCGGAACGAGAGCGCCGATGCGCGCCGGAAGCAGGGTCGTCAGCCACCTCCTGCTCGATGGAAGGGGGACCTACGACTGCTCCCGTCCGCGGCAGCAGCATGGACAGCAGCCGCCATCGCCGTTCACGCGGAGGCGACAGCCGTGTCTGCCGCAGGTCTTCTTGCTGTCGCTGCTGGCCTGGTGCTCACGTGTCTGGTGTCCATCCCCTGCGCGGCAGGGCACCCGAGGGTGCCGCTGGCGGCCCTCGCACTGGCCCCGGTAGCGGCCGTGACCCTGGTGCTGCTCTCCGCCGGCGGGAGCCTCACACGGTCTGAAGCCGGACCGCTGGATCAAGCCGTCCGGAGTGGCACCTCCTTCACCGCCGTCCTCAGGGTCACGGGCGAGCCGTCCTTGTTGGAACCGGGAGCATTCGATGGCGGGGACCGTTATCTCGTCGACGGCGATGTCGTAGGAGGAGTGCTGCACGGCGACAGCTTCGCTGCAAGGACGCCGGTCGTCGTCATAGCCTCTTCAGAATGGGCCGGCGTGGGGACAGGAGACACCGTGCGCGTCATAGGCACCGTCAAGGCCCCGGACCGGGTCGGCAAGGCCGCAGCCGTGCTCCTTCCCTCCAGTCGTCCGACGATCGCAGCCGCAGGAGGCTGGCTCGGATATACCGGTGACCTGCGGGGCCGTTTCCGACACCAGGCCGTCCAGGACAGTCGGGACGGCGGTCTGCTCCCCGGCATGGCGCTGGGCGACCGGATAGGCCTGGACAGCGAACTGGAGCAAGCCATGCAGACCACCGGCCTGACCCACCTGACGGCCGTCAGCGGAGCGAACTGCTCCTACGTCGTAGCCTTTGCGTTCCTCGGACTGCGCGCCGTCCGCGTGCCGAGGCTTCCAGCCTGCACGGGTGCGGTCGTCGCCCTTGCGGGGTTCGTGATGCTGGTTCGGCCAGAGCCCAGCGTGCTCCGCGCAGCGGTGATGGGCACGATCGGCGTAGCGGCTGTGCTGTCCGGTCGGGGCAAGGTGTCACTGACCCTGCTGCTGCTCTCGATCATCGTCCTGCTCGCGGTGGATCCATGGCTCTCGATCTCCTTTGCATTCATGCTGTCGGTCGCCGCGACCCTGGGTCTCGTCACCGCGGGACCGATGGTGGCGGCTGCACTAGGAACGGCGTTGCCGCGAAGCATTGCCCAGATACTCGCGATACCGCTGACTGCGCAACTCTTCTGCACGCCGATCATCGTCCTCATCCAACCCGCGCTACCCGCATACTCCCTGCCCGCCAATGTCCTCGCGTCGCCCGTCGTACCTGCCATCACCCTGCTGGGAATGGTGGCTGTCCTCGCGCTGGTGGCAGCTCCCGTACTGGCTCCACCCCTCATCGGCGCCGCTCAGTGGGGCACTCGATGGGTAGCCGGTGTCGCTGAAATCCTCGCAACGGCACCTGGCGCCACCCTGCCGTGGATCGCGGGACCACCGGGGGCCATCGTCGCAGCACTGGCATCGCTGGCGTCACTGGCGCTGCTGCTCCTCCTCGCCCAGCACACGGCGGTCGCCTGCCGCGTGAAGGTCCCGCTGACCCAGCGCCTCCGGGTCGTCGGCGCACGGGGCGCGTTCCTGCGGCAGCATCGACACCCGCGACGCGGGCAGGCCATCTCCGGGTCCGCACCCCTTGCCGGGCGGGGCTCGTTCCCCGGCCACGGGGCCGCGTCAGGAGGCGCTCCTCGCGTCTCGGGCGGGCCAGGACGAACGTTCCGCTCGCCGGCACGCATCGGCCGGTCGGAACCGCACGTCGCTCCCGCCGGGTACGACCGTGTGCCCGTGCCTGCCCGCCGGCGTCGGGGATCCTGTTTGCCGTCTCGTTCCTCCTCGTCGCCGCTATTCCGGCCGGACTCCTCCTGCTCGGACGCATCGATACGCCTGCGCGAGGCGACTGGGTGATGGCACTGTGCGACGTCGGCCAGGGGGACGGGATCGTGGTCAGGACGACGCCCGGCCACGCGATGGTCGTCGATACGGGACCGGAACCCGAAGCGATGGACCGATGCCTGGACAGGCTGCAGGTCGACGTGATCGATGCGCTGGTCATCACGCACCTGCACGACGATCATTACGGCGGCGTCGGAGGCGTCATACGTGATCGTGCGGTGTCTGCTATCTACTACTCCTCCGGCGAGGAAAGGCTGCCGTCGGAGGTAACCGCTGCAGCTGCTGCCGCAGGAGTGGAGGCAGAGAAGCTGAGCAGCACCACCGTGATCGATCTCCCACCGATCACTGTCGAGCTGCTGTGGCCCCGTCCGGGCGCACCCACCTTCGAGGAGAACAACGCCAGCGCGGTGCTCGAGGTCGTGGTGCCGACACCCGACCGCCCTGTCACACTCCTGCTGACGGGGGATCTCGAGG
Organism: Arthrobacter sp. NamB2; assembly: GCF_005281365.1. Lineage (NCBI taxonomy): Bacteria > Bacillati > Actinomycetota > Actinomycetes > Micrococcales > Micrococcaceae > Arthrobacter > Arthrobacter sp. NamB2. The sequence goes on along the minus strand of NZ_SZWI01000007.1, from coordinate 140,630 downwards.
AGGACGCCGCCGACGCCCTCCTGTCCTCCGCGACGGGTCTCAGTGACAGGGGAGTCGACGTACTCAAGGTGGCCCATCACGGCGCCAGAAATGGGGGCAGCTCGCTGATCGAGGCCGTGGACCCCGGCCTCGCGCTCATCTCGGTCGGTGAGGACAACGACTACGGCCATCCGCACCCTGCGATCCTCGAGACACTTGCACGAGCCGGAATCGCAACAGCCCGGACGGACGAGCTCGGCTCATTCACCGTAGAGGTCGTCGGCAGCACGCTGGAGGTTCGCGAACTGCGCTGAGAACAACCGCGCGACGGCCTCGCAGCTTTGCGGTGCGGTCCCACCGTGAAACAGTAGGAATGGATCTGACGGAAGGAACGACGCCACGTGGCAACAAGATCACCCGCCGGTCGCACCAGCGGCTCGAGCCAGCAGGCCACATGGCGTGACGTAAGGCCCGCCGGCGTGGTGCTGCTCTCCGGACCCGAGGACTACGTGGCATCGAAAGCGGCGGAATCGATCCGCAACCAGGTGCGCACCGCGCAGCCAGCAGCGGAGCTCGTGAGGCTGGACGCCGTCTCCTATGAGGGCGGAACCCTCATGATGCATGCCAGTCCGTCACTCTTCGGTGACTGGACGGTGATCGAAGTGTCCGGGCTGGCTCAGATGAACGATGCCTTTCTGGTCGATACCCTCGCCTACCTGGCCGATCCTGCCCCCGACGTCGTCCTGGTGCTGCGTCACTCGGGAGGCAACCGCGGCAAGAAGCTGCTGGACGCCATCAGGGCCTCGCAGGCCACGATCGTCGATTGCCAGCCCCTGAAGAAGGATGGCGAGAAAGCGGAGTTCGTCGCCACGGAGTTCCGCCTGGCACGCCGTCGCATCGACCCTGACGCCGTACGCGCGCTCGTCGCAGCGGTCGGTTCGCAGTTGCCCGAACTCGCAGCCGCATGCCAGCAGCTGATGGCGGACACCGCGGGCGACGTCACGGCCGAGACGGTGGAGAAGTACTACGGAGGCCGTGTCGAGGCGACCGGCTTCAAGGTTGCGGATGCCGCTCTCGCCGGTCGTACAGCTCAAGCTCTGTCGATGCTGCGCCACGCGCTCGCGACGGGCGCCGATCCGGTTCCGATCGTCGCCGCACTCGCCATGAAGGTACGAGCCGTCGCCAGGGTGCACGGCGTTCGCGGGTCGTCGATCCAGCTGGGCAAGGAGCTCGGAATGGCTCCGTGGCAGGTCGACCAGGCGCGAAAAGAGGCGCAGCGCTTCAGTTCAGCAGCACTCGCGCACTGTGTACGGGCACTGGCGGAGGCGGATGCCCAGGTGAAGGGCGAGTCGCGCGACCCCGTCTACGCCGTCGAGCGTGCCGTGACGGTCATCGCGCTCGGAGACGGGTGAGCATTGCCCGGAACGGCGGGTCGGCTGCCCGGAACGGCTGATGTGGCTGCCCGGAATAGCTGATGTGGCTGCCGGGGAGTACTGGCCGCCTCAGCCGCTATGCCGGTCGAAAGGATTCAGGGCAGGTATCGGACAGGGCGGTTAAACGCTGGAGGGCCGGCTCCGAAAGGAACCGGCCCTCCAGCGAAGGATTCGCAGCTTAGAGCGCGTTGACCTTCTTGGAGATGGCGGACTTGCGGTTCGCTGCGTTGTTCTTGTGCAGCACACCCTTGCTGACAGCCTTGTCGAGCTTGCGGCTGGCTGCCTGCAGAGCCGTTGCGGCAGCGTCCTTGTCAGCACCTTCGACGGCCGTGTTGACGGCGCGGATGGCGGTCTTCAGCTCGGACTTGACCGAGTTGTTGCGCTGCCTCGCCTTTTCGTTCGTGAGGATGCGCTTTTTCTGGGACTTGATATTTGCCACGTATGAGAACTTTCTTTGTATTGCGGACTGGTCGTGAGGGTATTTCGGCCAACCAATGACTGAGCGGCGTGGGGATACCGTGTGACGATTGGCCAAAGTGCCCGGAGACCTGCGCGGACACACAGCTATAAAGGTTACCAGAAATACGCGTAACGCCCGAGCAGCGGCACCTGCGTGGCCGCTCCCCACAGCCGATGAGTCCTGCCTCTGGCGCACCGCGTTGCCACCGAGCAGGACCGGAATGTCGCTACCCCAGCAGGCTGTCGGGGACGGCAGCAATCACCTGTTCGAAGCGCTGGCGAGGAAGGACCGCGCCCTCCCGCCGCACCTGGCCCGGATCGATGCGCAGGAGGCGGTCCACCTTCACCTCGCTCGGGCGTCCCTGTCGGTCCCAACCGCCCGTCCCGATATCCACATAGCGCGCATCGTGGTCGCGTGCGTTGTTACGATCGCGGCTGGTCAGCATCAATCCCAGGAGTTCGCTCCCTTCGCGCCCGATCAGGAGCACAGGGCGGTCCTTGCCCTGCGCCGGGTCGTCCTCATAGGGCACCCAGGTCCATACGATCTCCCCGGGATCCGGATTGCCGTCACTGGATGGCGAATAGCCGAGCGTGGCTCGACCCCGTCGATCGGCCGCTCGTCGAGCCGTGGGGGACGCAGGAACGGTCGTTCGGGGCCGCCTCCGGTCGCGGGCTCGCGGAGGAGCCGCGGTGCCGCGCGTGGCCGGGGTGCTGTTGACAGCGCTTGCGATGCGACCTGCGAGCGACAGGAGGGAGCGGAGGGTGATCGCCATGCAGCGATCCTACCGACCACCACCTCTCCGGGTCCTGCGCCGAAGGTGCCGGCGCGATTGCCGGAGCCGTGCGGCGCCGTGGGACACTAGTGGGAAGGCCGGCGCCCAGCGCATGCCCTACCCGCACAGGACGGCTCGGCCGGTACCTGCATGCCGGACCCTGTCCCGAAAAAGTGAGGAACCTACGTGTCACCCATGGCCCGCACCGCGCCGGTGCCTGCCGCCACCGATCCGGCGATCATCAGGAACTTCTGCATCATCGCGCACATCGATCACGGTAAATCGACGTTGGCCGACCGCATGCTCCAGCTCACCGGAGCCGTTGAGCAGCGGGACATGAAGGCGCAGTACCTCGACCGCATGGACATCGAGCGTGAGCGCGGCATCACCATCAAGTCGCAGGCGGTCCGCCTGCCCTGGGAGGTCGATGGCACCGCCTATGCCCTGAACATGATCGATACCCCCGGCCACGTCGACTTCACGTACGAGGTCTCGCGGTCGCTCGCGGCATGCGAGGGCGCCATCCTTCTGGTCGACGCCGCCCAGGGCATCGAGGCCCAGACCCTCGCGAACCTGTACCTCGCGATGGAGAACAACCTCACGATCATCCCGGTGCTGAACAAGATCGACCTCCCTGCCGCTCAGCCCGAGAAGTACGCGGCGGAACTGGCGAGCCTCATCGGCGGCGAGCCGGAGGACGTCCTCATGGTGTCCGGCAAGACGGGCGTGGGCGTCGAAGCGCTCATGGACAAGATCGTGCGTGATCTCCCCGCTCCGACCGGCGATCCGAATGCTCCTGCCCGTGCCATGATCTTCGACTCCGTGTACGACACCTACCGCGGCGTCGTGACGTACGTACGCGTGGTCGACGGAAAGCTCAGCCCGCGGGAGCGCATCCAGATGATGTCCACCAGGGCGAGCCATGAACTGCTCGAGATCGGCGTCAGTTCGCCGGAGCCGAAGCCCTCGAAAGGGCTGGGTGTCGGCGAGGTGGGTTACCTCATCACGGGCGTGAAGGACGTTCGCCAGTCGAAGGTCGGCGACACCGTGACCAACCTCCAGAAGCCGGCTGCCGAATCGCTGGGCGGCTACGAGGACCCCAAGCCCATGGTGTTCTCCGGGCTCTACCCGCTCGACGGCACGGACTACCCGGTCCTCCGCGACGCGCTGGCGAAGTTCACCCTGAACGACGCCGCCCTGGTCTACGAGCCGGAGACATCTGCGGCGCTGGGCTTCGGCTTCCGCGTCGGCTTCCTCGGCCTGCTGCACCTCGAGATCACGCGCGAGCGGCTGGAACGTGAGTACAACCTCGACCTCATCTCGACCGCACCCAACGTAGAGTACGAGGTGACCCTCGAGGACAAGCGCGTCATGAAGGTGACGAATCCCAGCGAGTACCCGGTGGGCAAGATCGCCGAAGTCCGCGAGCCGATGGTGTCAGCCACCATCCTCGCTCCCTCGGAGTTCGTCGGAGCCATCATGGAGCTCTGCCAGCAGCGCCGCGGCGTGCTGGGCGGCATGGACTACCTGTCCGAGGACCGCGTCGAGATCCGGTACAGGCTGCCACTGGCCGAGATCGTCTTCGACTTCTTCGACCTCCTGAAGTCCAAGACGAGGGGTTACGGCTCCCTCGACTGGAAGGCCGACGGCGACCAGGTCTCCGACCTCGTCAAGGTGGACATCCTGCTGCAGGGTGAACAGGTCGATGCGTTCAGCGCCATCACGCACCGCGACAAGGCGTACGCCTACGGAGTCATGATGACCGGTAAGCTGCGTGAACTGATTCCGCGCCAGCAGTTCGAGGTCCCCATCCAGGCCGCCATCGGGGCACGGATCATCGCGCGCGAAAGCATCCGTGCCATCCGCAAGGACGTCCTCGCCAAGTGCTACGGCGGCGACATCACCCGTAAGCGGAAACTGCTCGAGAAGCAGAAGGAAGGCAAGAAGCGCATGAAGATGGTCGGGCGCGTCGAGGTACCCCAGGAGGCCTTCATCGCCGCGCTGTCATCGGACGAGTCGAAGGACAAAGCCAAGAAGTGACACTGCTTTCGACCGTGGGGGAGCGCGCGCATGCCTAGCGCGCTCCCGCTCGGCCTTCCAGCGCCCGAGGACGGTGTGCTGCCTTCCGCGGCAGCCGAAGGAGCGACGGAGCGCGATTTCGGCCTGTACGTCCACATCCCGTTCTGTGCCGTCAGGTGCGGCTATTGCGACTTCAACACCTATACCGCCACCGAACTCGGAGGGGGAGCGTCGCAGGACGCGTATGCCGGCTCCGTGCTGTCGGAAATCGCACTCGGCGCCCGGGCGCTGAACGCCTCGGGAGTGCCTGCGAGGCCCCTGTCCACTGTGTTCTTCGGAGGCGGTACTCCCACCCTGCTGCCGGCGGAGGACCTCGCGCAGATCCTTCGTGCAGCTGCCGCACAATGGGGCCTGACCCCGGACGCCGAAGTGACGACGGAGGCGAACCCGGATTCTGTGACGCCGGAATCGCTGCGCGTGCTGAAGGACGCGGGCTTCACGCGCGTGTCGTTCGGCATGCAGTCGGCCGTGCCGCACGTCCTCGCAGTCCTCGACCGCACCCACTCGCCGGAGCGCGTGCCGCAGGCCGTCCGCTGGGCGCGCGAGGCGGGCCTGAAGGTCAGCCTGGATCTGATCTACGGCACGCCGGGGGAGTCGCTGGAGGACTGGCGCGCGTCGCTGGCCACCGCGCTCTCCTACGACCCGGACCACATCTCCGCCTACGCCCTGATCATCGAGGAGGGTACGAAGCTCGCGACGCGCATCCGGCGTGGTCAGGTACCGCCCATCGACGACGACGACCACGCCGACAAGTACGCCCTCGCGGAGGAGATGCTGACGGCCGGTGGGCTGCAGTGGTACGAGGTGAGCAACTGGGCGCGGACGCCCGCCGACGCGTGCCGGCACAACCTGGCGTACTGGCGCGGCGGCGACTGGTGGGGAGCCGGGCCCGGTGCGCATTCGCACGTAGGCGGCACCCGCTGGTGGAACGTCAAGCACCCGAGCCCGTATGCGGGGGCGCTGGATCAGGGTCACTCGCCGGCCGCCGGACGCGAGGTGCTGTCGGAGGAGGACCGATACGTCGAGGACGTCATGCTGCGCGTGCGTCTGCGTGAGGGTTTGGACACGAGCAGGTTGACGCCGGCGGGCAGGCGCGCCGTCGCGGGGCTCATCGCCGAGGGGCTCGTCGAGCCCGCAGCCGCCTTCGCAGGTCGCCTGGTCCTGACCTTCAGGGGCCGACTGCTCGCGGACGCCGTCGTGCGAAGACTGCTGCCGGACTGAGCGAGGCGCCGCCGGCACGTCGGGTCGGACGCAACCTCGGCCTCTCGGACGACGGCGGGCGCGGCCCGTACGTGGCGTGCTAGCGGAGGAAGCGGAGGTTGAAGGCGTAACGGTACGGCTTCCCGCGATTGACCTGGATGCCCGCGTTCACCGAGAAGATCGTGATCGTGACCCAGATCAGGGCGTTCACCACGGCGAAGAATCCGCCGATCTCTGGCACGAGCGAGAGGAGCCAGGCGACCAGGGCGAGGAGCGTCGGAGGAAGCGTGAAATTCAACGCCTCCTTGGATTCCTGCGCAGTGAAGGGGCCCCTGTCCTTGAAGATGAGGAAGATCAGTAGGGAGGGGATGAACCCCAGGATCCCGCCGAAGTGTGCCAACGTTGCGAACTGGCGGTCCTCGGATGCCGTCAGCGGTAGCGCATTCGCCGGCGTGCCTTCGAACGCCGGCTGGGCTTCGGCCCGTCCGTTGTGCTGGTGGTCAGCGGTATTGGACAACGTGATTCCTTTGCTGAGTGGCGAGAACTTCCCGCGGACTGTGTTTTAAGGATACGTGGTTGCCTGTGTTAGTCGGCTCATCGTGGGCCCGCGGGTGCGGTCAGGAAATCGATGACCTCCTCGACCCGCCCCAGGAGTGAGGGTTCGAGATCGGCGTACGTGGTGACGCCGGCGAGAATCCGCTTCCAGCCGCGGGCGATAGCCGCTTTGTCCTGGTGCGGCCAACCGAGTCCGGCGAGGATGCCTGTCTTCCAGTCCTGGTGGCGTGGCACCACCGGCCATGCCCCGAGCCCGAGCGCAGCCGGCTTCACGGCCTGCCAGACGTCGACGTAGGGATGCCCGACGATCAGAACGTGGTGATGCGCTCCCGGCACGGTCATGGCCTGCCGCACGATGCGCGCCTCCTTGGTTCCCGGCAGCAGGTGGTCGACGAGCACGCCGAGTCGTCGCTGCGGTCCCGGATCGAAAGCGCGGATGGCGCCCTCGAGGTCGTCGATGCCATGAAGCGGTTCGACGACGATTCCCTCCAGCCTCAGGTCATCGCCCCACACCTTCTCGACGAGCTCTGCATCGTGCTGCCCTTCGACCCAGATCCTGCTGGCCCTCGCCGTCCTTGCCCGCACTCCCTCGACCCGGACGGAGCCGGACGCCGTACGGCCGGGAGTCGTCGCGGTGCGAAGGATGGGTGCCACGACGTGGACGGGCTGACCGTCGAGGAGGAACCCATGACCGAGCCTGAAGGTCCGTTGCTTTCCGCGCCGGTCCTCCAGCACCATGACGTGCAGTCCGCCGGACTTCTCGACGCGGACCACAGCGCCGACGAAACCGCTCTGCACGTCCTCGAGGACCATGTCCTTCTCAACCGGCACATCGGGCAGATCGACCCGCTTCGGCGCCGAGATGTCCTGTGCTCCCCAGCCGTATTCCATCCCCGAGCCGTCCTTCCACCAGGGGCCTCGGCGGTCTGCCGCACCCGGGTTTCCCAATGCTAACAATCGCCCCGGACGTACTAGACTTGGCACTTGGGTGTGTCGAGTGCTAACCGCTCGGAACCGCCCGCCACGCATGCTCGTGAAAGACAGGACAGACCGGAGGTGACACAGGAGTGAGTGAACCGAGACGCCTGGAGGTGCTCCGGGCCATCGTCGAGGACTACGTCCATTCGCGGGAGCCCGTCGGTTCGAAGGCGCTGGTCGACCGCCACCAGCTCGGAGTCTCCTCCGCGACCATCCGGAACGACATGGCGGTCCTCGAGGAGGAGGGTCTGATCGCGGCCCCCCACACGAGCTCCGGCCGTATCCCGACGGACAAGGGGTACAGGCTCTTCGTAGACCGTATCTCCGAGGTAAAGCCGCTGTCGGCGCCCGAGAAGAAGGCCATCCAGACGCTGCTCGAGGGTGCAGAGGACCTCGACGACGTCATGGACCGGACCGTGCGCCTGCTCGCGCAGCTGACCAACCAGGTGGCAGTCGTGCAGTTCCCCCGTGTGGGTGGGGCGTCCGTCCGCCACATCGAATGCGTGCTGCTCGCACCGCAGCAGGTCCTCGTGGTTTTGATCGCGACCAACGGCACCGTGCAGCAGCGGATCGTTCGCACTCCTGCGGAGATCCACGAGGCCGAGCTCGCGGAGCTCAAGCAGCGGATCCTCTCGGCAGTGTCCGGCGTGAAACTCACGGCGCTCCCCGGGGAGCTCGGTATCGTCACCTCGCAGTTGCCGCCGCCTCTCAGGACGCACGGGGGTACGATCGTGAAGGCGCTGGAGCAGCTCGCCGGGCTCGGACGCGACGACCGGATCCTGCTGGCAGGGACAGCGAACCTGGCGAGATCCACGGGTGATTTCCCACTGAGCATCGGACCTATCCTCGAGGCCCTCGAGGAGCAGGTCGTCATGCTGCGGCTCCTGTCCGAGATGGAGTACGACGCGCGCGGTATCTCGGTGAGGATCGGCAGCGAGAACCCCTACGGCGGACTGTCGGAAGCGTCCGTGGTCGCGACGGGCTACGGCCCGGATGCGGGGGCGAAGCTCGGCATCCTCGGCCCCACGCGCATGGACTATCCGACGACGATGGCCGCCGTGCGGGCGGTCGCCCGCTATCTCTCGAGGGTCCTCGAGGAGTAGGCCACGGCGCTCGAAGGCCGTCCAGGCATCTCCGTCCGCAGGGTCCGGCGGCCGGACGACAGTAGATTTCGCAGACGACAGTAGATTTCGACAGGAAGTGAAGTGCACGAGTGAGTAACCACTATGAGGTCCTCGGTGTGGAGCAGGGCGCTACCGGGGAGGAGATCAAGAAGGCATACCGCAAGCTTGCCCGGAAACTTCACCCGGATGTGAACCCGGGTGAGAATGCAGCCGAGGAGTTCAAGCTCGTCACGCGTGCCTACGAGGTGTTGTCGGATCCGCAGAAGCGGCGGGTGTACGACACGACGGGCAACGAGAACGGGACCGACAACGGCTACGGTTCGGGGTACTCGGGGTCGGGATTCGCCTTCCAGGACATCTTCGAGACGTTCTTCGGCGGCGGCGGCCAGCAGGCGGGCGCGCCCTCGCGCACACGCCGTGGCCAGGACGCGCTCATCAATGTGAGGATCGACCTGCGGGACGCGGTCTTCGGTACCAACAAGAAGATCGAGGTGGACACCGCCGAGGTGTGCCCCACGTGTGACGGCAGCTGCTGCCAACCGGGTACCTCGCCTCGCACCTGTGACATCTGTGGCGGCTCCGGTCAGGTCCAGCGCGCCGTGCGCTCGATCCTCGGCCAGGTCATGACGAGCGCGCCCTGCGGCACGTGCCAGGGCTACGGCACCGTCATCCCCAACCCCTGCCACGAGTGCAGCGGTGAAGGACGCGTCCGTGCTCGCCGCACGCTGACGATCAAGGTGCCCGCCGGTGTCAGCACCGGCACCCGGATCCAGCTCGCGGGCCAGGGCGAGGCCGGCATCGCGGGCGGCCCGCAGGGTGACCTCTATGTGGAGATCCGCGTCAACACGGATTCGACCTACCTGCGCGACGGCGACGACCTGCACGTGACTCTGAGCATTCCGATGACGGCGGCTGCCCTCGGCACCAGCGTGCACCTCGACACCTTCGACGGCGATCAGGAACTGATGATCAAGCCGGGCACCCAGTCCGGCGAGATCCTGACGCTGCGCGGGTTGGGCGTCACGCACCTGAGGAACCAGGGCAGGGGAGACCTGCGTGTCCACCTGAACGTCGAGACGCCACGGAACCTGGACCACCAGCAGGAGGAACTCCTGCGCAAACTGGCGGAACTGCGCAACGAGGAGTACACGGACGGCCAGCTCGACAGCAGCGGCTCCGGAGTGTTCGCGCGGCTGCGGGAGCGCCTGGGGAACCGCTGACCGTGACGCGTCCCCTCTTCTTCGGGCCGGTCGAGGCCGTGCGTGGTGCTGCACCCGGCAGCGCGTTCCTTCTCGGCGGTGACGAGGGGCGCCACGCTGCCGTCGTCCGTAGGCTCTCTCCCGGAGAGCGCATCGACGTCTCGGACGGTTCGGGCTACCGTATCGGCGGCGTCATCACGGCGGTCGGCACGGGGAGTGTCGAGCTCGAGGTCGAGTCGGTCGGGCAGGACCCGGCGCCGCGGCACCGGCTCGTGCTGGTCCAGGCCCTTGCGAAGGGCGGTCGGGACGAGCAGGCCGTCGAGTCCGCCACCGAGCTGGGCGTCGACGCCGTGGTTCCGTGGCACGCAGAGCGCAGTATCGTCCGCTGGCGCGGGGACAAGGCGGACAAGGGCCGGCAGAAGTGGGTCTCCCTCGTCGGTGCCGCCGCGAAACAGTCCCGGCGTTCGTTCGTCCCCGAGGTGCATGGCGTCATGGATACGACACGGCTCGCCGCGTGGTCGGGGGCCGTTGACCACATGGTCATCCTGCACGAGGATGCCGGGGAGACCCTGGCCCAACGGTTTGCCGCGCTGGAGGCGGGCGGAGCCCTGGACGCGCCGTCGTCGACAGCTGTGGTGGTGGGACCCGAGGGCGGCATCAGCGACGCCGAACTCGCCAAGCTGGGTGCGGTCGGAGCGCTGCCGGCCCGGCTGGGCCCGCACGTGCTCCGGTCCTCCTCGGCGGGACCGGCGGCCCTCGTGCTCCTGAATCACCTTCTCGGGCGCTGGTAGCCCGACAGGCGCGACGGACGGCCGATCTACCGGACGAGGACGTTCTTCGTGTCGGCCGCTTCGCCGTCCGTCGGAACCGACACGGAGATCTCGTACTGTCCGGGCGGGAGTGTCACGGAGAAGGAGTAGGCGCCCGGTGCTCCTTCTTCGGGCACGATGTCGACCCTGCCATCGCGGAAGAGATCGGTCCCACCTGTTCCAGCCTCCGACGTCGAGTCGGCCAGGCGATCCACACGCCAGTTCAGCGACTCCTCCGAGGCGGGCCCCAGGCCATGGATGGTGAGGCTGCCGTCGGAGCCCACGCCTTCCTGCGGATCGATGATCCAGACCGGGGCGAGCGTGGAGGCGTCCCGGGTCAGTTCGCCGTCGAGATCGATGGCGTCGAAAGCCCGGTAGCCTGCGGCTCCGTCGACGAGGACGACGACGGAACTCGACTCCCCACCCGCGATGAGGGCTGCACTCGCGGCGGCAGCAGTCGCGGTGTGGACGAGTTGCTGCAGGGCGAGGCGGGCTTCGTCCGGCGTGAGGCTCGCATCGAAGGCGTCGGACGAGATATCGAGGGTGATGACGTTCTTCGTGCTGATGGAGGAGCTCACGCTGGACGCGGCTCGCCACGGCGAGTGGTAGTCGGGGTCGAGGGGCTCGCTCGAGGTCATGAGCCGGACCGCGTCGGCGATCGGGTCCCCCACGGACCCGGTAGGTGCGCGCAGGAACTCGCGGAACAACCTGTCCTGGCCGTCGACGCCCCCGAGCCAGTAGACCGGAAGAAGCGGCTGTGCCGCGCTGCTGGAACCGGAGCCGGTTTCCTTGCCGTTCGGTGAAGCGCCCGCCGACGGAGCGGCAGTGCGCCCCGGAGTCGCGGACGTCATGGGTGGATCCGGGAGGGCGGTCGTTGGTGCAGTACCCTGCACCAGGCCGACGTTCGGCAGGAGGAAGACGCTACTGGCGACGAGCACGCCCCCGGACACCAGCAGCATGGTGCGCAGGCCCAACCGGTTCTTCCGCAGGGGGTCCTGCTCGCTCATGCCGGGCCCCTTTCCGCTGGGCGCGTGTGTGCGCGGTTCGTTGACTGGAATCTGTGCGACCTACCGACGCCGACTGCTGGTGGGAGCTGACACGGGTCTGGTTCAGCTTGGCATAGCGCCATGGACCGATCCTGACGAATGAGCATTCACGCCGGGACTGAAACCCGATCGATACGAACCTGTTGCCGATTCGCGACGAAACCCGAGTGTCGCTCGGGTGCTGTAGTGCCCGGGTTGCCGGGGAATCAAGCCCCTTTCCCTTCAGGTGACCAAGCGGGGCATGGCGTAACATTGTCAACGCCCGCCCTTGATGGTGTGGCCTGCCGGTGCAGAGCAGGACGGCTCGGGCAGTGGAAGCGGCGCAGCACCACGTCATCATTGGGACGACTACTCGAACGAGGGGCGATCGAAGGCCGGACGGCCGATCTATGAGCGAATCTTCAACAGGCATCAACGCAGCAGGACTGGACACGAGGACGTTCGTGTTCGATTCGACCGAACAGATGGTGCAGGCACTCGGCTCCAACGACGAAGCCCTCCGTCTGATCGAGGACTCCTTCCCCGGCATCGGCCTCCAGGCCAGGGGCAACGAGCTGTCCATTACGGGACCCTCTGCAGACGTTCTTCGCACCGAGCGGCTCATCGGCGAGATCCAGACGATGGCGAGCAACAACGCGACCGTCTCGCCCCAGGTCCTGGAGCAGTTGGTCACCATGCTCAAGACGCAGAGCGCGGCCCGCCCGTCCGAGGTTCTGTCCGTCAACATCCTGACGTCGCGCGGAAAGACCATCCGGCCGAAGACGCTCAACCAGAGCACGTACGTCGACTCGATCGACCGGAACACCATCGTGTTCGGCATCGGACCCGCCGGTACGGGCAAGACCTACCTTGCCATGGCCAAGGCGGTCCAGGCGTTGCAGCACAAGGAGGTCAACAGGATCATCCTCACTCGGCCGGCGGTCGAGGCGGGGGAGCGCCTGGGATTCCTGCCCGGTACCCTCAACGACAAGATCGACCCTTACTTGAGGCCCCTGTACGACGCGCTGCACGACATGATGGATCCTGATTCCATTCCACGGTTGATGGCAGCCGGGACGATCGAGGTGGCGCCGCTGGCCTACATGCGAGGGCGAACCCTGAACGACGCATTCATCATCCTCGACGAAGCGCAGAACACCACTCCGGAACAGATGAAGATGTTCCTCACGCGTCTGGGGTTCGGATCGAAGATGGTCGTGACAGGCGACGTGACGCAGGTGGACCTTCCGAACGGCACGAGTTCCGGGCTCCGGATCGTCAGTGAGATCCTGCGGGACGTCGACGACGTGTACTTCAGCGAGCTCGACGCGACCGACGTCGTCCGGCACCGCCTCGTCGGTGACATCGTCAGCGCCTACAGCGCCTGGGACGAGGAGCAGCGTGCCGGCCAGTCCCGCTCCGCCCGGCCCGTGGCGGCACGATGAGCGTCGAGGTCAACAACGAGTCAGGGTACGACGTCGAGGAGGAGTCCCTCGTCCGTCTTGCCAACTTCCTGTTCGAGTCCCTGTTCGTCCATCCCGAGGCCGAACTGTCGATCATCCTGGTGGACACCGCCGCCATGGAGAAGCTCCACGTCGAATGGATGGACGAGCCCGGGCCCACGGACGTGCTCTCCTTCCCGATGGACGAGTTGCGGCCCGGCACCCCTGGCCGTGTCACCCCCGCCGGGCTTCTCGGGGACATCGTCCTGTGCCCCGAGGTCGCTGCGTCCCAGGGTGCGGCAGCGGGTCATAGCACGGATGACGAGCTTCTCCTCCTGACGACCCACGGCGTCCTGCATCTCCTCGGATTCGACCATGCGGAGCCCGAGGAGGAGAAGGAGATGTTCGGCCTGCAGCGCCAGCTCCTCTCCGACTTCCTCGGCGGCAACGCACCCCGGGAGACTCGCGCTTGACCATCTGGCTCCTCGGGCTCATGGGGTTGCTGTTCGCCCTCACTGCTGCCCTCGTCACCGCTGCGGAAGCAGCATTCAGCTATCTGCCGCGACAGGAGGGCGAAGCCCTCGTCCAGGGGTCGCGCACGTCATCGCTGCGGCGGATCCTGGGCGCACCCGTCGCCCACATGCATGCGCTGCGTTTCTGGCGGGTGTGGTTCGAGATGGCCGGAGCCGTCGCCGTCGCCATCCTGTTCCACGACCTGCTGGACAGCGTCTGGCTCGCGGGGCTCCTGGCCACGGCCGTGATGGCAGCGATCGGTTTCGTGATCGTCGGGGTGTCCCCTCGACAACTCGGACGTACCCATGCCGCCGCTGTCGTCCGCCTGACCGCCGGACTGGTGGCGTTCCTCTGCGCCGTGCTGGGCCCGATCCCGCGCTGGCTCGTGCGGATCGGCAGCGCTATCACTCCGGGTGCCGCGCGCGACGAAGCCGCTTTCTTCACCCAGGAGGAGTTCCGCGAGCTTCTCTCGCGCGCCTCGGACGCCGAGATGATCGAGGACAACGAGGCGGAGCTGATCCACTCCGTGTTCGAGCTCGGCGACACGAAGGTGCGCTCGGTCATGGTGCCGCGCACCGACATGGTGACGATCGAGTCAGGCTCCACGCTGAACCAGGCGATGTCGCTGTTCCTGCGCTCGGGCTACTCGAGGATCCCCGTGATCGGTGAGAGCTCGGACGACATCAAGGGGCTGCTGTACCTGAAGGACGTCGTCGCCAATCTGCACGGCCGTCCGGCCTCGAACCTCTCGCGTCCCGTCGATGCCGACTGCAGGCCGGCACGGTACGTGCCCGAATCGAAGCCCGTGGGCGACCTGCTGCGGGAGCTCCAGCGCGAGTCCACCCATGTCGCCATCGTCATCGACGAGTACGGGGGCACAGCCGGACTGGTCACGCTCGAGGACCTCATCGAAGAGATCGTGGGAGAGATCGTCGACGAGTACGACTCCGAGGTTCCGGAGCAGGAGCAGCTCACCGACGGCGAGTACCGCGTGAGTGCGCGGATGGGGATCGACGATCTCGGCGAGTTGTTCGGACTGGACCTGGAGGACGAGGAGGTGGACACGGTGGGCGGTCTGCTCGCCAAGACCCTCGGAAGGGTGCCGATCGTCGGTTCGGAGGTCACAATTGACGGTATCGGCCTGCGCGCCGAGCGCGTGGAGGGCCGACGCAACAGGGTGTCCCACGTGATTGCGTACCGGCTGCCACCCGAGCACACAGAGCACGACGAACGAGAGACGATTGAGGCTGACAATGAGCGACGCTAAGCACAGGGCCGGGTTCGTCTCGCTGGTCGGACGCCCGAACGCGGGCAAGTCGACCCTGACCAACGCGCTGGTGGGGCAGAAGGTCGCGATCACGTCCGCCAAGCCGCAGACGACCCGCCATACCATCCGTGGCATCGTCAACCGCGAGGACTCGCAGATCGTCCTCGTGGACACCCCGGGCCTGCACCGCCCGCGCACACTCCTCGGGCAGCGGCTCAACGATCTCGTCGCAGACACCCTCGCAGAGGTCGATGCCGTGGGCTTCTGCCTGCCGGCCAACGAGAAGATCGGGCCCGGTGACCGCTTCATCGCTGAGCAACTCGCGCGGCTCAACCGCAAGCCACTGATCGCCGTGGTCACCAAGACCGATCTCGTGGACCGGCAAGCGCTCACGGAGCAGCTCCTCGCGGTCTCGAGACTGGGCACCGAGGTCGCCGGTGCCGACGGCTGGGCGGACATCGTGCCGGTGTCGGCCGCCGACGGTTTCCAGGTCGATACTGTCGCTCAGGTCTTCAGTGCGCACATGCCCGAATCTCCCGTGCTCTACCCCGGTGGCGAGCTCACGGACGAACCCGAGGCCGTCATGGTGGCCGAGCTCGTCCGCGAGGCCGCCCTCGAGGGAGTGCGCGACGAACTGCCGCACTCGCTCGCCGTCGTCGTCGAGGAGATGATCCCGCGCGAGGGACGCAGCGAGGACAATCCCATGCTCGACGTCCATGTGAATCTCTACGTCGAGAGGCCGTCGCAGAAGGCGATCATCATCGGCAAGGGAGGCGCGAGGCTCAGGGAGGTGGGCACGAACGCGCGCCGCGGAATCGAGGCGCTGCTCGGAACCCGGATCTACCTCGACCTGCACGTCAAGGTGGCGAAGGATTGGCAGCGCGACCCCAAGCAGCTCGTGAAGCTCGGCTTCTGACGGGCACTACTCCTGCAGGCCACTCGTTGGGAACGGGGAAGTGCGACCCCTGGTGTGCGCGATCTCCGTCCGAACAGTCGGCACGCGGAACCAGGGCCTTGGGCCCAGTGATCCGCAGCGGAGCCGCCCGACGAGCGACACCGATAGCCGCCTGACCGGCGGCGCACATCCACCCTGACCATCCACCTGAAGGAGCCCGGGCATGACCCGCCGATTGTCACGCGAGGGCGCAGCCCGTGCCAGCGTCGCCGAGGAGGCACCCTCGGGACCGTCCGGAGCTGCCGACCGGGGCGGCCGGCACCTGGGGTCTGGTGGGCGACACCGCGGGCTGAAGCTGACCGCCATCCTGATGGCCTCGGTGCTGGTGGCTGCCGTGGCCTTCGTGGCTGTACAGGTCCTCCGGCTGCAGGCGAACGTGCAGACGATGCCGTTGAACCTCGGTGAGGGTCAGGAGTCCGGCCTTCCCGTCGACTCGAGCACCGATCCGCTGCAGATACTGGTCCTCGGAACGGATACGAGGACGGGCAACACGGGGGCCTTCTTCGGCGACGAGAGCGAATCAGCCGGCGAGGGGAACTCGGATGTCATGATGCTCGTGACGCTCTCGGCGGACCGCGAGAACGTCACGGTCGTCTCCTTCCCGCGCGACCTGCTGGCGCCTCTGCCCCGCTGCGTCAATCCCGAGACGGGCGACGTCTCGGACGCCGTGGAGCTCGGCCAGCTGAACGGCGCGCTGGGGGAGGGCGGTCCGGGATGCACGGTCGCCGCGATCAACGACATCACGGGCCTTTCGGTCGACCACTTCATGATGGCCGACTTCAACGCCGTGAAGGAACTGTCGTCCACCCTCGGGGGTGTCGAGGTCTGCGTGGACCAGCCGGTGAACGACGAATACTCCGGACTGGTGCTGCCGGCCGGGACCAGCGAGGTCGCCGGTGACCAGGCGCTCGCCTTCCTGCGGACGCGACACAGCTTCGGCGATGGGGGCGACACCGGCCGGATCGCGGCCCAGCAGTCGTTCATGGCCTCGATGGCTCGCAAGGTCCAAGCCGAGGGAACCCTGACGAACCTTCCGAAGCTCTATGCGATCGCCGATGTGATCACGCGCAACCTCACGGTCGACGAGGGACTGTCCCAACCCACGGAACTCCTGAAGATCGCCGACCGGATGAAGAACGTGGACCTCGGCAACATCGCCTTCGTGACGGTACCCACCGTTCCCTGGGTCGAGGACCCCAACCGCCTCGTCCTCGATGAGGAAGCCGCCGACCCCCTGTTCGAGGCACTGCGTGAGGACCGCGGGCTCACCGAGGAGACGCCCGCGCCCACACCGACGCCGGGCACATCCACTGCCTCGCCATCGGCGGCGCCCGCCACTCCTGAAGCCCCCGCCATCGATCCTGCATCGGTTCCCGTCCTCGTCATCAACGCGACGACGGACACGACACGTGCGGCCGAGATGGTGCAGCTCCTCGTCCAGGCCGGGTATGCACAGGCGGCCCCGTTCGAGTCGATGCCCGTCGAGACCTCGCAGATCTTCTTCGGCACCGGTTACGACGGCGCTGCCGCCGATCTTGCCGCGCGTCTCGGGGTCCCCGAGAGCGAGGTCCTGTTCGACGAGACCGCTGTCGGGATCGAGCTCCTCGTCGGAGCCGACCTGGCCACCGGGTCGAAGGTCGTCGTCCCGCCGCTCGGCGCCGACCTCGAGGGCCAGACCGCCGATCAGGTTACCTGCCAGGCGTCGTCCGGCTTCTGAGTGTCAGCGGGCGCGACGAGCCGAAGGCCCGGCGTCTGCCGCTGCCGACGCCCGGCACGGCAGCGGCCGGTCTACCAGATCCTCACCCGCTCCTCCGGCGCGAGCCACAGGCCGTCCGGCTGCTGCACTCCGAACGCCTCGTGGAACTCGTCGAGGTTGCGGACCACCTGGTTGCAGCGGAACTCGTTCGGCGAGTGGGGGTCGACCGTCAGGCGGCGCTTGGCCTCTTCAGGACGGATCTTTTGCTGCCAGCACGTCGCCCAGGAGAGGAAGAAGCGCTGGGCCCCCGTCAGTCCGCCCATGACGGGGGCTTCCCCGCCCCCGAGACTCAGGACATAGGCGCGGTAACTGATGCCCAGCCCGCCGAGGTCGCCGATGTTCTCGCCGAGCGTCAGCTCCCCGTTCACCGTCCCGCCCGGCACTTCGGCCGGTTGGAGGGTCGCGTACTGTTCCACCAGCCGCCCGGTCAGGGTGTCGAACGCCTTCCGGTCGTCCTCGCTCCACCAGTTTGCGAGCCGCCCTGTGCCGTCGAACTGGGAGCCCTTGTCATCGAAGCCGTGCCCGATCTCATGACCGATGACGGCTCCGATCGCTCCGTAGTTGACCGCGTCGTCGGCTTCGATGTCGAAGAAGGGCGGCTGGAGGATCGCGGCGGGGAAGACGATCTCGTTCATCGTCGGCATGTAGTAGGCATTGACGGTCTGCGGGGTCATGAGCCAGGCTCCGCGGTCGATGGGTCCGCCCAGCTTGGCGAGTTGCCTGCGGTGCTCGAACTCACCTGCGCGAAGGACATTGCCGTAGAGGTCCGACGGCCGCACCTCGAGCGGGCCGTAGTCGATCCATTCCTCCGGATAGCCGATCTTCGTGGTGAACTGCGAGAGCTTCTCGAGTGCCCTGCTACGGGTTTCGTCCGTCATCCATGTCAGAGCGGAGATGCTCGATTCATAGGCTTCGATGAGGTTGCGGACCAGATCGAGCATGGCGGCCTTGTGCGTCGCGGGAAAGTGCCGCTCGACGTACCGCTGGCCGATGGCCTCGCCCATCGCACCCTCCACGAGCGCGACGCCGCGCTTCCAGCGGTCCTTCAGCTTCGGTGTGCCTGCGAGGTGTGTTCCGTAGAAGGAGAACGCGGCGTCGACGAACGCCTCGCCGAGATAGTCGGACGCATGCAGCAGGACGCGGGCCGCAAGCCATTCCCGCCACGTCCCGAGGTCCTCCTCGCGCAGGGCGGCGTCGAGGCCCCGCACGAACCCGGGCTGACCTATGACGAGCTCAGCAGATTGGGGGGCCTCGTCGGTCACGACCCGCAGCCAGGGTACGAGGTGCGACGAAAGCCCGGCGACGTCGTCGTGCTGCACCAGGTTGTAGGTCTTCTGCGGGTCCCTCCGCTCGACCCTGTCCATCGCCGACGCAGCGAGGCGCGTCTCGAGTGCGAGCACGCGCTGTGCGGCACCGGACGCATCCTGCGTGCCGACGAAACCGAAGAGGGTCGCGAGCAATGCGGAATACTTCTCGCGTGTCTCCGCGGAGGCGTCCTCGCGGTAGTAGGACTCGTCCGGCAGGCCGAGGCCCGACTGGTGGAGGTGGAGCACGTAACGCTCGGGGTTGCCGGCGTCGTTGCTGACGTACGCCGCGACGAAGCCCTGGACACCCGACCTGCTGAGCTCCGCGCTGAGTTCGACCAGTTCCTCCACGCTCGTCACTGCCGTGATGCGGTCGAGCAGCGGCACGATGGGGGAGGTCCCTTCCGTCTCGATACGGCCGGTGTCCATGAAGTCCGAGTACAGGGTGCCGAGTTTCGCGTCGATCCCATCCGCCGAGCCGCTGCGGGCCCGGGCGGCGGCCTCTTCGATGATGCTTCGGACCGCGAGCTCGGAGGCATCGCGCAGCGCCGTGAAGGATCCGGCGAGCGGACGATCCTCGGGGATGACGGCGCTCCTCAGCCACACACCGTTGGCATGACGGAAAAGATCGTCCTGGGGGCGGACCGTCCGGTCGAGATTGTCCGGATCGAATGTGCTGATCGTCATTGTCGCTACCCGTTTCCTCGTGCTGCTGGGCCTGCGGCGCCCGTCCGAGCGCCCCGGAAGCCATCCTATGTGCCGTGCTATGGTGGCAAAGTGCGCGCACAGCTGACTCTTCTTCGGTGCCGCGGCGAGGCCCTCTAGGACTACAGAGCTACTGGCCACCCCTCGCCGCGGAGTCTGTGATGCCCGGCCGCCAGCACCTTCAGCTCCGAACAGACAAGGCCGCCCCCATGCATAATGCACAGAAGACCTCCGGTATGCCGTTCTCCAAGTACCGGCCGTTCCAGGATCAGATCACCGTGGAGCTCCCGGACCGTACCTGGCCCGACCGCACGATCACGAAGGCGCCCCGCTGGTGCGCGGTCGACCTGCGTGACGGGAACCAGGCACTGATCGATCCGATGAACCCCGAGCGCAAACACAAGATGTTCGATCTGCTGGTGCAGATGGGCTACAAGGAGATCGAGGTCGGTTTCCCCTCCGCATCGCAGACGGACTTCGACTTCGTGCGCCAGCTCATCGAGGGCGACCGCATTCCGGACGACGTCACCATCCAGGTGCTGACCCAGTCCCGCGAGCACCTGATCGAGCGCACCTACGCCTCGCTCGAGGGGGCGGACCGGGCCATCGTCCACCTGTACAACTCGACCTCGGTGCTGCAACGGCGTGTCGTGTTCAACCAGGATCAGGACGGGATCATCGATATCGCCCTCCAGGGCGCTCGTCTGTGCCGCAAGTTCGAGGAGAACATGGGCGACACCGCGATCACCTACGAGTACTCGCCCGAGTCCTTCACCGGCACGGAACTCGAGTTCGCTGCACGCATCAGCAACGAGGTCTCCGCCGTTTTCGAAGCGTCCTCCGACCACCAGATGATCCTCAACCTGCCGGCCACCGTGGAGATGGCGACACCGAACGTCTACGCGGACTCGATCGAATGGATGAGCCGGAACCTGGCGGACAGGGACAGCATCATCCTGTCCCTGCACCCGCACAACGACCGCGGCACGGGCGTCGCAGCCGCCGAACTCGGGTACCTCGCAGGTGCTGACCGGATCGAGGGTTGCCTCTTCGGCAACGGCGAGCGCACGGGGAACGTGGACCTGGTGACGCTGGGGATGAACCTCTTCAGTCAGGGGATCGACCCGGAGATCGACTTCTCCGACATGGATTCGATCCGCCGCACGGCCGAGTACTGCAACCAGCTCAGCGTGCCCGAGCGCTCCCCCTACGGCGGGGACCTTGTCTTCACCGCATTCTCGGGGTCCCATCAGGACGCCATCAAGAAGGGTTTCGAGAGCATGGAGCGCGACGCCGCCGCAGCGGGCGTCGGCGTCGACGATCTCCCCTGGGCGGTGCCGTACCTGCCCATCGACCCCAAGGACATCGGCCGTTCGTACGAGGCTGTGATCAGGGTCAATTCCCAGTCCGGCAAGGGCGGCGTTGCCTACCTGCTCAAGAACGAGCACAGCCTGGACCTGCCGCGTCGCGCCCAGATCGAGTTCTCCGGGGTCATCCAGCGCCGGACCGAGACACAGGGCGGCGAGGTCAGCGGAGCGCAGCTCTGGTCTGTCTTCCAGGACGAGTACCTGCCTACCCGCTCGGAGGCCGACTCGAAGGCATGGGGTCACTACGAACTGACGTCCGTGAACACCGATACCGGTGAGGACGGTTCGTTCAAGCTCGTCGCGACGCTCCTCGTCGACGGTGTGCAGCAGCGGAGGGCGGCGCAGGGCAACGGCCCCATCGATGCGCTGCTCACCGTCCTCAGCGAGGACGGCGTTGACGTCCGGGTGCTGGACTACACGGAGCACGCCCTGTCCTCCGGCGGGAATGCCCGGGCCGCCGCCTACGTGGAGTGCGCCGTCGGGGAGCGGGTGCTGTGGGGTGTCGGCATCGATGCGAACACGACCATGGCAGCATTGAAGGCCGTCATCTCAGCGGTCAACCGCGCCATCCGCGACGCCGCCTGATCGCACTCGATCACCTGCCACCCCCGCCGGCCGAGTCCGGCAGGGGTGGCAGGTGGGAGAATGGTTCAGTGCCCTCCTCGACAGCATCCCGCACCTATCGCACCGAAGGTGTCGTGCTGCGCACCTACAAGCTCGGTGAAGCTGACCGGATCATCGTGCTCCTCACGCGGGACCACGGGCAGGTTCGAGCGGTCGCGAAGGGCGTGCGCAGGACGAGCAGCAAGTTCGGCTCGCGCCTGGAGCCGTTCATGTCAGTGGATGTCCTGCTTGCTCACGGGCGCAACCTCGACGTCGTCACGCAGGCACAGACCAAGGGTGCCTATGGGCACGGGATCGCCGCGGACTACGGCTGCTACACCGCAGCGACCGCGATCGCCGAGACCGCCGAGAGACTGACGGACATCGGTGAAGCCGGGGGAGCCCAGTACGCGCTCGTCGCCGGCGCGTTCTCCGCCCTCAGCCGCAATCTCCATCCCTCGGAGCTCATCCTCGACTCCTACCTGCTGCGCGCCCTGGCGACGGCGGGGTGGGCTCCCAGCTTCACCGACTGCGCCAGGTGCGGGTCCCCGGGGCCGCACACCGCATTCTCGGCCCCGCTCGGTGGAGCCGTGTGCCCCTCCTGCAGGCCGCCGGGATCCGCATCGCCGTCGCCCGCGACCATGGAACTGCTCGGAGCCCTGCTCACCGGTGACTGGACGATCGCGGACGCGTCCGGGAACGGGGCGCGCCGCGAAGCCGCAGGACTCGTGGCGGCCTACCTCCAGTGGCATCTCGAACGAGGCGTCCCCTCCCTCAAGCACGTGGAGCGTGTATGAAGAATCCTGTCCGCCGTCCTGTCGCCCCCTGGCCCCACCCCAGCGGTGAGCAGGCGCCGACCATCCCGCGGCAGTTCGTCCCCGAGCATGTGGCGATCGTGATGGATGGCAACGGGCGCTGGGCGAACGAGCGCGGACTTCCCCGCACCGAGGGGCACAAGGCCGGCGAAGCGGCGCTGCTCGACGTCATGGCCGGAGCGATCGAGATCGGGATCAAGCATGTCTCGGTGTACGCGTTCAGCACGGAGAACTGGAAGCGATCCCCCGAGGAGGTACGGTTCCTGATGGGATTCAACAAGGACGTGCTGCGGCGGCAGCGGGACCAGCTCAACGAGTGGGGCGTCCGGATCCGCTGGTCGGGACGACGGCCGAAGCTTTGGCAGTCTGTCATCCGCGAGCTGGAGGACGCCGAGCAGCACACTGTCCGCAACACGACCTGCACCCTGACGATGTGCGTCAACTATGGCGGGCGGGCAGAGATCGCCGATGCTGCGCGGGCGATCGCGGAGGACGTCGCGGCCGGGACCCTGAAGGCGTCGTCCGTCACCGAGAAGACGGTGCAGCGCTACCTCGACGAGCCGGACCTGCCCGACGTCGACCTCTTCCTGCGCACCTCGGGTGAGCAGCGCCTCTCGAACTTCATGCTGTGGCAGTCGGCCTACGCCGAGATGGTGTTCATGAACACCCTGTGGCCCGACGTCGACCGACGGACGCTGTGGCGGGCCGTGGAGGAATACGCCGCGCGCGATCGCAGGTACGGGGGAGCGGTGGACCAGTCCGGCGCCCGACCGTCCGCCTGACACCACCGGCGTTGTCGCCACAGCGTCGCCCGGCGGCAGCGAACTGTCAGGCTTGCGCCAAGCCTTCTCCAGCGCGTCGGCCGGAACACGGGGAGCTATCCGCGACGACTTCCAGCCAGCGGGTGACGGCGTCGACGGCCTCGTACCGTACGTCGTGTCGGGACAGGAAGACGTCATGCAGTGCGCCCTCGAATCGCCGGATGGTGACATGCGGCCCCAGCTCCGCCGCTCGGCGGACCATGGGTGTGACGTCGAGGACGCTGTCGGTCTCCAGCATCCTGCTGCTCCAGGTGGCACTGATCGTCGACGCCGCCGAGCACAGGACCAGAACGGGAGCGTCGATCGACACACCCCGTGCGAGGGCGGCATGGCCGGCCAGGACCGCAGCCAGCCATCCAGCCCTGATGGGGAAGCCGGCTTCCGGCCGCCATGCCGGATCGATGGACCATTCGCCGTCACGCGTGTCGCTGATGCTGCGGAAGTAGAATCCAAGCTCCGGCAACCTCAGCCTCGTCTTCGGGCGGCGGCGCGATACGGTGTCGAGGATGCCCTGCGCTGCGGTCCGCAGCAGCGCACTGCCCTGCGTATCGAGCCACGGGCTGTTCAGGACGAGGGCCGAGACGCGGCCCGGATGACGAGCCGCCCACAATGCACAGGTGAGTCCTCCGGTCGAGTGTGCCATCAGCACGAGGTCGACGGCGCGCGCTCCCGACCGCGCCGCCAGGCGTTCCCGCAGGGCCGCGATCGCCACCTCCAGGTCGTCGTCGTACTCCTCGAGCGAGGCGGCGAAACCGGGGGTCTGGCCCGGCAGCAGGCTCCTGCCGTACTTGTGCAGGTCGAGGGCGAAGAACGCCCAGCCGCGCGCGTGCACTGCACGCGCGAGTTCGCGGTGGAAGAAGTAGTCGCTGAAGCCGTGGACGTAGAGCACCGCCCGCTGAGGAGCATCCTGCTGTGGCTCGTCAGGGCTGCCGAGCCCGTCGTCGGGCTCGTAGGCCACGAGGGTTGCTACTCGCAGTCCCTCGTCGTCGGGCTCGAGGGGCAGCGTGAGTGCTCGGAAGCACCCACCGAGGATGTCCTCCGACCAGGGCGCTTCCATGGTCCGACCCTACCTCGACAGGGGCCCCCGGAATCCGGAACCCACGTGGTCGTGCCCCTCGTGGACCGGAGTTGGTTCCGGCCCCACGCCCATGAAATTCTGATGGCATGCGCATCTACCCGACCTTCTTCCGCATCGTCTTCTCCGGCATGGACGCCGAGAAGGCCCACAGGATCGGGTTCGCCCTCATCCGGGCGGTCGACGCGACTCCGGTCGGGTGGGGCCTCCGCCGTTACTGCGTTCCGGATCCACGCCTGGCCACCCGCGCCTTCGGGATGGACTTCCCCTCGCCCTTCGGCCTCGCCGCCGGGTTCGACAAGGGCGGCAAGGGCGTACTGTCCCTGACGGCCCTCGGCTTCGGGCACGTGGAGATCGGGACCATCACCGGCCAGGCCCAGCCCGGCAACCCGAGGCCCCGCCTGTTCCGGCTCATCGAGGATCGCGCGGTCATCAACCGGATGGGATTCAACAACGACGGCGCCGCCGCGGTCGCACCCCGCCTCGCCTCAGCCCGGCGACGGCTCGCGCGGCGGTACACGGCGCGTCCGCGTCCTGTGATCGGCGTCAACATCGGGAAGACGAAGAAGGTCGACCTCTCGGACGCCGTCGCCGACTACCTGATCAGCGCGAAGCAGCTGGCCCCCGCAGCGGACTACCTGGTGGTCAACGTGTCCTCGCCGAACACGCCGGGCCTCCGACTGCTCCAGAGCGTCGAGTCACTCCGCCCGCTCCTCGAGGCGGTTCGCCGAACAGCGGATGACGCTGCCGGCCGGCACGTTCCCCTGCTGGTGAAGATCGCGCCGGACCTCACGGACCAGGACATCGACGACGTCGGCGCCCTGGCCGTCGACCTCGGGCTCGACGGCATCGTGGCGACGAACACCACCATCACGCGGGAGGACCTCGTCACCGATCCTGCCACCGTCATGTCCAAGGGGGTGGGAGGGCTGAGCGGAGCTCCGTTGAAGGCACGCTCCCTCGAAGTCCTGACGCGGCTGCGTGCGGCGGTCGGCGACCGGCTGGCGATCGTCTCGGTGGGTGGCATCGAGACACCGGAGGATGTCCTCGAGCGCCTGGAGGCCGGAGCAACCCTCGTGCAGGGCTATACGGGATTCCTCTACGAAGGCCCGTTCTGGGCTCAACACATCAACCGCGGCCTGGTCAGGGCCGGGTATGCATCGGCCCGATCAGCCACCTGAGGTCGGGCGACTACGCTTCCAGGCACTGAGGCGGTGGCGCTGCCGGCGCACTGAGGGGAGGTGGCGGTAACAGGAGAAGCCGGGCCCGTGGGCCCGGCTTCTCGTTGTCACGGCGAAGTCCTACGTCCGTCGTCAGCCGCGTCGGCCCCGATCAGGAGGGGTACTGCTCAGGAGGGGTACTGCCCTCGGCGCACCTGGGGCTTCGGCAGCCGGAGGCGCCGCAGTTGCAGCGCACGCGTGATCCCGTACCAGAGATCGCCTTGATTCGGGCCGCCGAACTTCTCGGTGAGCTTCTTCTTCAGCTTCCGTCGCAGCAGGACGCAGTCGACGATGACGGCGACGATCAGGACCCAGAACGCCATCAGCACGGCGCTCTGCACGGCGAGGGACTGGAAGAAACTCAGGATCACGAATACCAGGGCGGCGATCATGAGGAATTCGCCGATGTTGGTCCTCGCATCGACGAACTGGCGGATGTAGCGCCTGTTCGGTCCCTTGTCACGAAGTGGCAGGTAGCGCTCGTCATCCGTGTCCAGCGCCAGGCGCGTCCGTGCACGCTCGTCACGCACGCTCGAGCGGCTCTGCTCGCGCGCGGCCTTCCGGTCATTGGGAACGAGTGGACGCTTGCGTGCGGCCTCCTGCACGCTGCGCTTGGGCGTCGGGGCGCCCTTGCCCTGCGCGCGCTGCGCTTCCTGGGTACGTGAAGCGCGATCAACGACTTCCTGGGCAGAGGGGGCTTCTTTATTTCGTCCGAACACCCCCTCAGGATACCGGCTCCCTGCAGCAGGACGCTCCGCTGGTTTCCGTGCACGCCGTGTCCGGGATCCCAGCGCTCCGTGCACCCGCGTGTGTAGGGTTCTGGCATGACTTCCACGACACCTTCCACCGAGCATCCGCGCGAACCGTCCCCTGTCAGCGAGCAGTTGCGCACGAGCATCGATGCGGCGTTCCCGCGCATCGTCGAGCAACTGTCCGATCTCGTCGCGATCCAGGGAATCGCCTGGGAAGCATTCGATGCCCGCAACCTGGACCGGAGCGCCGAGGCCGTCGCCGAACTGGTCCGCGGCGTAGGAATCGACGATGTCCGGATCCTTCGCGTCGACAACGACGGTACTCCCGGCGGCCCCGCAGTCGTCGCCCGCCGCCGCGCGGCGGACGGCAAGCCGACCGTGCTCCTCTATGCGCACCATGATGTCCAGCCACCGGGCGATCCCGCGCTGTGGGACACCGAGCCGTTCGTCGCCACCGAGCGGAACGGAAGGCTCTATGGTCGCGGAGCGGCAGACGACAAGGCCGGCATCATGGCGCATATCGGTGCCATCGGAGCCCTCACGGAGGTACTCGGCGACGCCTTCGGAGTCGGCGTGACCCTGTTCATCGAGGGTGAGGAGGAAGCAGGTTCGCCGACGTTCCGCCGATTCCTCGAGACCTACCGGGAGGATCTCGAGGCTGACGTGATCGTCGTGGCGGACTCGAGCAACTGGAAGGTCGGCGTGCCGGCGCTGACGACCAGCCTCCGAGGACTCGTCGACGGGATGATCGAGGTGCAGGTGCTGGATCACGCCGTGCACTCCGGGATGTTCGGCGGCCCGGTACTCGACGCACCGACACTCCTCGCCCGCCTCATTGCGACACTGCACGACGACGCCGGCGATGTCGCGATCGAAGGACTCGCGGGAGGTGACCACGCGACCGTGGACTATGACGAGCGTGATTACCGAGCGGACGCGTCGGTGCTCGAGGGCGTCGAGCTCGCGGGAACGGGGTCGATCGCGTCCCGGCTGTGGCACAAACCCGCGCTGTCCATCATCGGAATGGACATCCCGAGCGTCGCCCTGTCCTCCAATACGCTCCTCCCGCGCGCGCGGGCCAAGTTCAGCCTGCGCCTCGCCCCGGGCGAGGATCCCCAGGGCGCGATGCAGGCGGTGCGTCGCCATGTGGAGTCCCATGCTCCCTTCGGCGCCACGGTCACCTTCACGCCGGGGGAGACGGGCAGCCCGTTCCAGACCGACACGAGCGAGCCGGCGTCGCGCCTGGCACTGGAGGCACTCGAGGAGGCGTGGGGCGTGCAGCCCGTGGAGGCCGGTATGGGGGGCTCGATCCCCTTCATCGCCGATCTCACCGAACTGTTCCCCTCCGCCCAGATCCTCATCACCGGTGTGGAAGACCCCGATTCGCGTGCACACAGTGCGAACGAGTCGCTCCACCTCGGCGAGTTCAGGAAGGCAGTCCTGGCGGAGGCCATCCTGCTCGCCCGGCTCGATGACCAGGGCCTTGCCGATACCTGAGGAACGGGTTCGACGGGTGGACGGAAATGTTTCGGCCCTCCCGCCCGTTATGACTCCTACGGGCGCGGCGTACCATTGGACAAAGCCGTGTGCGTCATACCGCGGACGGCACTGAGAGCGGACACCATCACGGGGTCCGAGCTAGGAGAAACACTATGAGCACATCGACCACCGAGACGGCGTCCCTGCAGGAGTCCACGGAGCTTCCCGTCCACGAGGTCAACCTGTCCGACGTAGCAGCCGGCAAGGTGCGCAGCCTGCTGGAGCAGGAGGGCCGTACCGACCTCCGCCTGCGCGTGGCAGTGCAGCCGGGCGGCTGCTCGGGCCTGATCTACCAGCTGTACTTCGACGAGCGCGTTCTCGACGGCGACGCGGTCCGCGACTTCGACGGCGTCGAGGTCATCGTGGACAAGATGAGCGTGCCCTACCTGTCGGGTGCATCCATCGACTTCGAAGACACGATCTCGAAGCAGGGTTTCACCATCGACAACCCGAATGCGGGCGGATCCTGCGCCTGCGGAGACTCCTTCCACTAACACGCTGCAGGGGCCCGGAACATCACTTCACAGGTGTGTTTCGGGCCTTTTGCATGTCACCGGATCGCCGCTTCTCCGGGTAAGCTCTACAGTGAGTAGTAAAACTGGATGTGCACCCCGGGCGGCATGATCGGCGGGTGGCAACGCACGTAGAAAAGGAAGGTCCGTCTGTGAGTTCGCAGGACCGAACCGGTAGCAAGCGCGCCAGGATCGCGAAGATCTCCAGCATCTCGCTGGTCGGCGCCCTCCTACTGACCGGCTGTTCGGCAGAAGCCCAAAAGGGTTGGCTTCCGGCTGACCGGGACAATACCAACCACACCGGGATCATCACCGATCTCTGGGTCAACTCGTGGATAGCGGCCCTGGTCGTGGGCATCATCACGTGGGGACTCATCATCTGGTGCATGGTGGCGTACCGCCGCCGCAAGAACGACACGGGCTACCCCCGGCAGATGAGCTACAACCTGCCGCTCGAGATCTTCTACCTGACGATCCCGCTGTTCATGGTGCTCGTGTTCTTCTACTTCACGGAGCGCGACATCGCGACGATCGATGCCCGCGTGGAGGATCCCGACGTCATCGTGGACGTGCGCGGCAAGCAGTGGTCGTGGGACTTCAACTACGTGACCGAGGACAAGTACTCCACCGGCGTGCAGGCCCACCTCACGGGCGAAGAGGGCCAGATCGAGGACCTGCCGACGCTGTACCTGCCGGTCAACAGGTCGGTCGAGTTGCAGCTGAACGCACGCGACGTGCAGCACTCGTTCTTCGTCCCCGCGTTCCTCCAGAAGCGCGATCTCTATCCCGGACGCACCAACTACATCAACCTCACTCCGACCAAGGAGGGAACCTTCGCGGGCAAGTGCGCCGAGCTGTGCGGTGAATACCACTCGGAAATGCTCTTCAACGTCAAGGTGGTCTCGCAGGCGGAATTCGATGCGCAGATGGCGCAGTTGGAAGACGGTCAGCTCGGCGACGAGTACGACCGTGACTCCTACCCAGAGGATGATCCCGATACCGACCCAGCCAGGAGCAGCAGCTGATGTCCACTTTCGAATACACCCTTGAGGAAGCCGGCACGGTAGCCGCTCCGCGTGTGGTTCCGCGGTCCAAGGGACGCATCGTGGTCAACTGGATCACGTCCACCGACCACAAGACCATCGGGTACATGTACCTGATCGCGTCGTTCGTCTTCTTCTGCCTTGCAGGCGTCATGGCCCTCGTGATCCGGGCGGAACTCTTCGAGCCAGGAATGCAGCTCCTGCAGACCAAGGAACAGTACAACCAGCTGTTCACGATGCACGGCACGATCATGCTCCTGATGTTCGCGACACCACTGTTCGCCGGCTTCACGAACGTCATCATGCCTCTGCAGATCGGCGCACCCGACGTCGCCTTCCCCCGCTTGAACGCCCTTGCTTTCTGGTTCTTCCTCTTCGGCAGCACCATTGCGGTCTCCGGCTTCATCACTCCCCAGGGCGCGGCCTCATTCGGCTGGTTCGCGTACGCACCGCTGTCCAGCACGACGTTCTCACCTGGAGTCGGTGGGGACCTGTGGGTCTTCGGTCTCGCACTCTCCGGGTTCGGAACCATCCTCGGCGCGGTCAACTTCATCACCACGATCATCTGCCTGCGCGCTCCCGGCATGACCATGTGGCGCATGCCCATCTTCACCTGGAACGCGCTGATCACCTCGATCCTGGTCCTGATGGCCTTCCCGCCGCTCGCAGCAGCCCTGTTCGCCCTCGGCGCGGACCGCCGGTTCGGGGCGCACATCTTCGACCCGGAAGCGGGAGGCGCCATCCTCTGGCAGCACCTCTTCTGGTTCTTCGGGCACCCCGAGGTCTACATCATCGCGCTGCCGTTCTTCGGCATCGTCTCCGAGATCTTCCCGGTCTTCAGCCGCAAGCCGATCTTCGGCTACAAGGGCCTGGTGTACGCGACTATCTCGATCGCGGCGCTGTCCGTGACCGTGTGGGCGCACCACATGTACGTCACCGGGGCCGTCCTGCTGCCGTTCTTCGCCTTCATGACGATGCTCATCGCCGTGCCGACGGGTGTGAAGTTCTTCAACTGGATCGGCACCATGTGGCGCGGGTCCCTCACCTTCGAGACCCCGATGCTCTGGAGCCTCGGCTTCCTCGTGACCTTCCTGTTCGGTGGTTTGACCGGCATCATCCTGGCTTCGCCGCCGCTGGACTTCCACGTCTCCGACACCTACTTCGTCGTCGCCCACTTCCACTACGTGGTGTTCGGCACCGTGGTGTTCGCGATGTTCGCCGGGTTCTACTTCTGGTGGCCCAAGTTCACCGGGAAGATGCTCAACGAGCGACTCGGGAAGATCCACTTCTGGATGCTGTTCCTCGGTTTCCACGCCACGTTCCTGATCCAGCACTGGCTCGGCGTCGAGGGCATGCCGCGACGCTACGCGGACTACCTGCCCGAGGACGGCTACACGGCGATGAACCAGTTCTCCACCATCGGTTCCTTCGTCCTCGGCGCCTCGCTGATCCCGTTCTTCTGGAACGTCTACGTCACCTGGCGTACCGGCAAGAAGGTCGAGGTCGACGATCCATGGGGCTTCGGAGCCTCGCTCGAGTGGGCGACGTCGTGCCCGCCGCCACGCCACAACTTCACCTCGCTGCCTCGCATCCGGTCCGAGCGCCCCGCGCTCGACCTGCACCACCCGGAGCTGCAGCAGACCCACACGCCCGATGACAGCGCCGCGAGCTTCATGGGCTCGGCCGACCGGAAGGACGCGAAGTCATGAGGATCGAAAAGAATCTGTTCCTGATCGGTCTTCCGATCTTCGTCGTGATCGGCGTGATCTACGGGTTCCTGACCGAGTTCTCGGAATGGGTAGGGTTCCTCGGAATCCTGCTGGTCGGAGGTCTCGCTGGAATGATCGGCTTCTACCTCGCCTTCACCGGCAAGCGTGTCGGTGAACGTCCCGAGGACCGCCTCGACGCCGAGATCCACGAGGGTTCAGGCGAGCAGGGCCACTTCAGCCCGTGGAGCTGGTGGCCGCTCGTGCTCGGCCTTTCTGCCGCTACCGGCTTCCTCGGGATCGCCATCGGGTTCTGGATCCTGTACATAGGACTCGGCATGGCCGTCATCGCGTTGGTCGGCTGGGTCTTCGAGTACAGCCGTGGGGACCACGCCCACTAGCTCTCGATCGAAATGCCTCGGAAGGAGTCCGCACACATGCGGGCTCCTTCTCGTTTAAGTACAGTCGGGACCGGAGAACGATCGACACGGCGTGCATCGGACCGCCGGAGCCATGCATTGAGGAGGTGGAGTAGGCCATGACGGTGTTGCCCAGGCCGTTCGATGCTGAACTTCTTGATCACGCGTCCGTCACACCGAAGCATGTCCAGTTGCGCGAGAGCCTACGGCGCTACGTGCACCGACACGGTGAGCCCGGTGCCACCATTCCGTCCGAGCGTCAGCTCAGCGAGTACTTCGGGGTTGCGCGGATGACCGTGCGGCACGCGGTGGATGCACTCGTGGCGGAGGAAGTACTCGACCGGGTCGTCGGTCTCGGCACGTTCGTTGCGCGCAGCAAGCTGGATCTGCACATGAAGATGACGTCGTATACCGAGGAGATGATCCGGCGGGGGATGGTGCCGGACGCGCGCGTGCTCAGCTTTGAGCAGCAAGGCGCCTCGCCCCTCGTGGCGAGGGAGCTCCAGATCGAGATCGGGCAGCCGGTTGTTCGCTTCCGGCGCCAACTCCTGGCAGACGGCGAACCGATGAGCGTCGATGAGAACTTCATCCCGGCCCACCGAGTCGTGGGAATCCTCGACGATCCGCCCCCGACGTCCCTGTACAACGTGCTCAGCGAGAAGTACGGACTGGTCATGGAGTGGGGCGAGGACACGATCGAGGCGACTGCTGCTTCGCCGTCGATAGCGCGGCTGCTCAACGTCGAGATGAACGCGCCTCTGCTGAAGATCCAGCGGCACGCCTATGTTGCCCGCGCGATGATCGACTACTCCGTGTCCTATTACCGAGCCGACCGTTACAAGCTGTGGGTTCCCCTGCAGCGGCCAGGGGTCCGCACACCGCGTGCCTACAGCTCGAAGCGTCTCGGATGACCGCTGCTGCTCGCGCAGCCGAGCAGGTGCCTTCAGGGGCGAGGCGAAGACGAGGATCGGTAGCTGTGCTCCGCGTTCATGTCAGCAGCGACGACCAGCATTGCTGCAAGCGACCAGCCGCGACGGCAACGACCATCAGTGCGACGGCGCTCAGCTCGCTGCTGGTGCTGATCTGCGTCGTCGGGCAGTTCCCTTACGCATGGCGCCGGTTCTGAGGCGTGGACCAGGGGAGCCAGGTGGCCACGTACGAACCTGTGATCTGTTCCTGCTCTTGACGCGTTCAGATAGCCCGACCTCGCAGATGGCTGGGTTGGGGGCTCCTCACCATGGGCGCCGGCTGCTTCCTTCACAGCTACTTCGGGGTGTGTGGACCGCGCAGATCCTTGAGCGAGTACTCCCAGAGGACAACGGATCAACGTCCCGCTGACCTGCGAGCTCATCTATGAGTGGATTGGCAGGCAGTGGCTAGCCGGACGTGCACACGATAGACAGAGGGTCTAGCCCCGAAGGAGGCACAGCATGATCGATCGTGAGGCTCTGGGCTCGTTCCTGCGTCATCGCCGTGAGTCGCTACAGCCGGAAGACGTGGGCCTGATGCGGGGCCAGCGGCGGCGGACCAGCGGACTGCGGAGGGAGGAGGTGGCCGGGCTGTGCCACATGTCCAGCGATTACTACGCCCGCCTCGAACGCGGCACCGGCCCCCACCCCTCCGAGCAGATGATCGCCTCCATCGCCCAGGGGCTGCACCTGACCTTGGGCGAGCGTGACCATCTCTTCCGCATCGCCGGGCACACCCCACCTCCGCGTGGCACCGACAGCGAGTTCGTGAGCCCGGGACTGCTGCGGATCCTGGACCGGCTCACCGACACTCCAGCAGAGATCATCACCGAGGTCGGGGACACCCTCCGGCAGACACCGCTCGGTCTGGCTCTCTTCGGTGATGCATCACAGCGCACGGGTCCCGGTCGGAGCATCGGATACCGGTGGTTCACCGACCCCGCAGCCAGGGAAGCGTACCCGGTAGAGGAACGCGAACGGCTCTCCCGGCTCTATGCCTCGGGCCTGCGTCAGCTCGTGGCCCTGCGCGGGCCGGGCTCGCGGGCAGCCGAACTGGCCGCGAGCCTCCAGGACAACGCGGACTTCCGCCGCGTCTGGGACACCCAGGAAGTCGGCGTGCAGCCACCCGAGGTCAAACGTTTCCTGCACCCGGCAGTCGGCCGGCTGGATCTGAACTGCCAGACCCTGCTCGATCCGGACCAGTCCCACCGCCTCCTCGTTTACACAGCCGTACCCGGCAGCGACAGCCACGAGAAACTGCAACTGCTGGCGGTCATCGGCACGCAGGCCATCCCCTGACCGCTGGCACCCTCAGCCACTGTCTGGCAAACCATGGCTCGACAGGTCCTAGCTGCGCATGAGCAAACGGTGAACCATGAGATCAGGCGCCGATACCGGCACCCCTGATCCTCCGACCGAAGGAACTCCTCATGGCCCGCACCCACGACCTCACCATCCCCGACCTGACCGGGACACTCGCCGTCGTCACCGGAGCGAGCGACGGGATCGGCACCGTCATCGCGACACGGCTGGCCGGAGCCGGCGCGGAGGTCATCATGCCCGTCCGCAACCAGGCCAAAGGCGACGCAACAGCGCAGCGGATCCGCGCCGCCGTCGACGGCGCCAGGGTCAGTACCCGGTCCCTGGATCTGTCATCGCTGGAATCCGTCACATCCCTCGCGGCCACGCTCTCGTCGGAGGGCCGCCCGATCAACGTCCTGATCAACAATGCCGGCGACATGCAACCACCCACACGGCAGGAGACCCGTGACGGATTCGAACTGCAGTGGGGCACGAACCACCTCGGCCACTTCGCCCTCACCCTGGGCCTGCTGCCGCTCCTGCGCGAAGGCCGCGCCCGCATCACCCACCAAACCAGCGTTGCCGCCCGGAAGGGCTCGATGAACTGGGACGACCTGAACCACGAGCAGGGCTACGACGTCATGAAGGCGTACGCCGGGTCCAAGATCGCCGTCGGCCTCTTCGCGCGCGAACTCGATGCACGGAGCCGCGCCAACGGATGGGGCATCAGCAGCAACCTCTCACACCCCGGCATCTCCCCGACCAACCTGCTCGCAGCACAACCCGCCATGGGTCGCGACAGGACGCCCCCGGCGCGCCGCCTCATCGGATTCCTCTCCCGGATCGGTCTCGCCGGCACCCCGGACAGCGCTGCACTACCCGCACTCATGGCGGCGACCGACCCTGAATACGGTGGAGACCAGTTCTTCGGGCCCAAGCGCACCGTCGGCGGGCCGCCGACCCTGCAGGAGTTCTGGGCACCCCTGCGCCACATGGACGACGCCCACCGCATCTGGGAGGTATCCGAGCGTCTCGTTGGGACAGGAGCGAACCACTGAGACTAGGGGCCACAGCGGTGACTGGGTCAGCAGCCGACACTCAGTGATCCAGCTGTGGCGGGTCTTGGCCAAGATGAGCTCGCACAGCATGAGAGGGGCGGATGAGGGAGCCTGCTATGTGCCGGACCGCACCGGACCTCTGCAGCGAATGTTCTGACAAGACCGGCCTACCCACCCTGGCGTCTGTAGTACATGGCGGTGTTCGCCAGGCTCCGGCCTGGAGGGGTAGTTGCGCCACGGACTGTGACCGGCGATGCAGAAGGGCCCGGACTATTCCGTCCGGGCCCTTCTGCGCGCATCAGGTGAACCTGACTAGTGGCTGGCGATCGACTCGCGATCCTTCGCGCCGGCGATCTCGCCATGGTGGTCGCTGTGCGATGCTTCGAGCTCCTTCGGCGTGACCGGCGCAACGCGGTCCTCGAAGAAGAAGCGCGAGGCGCGCCCGTGAACCTTGTCGAGAAGGCTGATCTTGCCGTTCTCGTCCGGCTTCGGCACCATGACCTCGGGCGAGTCGAAGCTGACCAGCTTGTAGCGCTTGTAATCGTCGACGGGCTCGTGGACCTCGATGAACTCGCCGTGCGGCAGACGCACGATGCGGCCGGTTTCGCGGCCGTGCAGGGCGATCTCACGGTCCTTGCGCTGCAGGGCCAGCGCGATGCGTCGCGTGACCATGAAGGCGACGACCGGACCGATGAACAGCAGGGCACGCAACCAGTACGTGACATCGTTCAGCGAGACGAGGAAGTGCGTGGCGATCAGGTCGGAGCTCGCTGCTGCCCAGAGGACGCAGTAGAACACGATGCCTGCAACGCCGACGCCGGTACGGGCAGGAGCATTGCGCGGACGGTCGAGCAGGTGGTGCTCACGCTTGTCCTTCGTGACCCACGCCTCGATCCAGGGCCAGGCGAACATCAGGGTGAAGACGATGGCCGCAGGCACCAGGGCGGGAACCAGGACATTCAGGGACAGGGCGTTGACACCCCATGGGAACGGGATCATGAACTCGAAGTCGAAGTTGTCCCCGAGGGTTCCGGGCATCAGGCGGAGCGCACCATCGACCCACCCGATGTACCAGTCAGGCTGCGTGCCCGCCGACACAGGGGAGGGGTCGTACGGTCCGTAGTTCCAGATCGGGTTGATCGTGAACGCGGCGGCGATCGCGGCGAGGATGCCGAAGACGATGAAGAAGAATCCACCGGCCTTGGCCGCGTACACGGGCCCAACGGGGTAACCGACGACGTTCGTATTGGTCCGGCCGGGGCCAGGGAACTGCGAGTGCTTGTGCAGCACGACCATGAAGAGGTGGATGCCGATCATCAGCAGGATCACGGCGGGGATCAGCAGGATATGGAGCACGTACAGGCGCCCGATGATCATGGTGCCCGGGAACTCGCCACCGAAGAGGAAGAAGCTCAGGTAGGTGCCGACCACGGGGATGGCCTTCATGACGCCATCGATGATCCGCAGACCGTTGCCGGACAGAAGGTCATCGGGAAGCGAGTAGCCGGTGAAGCCTGCGGCGAGGCTCAGGATGACCAGCACGCAACCGACGACCCAGTTGAACTCCCGGGGGCGGCGGAAGGCGCCGGTGAAGAAGACCCGGAGCATGTGCACGGCCACCGAGGCTGCGAAGAGCAGTGCTGCCCAGTGGTGGAGCTGCCGCATGAAGAGGCCGCCTCGCACGTCGAACGAAATGTCCAACGAGGACGCGTAGGCGACGGACATCTCCACTCCGCGCAGCGGCAGGTAGCTGCCGTTGTAGTGCGTCTCTGCCATCGACGGATCGTAGAAGAACGTGAGGAACGTTCCGGTGATCAGCAGGATGACGAACGTGTAGAGCGCCACCTCACCGAACATGAAGGTCCAGTGATCGGGGAAGATCTTCCGGCCGAACTCCTTGACGATCCCCGAACCGCCGACCCTCGAGTCGACATAATCGGTGACCTTACCGACGCGCGTCTTCGGCACGTAGGTTTGCGTCGTCGTTGAGCTGCTCATGGTCAGCCTCGCTCCCAGAAACTAGGTCCTACGGGTTCTTGGAAATCGCTTGACGCGACGAGGTAACCCTCGTCGTCGACTTCGATGGGTAGCTGCGGCAGGGGACGCGCAGCCGGTCCGAAGATCACCTCGCACTCTTGCTCGAGGTCGAAGGTGGACTGGTGGCAGGGGCAGAGCAGGTGGTGCGTCTGCTGTTCGTAGAGCGCTACAGGGCAGCCGACGTGGGTACAGATTTTGGAGTACGCGACGATTCCGTCGTAGCCCCAGTTCTCGCGTCCGGGAGAAGGATTGAGCTCCTCAGGGTCCAGGCGCATCAGCAGGACGACTGCCTTGGCCTTCTCCTCGAGCTTGTTCTCGACCTCGTTGAGGCCCTCGGGGATCACGTGGAAGGCCGAACCGATCGTGACGTCGGAGGCACGGATTGGTGTGCCGCTCGGGTCTCGGGTCAGGCGCACCCCGGTGTCCCACATGGTGTGCTTCAGTGAGTTCCCGGGGAGGGGGCCGAGATCGCGGAAGATCGCAATGGCCGGGAGCGGCGCCAGGAGCGCCGCGCCGAGGAGCGTGTTGCGGATCAGTGGACGACGCTTGATGCCCGACTCGTCGAGGATGTCGTTGACGATCTTCTCCGCGTCCTGGCGGTCCTTCTCCGGGCGGATCTCGTGCCGGCTCTCGGTGACCTCGTGGTCCGGCATGAGCGTCTTGGCCCAGTGCACGATCCCGACGCCGATCCCCAGCATGGCGAAGGCGGTACCGAGACCGAGCATCAGGTTCTGAAGGCGAAGGCGCTCGATCGTCTCGTTCAGCGGAACGAAGAAGTAGCCGGCGAAGAACAGGAGCGTTCCGAGCACCGAGATGAGGAACAGGAGCGCCACCTGGCGCTCGGCGCGCTTCTCCGCGCGCGGGTCGCGGTCGGCCAGACGTGGCCGATGCGGCGGGAGGCCCGGGTTCTCGAACTCGTCGAGCTCGCGGCCCGGCGTAGCGACGGTGACCGAGGTTCCCGGAGCGCCGTTACTAGAGTCGGCCATGATCACTCTCATCCTTCTTTAGGTACTGCATTCGCAAGTCTGTAGTGGATTCGTACACGGTGTGTGTCCGGATGGTCAGGAGGACCTTGATGTGAGCCACACGGTGAAGGCGATGAC
Organism: Arthrobacter sp. NamB2; assembly: GCF_005281365.1. Classification (NCBI taxonomy): domain Bacteria; kingdom Bacillati; phylum Actinomycetota; class Actinomycetes; order Micrococcales; family Micrococcaceae; genus Arthrobacter; species Arthrobacter sp. NamB2. The sequence continues at coordinate 102,735 of NZ_SZWI01000007.1, read as the reverse complement.
GACGCCCAGACCGGCAACCCAGATGAACAGTCCTTCGGAGACCGGGCCGAGTGAGCCGAGTTCGGCGCCGCCAGGGGAGCCCTGCTCCTCGATGGTCTTCAGGAACGCGATGATGTCCTGCTTGTCCTCCGGCGAGATGTTCGCGTCGCTGAAGACCGGCATGTTCTGCGGGCCGGTGACCATCGCCTCGTAGATGTGCTTCTCGCTGGTGCCGTCGATCGACGGGGCGAACTTGCCCCGGGTCAACGCACCGCCGGCAGCAGCCGCGTTGTGGCACATGGCGCAGTTCACCCGGAACAGCTCGCCACCATTGGAGGAGTCGCCTTCTGACGCGTCCAGGATCTCCTCGGAGGGGATCGACGGGCCCGCTCCCAGCGAGGCCACGTAGGCCGCCATCTGGCGGATCTGCTCTTCGGTGAACTGAACGGGCTTGGCCTGCGCCTGGGGGCCGTTCATCTGCAGGGGCATACGGCCCGTGCCCACCTGGAAGTCCACGGAGGCGGCGCCGACGCCCACGAGGGACGGTGCCGCGTCGGATCCGGTGGCGCCCATACCGTGGCAGGAAGCGCAGTTGGCGGAGAACAGCTTGCTGCCCTCTTCGACGTCGTTCGCCGTGAATGTGGTGGTCTGTGCCTGCGCCTCGTTCGCGGTGCTAGCAGCGGCGTAAATCCCGCCGGTGACGAGGAGCGCCATCAGGAGCAGCGCAAATGCTGCTAGTGGGTGACGCCGCCTCTGGGAAAGTGCCTTCACGAAATGGTTCCTGCCTCTTGTGGTGCCAGAGCTGCTGAAGTTCTTCATTGAATTCTACCTTTAGTAGAAGAGTCTACGGGAGGTAATTACTGAAGGAAGTAGATGATGATGAAGAGGCCGATCCAGACGACGTCGACGAAGTGCCAGTAGTAGGACGTCACGATGGCGGAGGTCGCTTCGAAGTGACCGAAACGGCGGGCGATGAAGGCGCGGCCGATGATGAAGAGGAAGGCGATGAGTCCACCCACCACGTGGATTCCGTGGAATCCGGTGGTGATGTAGAAAGCGGACCCGAAAGCGTTCGACGACAGTGCCACGCCCTCGGAGACCAGCTCCGCGTACTCGTACGCCTGGACCGAGACGAAGATCGCACCCATGATGAACGTCAGCAGGAACCACTCGACCATGCCCCAGCGGGTGATCGCGAGAAGTCCGCCCGTCCTGCGCGGCTGCAGGCGCTCCGCCGCGAAGACGCCGAACTGGCAGCTGAACGAGCTCGAGACGAGAATGATCGTGTTGACGAGAGCGAACGGTACGTTCAGCTTCTCGGTCTCCATGGCCCACAACTCGCTCGACGTGGAACGCAGGGTGAAGTACATGGCAAAGAGGCCGGCGAAGAACATCAGTTCGCTGGACAGCCACACCACGGTTCCGACGGAGACCATGTTGGGGCGGTTGAGCGCTGGATGCGGGGCGGCGCTGGGGGCTTGGGTCGCAGATGTCACGGACTCATTATGCCCGCAAGATCGCGGCGATCACCAACGCGAAACGGGCGTCCGGCCGACCCGATCAGCAGGTAGCGGTCTCCAACGCCCGTGATTCCGCGGAAGTTCCCCGTAATGACTTTCTACAATTCGTAGATAATCTGGGACCGTGAGCCTGACAACGAGCCCTTCCACTGCGGTACCCACCTGGCCGTCCATCTTCTCGGCGCTCCTGGCGGGTGCCGATCTGAGTACCGGGCAGAGCCGCTGGGCGATGGACACCATCATGGCCGGCGAGGCGAGCCATGCCCAGATCGCAGGCTTCCTCATCGCGCTTCGCGCCAAGGGGGAGTCCGTGGGCGAGCTCTTCGGCCTGGTGCAGGCGATGCTGGGCCGGGCGCACCGGATAGATGTCGCCGGTCCGACGCTGGACATCGTAGGAACGGGCGGGGACGGCCTGAACACGCTGAACATCTCGACCATGGCGTCGCTGGTGGCCGTGGGAGCCGGCGCAAAGGTTGTCAAGCACGGAAATCGGGGGGCCTCGTCGGCCTCGGGGGCCGCCGACGTCATCGAGGAACTCGGCGTCAGGCTCGATCTCGCGCCCGCCGACGTCGCTCGGACGGCGGAGCGTGCCGGGATCACGTTCTGCTTCGCCCAGGTCTTCCATCCATCCATGAAACATGTGGCAGTGCCGCGGCGCGAACTCGGTGTACCGACCGCCTTCAACTTCCTCGGTCCGCTCAGCAACCCGGCCGGAGTGACGGCCCAGGCCCTTGGCTGCGCCGATTCGAGGATGGCGCCTCTGATGGCCGGCGTGCTCGCGGAACGGGGCATCCGCGCCCTGGTGTTCAGAGGTTCCGACGGGCGGGACAAGCTGACGACGAGCGGCTCCTCGACGGTGTGGGAGGTACGCGACGGCCGGGTGCAGTCCCACGAGGTCCATCCTGGCGACTTCGGGCTCGACGTCGTCCCCGTCGATGCGCTGAGGGGCACCGACGCGACCGGTAACGCGGCCGTGGTACGTGCGGTGCTCGCCGGGGAGCCCGGGCCGGTGCGCGACGCCGTGGTGCTCAACGCTGCCGCCGGGCTGGTTGCTCTCGACGAGGCCGCGGAAGGAAGTCTCGTGGAGCGGATCCGGTCGGCCATGGACCGCGCGCGTAGCTCGGTCGATTCCGGTGCCGCTGCCGCGGTCCTCGAGCGGTGGATCGAGGTCAGCCGGTCCTTCTGATCGCGCACATCGCGGGAGCGAACGCGTCGTGCGCCGACACGACCGGAGGATTCAACTGTCGAAGCCGAGCGAGAAGGCGGCGTCGAGGTCGTGCTGGGAGTACGAGCGGAAGGCGATCTGGGTCGTCGTCGATCGCACGCCCTCGATCTTTGACAGGCGGTCCGCGATGACGTCCGCCAGATCCTCGTGTCGGCTGACGCGGGCGATGGCGATGAGGTCCCATTCACCCGTCACCGAGTAGACCTCGCTGATCCCCTCGATCTCCGAGATCGCCTGGGCGCTTTCGGGGATGCGGGACGCGTCGGTCTGGATGAGGACGAATGCGGTGATCATGGCGTGCCTTTCGGGAGAGTCGGAACCTCGCACCTACGCTACCGGCTCACGATGCCGGTTCCGCCCGAGCGTGCGTGCAACGGCGCGCGGAAGGACGAGGAACGCTCCCAGGACCAGCAGGGTGACGATCTGGAAGCTCATGGCCACGCCGGCACCCGTCAGGGCACGCAGCGTGAGGCCTCCGATGACCGTGCCTGCCCACAGAAGGAGTGCAGTGGGTACCAGTGCTGCGGGAGAACGCCACGCACGCGTCGCCAGGGCCGTGAGGACATAGGCGAGGAGGAACGGCCAGGCTGTCTCGAGGACGCCGGAGACGTCTAGTCCGTGCTGGTGGGTGCGACGCCCCGAGGCTGCGAAGACAACGATGAGGACGACGTCGACGAGCGCCCATACGCCGGCGTTCCCGGCCGCTGACCCCCGTTGCCCCCCAGGGGTGAGGGGGCCGTTCGCATGCTCAGGCATGGCTCCAGCCTAGTGGTTGTCGCCGTCGTGCCGGTGGACTAGATTCGGGCGACAGCCCGCGCCCGACGCGGGCGACGAGCAAAGGACACCCCCATGGGATCGATCACTCCCTGCCTCTGGTTCGACGGCCAGGCAGAACAGGCCGCGGACCTCTATACCTCGGTTGTCAGGAACTCGCAGGTGGTGAGCGTGGCCCGTGCCGGGGGCAACCCGGACGACCCCGCGCTGACGGTCTCCTTCGAACTCGACGGGCAGCCGTTCGTCGCCTTGAACGGAGGACCGCAGTTCACCTTCACGGAAGCTGTGTCCTTCCAGATCGGGTGTGCGAACCAGGCGGAGGTGGACCACTACTGGGCGGCCCTGACGGCCGACGGGGGAGAGGAGAGCCGCTGCGGCTGGCTCAAGGACCGCTTCGGGCTGTCGTGGCAGATCGTCCCGACCGTGTTGCCGCAGCTGATAGGGGGCGATGACGCCGATGGCGCCCAACGGGCTGTCCAGGCGATGCTCCAGATGCACAAACTCGACATCGCTGCGCTCGAGGCCGCTTATCGCGGGGAGTGAGACATCGGCGCCCAGCCGGTAGGGGCGCTCCCTCCTGCGGTCACCGATCGGGAGACACAGGTTCCGCACAGCATCGGGAAAGCCCGCCCACAAGCGGCTCGACCACCGTTGCTCGCGGGGCATCTCGGTGTGAAGGAGTCCGCCGTCGCCGATGCCCTGCCGGCCCTCCGTGACGAGGCCCGTTCGGATGAAGAGGCCGGTGGCACGTTGGATCGCAAGGACAGGCCCGACGTCGCAGCGTCGCTCGCGGAGGCTCTCGGCCTCGACGAGCCGACGGTGCAGACCGCACTCGACGACCTGCGGACCGAGCGGCAGGAGGAGCGATCTGCAGCCCTGCAGGAACGCTTGGACGCTGCGGTGGCCGACGGCTCACTCACGCAGGAGCAGGCCGCCGGCGCCGCGAAGGCGGTCGAGCTGGGGATCCTCGGCGGGCACCGGTAGGAAGCGAGCTGCGGCAGCGTATCGCAGGGGCACGGACTGTCGCCTCCCGGTGAGCAACCATCAGGGACCGCAGCACGCGTTTCGTGCTGCGGACCCTGATGGTCCGCAGTGGTCCTTCGAGCGGCCCGCCGGCGGGCGCACCCTGATCCCAGGAATGACGCGGACCAAAGAGATCATCTGCTCGGACCAGCGGCCGGTCATGGAGCTCGACCTCAGGGCAGCCTGCCCGGCCTGAGTACCGAGGCTATATGAGCGCTCGCCGGATCCAGGCGTACAGGGCTCAGGAGCACAGCAGGTCCCCGGTGCAGTGTTCCGCCGGTCAGCGGGCGGCAGCGCAGCCCTCCTCGCCCGCGCATGGCCTTGTGCGCGCCGGGAGCGAGGACCCGATCCATCCACGCGCAGGGGTGCGCGTGCCGGCCGCCGTGGAGATCCACCCGGCCGTTCCGCGACTCGAGAGCGAAGTCCTGCCCGATGAGCGGTGTCAGCTCCGCACCCCGCAGCACCACGTTGCGGCGCGGAAGCAGCGGATCGAATGGAGCGGCGCCGAGGCCGGCAGCGATGGCCTCGAGCGACTCGACGGCGAACAGGGTCACCGCTGCGTCCATGTGGGCCGCCTTGCCGAAGAACCTGTCTCCGACGATCCCCTTGCCTTCGACCACGACGACGCTGTCGGCGTCGGTCGTGGCGACGTCGGCAGCGCCGTCGCGGGACCGCCCGAAGTAGGCGTGCGAGGGCGATGCCAGCAGGTGCAGGATCTCGACGTCGTACCGGAAACCAAGGGTCATGCTCCTACGCTAACGTCTCGGTGCGCAGCATGAACGAGCAGGTCCGCCATCCTTATAGGCTGGAGGACATGACTGAACCCTCAGGCGCCGCTGCAGAGGGACGCAGTGTCTTCACACGCCCCGCCAAGCCGCCTCGCCGCCAGCCCGGACTCTCGCGCGACCGCATCGTCGAAGCGTCGATAGCCCTTCTCGACCGTGAGGGCCCCGCCTCCCTGACGATGAGGAAGGTAGCGGCGGAGCTCGGCGTTCACGCCACGAGCCTCTACTGGCACGTGGAACGACGCGAGGACCTCGTAGATCTCGCTGTGGACCACGTTCTGGCGCCGGAGGCGGCCGCGCCCCTGGCACAGCTGGACTGGGACGCAACCGTGCGCGAAGTAGCCTGCAGACTATACGCGGCCTTCACCAGGCATCCCTGGGCTGCCCTCTTCGCCGGCACACGTCCTGCCATCGGGCCCAATGCGCTGGTGCTGGCCGGCCAGCTGATCTCCGCACTCGCAGCGACGGGTGCGACGGAACGCGACCAAGCCATTGCGGGCACTGCCGTGTCCAACTTCGTGCTCGGAGCCGCGACCGCCGCTGCGGGCGCTCAGGCGATGGGGCCGAGCGATCCCGAGTCGCCACAGGCGAAGGAGGTATTTGCCCGCGTGTCCGCTGTCGCGGAAACACCGGACTCGCACCGCGTCTGGCAGTCGTTCTTCGACGAGGGGCTCGACCTCCTGCTCACCGGCATCCATGCCCGCTTGGACGCAAAGGATGCAGGAAGCGGGGGCTCCTAGGCGGAGTCCCTCGGTGGTTCGCCGGCATCAGCTACGTGTCATCGACATCAGGCACCGAGGGGATGCAAGTCAGGAGCGGGCAGCAGGGCGGGAATCGGATCGATGTCCTGTCGGAGCGCCGCTCCGTCGAGGTGTACGCCGGGCACGGGCGTACGGAAGACGGGCGCCGATGTGCGTTCGCATTGCCGAAGGGCAGCGGCGTCGGCATCCGGATCGCTGGTGGCTTCCTCGAACATGACGTCGACGTCGAGATCGATGTCGCGGTCCGCGGGGCCGGCGCCGCGAGGCGCATCGTGAATCATCCTGTACGAGTCTGAGGTCGGCATGTCGGAAGTATGTCAGCACGGGATGACGAACAGGAGAACGGCGTGCGAACGGAATCCTCCGCTGTCAGCTCTGGCCGGATCCGACGACGGCGTCGAGGAGCCCGGGGAAGCGGCCGTCGATATCGGCTCGTCGAAGGGTCATGGTGATAACCCTTCCCTCCCGGGTCTGCTGCAGAAGCCCACTCTCGCGCAGGACCCGCCAGTGGTGGCTCGCAGTCGACTGAGGTACGTGCGGCAATGCGGTCGTGCAGTTCAGATGTTCGCCCTGGCTGAGGCGTTTGACGACCTCGAGCCGGATGGGGTTGCCAAGAGCGCTGAGCACGTTCGCCAGAACGAACTCCTCGGGACCGGGGTGAGCGAGTTGCATACTTCGATTATAATCGATGCGACGCGGTGCTTTGTAGATTACCCCAGCTCGCCCGGTTGCAGCGTGAGAAGTGGCCGCAGATGCGCGGCTCCTCGGAGCAGCCGGCAGAACGGACTGCTTGCGGGTCAGCCCGAGCAGCGCTCCTGCAGCTCGCGGACTTCGCGTAACACCGTGATCAGTGACTCGTTGCCCTGCCGGAAGCTCTCGACAGCGTCTCGGAGCTCAGTGATCTGACTGGCTAGCTCCGGCGGGGCTGTTCTGGCGATTTCATCGATCTCGAGCAGCAGGCCGAGCGGATCTGTGCCGAGCTGTTCGGGTGCTGTGCGCACCATCTCCAGGATGCGGGCACACGCGCCATCGACGGTGTCGATGGCCACGTCGGAGGCGGGCGTACCAGGGGGTGCCGCGCTTGCCGGCGGTTCTGTGGCGGGCTGCTGGGTACCGGGCTGTGGACCGGCGAGCGAACAACCGGCAAGGACCAGCAGCACGGCCGTCAGGGACAGCGCACGGCGCATGGGCGATCGGGTAGCGCGGAGTGTCGGCACGACGAATCTCCTGTTCTGGTCGGGAAGAGCGGTCAACGCATCGAAGGCGTTTCTATCTTCACAGAAGTCTTGGAGGCATTCACCGTCCAGACGGGGATTCCGGCGCAGCCCTCGCGCAACAAATCCGAGAGATACGGGATCACTGGACAATTCAGGACGGCGATGTGGCTCGGGAGATCGTACGCGGGGGAGCTGTAACCGATGCTTCTTGCGGTGTCGACGAATCGCGGCGCACGACCTGTTGCGTGTCTTTCGACCTGCGTATGGTCGAGGCTTGCGTGGATGTTCAGGGCGGCGGCACATGCACCTATCCAGGAGAACCATGCGGGGGAGCTGTCGAGAAGCATGGCACTTCTGACAACGCGGTCTGGCGAACCTCCGGTGTGGCCATGCGGCAGGGCCATCGATTCCAGCCTGGAGCCAACGGTTCCAGCTCATCGGCGCGGCCAGGGCCGACGATCAGGGCAACGGTACCCCGCGGGCACAGCAGCCTCAGCGCTTCGATCAGTGGGCGCTGTCGGCACCGGAGGCGACAGGAGCGAGAGCCCTTTCCGAGCCACTACCTGACATAATGTAGATTATCGGCGAGTCGAATGAGACGCCTCGAGAGTGGGTCCGTCGAGCTGGGTATGTCGTTCAATACGTCGTTCAGTTACCCCGGAGCCGCGTGCGCCAGATTCGGGTCCTGGGCACTTTCGGAGCGTGATGCCGACAGCTGGGCTATGACCTGTTCGGCTTGCTCACGAGCCTGAAGAACGAGCTGCATACATGCTTTAGGCCCGAGTTGAGCGCCGAAGAACAGCCGGAGCATGAGTCCGTTCCGCGTCTTGGGCATCTGCGGTTCCTCAGCGAGCAGTTCACGGAGTCGACCGATTCCCGCGTCGGTGACACTGAAGATTCCCGAGCGCGACCCGTCCACCTCGCGTCGCTCGACCAGCCCATTCCGCTCGAGCGCACCCAATGCCGGGTAGATCTGACCGAAGCTCTCGCTCCAGAAGTGGCCCAAGGTATCCCTGATTTCCTCCCTTGACCGGCATTCCAGCTTGCGCACGAGTATCGCCTGTCAACGCGCGCTCGAAGGCGCTATCGGATCAGGGCAACACCTCAAGGCACACCGCCACTCAAGGCACACCGTCAGGAGGCGCTCAGGCCCCCACGTAGTCCGCCAGGTGCCGTCCAGTCAGCGTTGCCCTGGTCGCAGCGAGATCAGCCGGCGTTCCTTCGAAGACGATCCGTCCGCCGTCGTGGCCGGCGCCGGGCCCGATGTCGATGATCCAGTCGGCGTGCGCCATGACGGCCTGGTGGTGCTCGATGACCATCACCGACTTCCCGGCATCGACCAGCCGGTCCAGCAACCCGAGCAGATTCTCGACGTCGGCAAGATGCAGGCCGGCCGTCGGCTCGTCCAGCACGAGGACGCCTCCCTTCTCCCCCATGTGCGTCGCCAGCTTCAGGCGTTGCCGTTCGCCGCCGGACAGCGTCGTCAGCGGCTGGCCGAGGCTCAGGTAGCCGAGACCGACATCGGAGAGTCTGCCCAGGATTGCGTGGGCTGCCGGTACTTTCGCGTCGCCCGTGCGGAAGAAGGCCAGTGCTTCCGTGACGGGCATCGCGAGGACTTCGCTGATGTCCTTCCCGCCGAGCCTGTACTCGAGCACCTCGGCGAGGAATCGCTTGCCACCGCACACCTCGCACGTCGTCGCGACGCCGGCCATCATGGCGAGGTCAGAGAAGATGACACCGGCCCCGTTGCATGTGGGGCATGCGCCCGCCGAATTGGCGCTGAACAGGGCCGGCTTGACGCCGTTGGCCTTCGCGAACGCCTTCCGGATCGGCTCGAGCATCCCGGTGTAGGTCGCCGGATTGCTGCGGCGTGATCCCTTGATCGCTGTCTGGTCCACCGCGACGACGCCATCCCGACGGGATACGGATCCGTGGATCAGGGAGCTCTTCCCCGAGCCGGCCACGCCCGTGACCACGCACAGGACCCCGAGGGGGATGTCGACGTCGACGTCGCGCACGTTGTGCGAGGTGGCTCCCCTGATCTCCAGGACGCCGTTTCGTGGGCGCAGGGTCTCCTTGAAGGACGCGCGGTCGTCGAGGTGCCGGCCGGTGAGCGTACCGCTGCTCCGCAGGCCCTCCACGGTGCCCTCGAAGCAGACGGTCCCGCCCTCGGTTCCGGCACCAGGACCGAGGTCGACGACGTGGTCGGCGATCGCGATCATCTCGGGCTTGTGTTCGACCACCAGCACCGTGTTGCCCTTGTCCCGGAGCCTCAGCAGAAGGTCGTTCATGCGCTGGATGTCGTGCGGATGCAACCCGATGGTGGGCTCGTCGAACACGTAGGTGATGTCCGTGAGCGATGAGCCGAGGTGCCTGATCATCTTCGTGCGCTGGGACTCACCGCCGGACAGGGTACCGGACGGGCGATCGAGGCTCAGATAGCCGAGCCCGATCTCGACGAACGAGTCGAGGGTCTTCCCCAGAGCGGTCAGCAGCGGTGCGACCGACGGTTCGTGCAGGTTCCGGACCCAGGCTGCGAGGTCGCTGATCTGCAGCGCGCACGCGTCGGCGATGCTGATGCCGTCGATCTTCGACGACCGGGCGGCTGCGCTCAGCCTGGTGCCGTCACACTCGGGACACGTGGTGAAGGTGATGGCGCGGTCGACGAACGCGCGGATATGAGGCTGCATCGCCTCGCGGTCCTTCGACAGCATCGACTTCTGGATCTTGGGGACAAGACCCTCGTAGGTGATGTTGATCCCGTCCACCTTGATCTTGGTGGGTTCCTTATAGAGGAGGTCCTGCAACTCGCGCTTGGTGAAGTTCCGGATGGGCTTGTCGGCATCGAAGAAACCGCAGCCGCCGAAGATCCGGCCGTACCAGCCATCCATGCTGTAACCGGGAATGGTCAGGGCGCCGCCGTTGAGCGACTTGGAGTCGTCGTACAACTGCGTGAGGTCGATATCGGTCACCGATCCCATGCCCTCGCATCGCGGGCACATCCCGCCGGTGATGGTGAAGCTGCGGCGCTCCTTCACCGTGGTGCCGCCCCGCTCCATGGTGACAGCACCGGCTCCGCTGATGGACGCGACGTTGAAGGAGAAAGCCTGCGGTGAGCCGACGTAGGGCTGACCCAGGCGCGAGAACACGATCCGGAGCATCGCATTCACGTCCGTGGCGGTACCCACGGTGGAGCGCGGATTGGCGCCCATGCGTTCCTGGTCCACGATGATCGCCGTCGTCAGGCCCTCGAGGACGTCCACGTCGGGCCGCGCCAGCGTGGGCATGAATCCCTGCAGAAACGCGCTGTAGGTCTCGTTGATCATGCGTTGCGACTCCGCGGCGATGGTATCGAAGACCAGCGAGCTCTTGCCGGAACCGGAGACACCGGTGAAGACCGAGAGCCTCCGCTTCGGGATGTCGATCGAGACGTCCTTCAGGTTGTTCTCCCGCGCGCCCTGCACCCGGATGAGGTCGTGGCTGTCCGCTGCGTGCTGCACGCCCTGTGCGGCGTCCGTCGTTGCGATGCTCATGGTGCCTCCATCAGTTGGGCGGGCGCTTCAGCTCCCATGCGTGGTGGTGCAGGTGACGACGGCGTGTCCGAGGCCATCCGCAGCACGTCCGATTCTCCGTCGTCGCGCTCCAACCGGCAATGGGGCGCTCGCGCGTTCCTGTCCGCGATTGTGCTTTGCTGGAGCCATGAGTGCCGATGCTTCAAGCAACCAGTACCCCGATCGGCTGTCATTAACCGACCTGGTGAGCAGGGTCGAAGCCATCCTGGACGGCGATGTGCCGCCCATCGTGACTGCCGGCGATCCTGTTCTTCGCCGACCCGCGCAGGATTTCGACGGTCAGCTCGACGACGACACACTGGGTCGGCTCGTGGCGGTGATGCGGCGCGTCATGCAGGAGGCGCCGGGCGTCGGACTCGCCGCGCCGCAGATCGGCATTCCCCTGCGCATCGCCGTGCTCGAGGATCAGGGCGTCCAGGATGCAGCGATCGCCGCAGCCCGCACGCGCACTCCCCTGCCCTTCACCGTAATCATCAATCCCCGGTACGAGGCGGCCGGTGACCGTCTGGACGCGTTCTACGAGGGCTGCCTTTCAGTGCCCGGATACCAGGCCGTCGTCGAGCGCCACCACAGCATCACGGCCACCTACACCCAGCCGAACGGACTCACGGTCACGCACCGCTTCGACGGCTGGCCCGCACGCATAGTCCAGCACGAGACGGACCACCTGAACGGACGGCTGTACCTCGACCGTGCGATCCTTCGGTCACTCACCTCCAACGCCGAGTCCGGACGCTGGGCCGGACCCTCCATCGACGGCGCGCGGCGGGGCCTCGACTTCTGAGGCCCCGCCGTCGGGCCGCTACTACCGGGTAGCCGGGTCCGGCTGGTTGGCGTCCGTGGGCAAGTACCTGGCCCACCAGCGCAGGATGTGCTCGAATCGCTGCCGGCGATGCCACGGCGAACCCGACCTCGACAGCTCGTGGGTCTCGCCCGGGAAAACCAGCAGCTCCGTTTCGACGCCCTGCTTCTTGAGCGCGGTGTAGTACCGCTGGGCCTGCTCGATGGGACACCGGAGGTCTTCCTCGGAATGGATGACGAATGCCGGTGTCCTCACGCTGCCGATCTTCGCGAACGGATTCTGCTGCTCGACGCGCGCAGGATCGGTTCCGGTGTACTGCTCGGAGAAGAACCAGCCGATGTCCGACGATCCGACGAACGACGGCGGGTCGAGGTACCCGCGCTCGACGATGGCGCCGTGGAACCGATGGTCGTGCGCGATCGTCCATGCCGTGAGGTATCCACCGTAGGACCCGCCCATGACTCCGAGCCGTTCGTTGTCCATGACCTCGAACTCGGCGAGCGCGCCGTCGAGATAGGCCAGGACGTCGTCGAGGTCGACCGTGCCCATCGCCTCCTTGATGCTCCGACCGTGGTCCGGTCCATACCCCGCGGAGCCGCGCGGATTGCACAGCAGGACCGCATAACCCGCCGCGGCGTACACCTGGGCTTCGTCGAAGTACCCCCAGCCGTACTGGGCGAACGGACCTCCATGGATGACGAGCAGCACGGGATGCGGCCCGTCACCCTCCGGCAACACGACCCAGCCATGCACGGAGGCACCATCCGGAGCTGTGTAGGTGCGCTCCTGCATGTCCCCGACGCGTGTCCGGGCGCGGAGCGCAGCGGAGAAGTCCGTGAGCGGGCGTAGCACCGCCCGGTCGACGACGGCGACGTCGCCGGTCGTCGAAGGATCCGTGTAGGTGACGACCACCGCGCCTCCCGCCGACGCGGCTCCCGTGACGACAGTGGGACCGGTGACGAGTGTCTCCGACTCCCCCGTCGCCGAGAAGCGGAGCAGCTCGCCCATGCCCCGCGAACGGTTGAAGACGAGGACGGCGTCGCTGGCGTCACGGACGATGTCCTGGACATCACCCAGATCGATCGTGCCGGGGTCGCTCAGGCGCCGCAGGTCCTGCGGGTCGTCCATCGGAGCGGCGTACAGGGCCGTGCTGCGGGCCACGAAATCCACGCCGGACGGTGACAGGTCGGTGGCCAGGAAGAACAGCCAGGAGCCGTCGGCGCTGGGACCCGGGGCGCTGCACCCGAGGCGGCTGCCCCCGGACAGGTTCGTCAGCTGGCGCCGGTCGCCGCCGTCGAGTGCTATCGAGTGGATATCGGAGACGAGAGTCGAGTCGGCGTCGGGCGCCAGGGCAGCTGTGAAGAAGATGCGCATGCCGTCAGCGGAGAAGGCGGGCTCGAGGTGGTCCGCATCGGCTGTCGTCACCTGGGTGGCGCGCGGCACCGCGCCTTGCTCCTCGAGTGCCCCGGGTCCGTCCACGCGCTCCTGCTTCAGCCTGCCGACGGCCTCGATCCAGGGCTCGGCGTCGAGGTCCGGAACCTCCACGGTGAACAGCTGTGAACGCTTGTCCGTTATGTAACCGGAGCCATTCATCCGGTACTTGTACTGCGTGATGAGGCGCGGGTCCTCGAGGCCGGCGCCCACGCCGTCGAGCGTGCCGTACCGCCCGGGCTCGGGCACCCGTGCAGCGAAGACGACCGTCCGCGAGTCGGGTGCCACGTCGAACCGGGAGACGCCGAGGGGCTGGTCCGTCAGTTGGACCGGCTCCCCACCCGCGGCGCGCACCACGAACAGCTGCGGCTTCCCGCCGGGCGCTGCACGAAGGAAGAGGAGCAGTTCTCCATCGGGCGAATAGCGGGGGGCGGTGTCGCGGAAGCCGCGCGTCAGCCGTCGTCGTGCGCCCTCGAGCGTCACCTCCCATAGCTGCCCGACATAGGAATCGGCACGGAAGTCGGGACGGGTCGCGGCCACCACCAGGCGGGAGCCATCCGGATGCAGGGTCGGCGTACCGGTGGTGGTCAGAAGGTCGATCTGGTCTGGTTTCACCCCTCGACTGAACCTGAAATAGTGGCCTACGTCAACGGTGGGCACTGCTGTCTCCCTAGGATGGAACGATGCTTGATGTCCCCGACCAGCTCCTCACCTGCCCTGTCTGCGGACAACCGCTGCACCTGATCCGTCGCACGCTCGCGTGTGACCACGGGCACCGCTTCGACGCGGCACGCCAGGGCTACTTCAACCTGCTGACGGGGAAGGGCTCGCCGTTCGAGGGGGACACCGCCGCCATGGTCGATGCCCGGGAGGCGTTCCTCGGCTCGGGCCACTACACGCCGCTGCGCACTGCGGTCGTCCAGGCCGCCCTGCGTCACGCGCCGACTCCCGCTGTCGCCCTGGATGCCGGTGCCGGCACGGGCTACTACCTCGCAGGGTTGGTGACGGCAGTTCCGAAGCTGTTCCCCGTAGCACTCGACATCTCGAAGATCGCCCTGCGGCGAGCTGCACGCCGCCTTCCGGGAGGAGCGAGCCTGGTTTGGGACGTCTGGCGGCCCCTTCCCCTCGGAAGCGGCTCGGTGGATGTGGTGCTGAACGTCTTCGCGCCGAGGAATCCCGGGGAGTTCGCCCGTGTGCTCGCACCCACGGGGTGCGTGGTCGTCGTGACCCCGCGTCCGGGCCACCTCGACGGGCTGGAAGCGGTGGGGCCGCTGCTGTCCGTGCCCGCGCAGAAGGCCGACGACGTCCTCGCGGCTTTCAGGGGCGTCCTGGTCGAGACCGGGCGCGAGGAACTCGACTACGTGATGAAGCTCCCGCCGGATCTGGCCCACTCCGCGCTGGTCATGGGACCGGCGGCGCACCACGCGGCGGGTACGGGAGCCACGACGACGGCCACCGACAGTTCCGCTCCCCTCGACGTCACAGCCCGCTTCACCGTGCAGGTGCTCGCGCGCGGGTAACCCCTGCGCACAGCGAGCGAGGATGCCGGCGCCGACGGCACGGATGGATAACAACTGCACGCCGGGCAAGGTGCCGCCCTAGGTTATGTCAGACCCGTTTGCCATGATGGAGGCAACGGCCGCGCGATGCGGCAGGGACGTGAGGGGATGCTCGATGGAATGGTTGCTCGCGAACGGCTGGGTTCTGTGGCTCGTCCTGTTCCTGGGGTTGGCCGCAGTGGAGACCCTGACGCTGGACCTGTTCTTCATCATGCTGTCGGTCGGGGCCCTTGCTGCCCTGGTCGCGACGTTTGCGGGAGCAGGTCTGGTCCTCCAGATCATCGTCTTCGCTGCCGTGTCGTTGCTCATGATCCTGCTTGTCCGGCCAATCGCCCTGCAGCACCTGAAGAAGGGGCCGGCAGACCAACTGAACAACATCGACCGCCTGGTCGGCGCTTCGGCCCTCGCTCTCGAGCCGGTGACCGCGCACTCCGGCACCGTGAAGATCGGTGGCGACACCTGGACGGCGCGTTCCTCCACCGGGACCGCACTTCCCGCCGGGACGCGTTTGTCCGTGGCACGGATCGACGGTGCGACCGCCGTCGTCGAACCGGCGTTCGACCCGCCGGCTTTTCCCGTCGCCAAGGCCTGAACGCCTGGCCTCGCCTTCTCCGCTCCCGGCCTCCCGGGATGCAACCACCACAACAAAGGGGATCCATGAACGGCAACGCCGGGACGATCGGGCTCACTCTGGTCCTGATCGTCCTCATCATCTTCGTCCTGGTCGTACTCGTGAAGTCCGTCCGAATCATCCCGCAGGCGCGAGCGGGGGTCGTCGAGCGGCTCGGCAAGTACCAGCGGACGTTGAACCCGGGACTGACCATCCTGATTCCGTTCGTCGACAGGCTGCTCCCGCTGCTGGACCTCCGCGAGCAGGTGGTTTCCTTCCCGCCCCAACCCGTGATCACCGAGGACAACCTCGTGGTGTCCATCGACACGGTGGTCTACTTCCAGGTCACCGATCCCCGTGCTGCCACCTATGAGATCGCGAACTACATCCAGGCGGTCGAACAGCTGACCACCACCACCCTCAGGAACGTGGTGGGCGGGTTGAACCTGGAAGAGGCCCTGACCTCGCGTGACCAGATCAACGGACAGTTGCGCGGCGTCCTCGACGAAGCGACAGGCCGTTGGGGTATCAGGGTGGGCCGTGTGGAGCTGAAGGCCATCGACCCTCCCCTGTCGATCCAGGATTCGATGGAGAAGCAGATGCGGGCCGAGCGCGACCGGCGCGCCGCCATCCTCACTGCAGAAGGCACGAAGCAGTCGCAGATCCTGACGGCGGAGGGGCAGCGTCAGGCCGCCATCCTCGCTGCCGAGGGCGATGCGAAGGCAGCGATCCTCCGGGCGGACGGCGAGGCGCAGGCGATCCACAAGGTCTTCGACGCGATCCACAAGGGGAACCCGACCCAGAAACTGCTTGCCTACCAGTACCTGCAGACCCTCCCCAAGCTCGCTGACGGTTCGGCGAACAAGCTGTGGATCATTCCGAGCGAGGTCGGCGAGGCGCTGAAGGGCATCGGCAACGTACTGGGGACCACCACCCCCGACTCCCCCTCCGACGGGCCTGAGATGGTATCGCGTACCTGACCGCCGTTCAGGGCGATGGCCGCCGTCGACTTCTCGACGGCGGCCATCGTTCTTTCGCCGGAGGCCGCGAGCAGGACCCGGTGCACGAAGCCGCTTCGCGAACGAGGGCGCCGCCGGAACACCTGTATAGTTAGCTGTTTACCGTTTGCTTGCAGGAACATCTTCGCGGCGCTCGGTGTTATACGAATAGCTACCCCTTCGCCCTCGGGCGATCGAGGGGTCGGGGGTGCCGTCGGCACCGTCGGCGAACTTCGGTGAAGAACAGCGGCAACGGCCTCCCGCCTACGGGCGGCCAAGGTGATGAGGAGAAAATCATGAGCGATCGCAGCCTGCGCGGCATGCGCCTCGGTGCGCAGTCGATGGAAACGGAGTCGGGCGTCGAGCCTGCCCCCCGGCAGCGCGTCGAGTACCGGTGCGAGGACGGCGAGCGGGTCTTCGTGACCTTCTCGTCCGAAGCCGAGATTCCGGCGACCTGGGTGTCGAAGACCGGTAAGGAAGCACTCCTCGTCGATGGCGAGAAGCCGGACACGTCGAACGACAAGCCCGTCCGTACCCACTGGGACATGCTCCTCGAGCGCCGCTCGGTGGAGGAACTCGAGCAGATTCTCCAGGATCGCCTCACGATCCTGCGCGAGCGACGCGGTGAGCGCCGCTCCGCCTGAGAACATACCGCACGAAAGAGGGCACCCGCCGCGGCGGGTGCCCTCTTTCGTGCAGGCAGACGATCAGTGTCGTCCCGTAAGCTTCTGCCAGCGTGCAGCGAGGCCCCATCGCGTGACGTTGGCGATGGCCTCCACCACGATGTTCCCGCTCATCTTGGATGCGCCGAGTTCGCGCTCGACGAAGGTGATCGGCACTTCCACGATGGTGAGGCCCAGGCGGGCAACCCTGAAGGTCATGTCCACCTGGAAGCCGTAGCCGACGGATTCCACGGCGGCGAGGTCGAGGGTCTCCAGGGTGGAGCGGCGAAAGGCCCGGAACCCTGCGGTGATGTCACGAACCGGGAGTCCGAGCATGAGCCGCGAGTAGGTGCTGCCCGCGCGTGACAGGAGCTTCCGGTGGGCCGGCCAGTTGACGACACTGCCGCCACTGACCCATCGGCTACCGATGACGAGGTCTGCGCCGTCCACGGCATCAAGGAGACGCTGCAGTTGTTCCGGCTTGTGGGAGCCGTCGGCGTCCATCTCGACCAGGACGTCATAGTCCCGTTCGAGACCCCAACGGAATCCGGCGATATAGGCCGCACCGAGCCCCTCCTTGCCGGTGCGGTGCAGCACGTGGACCTGGCTGTCGTCGGCTGCCGCACGGTCTGCGAGGTCGCCTGTACCATCGGGACTGTTGTCGTCCACGATCAGGACGTCAGAGGCCGGAACCGCAGCGCGGAGGCGTGCGAGGGTCAGCGGGAGTGACTCGATCTCGTTGTAGGTAGGGATGATCGTGACGACTCGCACGCAGGTGGACCTTTCCTTCGGGAGTGCGCATCGCGCGCAGGGACCGACCCCGTATGCGGAGCCAGTGTGCAAGTATAGGCGACGGCCGCAGGCCATCCCTGACGGTCCTGTGTCGCGGGCCGGGTCGTGTCGGGCGCCGGTCGGCACTCGGGCAGGTCCACTCGTCTTCGTACCGGTGCCGGGTTTCACGACACCGTTTTCTACTGACGCGCAGACCTGCCCTTTTGAGTACCGGTTCCGTTCAGGCGGGCAACGCGCGCCATTGACGAAGGCCGATGCGTTGCGCTCTCGGAGACCGGCCAGGTTTCCTCCCGCAGGAGATCCTCTAACCCGTAGGGCAAAAGCTTACGTGCTGTGGAGGAGGTGTCAACAGCGCTGTGACCTGCGCAAACGCCTCTTTTCGCAGGTCAGGACGGTGTGGCGGGCGTCCTGGAAAACCCGCGGAAACGACGTCGGACTAGGCGGCCAGGAAGCCCTCGGCGACATACAGACGATGCCCGTCGTGAACCGTCTCGAGACACAGCGGGGCGTTCTCGGTATCGAGGGCGGGGAGCAGCGGCGTGCCCGCACGTGGGTCGGTGCTCCAGGACTGGACGCGGTTGTCCGGCGTCTGCACCATGAGCTCGTCGACCTTCCAGACGGCGAAGGACGCGGGCGCCCCCGGTGCCAGCTGACCCATCATCGGGCTGCGACCGGAGAGTCTCCAGCTTGCCCGCGTATGTGCGATGAAGGCCGCACGCGCCGAGATGTTCTCGGCGGGGTTGCTGTGCTGCAGGCAGGCGCGGACCGAGGCCCAGGGATCGAGCGGGGTGACCGGGCTGTCCGAACCGAGCGCCACGAGGACACCTGCGGACAGAAGCGACGCGAACCGATTCATGCGCGAGCGCCGCTCCCCCAGCCGCTGGTCGTACAAGCCGCCGTCATGACCCCAGAGGGCATCGAACACGGGCTGGCCGCTGACTGCGACGCCATAGTGCACCAGGGCACCGATCGCCGCGTCGTCGGCGAGCTCGACGTGCTCCAGACGGTGTCGAGCCCTGCGGACTTCTTCGATCCCGAGCTCGGCGGCCGTCGCTTCGAGCCCCCGCAGCACGACGTCGAGACCCGCGTCCCCGATGACGTGGAAACCCGCCTGGACAGTCTCCGCCGTGGTTGCAAGCAGGTGCGCGGCGACGTCGTCCTCGCTCAGGTAGAGCGTGCCCGTGGAACCGGGATCGTCGCTGTAGGGCGCACGGAGGGCCGCCGTCCGCGATCCGATGGAACCGTCGACGTTGAGGTCACCGGCGAGGCCGGCCAGTCGACCTCCGAAGCCCTGCATCAAGCCGCGGACGTCCTCACGCGTCCGGGTCAGCTGCGCCCAGTAGGGAATGACCTCGGGAAGGGGAACATCCCCGGCAGAGCCGTCGATGGAGAGCAGTGCCTCGAGGTCCTCACGCGGCGCGATATGCGGTGCGGCCATCTCCGTGACGGCGACGTACCCCCGGGACGCGGCATGAAGGAGCGCCGCGTGCTGGTAACTGCGGCGCTGGTCCGGCGTCAGGCTCCGCGTGGCCCTTCGCGCGGCTTCGTGGGCTGCTCGGACCACGAAGCCGTCCGACCACCCGTCCACGCCGGACAGACCCAGCCCCGCTGCCAGCGAACCGGACACGACAGCCGAGTGGATGTCGGCGCGAACAAGGTAGACGAGCGCGCCGTCCCCGGCACGGTCGAGCTCGGCGGCAGTCGGCACGCGCTTCTCCGGCCACTGGGACTCGTCCCAGCCGAAGCCGAGGATCGTGGAGGCCCCCGACGCCGCTGCGTCCCCTACCGCCTGTAGCAGCTCCCCGAGCGACCGGCAGGCAGTCAGGTCGATCGACCCGAGGGCGATGCCCGTCTCGGTGGTATGCGCGTGGGCGTCGACGAACCCCGGAGTGATCAGCGCCCCATCGAGGTCGACCGTCCGCACGCCGGGGCCGGTGAGGTTCGCCGCCGCATGCTCCGACCCCACCCATGCCACCACACCTCGGTCGATGAGCATTGCAGTCGCGAAGGGATCGGCGGGGCTGTAGACGGACCCGTTGCGGTACAGGACGGTCGTCGGGTCTTCAGGGGTGGGCATGGGGATGCTCGGCGGCTTTCTGTCATCGGCGGGCCCGGAACGGGCTTTACTCACTGATGTTCGAGTATGCCACCACGCCACGTCGAACCAGCTTGATGGCGCGCACACACGTCTGGTGCAGACCCTCGGGCAGGTCGGGCACCTTGGCGAGCTGGTCCAGCAGGTCGATCACCTGCTTGGACCACCGCACGAAATCTCCGGCTGCCAGTTCGGTCCCGCTCAGTGCCGCCTGCAGCGACCGGCCCTGAGCCCACTTGAACATGGGCCAGACGAGCGAGAGCTCCGGCTCACCCGTGACGGGGAGTCGGTGCTGCTCCTCGACGTCGTTGAGCTGCGACCACTGCCGGATGATCGTCTCGACGGAACCCTCCAGTGAAACGCTCGGCATCACCGGCCGCACGCCGCGCTCCTCGCGTTTGGCTTGGTATACCAGGACAGTGGTCAGCGCCGCGAGTTCCGCCGCGTCGAGGTCGCTGAACGCACCTTCCTCGATGCACAGCGCTATGAGGAGATCCTTCTCCCCATAGATCCGCCGGAGCTTCTGACCGGATGCGCTGACGAATACGCCGTCGTCGGTGTACTCCAGGTAGCCGTAGTGGCCGAGGACCTCGGAGACGCGATCGAACGTCTTGGCGATGGTATTGGTCCGTCCGCGGATCTGGCCTGCGAGCTTGTCGGTCTCCCTGCGCAGTTTCCACCAGCGCTCCGCCCACCGGGCGTGCTGCTCGCGCTCGCTGCAGCCGTGGCACGGGTGTGCCCTCAGGCGGCGTCGGAGCTCGGTGATGGCGCGTTCCTCCGCTGCTGCCGACGCGGAATAGCCGGCGGCTACTCGATCGGCGCCACGACGCGGCGGTCGCTGCTCGTCCAGCGCGTTGCGTAGCGACGACGTGAGGTCACGGCGGTCCTTGGGGCTACGGGCACTGAAATGCTTCGGAATCCTGATGCGGGAGAGGACCTCGACCGGACCGTCGAGGTCCTGCACACCGACACGGCGGATCTGGGTCTCCAGTGTGAGGACGGTAGGGCGGGGCTCACGCGACGTATCGCTGTCCAGCACGACGGCGTACCCCTGACTCCGGCCGCCCGGCACATCGATGACGTCGCCGGGCCGCAGGGACTCCAGGGAGGACTCGGCCGCCGACCGCAGCGTCCGTGACCTGTCCCGGGTCGCCCTCGACTCGAGGTCGGAGAGCTCCCGGCGCAGGTTCGCGTACTCGCGGAAGTCGCCGAGATGGCACGTCATGGACTTCTCGTAGCCCTTGAGCGATTCCTCGCGGCTGCGAACCTGCTTCGCCAAGCCGACGACGGAGCGGTCGGCCTGGAACTGCGCGAAGGACGTCTCGAGGATCTCCCGCGACCGCTCCTGCCCGAACTGTGCCATGAGGTTGATACTCATGTTGTACGTGGGGCGGAAGCTGGAATTCAGCGGGTAGGTCCGGCGAGACGCCAGGCCGGCGACCGCGCCGGGATCGGTTCCGGGCTGCCAGAGGACGACGGCGTGGCCCTCGACGTCGATGCCGCGCCGACCTGCTCGGCCGGTCAGCTGCGTGTACTCCCCCGCGGTGACGTTCACGTGCGCTTCACCGTTGAACTTGTCGAGCTTCTCCAGCACGACCGTGCGCGCGGGCATGTTGACGCCGAGCGCGAGTGTCTCGGTCGCGAAGACCGCCTTGACCAGGCCGCCGGCGAACAGGCGCTCGACGATCTCCTTGAAGGTCGGCAGCATACCGGCATGGTGAGCGGTGAACCCGCGGATGAGGCCCTCCCGCCAGGTCCAGAACCCGAGGATCTCGAGGTCGTCCCGAGGGATGTCCATCGTGGCGGCGTCGATCGTCTCGCTGATCTCGTCCCGTTCGTCCTCGGTGGTGAGCCACAGACCTGCGTTGAGGCACTGCGTCACGGCCGCCTCGCATCCCGCACGCGAGAAGATGAAAGTGATGGCCGGCAGCAGGTCCGACCGGTCGAGCGCGCTGATCACCTGTGGCCGGGTCGCGCGCCGCACCGCCGTCGTCTGGGGCGGACCGCCGCGACCGTTGCGCGGCTTCCCGCGGCGTCCGGCGGTGCCCCAGCCGGCACGCTGGTTCAGGCGTATCTCGTTGCTGGCGAGCTCGAGCAGCTCCGGGTTGACGTCGTACTGGTCGCGGGCGCCGGCTTCCGCCCCCGCGGGCGCTGCTTCGTCGAAGGCGACATCGCCGGCAAACAGGTCGATGAGGTTCTGGCCGACCATGACGTGCTGCCAGAGCGGAACGGGGCGGTGTTCGGAGACGACGACGTCCGTGTCGCCGCGCACGGTGTCCAGCCACGCACCGAACTCCTCGGCATTGGAGACGGTTGCACTGAGGGATACCACCTTGACCTCGGTCGGCAGGTGGATGATCACCTCCTCCCACACCGCGCCGCGGAAACGGTCCGCCAGGTAGTGCACCTCGTCCATCACCACGTAACCGAGGTTGTCGAGGGCGTCCGAGTTCGCGTACAGCATGTTGCGCAGTACCTCGGTGGTCATCACGATGACGTCGGCGTCCGGGTTGATACTCGTGTCACCGGTCAGCAGTCCCACGCGGTCGTTGCCGTGCACGGAGGCGAGTTCCGAGTACTTCTGGTTGCTGAGCGCCTTGATCGGCGTGGTGTAGAACGCCTTCAGCCCGTGCTGCAGGGCCATGAAGACCGCGAATTCCCCGACCACCGTCTTGCCTGCGCCGGTCGGCGCAGCGACCAGTACCCCCCTACCGGCCTCGAGCGCCGTGCACGCCTCCCGCTGGAAGGGATCGAGGTCGAACTCCAGGGTCTGCTCGAAATGGAACAGCTGTGTCCTGGAGTGCTCCGTGCGGGCCTTTGCAGCTGCGTATCTCTCCGCGGGGGTGCTCATCATTCCACCCTAGACGCTCACCCGCAGCTGGGCACGGCGTGTACGCGCAGAGCGTTCGGGCCGCATCGTGCTTGCGGTCACGCGTGGCTCCGTGCCTCGTTTCAGAGGGCGTCGAGGGGAGACGCGGTGTCCGCGGAGGCTTCGACAGCGGCTTCGCGAGCTGCGTTGCGGCGGGCCCTTCGTTTGTCGTTGAGCAGGCACAGCCCGATCGCGAGGAAGAACAGCAGCAGGAGGGGCACCGCGAGATAGAACATGCTGAGGGCGTCGCCGCCCGGTGCCGCCATCGCCGCGAACAGGCAGACGAGGAACACCGTGATCCGCCAGGCCTTGAGGATCTGCCGGCCCGAGACCAGTCCCACCATGTTCAGGCCCACCAGGACCACCGGCAGCAGGAACGCGATCCCGAACGCCAGCATGAGCCGGAGAACGAACGTGAAGTACACGGAGACGCTGATGTAGTTGGAGAAGTCCTCGGGCGTGAATTCCGTCAGGACTCGCACCGCGTTGGGCAGGATCAGCCACGCGAGGGCGATGCCGGCCAGGAACAACGGAAACGCCACCGCGATGAACGCCAGCGCGATGCGTCGCTCCTTGGTTTTCAGGCCAGGGGTTATGAAGGCCCACAACTGGTAGAGCCAGA
This sequence comes from Arthrobacter sp. NamB2, assembly GCF_005281365.1. Classification (NCBI taxonomy): domain Bacteria; kingdom Bacillati; phylum Actinomycetota; class Actinomycetes; order Micrococcales; family Micrococcaceae; genus Arthrobacter; species Arthrobacter sp. NamB2. Next base: position 79,439 of record NZ_SZWI01000007.1, on the reverse strand, counting down.
CCGGACTCGAGATGACCAGACCCAGGAACACCGACACCTGGATGAGCAGATCGAACGGGGAGGCTGCACTGTCGAAGTTCAGTGACGCGGTCCGGCCGTCCTGCTCGTTGATCGCGATGATCGGAGCGGCCAGCGCCCGCAGGACCGGCTCGTACACGAAGAAGCCGGCAACGGTGGCGAGGATGACCGCTATGGCGGACTTGAACAGACGGTTCCGTGCCTCGCGCAGGTGCTCCTTGAGGGCCATGTGTCCCTCGGGGTTGGCCTTCCTGCCGCGCCTGCGGACCTTCTCGGGTGACACCTGTGTCTACCTGGCCTACTGGTTGGTGGAGGGGGTACCGCTCTGCTGTGGCGGTCCCGCCTGGCCAGCACCGTCGATCCGCGCACCGTTGGGATCGAAGTGCTGATGCGGCTGTCCCTGGGCAGGCTGCTGCCCGGGCCCGGTGGTCTGCGCGGGAGCCTGGTAGGTGGGAGCGTACGTCTGCGGAGCCGGATTGTTGACGACTCGGCCCTCGACCGGGTCCGTTCCGGCGTCGGACGTGTTGTTCTCGTCCTTCATCTGCTTCACCTCGGACTTGAAGATCCGGAGCGACTGGCCGACGCTGCGGGCCAGACCGGGCAGTTTCGGCGCACCGAACAGAACGATCGCAAGAACGATGATGATGACGATGTGCCAGCCTTCGAGCCTCATGCCCAATTCCTCTCGTTGATCCCCCTCCAGTTTAGGTCACAGGTGGGGCATGTCCTGCAGGAGTTGCGGTTGCCCGCGGCCGGCACGCTTCGCGATCCGCCTGCTCCGCCTGTCGTCGGCACGACGGATCCTTGCCAGCTCCCGCGCCGCCCGCACGTCCCCTGGCGCGGAGAAGACGGCAGGAACGGGGATTCCGGGCACTCCGGCTGGATGTGCGCCGGCGCCGTCGTCGGGCCGGACGTTCACCTCGAGTCGGTCCAGTGCTTCCCCGAATTCACCGATAGTTCGCATTCCGCGCCGGAAGACGCGGAACCCGACGACGACGAGGAAGATCAGGCTGACCGCGATCAGCGCGACCCACAGAACGATCCACATCCACCAGAGCATGCGCCCAGTCTAGGCCAGTGACTGATGCGACCGGGCGGCCTGGAGCCAGCGGAGGGTCTCCTCGCGCAGTTGTTCGGGCGCTATGACGACTGCGGAACCTCCGAGCCCCGCCACCAATCCCGGGATCCAGGAGCTCGACGCCACCTTCAGCCGAGCTGCGAGGCGGTCGTCGCCGAGTTCCTGGACGGCGTCGGCGTTGTACTGGGCGGCGATCCACCGGGCGCGCGGCTCGAGGAGCAGCGTCACTGCCTGGTCCGCTTCTCCCGACCGGTAGGGCAGCGCCGCCTCGCGGCCCCGGGAGGGGGACCGCTCGTCGACCGTCGCGCTGGCCGGCTGATCGGTGAGCGTCGCCGTCTGGATACGGTCGAGGCGGAAGTTCCGTAATCCGTCGGAGTCCACGCTCCACGCCTCGAGGTACCAGGTGTCCTGGTGCAGGAAGATCCGGATCGGCTCCAGCACCCGGTGCGTTATCTCGTCCCGCGTCGGCACGAAGTAGTCGATCTCGACCCTCACGTGAGACTGCAGGGCGGACTGCAGCACCTCGAGCGTCGGGTCGATGTCGTCCTCCGTGAGCTTGGTGGCCACCGAGGTGCCGATGCGGGCGGCGTCGCCCGCGGCAGCGGTCAGCTTGGTCTGCGCACTCACGATCGCCTCGTTGTTCCTCATGCCGGGAAGCTCCCGGAGGGCCTGCAGGCCCACGATGAGGGAGCAGGCCTCGTCCATGCTCAGTTTCACGGGTTCGGCGAGATCACGCGCATTGCCCAGGTAGATGCGGCCGTCCTCGATGTTCACATCCATCAGGGCATCGGGATAGTGGCGGGGACCGCTGACGAACAGCAGGTCGAGGTCCTTGCTGAGCTGGCTCTCGGTCACCTCGAACCTGCGGGCGGTCTCCCCCAGCTCTGCGCCAGGGTGCGCCAGGAGGTAGGGCACGAGATCGAGGAGGCGCAACAGGTGGTCCTGCGAGGAGGACTTCCGCCGCGGCGCGGGTCGGGTGCCCTCGGTGATCTCTATTCCCTGCGGTGCCACCACTGCGGCGTCGTACGCTCCCTGTAGCAGCCGTTGGACCTCCGCCGCCAGATCCTGGGGCTCCTCCACCCGGGCATTCGTTCCCAGCCCGGCGATCGTCGCCGCCATCGGGCTGGACGCTGCGTAGGGCACGCGGAGGATGTCCCATTCCTCTCCCGTCTGCAGCACCTCTGTGCCCTTGCGGACGCGCAGGACCTGACAGGAGCCGGGGCGGGCTGCGACGACTGCCGTCCTGTCCGGTTCGCGGCGCGCGAGCGAGGACAGGGTCTGGTTCATGTCGAAGGATGCGGGGACGTCGAACGTTCCCTTGAGGAGGACGGGCTCGCCCGTCATGCGCGACAGCCGGAAGAACCTCTCCGCCTTGCGCGTGGTGTCGAAGCCGACGACGTACCAGTGCCCGAAACGTGCTCCCATTCCCCAGGGATGGACGGTGCGCACCTCTTCACGTCCGGTGCTGGCCGCCCGGTACGGGAAGCGGATGGGCGCGTGTGACGTGAGGGCATGCCAGACGACATCCCAGTAGGGTGCGTCGGTCGTGATACGGGGCTGGATCAGTGGCGTCAGCTCGATGCCGCCGTCGGTGCTGCGAGAGCTGAGCTTCCTCAGGGCCCGGGAGGCAGCAGAGTCGAGCGAGCCCTGGTCCCACACCCCCGCCGCCAGGTTGAGGACGGCGTACTCCTCGGGCTGGAAGGTCACGCCGCCCAGGCGGTAGTCCTCCGCATTGATGCGGTAGCGCTGCACCGTGTTGTCGTTGTCGAAGAGAGTGTCCTCGCTGAAGGATTCCAGGGGTATCCCCTGTTCACGAAGGGCGGCCTTGTCCCGATCGAACAGCTTCTCGCGCGCTGCGACGGACGTGGCTTCCCGGTACAGATCGATCTCGTCGAACAATTCCTCCTTCGTGTACCCCCGGCGGCTCGAGAGCAGCATGATCACAAGGGTGAGGAGTCGTTCAGTTCGTTTTGCGGACACGGGAGAAACCCTACCTTCGCGGAACCGGCAGGAGGGACGCAGGTCGACCGTGGTCGACCTGCGTCCCTCCTGGGACTGGCGTGCCGGACTGAGTGAGTCACCTCGCTCGGGCGGCGAACTAGCGGACGGCGAGCAGGTCCACCACGAAGATCAGCGCCTCGTTCGGTCCGATGGCCGAGCCGGCCCCACTGGCCCCGTAGGCGAGATGGGACGGGATCTCGAGGCGACGGCGTCCGCCCACCTTCATGCCGAGGAGTCCCTGGTCCCAGCCCTGGATGACCTGCCCGATGCCCACTGTGAAGTCGAGCGGGGCACCGCGGTTCCACGAGGCGTCGAACTCCTCACCTGTCGAGAAAGCGACGCCGACGTAGTGCGTGGACACGGTGTTACCCGGCTTCGCTTCGTCGCCGGTGCCCTCGATGATGTCCTCGATGACGAGGTCGGTGGGTACGTCGTGGGCGGGAAAGTCGATCTCCGGCTTTTGCCGGTCGAAGTTGCGCTGTCCGAAGGACATGGTTTCCTTTCGTGGGAGACCCTGCGGGGTGTCCGCGGGGATGGTGCCGGGAAGGCCCGTGGAGTGGGTCGAGCGGCTACTCGGCGGCTTTCTTGCTGACGATCTCTACGTAGAAGACGAGGGTGCCGGCGGGTTCTCCACCCGGGTAGGCCCACGCCTCAGGGATCACCAGCATGACCTTCGAACCGACCTTCTGGCCGGCGAGGCCCTTGGTCCAGCCGGCGATCACTCCGCTCAGCGGGAACGTCGCGGGCTCACCTCGATCGAAGCTCGAATCGAACTTCTCGCCGTCGCTGTAGGTCCAGCCGGTGTAGTTCGCAGTGATGCTGTCGGTTTCGGCGACGACCTCACCGTCACCCTCCTCAATGACGTTGACGACGAGGTCGTCGGAGGGATCGTTCTCGGGGATGGTCACCTCGGGCGAACCGTCGTCCGCGAAGGTGAACGAGGGCAGCTTGCCCTCGTCGTCGAGCTTCTTCACGTCCTCGGGTGAGAGGACCTCGGGCTCGGGCGGCGGCTGCTCGGCCGAGATGACCTTCAGGACGAGCACCTGCTTCGGGTTCTCGGGTGCTCCCTCCGCCGCTTCGGGAGCGGGCGTGGCGAATGCCACCTGTGCTCCGACCTTCGTGCCGATCAGGACCTCGTACAGCTCGGGGAACTGACCCTTGAAGGTGTCGTCCAGGGGCAGGACCTGGGGGGCTCCCTGGCTGTAGGTCTCCCCTAGGACTTCGCCGTCCTCCGCGTTCAGTGCGACGAGCTGCACCTTGATCTGCTGACCCTCTTCGATCTCGTCACCTTCGCCCTCGGCGACGGTCCTTGCGGCAGCGGCGCTGGTATCGATGGGGGACTCGAATTCGACGGTCGGCGCTTCCTCGTCGGATCCTCCGCTCACCGTGACGGTGTCGAGGACCTCGGCGGCGCCGGCCGACTTCCCCGTCGACGTTCCGCCGCATGCCGTCAGCAACAGCAGCAGCGGGAGGAGGATTGCTAGTACTTTTCGCACAGAACTACTTTCAGATTGGTGTCCAGTTCAGGCTGGCCGCAGAACAAAGGGCCCTGACAAGCCTAACGGCTCACGGCGTCCGGTTTCTCCTCGTGATGTGCTGACAGGCGCGCGCATGGGCTCGTCCGCGTGTGACGCATCTGCTTACAGCTGCTGCAGCAGTGCCTCCACACGCTCGTCCACGGAGGTGAACGGATCCTTGCACAGGATGGTCTGCTGTGCGCGGTCGTTGAGCTTCAGGTGCACCCAGTCGACGGTGTAGTCGCGGTTCGCTTCCTTCGCCCGGCGGACGAATTCACCTCGCAGACGTGCGCGCGTCGTCTGCGGCGGAACGTCCACGGCCTCCTTGACCGCGGTCTCGTCGACGACGCGGGCAGCCTCCCCTCGGGCCTGCAACAGGAAGAACAATCCTCGGGAGCGTGAGATGTCGTGGTAGGTCAGGTCCAGCTGCGCTGCCTTGGCCGAGCTGAGATCCTCGCCCGACCGAGCCAGGTACCTGTCGATCAACTTTTTCTTGATCGCCCAGTCCACCTCCGTGTCGATGCCCCCGGCGTCGCCGGTCTCGACGGCATGGAGGACCCGCTCCCACAGGTCGAGGACTGCCGGCACATGGTCGTTGTGGGCGCCGTGCTGGTCGACGAACGCGGTCACGCGGGTCAGGTACTCCCGCTGCATCTCCAGGGCCGTCATCGAGCGGCCGTTGGCGAGCTTGAGCAGTTGCCGTCCGGTGAGGTCGTGCGAGATCTCGCGGATGCTCCGGATCGGGTTCTCGAGGCGGAAGTCCCGCATCATCTCCCCTGCTTCGACCATGCGCAGCAGCAGGTCCACGGAACCCACCTTCAGCAGCGTGGTGGTCTCGGACATGTTGGAGTCGCCCGCGATGACGTGGAGGCGGCGGTAGTGCTCGGCATCGGCGTGCGGCTCGTCACGCGTGTTGATGATGGGACGCGATCGGGTGGTGGCCGAGGAGATGCCCTCCCACAGGTGGTCGGCGCGCTGAGAGAAGGCGTAGATCGAGCCTGTCTGCGTCGTGAGGACTTTCCCTGCACCGACGAGCAGCTGCCGGGTCACCAGGAACGGGATGAGAATGTCCGCCAGCCGTGCGAATTCGAGTTTCCGCGGGATCAGGTAGTTCTCGTGGCTGCCGTACGAGTTGCCGGCCGAGTCGGTGTTGTTCTTGAACAGGTAGATCCTGCCGTCGTAGCCCTCCTGGCCGAGCTTGCGCTGCGCCTCCGCCACGAGGTCCTCCAGGATGAGCTCGCCCGCGCGGTCGTGGGCGATGAGCTGAGCCAGGTCGTCGCACTCCGCCGTCGCGTACTCGGGATGGGATCCGACATCGAGGTACAGGCGTGATCCGTTGGTGAGGAAGACGTTGGACGACCTCCCCCAGCTGACCACCTTGCGGAAGAGGTACCTGGCGACTTCCTCGGGTGAGAGGGGCCGTGAGTTGGGCCCCGAGTAGGAGATACCGAATTCGGTCTCGACTCCGAAGATGCGCCGGTCCATCAGGTGTCCTGTTCGTGGTGCAGCAGGACCTCCAGCTCGGGGCCCCCGATACGGCGGAATGCGCGACGACTCCCGCGCAGGGTGTCCGGATCACGCTCCAGGAACGCGACCTCCAGGAGGGAAGGATCGAGCACGGGCGTTCCAGCACTGCCACCGTCGGCCGGCGCATGGGCGGGCGCACCATCGTTCCGCAGAGCGCCGGCGGCAGCCCGGACGGCTTCCGGGAGGCTCAGGTCCGCCGACCAGCTTCCTGTGAGGGCATCGACGACGGCGTCCGCCGCGCCTCCCATCACCACGAAGCCGGATTCGTCCGCGATGGAACCGTCGAACGTGAGCCGGTACAGGTGGTCCGTGTCCTGGGAGCGGCCCACCTCGGCCACGACGAGTTCCACCTCGAAGGGCTTGCTCTCGGCGGTGAAGACCGCGCCGAGGCTCTGCGCGTAGACGCTCGCCAGGCCGCGGGCTGTCACGTCCTCCCGCGCGTAGGAGTAGCCGCGCACATCCGCGTAGCGCACGCCCGCCTGCCGAAGGCTTTCGAACTCGTTGTACTTGCCCACCGCGGCGAAGGCGATGCGATCATAGATCTCGCCGAGCTTGTGCAGCGACGGAGAAGGATTCTCCGCGACGAGGGCGATGCCGTCCCGGCAGCTCATCACCACGACGGACCTGCCCCGGCCGATACCCTTCCGCGCGAAATCGGCGCGGTCCTTCATGAGCTGTTCTGGCGATACGTAGAACTGCTGCGTCATGAGCTATGCCTCCCGGCCCGCGGAGGAACGGGCTTCGATGATGGCGTGGGCCGTGGCTTCGAGATCGCGCTCCGGGATGCGGCGGGAGCCCGCCCCGTCGACGACGTAGACCACGGGCCACAGCGCGCGGACGGTGTCGGGGCCGCCGGTGGCGGAATCGTCGTCAGCGGCGTCGTACAGTGCCTCGACCGCCACACGTACTGCGGCGCTCTCGTCGAGACGCGGGTTCCAGAGCTTCTTGAGCGCCCCTCGGGCGAAGACGGAGCCGGACCCGACCGAATGGTGCTCGTGCTCCTCGTAACGGCCGCCCGTGACGTCGAAGGAGAAGAGCCGCCCCACATGGCGGTCCGGATCGAATCCGGCGAAGAGCGGAACCACAGCGAGGCCCTGCATCGCCATGGGCAGGTTCTGCCGGACCATCGCGGCAAGGCGATTGGCCTTGCCATCGAGGCTCATCATCGTCGCCTCGATCTTCTCGTAGTGCTCGAGCTCCACCTGGAACAAGCGCGTGAGGTCCAGCCCGATACCTGCGCTGCCGGCGATTCCGAGGACGGAGTAGCGGTCGGCTGGGAACACCTTCTCGATGTGACGGCTTGCGATCACGTTGCCCATGGTCGCGCGGCGGTCACCGGCCATGAGGACGCCACCGGGGAACGTCAGGGAGACGATCGTCGTGGCGTGAGGTGCGAGGTGCGCGGCATCGGTGGACGCGGTCACCGGCCCGAGCGTCCGGTTCGAGGGCAGCAACCCGGGATGGTGCGCGTCCAGGTAGTCGGCGAAGGAGCTCGAGGCAGCTCTGGGCACTGCTGCTGCTGCGTCGTCCAGGACCATCCGCTACTGGCCGCCCTTCTGCACGAATCCGCGCACGAATTCCTCCGCGTTGGACTCGAGGACGCCGTCGATCTCGTCGAGCAGGTCATCGACACCCTGGGTCTGGGCGGACTCCTGGGCGGCGGGAGCCACCGGGGCGGGCTCGGGGATCTCCTCCTCCGACTCCTGGGCCGATCCGCTCGTGTTCATGCGGTCCTGTGTCGCCATGACGGCCACCCCTTCCGTGTTCGTGATCACTTCGGTGATCAGGTTCCTATCGTGCCACGCGGCGTTCGGGGCCGCTCAACAATCGGGCGACGAAATCCTCCGCATCTGCTGCTAGGTCGAACAGCTCCTCGGTGAGCTCGGCCGTACCGCGGAGCGGTTCGCGCGTCTGCACGCGCTGGAGCCTGCGTTCTCCCGGCAGCTCGAAGATGAGCGAGTCCCAGCTGGCGCCCACGACTTCCGCCGGGTACTCGGCGATGCACCGGCCGCGGAAGTAGGCGCGCGTGTCCCGCGGTGGTTCGACGGCGGCCCTCGCCACCTCTGCCGGGTTCACGAGCAGGTCGACGTCGCCGCGGCGCGCCAGGCGCTGATAGATCCCCTTCTCGGGACGCAGGTCTGCGTACTGCAGGTCGATGAGGGCCAGCCGTGCGTCGTCCCAGTCGAGGCGGTCACGTGTCCTGTACGCATCGAGCACCTTCAGTTTCGCGATCCAGTCGACCTGCCGGGCCGCCGCCATCGGGTCACGACGGAGCGTGACCAGGAGCGCCTGCCAGCGGTCGACGACGTCGCGCGTCTGCTCGTCCGCGTCGGCCGGCAGGGCATCGACGACTGCGGAGCAGTACATCTCCTGGAGTTCCAGCCCCGTCATGCTCCGGCCGTCCGCCAGCCGCACTCTCGCCTGCAGGGTGGGATCGTGGCTGACGGTGCGCAGCGCCTCGACCGGATTCACCAGGACCGGAACCGGTGCCAGTCCGTGCTCGATGAGCGCGAGGACAAGGGAGGTGGTGCCCACCTTGAGGTAGTTGGACACCTCGTTCAGGTTGGCGTCGCCGATGATGACGTGGAGCCGGCGGTACTTCTCGGCAACGGCGTGCGGTTCGTCGCGCGTGTTGATGATGGGGCGCCGCACCGTGGTCTCGAGACCGATCTCGTTCTCGAAGAAGTCCGCGCGCTGGCTGATCTGGAAGCCGGGCTCCTGGTTGAGCGGACCGATCCCGACCCGCCCTGCCCCGCAGATGACCTGCCGTGAGACGAAGAAGGGGATCAGGGCTTCGGCGAGCTTGGAGAAGGGCACACTCCTCGGGACGAGGTAGTTCTCGTGGGAGCCGTAGGACACGCTCTTGTTGTCCGTGTTGTTCTTGTAGAGGATCACGGGCGAGAACCCGGGAGTCGCTCCGATGCGCTCCATCGCGGTGATCGCCACGTGGTCCCCGGCCCTGTCCCAAAGGACGGCGTCGAGCGGATTCGTCACCTCGGGCGAGGAGTACTCCGGGTGCGCGTGGTCCACGTACAGCCGGGCGCCGTTGTTCAGGACGAGGTTCATCAGCACGGCCGCCTCGGCAGGTTCACCGCGTTCGAGCGCGATCTGCTCGGCGCTGAGCTCGATGGGTTCATCCGTCAGCTGGCTGGGGTGCGCCCTCCCCCGCTCCATCCTGAAACCGCGAGCGTCCGTCAGGGGAGTCTCGTCGGTATAGTCCCAGCGCGTGCCCGCGAGGTTGCCCAATCCTTCGCGTAGCGTGGCGGCGTAGGCGTTCACGACCTGTGAGGACAGCATCGTGGGATTGGCCGAGGGCACGGCAGGAGCGATGATGCCGTATTCCGTCTCGGTGCCCATCACGCGGTGAACGGAGATTCCCGCGCCGACGGCGGGAAGGGATCCCGGGCTGCTGCTCCGGCGTCCGCCCGTCTCGATCACAGATACTGGCCCGTGTTCGCCGTCGTCTCGATGGACTTGCCGGGCTCCTGCCCGGCCTTGCCCTGCACGATCGTCCGGATGTAGGTGATGCGCTCACCCTTCTTCCCGGAGATCCGCGCCCAGTCGTCGGGGTTCGTCGTGTTCGGCATGTCCTCGTGCTCGCGGAATTCGTCGACGACCGCCCGCATCAGGTGCTCGATCCGTAGGCCCTTGCTCCCGTCCAGCAGGAGATCCTTGATGGCGTACTTCTTCGCCCGGTCGACCACGTTCTGGATCACGGCGCCTGAAGTGAAGTCCTTGAAATACAGCATCTCGGTGTCCCCGTTGGCGTAGGTCACTTCGAGGTACTCGTTCGACTTGTCCGTGGAGTACATCTGCTCGACCGTCCGGCGGATCATCTCGGCGATCGTGGTCGCCGGATCGTTGCCGTTCTCTGCGAGATCGTCCGCATGCAGGGGCAGATCCGACGTGATGTACTTCGCGAAGATCTCGGCAGCACCCTCGGCGTCGGGCCTCTGGATCTTGATCTTCACGTCCAGGCGACCCGGACGGAGGATCGCGGGGTCGATCATGTCCTCGCGATTGGAGGCCCCGATCACGATGACGTTCTCGAGCTTCTCGACGCCGTCGATCTCGCTCAGCAGCTGGGGCACGATGGTCGTCTCCACGTCGGACGACACACCGGTCCCACGCGTGCGGAAGAGGGAGTCCATCTCGTCGAAGAACACGACGACGGGACTGCCGTCCGATGCCTTCTCGCGGGCCCTCGCAAAGATCAGCCTGATGTGGCGCTCCGTCTCACCGACGTACTTGTCCAGCAGCTCGGGCCCCTTGATGTTGAGGAAGTAGCTCCGGATCTGCTCCAGGCCGGCCCGCTCGGCGGCGCGGGCGGCGAGCGAATTGGCGACCGCCTTCGCGATCAGGGTCTTGCCACACCCTGGAGGGCCGTAGAGAAGGATCCCCTTGGGCGGCTTGAGGCCGTGTTCGCGGTACAGATCGGGGTGCAGGAACGGCAGCTCGACGGCGTCGCGGATCTGTTCGATCTGGGGACCGAGCCCGCCGATGTCGCCGTAGGCGATGTCCGGCACCTCTTCGAGCACGAGATTCTCGACCTCGCTCCTCGGGACCTTCTCGAGGCCGTAGCCGGATTTGGTGTCGACGGCGAGCGCGTCCCCCACGCGGATCCGCTCGGTCTGGAGCGGCCCGCTGAGCCTGATGACCCGCTCGTCGTCCGTGCGGCCCACCACGAGCGCGCGGTCGGTGCCGAGGAGTTCCTTGACGGTGACGATCTCTCCGGCCCGCTCGAAGCCCAGCGCTGCGACGATAGTGAGCGACTCGTTGAGCAGGACTTCCTGTCCGGGTGCCAGGTGCCGGACGTTGATGAGCGGGCTGACGGCCACACGGAGCTTCCGCCCCGACTGCAGGATGTCCGCGGTGTCCTGCACCGTGGCCTCGGTGGTGGTACCGGGCTCCGACGCACGCCTAGGGTTCACCTGCATCACGGTGGCGAAGCTGAAGGGCGCCGCGCCCTCCTTCTCGAGGGCGGCCTTCAGCCGGACGATCTCGGTGCGCGCCGACTCGAGGGCTCCGACGAGCTTGCCGTTGTTCTGCGTCGCGGATGCGAGCTGGCGGTCGATAGAACGCAGCTTGTCGCGCAGGACGTTCACTTGCCGCTGGGCCACGGAACTGTCGATCGGAGGTGGGGTGCGCCCCTGCTGGTCAGCGGCAGAAGCGTTGTCTTCGGAGTCCGGCATGTCGGTTCGCCACCTTAGGTTCTTTCCTTCAGCTGTCTTTCGACCTTAGCGCAGACCCCAGCCCGCAGGGTGCTGTATTGCGGGTGTGCGGCTACTGCCGACGTTCAACGGGCGCCGTGCGGCTTTCGTCCCGGCCACCGACACCTGCCACGAATGCCCCTCACTCCTCCCCAGCGCTGTCGGCAAGGGCATCGCGCCGCGCCTGGGCCTCCTCCGGCGGCAGGGAGCCCCGCTGGATGGTGGACGCCGCGTCGCGGGCGACCCGACGGAGACGCTTGTCGGAGACATCGCGCTCGCCGACGGCCCGCGGAGTCCATGCGTTGAGGTCCTCCTCGCTGAAGCCGGTCTTCGAGGGGCGGCGCTTGGGACTGAATCCGGTCGCTCCGTCTGCCAGCCGACGGGTGGTCAGCAGGAACCCGGTGTGGGCGACCATGCGGTGATCTGGGCGGACGGCGAGCCCTTCGAGGTGCCAGCCGCGCACCATGGACTCCCAGGCCTCGGGCTCGGTGAAGCGCCCGTCCTCCCGGATGGCCTCGGCGGTCCGGGAGAGCTGCGTGACGGTCGCCACGTAGCTGATCCACACACCACCGGCGGCAAGGACGGTGGCCACGGCGTCGAGGCATTCCCAGGGAGCCAGCATGTCCAGGACAACGCGGTCCACGGACCCCGGCTCCTCGTGTTCGACGACCTGCTGCTGGAAGTCGCCCAGGGTAATCTGCCACGCAGGGTGGGGTCCGCCGAAGATCGTCTCGACGTTGCCCCGGGCGATGTCGGCGAACTCCTCCCGGCGCTCGAAGGAATGGAGGTAGCCCGCATCACCGACGGCGCGCAGGAGCGAGATCGACAGTGCGCCCGAGCCGACGCCCGCCTCGACCACGCGGGCCCCCGGGTAAATGTCCGCCATCGTCACGATCTGGCCGGCGTCCTTGGGGTAGACGACCGCCGCCCCGCGCGGCATGGACAGGACGAAATCGGACAGCAGCGGCCTGAGTGCCTGATAGAGCTGCCCCGTCGTGTTCTCGAGGATGATGCCTTCGGAGGCCCCGATGAGCAGATCGTGCTGGAGGAATCCCTTGTGCGTGTGGAAGGCCCCTCCGGGGGTCAGGGTGATGGTACTCATGCGCCCCTTCTCATCGGTGAGCTGGACCCGCTCGCCTGCGCGGAGCGGTCCGCGGCGGGCTGCTGCCCCATGGGGGCTCGAGGGTGCTTCGGGCGTGGTCGGGATTGTGCTCATGGTGATCCTTCGGCATGGGCCGGTGGAACCGGCATGGATGGAGCGATGAAGAGGAGATCGATCAGTGGCTGGTGTGCGGGGCGTTGCACAGGCAGTGGCCCACCCGGCAGAGGGGACTCAGGAGCCCGGTGTGTTCTTGCCCGTGATGGCCTGTACGACGGTGCGCTGGTGGAGCAGGCCCGTGACTGCGCCTTGACGGTTGATGACGGCGTACTCGCTACCCTCGAGCCGTGCCAGGAACTGGACGAGCTCCTGGCCCTCCGCCCATTCGGGGACGTACGCGCCTGCTGCGAGCCTCCGGGCTGTCGCATTGACCGTCGTCGTGTTCGCTGCTTCCTCCGGCACGGCGAACAGTGCGGCTTCGTCGACGACGGCCTCCGGTTGTCCGGACACGCCGGTCAGGACGACGGCGGCGCCCGGGTTCTCGCGGAGGAGGCGGCGGGCGGCCAGGACCGTGGTGCCGGCCGGTAGACCCAGAGCGCGCTGCTGGAGCCTGCCGGCGCTGATCTCGGGAAGGCGCAGACGCATGCGCGCGTTCTCGATCGCCGCCGTGGCGCCCATCCACAGGAAGGCGCCCATGACGACGGCGATGAGGATGACGGCGAGGTCCGGTCCACGACCCTGTACGAGCGGGAGGCCGACCACGACGCCGAGCAGGACGATGACGATGATCCGCCCCGCCCAGCCGGCGGCGACCGTCCCCTTCTCCTGGCTGCCCGTGGCCTTCCACACCGCACTCTCGACCAGCCGACCGCCGTCGAGGGGAAGTCCCGGGAGCACGTTGAAGGCTGCGACCAACAGATTGGCCCACACCAGGATGGTCGCGAGGAGGTAGCTGACGGTTCCGGGCGTCATCGCCTGCAGGATCGCCCAGCCAATCCCGGCCAGTGCGAAGTTTGCCGCCGGACCCGCCAGGGCGACGAGCAGCGAGCGCCCGGGCGAAGCGTTGAAGTTCGCGAACTGCGTGTGCCCGCCCCAGAGGTTGAGGACGATCCGCGTGGTCGGCCAGCCGAAGGCCCTCGCGGTGAGCGCGTGTGCGAGTTCGTGGATCAGGACGGATGCGGCGAGGAGCAGCGCATAACCGAGGGCGACGGCGTAGGCACCGGCGCCGATGCCGGGGAATGCCCCGCTCACGCGTGGTCCGAAGACGACCACGATGAACGCCGTGATGACGAACCAGGACCAGGCCAGGACCACAGGAATGCCGGCGATGCGCCCGAGCGACAGACCCGGGTTTGCTTCCGGTCGCGGGGTCTTCTGCGTATTACTCATGAATCAGCGCGTACTCCGCTCGAGGCCTGATGGTCGCTGCCGGGCAGCAGAGCGGCCAGATCGGCGGGCGTGCGTCCCTCGAGTGTGTCCCAGTCGGAGCGGCGATCGTCGGGTGGCAGCGGAACGAAGTGCGGAACCGCCAGCGTGACCAGGCCCGCAGCGAGGGCCGACGTGACACCTGGGAGCGAGTCCTCGACGGCGACCACGCGGTCCTTGCTCAGGCCCGGGTGATCCGCGGCGAGGAGATCGAAGCCCAACTGGTATGCCTCCGGATCCGGCTTTCCCGCGCTCACGCGGTCACCGGTGACGAGGTGGGAGAAGGTGCCCTCCGGCAACCGGGTGGCGACGGCGTCCGCGAGGAGGCTCTCGGACATCGTGACCATCGCGCAGGGAACGCCCTCCTCCCGCAGAGCGGCCAGCAGCTCGCGGGCACCGGGGCGCCAGGGAACGGCTGTCCGCACGTCCGCGGCGACGCGCTCGGTCAGGTGCTCGATAATCTCGCGGGTGCCGAGCGCGACGCCGGCCCGCTGCAGTTGCCCCGCGGAGTATTCGAGCGCCTGTCCGACGAGGGCCGTTGCCTGCTCCGTGGTCCACGTCCCGCCGTGCGCCTCAACCAGTTCCTTCTCCGCCCTGATCCAGTAGGGTTCCGTGTCGACGATCGTCCCATCCATGTCCCACAGCACGCCCTGCAACCCGTGGAGGTTCGCGTGGCCGGCTTCTCGGTCCTGGTGGAGCTCGGCGCGGGCAAGGGTCTGGACGCTGCCGGTGGGGTGGTTGGCCATGGTCCAAGTCTACGGCGACCCTTCGGCAACCCCGCGACGGCAACCCGGACCCGCCCTCGCCGTCCGGCCCTTCCACCCCTTGGAAGAGCCCTGCCGGCGCCGCCCGTCAGCTCTGCGCGTAGCGGCCGAACCCCGCCTGACATGGCCGCTCGCCGGGGTTTAGGGTGAGAGCGTGGACAGCTTCGAAGAGAATCAGCCGACCGGCGTACAGGACCTTTTCCAGGATGCCGGCGAGCCCGAACGGCGCATCACCATCATGCTCGCGGCGTTCGAGGGCTGGAACGACGCCGGTGAGGCGGCCAGTGACGCGCTGAAGTACATGGGCCGGTTCTTCGGTAGCGAGCGGATCTCCACCATCGACGCGGACGAGTTCTACGACTTCCAGTTCACCCGCCCGATGATCAAGCGGAACTCCTCCGGCCAGCGGCGCATCAAGTGGCCGAACACCCGCATCAGCAAGGCCGTCGTCCCGGACTCGAATGTCGATCTGATCCTCGTCAACGGCGTCGAGCCCTCCTACAAATGGCGTGCGTACACGGCGGAACTCGTCGCCCTGGCGAAGGAACTCTCCGTCGACTGCATCGTTCTGGTGGGTGCGCTGCTGGCCGACGTCCCGCACTCGCGCCCCATCCCCGTCACGGTCACCTCGGACGACGACGTCGTGCGGGAGAGCCTGGATGTGGAGCCCTCGACCTACGAGGGTCCGATCGGCATCGTGGGCGTGCTGGCCGAGATGGGCCTGCTGGCGGACATCCCCACGATGTCGCTCTGGGCCGCGGTACCCCACTACGTCGGCCAGTCGCCGTCGCCGAAGGCGCAGCTCGCACTGCTCAACAAGCTCGAGGAGATCCTGCAGATCACGGTCGACACGCACCTGCTGACCGAGGAGTCCGAGGCCTGGGAGCGCGGGGTCGACGAGCTCGCCACCGAGGACCCCGAGGTCGCCGCCTACGTGCGCCAGCTCGAGGAAGCCAAGGACACCGTGGACCTGCCGGAGGCCAGCGGCGAATCGATCGCCCGCGAGTTCGAGCGCTACCTGAAGAAGAGGCGGCGCGAGCAGTAACCCGCGAGCAGTGACTGCGGGCCGCGGACGTGCTGCCCCGGCACCGGTGTGTCGGAGCAGCACCGGAAGGTGGGTCGGTGCTGCTAGAGCCTGACTCCGAGCAGCGCGTCGACGACGTCCGCCAGAGCGCGACCATCCGTCGTGGCTGCTTCTGCTAGCAGTGAGCCGGCCCAGGCATCGATGAAGTTCAGGGCGGAGGGAGCGTCGAGGTCCTGCGCCATATGCCGGCGAACGCCCTCACGCACGATGGCCACGTCCTGCGGACCTGCATGCCGTGCCGCGTCACGCCAGACCGCCAGCCGCGCGACGGCCTCGTCGAGGACGCCGTCCGTCCAGGACCAGTCGGACCGGTAGTGGTGCGCGAGGATGGCGAGCCGGATCGCGGCGGGGTCGACACCCGCCTGGCGGAGCTTCGACACGAGGACCAGGTTGCCCCGGGACTTGCTCATCTTCTCGCCGTCATACCCCACCATCCCTGCGTGTGCGTAGTGCTCGGCGAGGGGAGCACCGGCGGCCCAGGCGTGGGCAGCACTCATCTCGTGGTGCGGGAAGACAAGGTCGGAGCCGCCGCCCTGGACGGTGAAGGGCGCGGGCAGGAAGCGATGGGCGATGACGGCGCATTCGATGTGCCAGCCGGGGCGCCCTGCCCCCAGCGATCCGCCGGGCCAGTTCGGCTCACCCGGACGCGCGGCACGCCACAGCAGGGGATCGAGCGCTGTGCGCTTGTGCGGCCGGAGCGGGTCGCCGCCGCGCTCGGCGGACAGCGCGAGCATCGTGTCCGCGTCCAGGTGCGACACCTGGCCCAGGAACCAGCGGGCGTCGTCGTCGGGTGCGAGCGCGGCGGCGGCATCCAGCGAGAAGTAGATGTCGCCGTCGGGCTCGCCACCCTCGCTCGGAACGGTGTACGCGAGGCCGCGTTCCACCAGCTGCTCGACCACGGGGACGATCCAGTCGATCGCCTCGACGGCGCCGATGTATCGGTCCGGAGGCAGGACGTTGAGCGCCTCCATGTCCTCGCGGAACAGCGCGATCTGTTCGGACGCGAGATCCCGCCAGTCCACCCCGGTGGCCGATGCCCGCTCGAGGAGCGGGTCATCGACGTCCGTCACGTTCTGGACATAGGACACCTTCGACCCGGCATCGCGCCAGGTGCGGTTGAGGAGGTCGAAAGCGACGTAGGTGGACGCATGCCCGAGGTGCGTGGCGTCGTAGGGTGTGATGCCGCAGACATAAAGGCTGCGCTCGGGATGCTCACCGAGGAGGGCCGACTCCTGGAGGGCCGTGTCGAACAAACTGATGCCCGACTGGGTGCCGTCGAGTTCTGGGACAGGAGTCGAATTCCACGCAATCACACCTTCTACCTTACGGCCCGGCGTCAGGCGCTGATGACGCCGAATCCGAGGAGCACGTAGAGCGCGAGTCCGAGCAGGATGCGGTACCAGACGAAGAGCCCGTAGCCACGCGTGGTCACGAACTTGAGGAACCATCCGATGATCGCGAATCCGACGACGAACGCGACCACCGTCGCCAACGCGGTCTCCGGAAGAGCATAGGGTCCGGTCTCGTCGTAGCTCTTGACGAGCTGGAATACGCCGCTGCCGAAGACCGCGGGGATGGCGAGCAGGAACGAGTACCGGGCGGCCGCCTCGCGGGTGTACCCCATCAGGAGGCCCGCCGTGATGGTGCCGCCGGAGCGCGACACGCCCGGAACCAGCGCCAGCGCCTGTGCGAGTCCGTACAGGATGCCGTGTCGGTACGTCAGGCTCTGGAGGTCTCGGGACTGCTTGCCCACGTGGTCCGCGACAGCGAGGATCAACCCGAAGACGATCAGCATGGTGGCGACGATCCACATGCTCCGGAAGGTGCTCTCGATCTGCTCCTGGAACAGGAGCCCTAGCAGGACGATCGGCACACTGCCGATGATGACGAGCCATCCCATGCGGGCGTCCGGATCATTTCGCGGCACCCTGCCCCGGAGCGCACCGAACCAGGCTTTGACGATCCGCACGATGTCCCGCCAGAAGAACACGACGACGGCGGTCTCCGTACCCAGTTGCGTGATGGCTGTGAAGGCAGCGCCCGGGTCCTGCGCATTCGGCAGCAACTCCCCCACGATGCGCAGATGGGCGCTCGATGAAATGGGTAGGAATTCGGTGAGGCCCTGTACGAACCCCAGGATGACTGCTTCTATCCAATTCACGCTTACGACCCTAAGCCATGAGTATGAGGACAGGCTTTAGGCTTGGCGGTATGCAACTGCGAAACGTGGGAGCGAGCGGCCTGACGGTCTCTGCGCTGGGACTCGGCACGATGAACTGGGGTCAGGAGGTCAACGAGGAAGCGGCACGTGAACAGCTGCGCCTGTTCGCCGACGCCGGCGGCACCCTCGTCGAGACCGCAGCGCGCTACGGCGAGGGCCAGGCCGAGGCGATGCTCGGCGGTTTCATCGGCGACACCGTGGCCCGCTCCGAACTCGTGCTCGTGGTGCAGGGCGGCACCACGCGCGCCGGCAGCCGGAGGCTCGACGGCTCCCGCCGCGGCCTACTCGACTCTCTCGACGCCTCGCTGACGCTGCTCGGCACCGATCACGTCGACGTCTGGCTCGCACCCTCCCCCGATCCGGTTGTTCCACTGCAGGAGACCATCAGCGCCCTCGAGGCCGCGTACGTCACCGGACGGGCGCGCTATGTGGGCGTCTCCAACTACTCGGGCTGGGAGTTCGCCCGGGCCGCTGCGACGGCGTCGTTCCCGCTGCTCGTCAACGATGTCGAGTACTCCCTGGTCAATCGGACCGCAGAACGGGACGTCCTCCCAGCGGCGGACGCCTTCGGCGCAGCCGTGCTCGCCTGGGGATCGTTGGGCCGGGGCGTGCTCACCGGCAAGTACCGCGGCAGGATCCCTTCGGAATCCCGAGGGGCCTCCGACGTGTGGGCGCCCTACGTGGAGCCCTACCTCTCGGGGAAACCGCAACGCATCACGGAGGCGCTCTGCACGGCCGCGAGGGGCCTGGACCTCCAGCCGCACGAACTGGCCCTGCGATGGCTTCTTGCAAGGCCCGGCGTTGCCTCGGCCATCGTCGGAGCGCGGACACCACAACAACTCAAGGAGATCCTGCAGACCAGCAGCTCACCTGTGGCCGCGCCGATCGCTGAGGTTCTCGACGAGGTCTCTGCCCTGGTCAACTGACCGACGGTCTATTTGGGCGCCTGCCGGGTTCTGTCCGCTCGACGGCCCTGTCCGCTCGGGACCCGGGCAGCGAACGTGTGCATGATCGGCTCGGTATCGTCGACCGAGGGGACTGAGCCGAAGCACGTGGCTCGGAGCTTCGGGGAGCCGTCAGTGCTCGACTTCGGCCTCCACGAGGTCGGACGCGTAGCCGCCGTCCTCGTCGCCGTCCTCGTCCGACTCCTCGTAGATCTCGAGCGGCGTGACTTCGCCGAACGCGTCGTACAAGGCTTCCTCGTAGGCTTCGAAGGCATCCGCGATCGCGAGGTAGGCCGCTTCCACCGCAGGGTCGTCCTCACGCCGCCGGGATGCAGAGGCCGCAAGGTGCTCTTCGAGGGCCGTCACGAGTGACTGGAGCGCGACACGCGGATCTATGCTCATGGCCTAGACGTTATCGGTAAAGTGGTCGAAATTGGAGGGATATGCGAGAACATTTTCTGAACGCGACGGCCGTCCGGGAGCGCGATTATGCACGGCAGTACGAGTACCTGGTGCTCACGGTCAACGCCGGCGAGCCGCTGCCCGCAGCCCGGAAGCTTCTGACCGAGCACGCCGAGTACGGCAAATGGGAACTCGAGCGCAGCTGCATCTACATGGGCGGCAGCCGGCGGTTCTGGCTGAGGCGGAAAGTCCTGCGGGTCGAACGCACCGCCTAGTTCGGGACGCCGCCCCTGAGCCCACCGGACAATCGGATGTATCCCTCAGACGCTCGGTGGTCCGAGCAATGCCGTTGCGACCGTCGCGCGCGCTGACTCCTCGGTCGACGGGTGGAACTGCCCGGCAAGTGCGTCGCGGTGCAACCGCACGACTTCCGAGGACGCCGCGAAGCCGGAGCCGCCCCCGACATGCAGAGCTGCGGACGTCGCCGCGACTGCCGTCTCGACCGCATGGGTCTTGAGGGTGACGAGCCGAGCGAACCACTGGGATCCGACGTCGGCCCGGCTGTCCAGGTCCTCGGCGACCCCGCGTAGCTCCGCCTCCACGCCCGTCCGCTTCATGGCGACCCCCGCGAGCAGACTCCTCAGCACCGGGTCGTCCGACAGCACGCGCTGCGCGACATGGCTCCGGCGCTGCGCGACCGCCTGGACCGCGAGGTCGAGGGCCCGGTCCGCTATGCCGAGGTAGACGGAGGCGATGAGGGTCTCGAAGGCCGCGAATATCCCGAACACCAGCAGGTCGGCGTTCGGCCCCACGGGCAGTCGCCGGAACACCGCGTCCGGAGTCACCCGCACGTTGCGCAGTCGGGTGGTGTTGGATTGGGTGGCGCGCATACCGAGCGGATCCCAGTCCTCCAGCGTCTCGACGCCAGGAGTCCCGCGGGGCACGAAGGCGTGCAGGATGACGTCGTCGTCGCCGTTCGCGCCCTCGAGTTTGCCGAAGATCCCGAGACGGGTCCACACCGGTGAGAGACTCGTGAAGACCTTGGTACCGGTGTAGCTGTAACCGCCGTCGGGCAGCCTTTCGACCCGGGTCAGCGAATTGAACAGAACGGCGTCATTGCCCGGCTCGGAGATACCGAACGCAAAGATCTCGTCACGAGCGGCCTCGTCGAGGACGAAGTGCAGGGACGCGTCCCCGCGATCGGCGAGCAGACCCGCGACGGCTGTCCACACCAGATGCATGTTCACCCCGAGTGCTGTTGCCGGTGCTGCGGCAGCCAGCCGCCGCTGAGCCCTGGTTGCACGCTGCATGCCCCCTGCATCGCCCGGCGGCGTCTCCACCAGCAGGCGAAGGTACCCCGCCTGCTTGAGTTCCTCGAAGTCCTCGGTGAAGAAGGCGTTGGCGGCGTCGTAGCCCCCGGCCCTCTCCCTGAAGCGCTCGAGCATGCTGTCGGGCAGGAGCTGCCCGGTCGTTTCCTCCGACGTCGTGGTCATTCCGCCTCCGGGTCGAGCAGGTGCTCAGTAGGTGGTCAACAGGCGGGAGAGCACCCTCGCTCCGAACCGGAGCGAGTCGGTGGGCACCCGCTCGTCCACTCCGTGGAACATGCCGGTGAAGTCGAGGTCGTCCGGCAGCTGCAGCGGCGCGAAACCGTAGCCGGTGATGCCGAGTCGGCTCAGCGACTTGTTGTCAGTGCCCCCCGAGAGTGTGTACGGCAGCACCTTGGCTCCCGGATCCTCCGAGTGCAGTGCATCGATCATGGAGTCCACCAGATTGCCTGCGAACGGAACTTCGAGTGACGTGTCCTTGTGTTCGTACGTCACGTCCACGCCCTCGCCGGCGAGCCCCCGGATGATTTCCAGGACCTGGTCCTGCTGGCCGGGCAACGTCCGCACGTCGATGAGCGCTTCCGCGGTCCCGGGTATGACGTTGTGCTTGTAGCCGCTCTTGAGGACAGTGGGATTGGCCGTGTTCTGCAGCGTCGCCCCGACGAAGCGCGCCACGGTACCGAGTTCCTTGAGGAGGATGTCCGGGTTCTCCGCGTCGAACTCCACGCCGGTCAGCTCGGTGACGCCGTCGAGGAACTGCCGCGTCGTCGGGGTGAGCTCGATGGGCCAGGCGTAGTCCCCGATACGCGTCACTGCACGCGCGAGCGCGGTGACCGCATTGTCAGTGTTGATCTGCGAGCCATGGCCCGCGCGCCCATGAGCCACGAGGCGCAGCCACGAGATGCCCTTCTCCGCCGTCTGCAGGAGGTAGGTCCGCTGCCCACCGATGGTCGCCGAGAAGCCTCCGACCTCGGAGATGGCCTCGGTCGCTCCCTCGAACACCTCCGGCTTGTTGTCGACGAGCCAGGAGGCGCCGTAGGAGCCACCGGCCTCCTCGTCGGCGAAGAATCCGAAGATGAGGTCGCGCTTTGGTCTGACGCCGTCGCGCTGCATGGAACGGAGCACCGACAGGATCATGGCGTCCATGTCCTTCATGTCCACCGCCCCGCGGCCCCAGATCAGACCATCCTTCTCCTCGCCGCCGAACGGGTCGACCGTCCAATCCTGCTTCTGCGCAGGGACGACGTCGAGGTGGCCATGCACCACGAGTGCCGGGAGGGAAGGATCAGAACCCTCCATGCGGGCGACGACGGAGCTCCGGCCCGGAGCTGCCTCGAACAGCTGGGCGGACAGCCCCACTTCCTCGATCAGGCCTGCGGTGTACTCGGCAGCTTTCCGCTCCCCCGGGCCCACGTTGTCGCCGAAGTTCGAGGTATCGATACGGATCAGTTCCTGGCAGATCCTGACAACTTCATCTTCGGGTGAGATGCCCACGTGGTCCTCCTGGGTAGCAGTTGCTCTCCAGCCTACCGAGAGTGCGCGCCGAATCGTGCAGCATGCCGATCAGCGCAGCATGCCCATCAGCGCAGACGGGTAGCAGCAGCACCACAGCAACGCCGATCGCGGCGGGCATGTGGGGCACGCTCACCGACAGGGGCGCTGCGTCCCTGGCTAGGCTGCGACGACGTCGATCGACGCGAAGCGCTTCGACGCCTCGAACCGCGGACCGCCGTTGCCGCCGTCGTCGACATACGTGAGGACCGCGTAGGTGCGCGGTGCGAGATCCGGAGCGACCGAGATGGTGAAGCTGTAGTTGCCCGCCCCGTCCGTGATGACACGCTGCTCATCCATCACCATCCCGTCGGACTGGGAGATTCCCATGTGGATGACCACCTGCTGACCGGGCTGGTAACCGGTCCCGGTAATGGTGAACGAGGATCCCTGGCGAACGGTCGCGCGGACCGCGTCCCAGACGGGATCGGTCGCGATGACGACAGCAGGTGCCTCGGGCGCCATGGGAGTTGCCTCGACGACAGGAGGTTCGAGGACAGGTGCCACGACGGCTGGTGGGACCGCTTCAGTCGATGCTTCCTGCGGCGGAGTGCCGGGTTCGAGGGAAGGTTCAGCGGATGCATCGACGGAGGGAGCCGCCGAAAGAGTCGGGGAGGGATCCGGGGAGGGATCCGGGGACGCACCGACCGACGACGACCCGGTCGGGGCAGCCGCGACCGAACCAGCATCGGGCTGATCGGAAGCACTGCTCGAACAGGCGGTGAGGAGAACGGTGATAGCGGCGGAAGCGATGACTATTGACAGCTTGGACACGGTCGTAGAGTTCCTCGGTGCGATGGGACAGGGCGGCAAGGGATCGCTCTGCACGAACGCTGCTGCTCTATCCCCCATCGCCGACAGTACCGCGAACCCCTTGTGGCGGACACCGCGCAGCAGGTCGGTGTGCAAACCGTTACGGGAACGTCGTGGGAATGTCGTGCAAACCGTTATGGGAACGTCGTTGGAACGTCGTTGGAACCTAGGACCGGCTGCTCCGTAGACCCGAGCGCGTGCCCGATATAGAAGGGACTAGTCCCAGGTTCGTGCCGACTACGGCGTCAGGGAACCCGTGCACCTCCAGGGCTGGGTGCGTAGCACCACCGGCTGGCAGAGGTCGGGAGTCCTCTGTGCGACGGAGGGCCCACTCGGGCGCATTGCTCTGGACGACGTGTGATTCAGCTCATGCTACTCCACGGATCGAGGGCACAAAAAAACCCCGGCGAACCGGGGTTTTCTTTGTGCGCGGAGGGGGACTTGAACCCCCACCCTCAATAAGAGGACTAGCACCTCAAGCTAGCGCGTCTGCCATTCCGCCACCCGCGCGGGTGGTTTTTCGCGGTCTGAACCGGCGAAAGCAACGAAAAAGACTCTAACACGAGGAAGCCCGAGTTGTTGAATCGGCGGAAGCGCCGGCTGGCCGAAACGGACCGAGACGTCCTCAGGTGGGGATCCCGATCGCCCCCGGGCAGGTCACGGCTACGCCAGCCGTGACGAACTGGCAACCCCCACCGTCACGGGAACGGAAGTCGGGGAGTTGATTACGCTGGCTGCAGCGCTGCCTCGAACTACCCGTAGCAGCCGCTGAGCGGACGGATTGGATGACGTGAGCGAGACCAGCGAGACGAATCCCGACCAGGAACAGTACGCCCTGACCTATGACGCCATGAAGCGCGCCAACATCCCGACCGGAGAGGTGTGGCTCCACTACTTCAGCATGGGTGGCGGCGTGGACGAGTACGAGGTCAATGCCTACCTGCACGGCCTGATCGACCTGCCGGACCACGAGCGGGACTGCATCTCGCAGGCGGTCAACGAGTTGTTCGACGACCTGTGCCGGCAACAGGGTGCTCCCTACAGCTCCGGGCACACCCGCCATTGCAGCGACTGACCAAAGCGACGGGCGTCGCCGGAGTTCAGCCGGAGGTACCTGCGCCAGCAGCGATGAGCGCCAGCGGCCTGATGGACGAGGCCACCGCACCCGCGATGACGAAGGCGAACAGCCCGATCCAGAGCAAGGACGGAACACGCGTGGATCCCTGGAGAAGGTACGCATCGGACGATGCAAGATTCCGCCGTCGCGTATGGACTCGCACGACCTTCAGCCAGTCGCGGCAGGACCCCACCAGCAGGGCGATTCCGAGAACGAGGCAGGCGTACCCGGCTGATGCCGCGCCGCCGAACCACACGAGCGCCAGCGACACGGCGGCGCTGCCGCCCAGTATCAGGACACCCTGCACGTTGCGGACCAGGATGAGCGCCGACACGAGCACCAGCGCGCCGACGGACAGGGCGACGGATGCCCAGCCGTAGGCGGCGCACCAGACGAGCGCTGCACCTACGACGGCGGGTACCGGGTAGCCCCAGAACGTCGTGAAGGCGGAACGCCACCCGCGCCGCCCCCTGCTGGTGGTCGTTCCGGAGTGGTCGAGGCGGAGCGTGATCCCGGTGACACGCTGCAGGGTGAGCAGGGCCGCAGCCGTATGTCCGAGCTCGTGCACCACGGTGACGAAGAGACCGAAGATCCGCCACGATCGGGGCGGCACGGACAGCACCGCGGCCACCAGCGCCAAGGTTACGAGGCCGACGACGCCGACCTCAGGTGGGGACGCCCTGGCAAAGCCGTCGCTGATGTGCTCCCAGAGCTGGCCGAGCCAGTCATCCATGGATGGTCCCTACTGTTCTGCCGCGTCGCTCTCGAGGGCTACGAGTCGCTCGAGGATGGCTTCGATGGCCAGCCCCACCTCGTGGAACGACGTCGAGAGGGGCGAGAGTCCCAGCCGGATCCCGTTCGGATTGCGGAAGTCGGGGATGACACCGTCCTTCCAGAGTTCAGGCACCATGCCCACGAAAGCGGGGTGATCGATCGTGATGTGGCTGCCTCTCTCGGATACTGCGCGGGGAGACGCGAGGACGACGCCGTGGGGCGCCAGCACCTCGTCGACCGCCTCGACGGCGAAAGCGGTCAGGAGTTCGGACTTGCTGCGCACTGCTGTCATGCCGACGTCCTCGATCAGCGTCAGCATGTCGCGCATGGCCACCATGCCGACGATCGGTGGGGTGCCGGAGACCAGCCGGCGGATGCCGTCTGCCGGCTGGTAGGCGGAGCCCATCGCGAAGGGATCGGCGCTGCCGAGCCAACCGAGGATCGGCTGGTCCAGCGTGGCCAGATGCCGCTGAGCGACATAGGCCCATGCGGGCGCGCCAGGTCCCCCATTCAGGTACTTGTAGCTGCAGCCGGCGGCGTAGTCCACGTCCCAGGCGTCCAGCTCCGCGGGAACGGACCCGACGGAGTGGCTGAGGTCCCACAGAACGAGAGCGCCGACGTCGTGGGCGATCCGCGTGATCGCAGGAACATCGGCGATGAATCCGGACCGGTAGGCCACGTGGCTGAGCAGGACGAGCGCTGTGTCAGGGCCGACTGCGGCGGACACATCGGTGGGCGTGGCACCGCCGTCACAAGCCACCTCGACCCAGCGGAGGGTCAGTCCGCGCTCCCGCGCAATACCCTCGACGATGAATCGGTCCGTAGGGAACTCGTCGCGGGTGATCACGATCTCGGTGCGCTCGGGCCTGGCCGCTACGGCTGCGCGCGCGAGCT
Source organism: Arthrobacter sp. NamB2 (assembly GCF_005281365.1). Taxonomy (NCBI): domain Bacteria; kingdom Bacillati; phylum Actinomycetota; class Actinomycetes; order Micrococcales; family Micrococcaceae; genus Arthrobacter; species Arthrobacter sp. NamB2. The sequence continues at coordinate 53,675 of NZ_SZWI01000007.1, read as the reverse complement.
TGTAGAGCAGGACGCTGGTCGAGTCAGCCACGATGCACTGACCCGCCGCGGCCCCGAGCGCAACCCGCCCGAGCTGGTCCCCGATCTGCTGCGGGAGGTCGAGCCACCCGTCGTCCCACCCACGGATGAGGCGACCACCCCACTGGTCCTCGACGAATGCCGTGAGGTTCCCGACAGTCGCCGCCAGCGGGCGGCCGAGCGAGTTGCCGTCGACGTACGATCGCACGACATCATCGCCGGTGCCCAGGAAGAGCTTGCGGTAGGGGGCGAGTGAGTCTGCGGCGTCGAGCTCGGCCGCGCGGTCTGCGATGGAGAAGCCGGTCATTGGTCAAGTCTAGGACTGCGGATCACGCCGGGGCGCAGGAACCCGTGGTCCGTTCGAGGGGCCGCTGCGGACAGCGCGAGGATGGCACGGTCAGCGCCGACAGCACTCGGGCGGCTCCCGCGAGGGAACCGCCCGACTGCCTTCCCGACTGCCTGTCCCGACCGCCCGTCCCGACCGCCCGTCCCGACTGCCCGTCCCGACTGCCCGTCCGGATGGCCGGCGGCCGAGGACCGACGACCGACTCCGACTACCGGCTGGCCGCCGTGGAGTACGCCGACTGGATGGAGCTGCCGAAGTACGGCCCGTACATCACGTTCTTCTGCGCGTTGTAGCCGAAGCTGTTGACCGAGTTCTGCGTGCCGGAGGCGCCGGAACCGACGAACCACGGGCCGCCCGAGGACCCTCCGGTCATGTCGCAGGGAATGCCCTGCGACTGGGTGCCGCCGATCCTGTCCGCGGCTGCCGTACCGAAGCAGCTGTACAGGCGCTCGCCGTTGAACGGCGAGGCTGCGGGGTAGCCGTAGGCGCTGTAGGTGAGGTTGCGGGCCATGTTGAAGCCGATGCTCGACGCTCCCACCGTCGCGGAGAGCGTCCTGCCGTTGAGCGTGTTGACCACCGCGAAGGCGCCATCGTAGTTGATGTCGTTGCGGGCGACCCACTCGCTCGCTGCGTGGAGCGAGCGCGCGGACCACTTGCCATAGGGCGCCGCACCGTTGTTGTAGGCGGGTACGAAGACGAAGTTCGTGGCCCAGCCCGAGGCGAGATCGTGCGTGCAGTGACCGGCGGTGGCCACGGTGCTCTGGTTGCCGCTCTGTACCGAGTTACCCGAGCAGACGTAGTTCTGGCCGGCCATGGTGAAGAAGACCTTGCCGATGCGCGATACCGGAGACTGTGCTGTGGCGGCAGGCTGGGCTATCGGCTCCTTCGGAGCCTTCGCGACCGTCTCCTTTCCTGCCTTCGGCATGATCGATCGACCCTCGGCCGCCCAGCCGGAGTTGATCGTGTTTGCGGGCTTGGCGTTCTTCATCCTGTCCGCCGTCCAATAGGCGTCCAGGGCAGCCTGATCCTCGTTCTGCGCATGGGACTCCGTGGCACCAGGGGTGACCGCGCCGACGGCGGCGGTGTCAGGGGCCGGTGCTACGGGTGCTGCCTGGACCGGACCGGCTGCCATCAGCGCTGATGCAACCAGGGCCGACGCCGCGGCCATGGCGGCTTTGAGACCTCGAGAGTTCACGAAACTCCTCTTTCCATACAGTGGGGCCAGCCTTCGTGGGCTGGTGAGAGGAGTCTGCCCCGCCGAAGAACGCCCTGCCCAGAGCGATGCGGGAGTTCGACTGAATCTCCTGTGAGAATCTGCGTGTCTCTGGACAGGGCATCGAAGCCATGCAACTATCCCGCGCGGACCGATCCGGTGAAGTGCGGCCGCTTCCGCTTCGCGGACCAGCCGACGACGTCGACCCGGGCACCACTGTCGGCACCACTGTCGACGCCACTGTCGATACCGCTTGCCACCCGGGTGAACGACGTCGTCACGGTGCCGGGCAACAGGACGGGTGCCGCGAAATCCATGCGCCACTGCAGGGCACCTGATGGAGCAGGCACGGCCTGGTCCACCATCCGTGCGGCCAGGTACATGCCGTGCGCGATGGCGCCTCTCATCCCGAGTGCCTTCGCCGTCGGTCCGCTGAGATGGATGGGATTCCAGTCCCCCGACACCGCCGCGTACCGTCGGCCGACGCCCCTGTCGAGCCGCCAGACGCCCGTCGGCGCGGGCGCCACGAATGGCGGTCGGTCCTCGTCGTGCCGCTCCCTCATGGCCGGCCCGATGCGGACGCCACGGGCCAGGTAGACGGAGCGGCCTGTCCAGACCCGCTCGCCGTCTATGTCGACCTGCGTCACGAGGTCCGCCTGCATACCGGCCGGATGGGCCCGCAGGTTCTCGGCGAAGGCGGCGACGTCGAGCTTCTCGTGGAAACCGACCTGCCTGGCCTGGTGTACCTCGTTGCTGAGGTGCACCATACCCAGCAACGGCAGCGGGAAGTCCTTCCGGGCGAGGACGCTCATCGCCACAGGGAAGGCGATGGTGTGGATGTAGGCCGACGGCAGCTGATCGCGAACCGGCGAGCCGAGCAGCTGCTGGAAGCGGGTGAGGGCGCCGAGGTCGACTGCGACACGGTCGACACGGTGCCGAGCAGCAGGAAGCCGCGTCGGGACGTCGCCGCGCCCCGCCCTGCGCTGCACGGCGAGTGTCAGCGCCGAGCGATAGAGCGTCGGGAGCTCCGGCGCTTCCGGCAGGGTCACGTCGTCGGCGGCCGTCCCGTTCACGCGCCTACCAGGTTCTGCCCGCACACGCGCAAAACCTGCCCGTTGATACCTGCCGCCGAGTCCGATGCGAGGAACGCTATCGTCTCGGCGACATCGACCGGAAGGCCGCCCTGCTGGAGGCTGCTCAGTCGTCGTGCCACCTGGCGTGTGAGGGGCGGGATCTTCTCCGTCATGTCCGTCTCGATGAATCCGGGGGCGACGGCGTTGATGGTGCGTCCGCCGCCGTCGAACGCGGCGGCCTGCGCGCGGACCATGCCGATGACGCCTGCCTTCGACGCTGCGTAGTTGCTCTGGCCGCGGTTGCCTGCGATGCCGCTCGTCGATGCGAGGCTGATGATGCGCCCGGTGCCCGAGAAGACGGGCGAGGCGAGGAAGTGCTCGTTCATCCTCAACTGGGAGGCGATATTGACCGCCATGACCGAGTCCCACCGGGACGCGTCCATGTTGGCGAGCAGTTTGTCCCTCGTGATCCCTGCGTTGTGCACCACGATGTCCAGCGTGCCGTACCGCTGCCTCACGTGATCGAGGATGCGCGTCGCGGCATCAGCCGTGGTGATGTCCACCTGGAGGGCCGTTCCGCCCACGCGGTTGGCGACCTGGGCGAGCTGCTCGCCGGCTGCCGGCACGTCGACGACGACCACGCGGGCGCCGTCCCGTGCCAGGACCTCGGCGATCTTCGCACCGATACCGCGTGCCGCTCCCGTCACCACGGCGGTCCTGCCGGCGAGTGGCTGATCGGCGACGCCCTCTCCGGTCGCTGCGGTGGACGCGGCGAGTTCGCTGATGCTCTCAACGGGAGCGGACGACACCTCGATGAACTGCCCATCGACGTAGGCACTCTTTCCCGACAGGAAGAACCTGAGCGCTCCGAGGGCTGTGGGATCCGTCGTCGTGGTGCTGCCGCGCAGAATGATTCCGTTGGCGGTGGCTCCACCCCGTAGTTCGTGGGCCACCGACCGGATGGCGCCGTCGACGCCCTGGCGCGCGGCGGCCTCGGCAGGATCGGTCGTGTCGGCCGGCGACCGGAGGACGCCGATCACGCGGCCTCCGGGCACCAGGAGTCTCACCGCCTGGCCGAGTTCGAGCATGGGGGCTGCGAGGTCGGCGGGAGAAGCGGCGGCATCGAGCACGACGACGGCAGCGCTCAGCTTCTCCCCCGGCAGGACGTGGCGCCGCACCTCGACGTCCCAGCCGAGCAGGACGTCGGCGAGCGCATCCGCACCCGGGCCCGAACCCGCGACGACGACCGGGTTCACCGCGAGTGCTTCGCTCGGCGTGTAGCGGCGCAGCACCGACGGCCGTGGAAGGCCGAGAGCCTTCGCGATCCTGGCGGGCAGCGGCGTGTTGACCAGGTTCAGGTAGCTGTCGGCCATTACTTCCTCGCTTCGAGGATCGCGATGACGCCCTGCCCGCCGGCGGCGCAGATGGAGATGAGTCCTCGGCCGCCCTTCTCGGAGAGTGTCTTGGCGAGAGAGGCGACGATACGGCCGCCGGTGGCCGCGAAGGGGTGGCCTGCAGCCAGGGACGATCCGTTGACGTTGAGCTTGGAGCGGTCGATGCTGCCGAGTGCGCCGTCGAGCCCGAGGACGCGCTTGCAGTAGTCCTCGTCTTCCCATGCCGCGAGCGCGCTGAGGACTGTCCCGGCGAACGCCTCGTGGATCTCGAAGAAGTCGAAATCGTCGAACGTCAGGCCGTTGCGCGCCAGCAGGCGGGGCATGCCGTGCACGGCCGCCATCAGCAGGCCCTCCTCACCGTAGACGAAATCGACCGCCGAGGCTTCCGCATCGACGATGTTCGCGAGCATGGGCAGGTTGTTGGCGGTCGCGTACTCCTCGCTGCCGAGCAGGACGACGGCGGCGCCGTCGGTGAGAGGTGTCGAGTTACCGGCGGTCATCGTTGCCGGCGTGTCGAGGGATTTCCCGAAGACGGGTTTCAGCGTCGCCAGCTTCTCCAGCGAGGTGTCCGCGCGGAGGTTGGCATCCCTGGTCAGGCCCCGGTAGGGCGTCATGAGGTCGGAGAAGAAGCCTCGCTCGTACGCCGCAGCGAGGTTCCGGTGGCTCAGGTAGGCGAGCTCGTCCTGGGCCTCGCGGCTGATCTTCCACGCCGCCGTCGTGAGGGCCTGGTGCTCGCCCATGGACAGACCTGTGCGGGGCTCGCCCGTGGTCGGCGCATTCGGTGCGAGGTCCTTCGGGCGAAGCTTCCCGAGCGCCTTGATCTTCTGCTGCGTGGTCCTGGCCCGCGAGAGATCCAGCAACACCCGCCGGAGCCCTTCGCTGACGGCTATCGGCGCATCCGAGGCGGAATCGACACCGCCCGCGATACCGGACTCGATCTGCCCGAGCCTGATCTTGTTCGACAGTCCCACCACGGTCTCGAGGCCTGTCGCGCAGGCCTGCTGCAGGTCGTAGGCGGGAGTCGCAGCGGACAGGGCGGATCCGAGGACCGCTTCGCGTGTCAGGTTGAAGTCACGCGAGTGCTTGAGGACGGCGCCGGCAGCGACCTCGCCGATGCGCTCGCCCTGAAGGCCGAAGCGTGCGACGAGGCCGTCGAGCGCTGCGATCAGCATGTCCTTGTTGGAGGAGTAGGCGTACGCGCCGCCGGCGCGGGCGAAGGGGATGCGGTTGCCGCCGATGACGACTGCCGTGCGGGGTGACGGGGCCGCGTTGGACGCGCCGGCCTGATCTGCCATGGAGTAGCTCCTGGTCCGAGGGGTGGATTACCGATACCTAGCGTACCTGATACGCTGGGTATCATGAAGCTTGCCGCCACCCTGAAGAGCGCCTCCCCGAAGGCGACCGATGGTCCGGCGCCCGCACAGGACGGACGGTCGAGCCGATGGGAGCAGCACCGGTCGGAGCGTCGACGGCAACTCATCAAGGCAGCAAGGCGCGCAGTGAGTGCGCTCGGCCCAGGAGCATCGATGGAGGACATCGCTGCAGCCGCGGACACCTCGAAATCCGTCTACTACCGCTACTTCGGTGACAAGACCGGCCTGCAGCGGGCCGTGGCCGAGGTGGTCATCGGGCAGATGCAGCAGAAGGTGCTCGACGCCGCCAAGGCTGCGTCGACGCCCCGCGAAGGGCTGTACTCGATGGTGCTGGCCTACCTGCAGATGGCCCAGACCTCCCCGAACGTCTACGCCTTCGTGACTCGGGTCGGCGTCACCGAGACGAACCCGGGCGACGACGGCGGGCAGGACACGCTCGCGCACTTCCTCGCCGCGATCACCGCCATGATCTCGCGGCCGATGAGGGCCTACCTCCTCTCCCCGGACCGGCCCGCCGGACCGGACGACGCCGCACCCGAGTACTGGCCCGCGGCGGCTATCGGCATGGTGCGCGCCGCCGGTGAGCACTGGCTCTCCTCGCCCGAGGGGCCGGACAAGCCGAGCGAGGAACACATGGCACGGCATATCACGGCCTGGCTCTTCGACGGCATCAGCCGGTACGAATCGCTCGCTCCGCCCAGCGCCTCACTCTCCCCCGAAGCCGCTCGACGACCAGGAAAGGTCACGCCATGACGCAGACCATCTCGACGCCCCAGCAGATCCCCGCGACGGTCGACATCCGGGACGATGAGCGGGCCGCCGTGGACACGGCGGAGCTCGGCGAGCTGCTCCTGGGCAAGTGGGCACACGTCCGCCGCACCGCCCGCGAACTCGCCGGACGCCCGGAAGTGCACAAGATCGAGGGACTGACGCACCACGACCACCGCCGTCGGTGCTTCGACCAGCTGCACTACCTCGTCGAGCAGAAGGCCGTCCACCGGGCCTTCCCCAAGGCTTTCGGCGGGGACGACGACCACGGCGGCAACGTCGCGGGCTTCGAGGAGCTCGTGGTGGCCGACCCGTCGCTCCAGATCAAGGCAGGAGTGCAGTGGGGACTCTTCGGCTCGGCGGTCATGCACCTGGGCACCGAGAAGCACCACGAGGCCTGGCTTCCCGGCATCATGACCATGGAGATTCCCGGCTGCTTCGCGATGACGGAGACGGGCCATGGCAGCGACGTGGCCAGCATCGCCACGACCGCGACCTTCGACCCCGCCACGGACGAGCTGGTCATCAACACGCCCTTCCGCGCAGCGTGGAAAGACTACATCGGCAATGGAGCCATCGACGGCAGGGCAGCCGTCGTGTTCGCGCAGCTCATCACCAAGGGCGTGAACCACGGCGTCCACGGCATCTACGTGGAACTGCGCAACGACGACGGGACGTTCAAGCGCGGTGTCGGCGGCGAGGACGACGGCATCAAGGGCGGCCTCAACGGAATCGACAACGGGCGCCTGCACTTCACCGACGTGAGGGTCCCCCGCACCCACCTGCTCAACCGCTACGGCGATGTGGCCGAGGACGGCACCTACAGCTCGCCCATCGCCTCTCCCGGTCGCCGCTTCTTCACGATGCTCGGCACCCTGGTCCAGGGCCGGGTGTCCCTCGACGGCGCTGCCGTCGCCGCGAGCAAACTCGCGCTCGCCGCTGCCATCACCTACTCCACGCAGCGCCGCCAGTTCAACGCGTCGTCCGACCTCAAGGAAGAGGTGCTGCTGGACTACCAGCGGCACCAGCGCCGACTCCTGCCGCGGCTCGCCGCGACCTACGCCGCATCCTTCGCCCACGAGGAACTCCTCGAGAAGTTCGACGACGTCTTCTCGGGCGAGCACGACACCGACGAGGACCGCCAGGACCTCGAGACGCTCGCTGCCGCCCTCAAGCCGCTGAGCACCTGGCTGGCCCTGGACACGCTGCAGGAGTGCCGCGAGGCCACGGGCGGTCAGGGCTTCCTCATCGAGAACCGCTTCGCCTCGTTGCGCGCCGACCTCGATGTGTACGTCACCTTCGAGGGCGACAACAACGTCCTCCTGCAGCTCGTCGCCAAGCGATTGCTCACCGACTACGCCAAGGAGTTCAAGGGCGTCGACTTCGGGGTGCTGGCGCGCTACGCCGTGTCGCAGGCGGCGGGAAGGACCCTGCACCGCTCCGGTCTCCGGCGGGTCGCCCAGACGGTCGCCGATTCCGGGTCCGGGAAGAAGTCGGCGAAGGCGCTCCGCGACGAGGGAACTCAGCACGAGTTGCTGTCGGACCGCGTGCAGTCACGCGTCGCCGCCCTGGCCGCCGTCCTGCGCGGCGCCAAGGGCATGTCCCAGGAAAAGGCCGCCGCGCTCTTCAACGAGCACCAGAACGAACTGATCGAGGTGGCCCACGCCCATGCCGAACTGCTGCAGTGGGAGGCGTTCACCCGTGGGCTCAAGCACGTCGACGACCCCGGGACGCGGGAAGTCCTCACGCGCCTCCGGGACCTGTTCGGCCTGTGCCTCATCGAGAAGGACCTCGCCTGGTTCCTGATGAACGGCCGCCTGTCCGCACAGCGGGCGCGGACGCTGGACGGCTACATCAACCGGTTGCTCGTCAAAATCCGACCGCACGCCCTCGACCTCGTCGACGCCTTCGGATACGGGCAGGAACACCTCCGATCCGCCGTTGCGACGGGAGCCGAGCAGCAGCGCCAGGCGGAAGCCGCCGAGTACACGCGCCGACGTCGTGCCAGCGGTGACGCGCCGATCGACGAGAAAACCCTCCTTGCCCGGGCGGCAAGGGACAAGAAGGAGAAGAAGGCGAAGAAGACGGCCACGACCCGCCGGAAGAGCTAGCCCTCGCCGGACCGCCCGTCGCCTGCGTCAGAGGACGCTGCGATAGACGCCCAGCGTGGTCTCGGCGATGGAGCCCCAGTCGAAGTGCCTCTCGGCGCGCTCGCGCCCGGCTGCTCCCATGGCGGCGGCCTTGCCCGGATCTCCCACGAGGGCGTTCAGCGCGGCAGCGAAATCCGCCACGAACTTCTCCTGGTCCAGAGGGGTGCCCGTCCCGTCCTGGACCTGCTCGAGTGGCACCAGGGTGCCGGTCACGCCGTCGTCGACGACTTCGGGGATTCCTCCCGTCGCCGAGGCGACGACGGCGGCACCACAGGCCATCGCCTCGAGATTGACGATGCCGAGGGGTTCGTAGATGGACGGGCACGCGAAGACGGTCGCGTGGCTGAGGATCTGGACGACCTCGCGCCGCGGCAGCATCCTCTCGATGAGCACCACCGAGCCCCGGCGCTCCCGCAGATCCGAGATCAGCACCTCGGTCTCGGCTGCGAGTTCCGGCGTGTCGGCTGCACCGAGGCACAGGACGAGCTGTACGTCGGACGGCAGGTGTGCGGCCGCGCGGAGCAGGTACGGAACACCCTTCTGCCGCGTGTTGCGGCCCACGAAGACCACGCTCGGCCGGTCGGGGTCGATGCCGTGGGCCCGAAGCGCGTCGTCGTTCTCGTCGCGCGCCCACTGGTCCACGTCGATTCCGTTGTGCACCACGTGCACCTTGCCCGGATCGACGTCGGGGTAGCTACGGAGGATGTCAGTCCGCATGCCCGCCGATACGGCGATGACTGCGGCGGCAGCCTCGTAGGACGTCTTCTCCACCCACGACGACAGCGCATACCCGCCGCCGAGCTGTTCGGCCTTCCAGGGGCGCAGCGGCTCCAGGCTATGAGCGCTCAGCACGTGCGGGACGCCGTGGAGGAGGGACGCGAGGTGCCCTGCCATGTTGGCGTACCAGGTGTGCGAATGCACGAGGTCGGCCCCGCCGAGGGCACCGAGCATCTGGAGGTCCGTGCCGAGGGTCTGCACCGCCGCATTGGCGCCGCCCAGACCCTCGGGAACGCCGTAGGAGAGCACCGAGGCGCCGTGGTAGTCCTCGGGCCGGGGAGCGCCGAATGCGTGGACCCGGAGGTCCACCTGCGGCGCCAGGACCCTGCTCAGTTCGGCGACGTGCACCCCCGCGCCACCATAGATCTCGGGTGGGAACTCCTTGGTCACAATGTCTACTCGCACTATCTCAACGTAGTGCAGTGCGGTGGAGTCCTCTAGTGTGAAGTGGACCGGAAGGGTTCCGGGGATGTGTGGACCTACGCTCGACGAACCACCGGTCGGGATTGCAGAACACTCAAAGAAGAGCGGGAGGTCTCAATGGCACCTAAGAAAGTACTCGCCGTGGTGTTGGCAGGAGGCGAAGGCAAGCGCCTCATGCCACTGACCGCGGACCGGGCCAAGCCGGCCGTGCCGTTCGCCGGGAGCTATCGGCTCATCGACTTCGCCCTCTCCAACCTCGTCAATTCGGGATACCTGCAGATCGTGGTGCTGACGCAGTACAAGTCACACAGCCTCGACCGCCATATCTCGGAGACCTGGCGCATGTCGACACAGCTTCGGCAGTACATCGCCTCCGTACCCGCGCAGCAACGTCGGGGCAAGAGCTGGTTCCTCGGCAGTGCCAACGCCATCTACCAGTCCCTGAACCTCATCCACGATGCCCAGCCGGACATCGTGGTGGTCATCGGCGCCGACCATGTCTACCGCATGGACTTCGAGCAGATGGTCAACGCCCACGTGAAGAGCGGTGCGTCCGTGAGCGTTGCAGCCGTGCGGCAGCCGATGCACCTCGTGGACCAGTTCGGCGTCATCGAGGTGGACCAGCATGATCCCGGGCGCATCGCAGCCTTCGTGGAGAAGCCGAAGACCACTCCGGGCCTCCCCGACGATCCCAACAGCTTTCTCGCCTCCATGGGCAACTACGTCTTCACCACCGAAGCGCTCGTGAAGGCGCTGGAGGACGACGCCGCACGCCTGGATACGAAGCACGACATGGGCGGCGACATCATCCCCTACTTCGTCGAGCGCAACGACGCCGCGGTCTACGACTTCACCATGAACGACATCCCGGGCGCCACCGACCGTGACCGCCAGTACTGGCGCGACGTCGGCACCATGGATTCGTACTACGACGCCAACATGGATCTCATCTCTCCGTTGCCGCTGTTCAACCTGTACAACCTCCAGTGGCCCATCTACACGCGGCAGAGCGTCTCACCGCCGGCCAAGTTCGTCCGCAGCGCGTCGGGCCGGCCCGGCGAGGCACACGACTCGATCGTCTCGGCTGGCGTCGTCGTCTCCGGCGGTGCCGTGCAGTCCTCCATCCTGGCAACGGACGTCTTCATCGACGAGTCCGCCGAGGTGACGGGCTCCGTGCTCCTGGACAAGGTCAACGTCGGAGCCGGCGCGGTGGTGCGCAGGGCGATCATCGACAAGAACGTCCGGATCCCGCCGGGTGCGCAGATCGGCGTCGACTTCGAACTGGACCGCAGCCGTGGTTTCGCGGTCACGGACTCGGGGCTGACGATCGTCAGCAAGGGTCAGGTCGTCGCTCTTCGTCCTGATCCAGCCGTGTAGCTCGCGGCGAAAGTGCACCGAAGAGGCCCCCGGCAGCGCCCGGGGGCCTCTTCGGCGTGCGGTCGATGTACGCGGATCAGTTCCTGCGGCGAGGAGCTAGGCGACCCGTGTGATCGCCACCGTCACGTTGAGCGTCGACCCTCCGCCACCGGACAGGATTCCCTTCAGCGGCGAGACGTCCCGGTAGTCACGGCCACGTGCGACGGAGACGTGGAAGTCGCTCACCGGGCCGCTGTTGGTGGGATCCCAGCCCCGCCACTCGCCGTCGTACCATTCCACCCACGCGTGGGACTGCCCGGCAACCGTCTCACCGATGCCGGCGCTGCGCCGCGGATGCAGGTACCCGGAGATGTACCGGGCAGGGATGCCCAGACTGCGGAGGGCTCCTATCGCGACGTGCGCAAGGTCCTGGCATACTCCCTTCCGCTCGGTCCAGGCGTCCTGCGCATTGGTCTGGACACCGGTGGCGCCCTGGACGTAATCCATCTCCGTGCGCAGCCAGCCGAAAACGGCCCGCGCGGCCTCGTGGGGATTGCGCTCCTGCGCGAGATCGGCCACGAGCGCGCGGACCTCCTCCCCCGGTTCACTGAGCGCCGTCTGGCTCAGCCAGTCCGAGAACTCGCTCGTCAGCGAGTCCGACGCGAGGTCCTGCCAGGACAGGATGTCGTCCTCCCCCGGGACGCGCTCCGTGCGGCTGACCTCAACGGTGGAAATTGCTGTGAGCTCGAGGTGCTCGTGCGGCACGTGGACGTCGAAGGACGTCACGCGCGTTCCCCAGTAGTCCCGGTAGGTGGAGATGGCGGCGCTCGACGGGTTCACCTTGAGCGTCGACTCGAGGACCACCTGGTGCGGATCCGTCAGCGGTGTCATGCGGGCCTCGTTGTAGGACAGCGAGACGCGACGGAGGTAGTCGTAGCCGGTGCGGTGTTCGATCCGTAGGCGTGTCATGAGACCTCTCCGACCCAGGACAGCTCGTCGGCCTGGGAAAAGTATGTGCGGGACACGGCGTCCGAGGCCCGGGCACAGGCTTTCTGGACACGTTCCATGTGCTCGGGCAGTTCGGACATGAGGTCCTGCGTCTGGTGGAATTCCAGGAACGTCCTGGCTTGCCCGACGATGCGGCTCGCGTCGTTGATGAAGCCGACCCGCTGGTACGCGGGGTTGAGCTGCGTGAGGCACTTCTCCGCGTCGCTGAGCGCGTACACGATGGAACGCGGGAACAGACGGTCGAGCAGCAGGAACTCCGCGGCCTGCTGGTCGCCGAAGGACGCCCGTCGCGTGCGCAGGAACGATTCGTAGGCTCCGGCACACCGGAGCATGTTGACCCAGGACAGGCCAGCTGCGTGCACGTCGTGCGTCGTGAGCATTCGGGCCGTCATGTCGGCGCGTTCGAGGCTGCGCCCGAGGACGAGGAACTGCCACGACTCATCGTGGCTCATGGTGGTGTCCGAGAGCCCGCGCACCATGGCGGTACGCTCGACGACCCAGTGGCAGAAGCGGTAGGTGCCGACGACGTCCTTGCGGTGCTGGGTCAGGCCGTACCAGGTGGTGTTCAGGCTCTCCCACACACTGCTGGATACCGTCTCACGGGCACGCCGGGCGTTCTCGCGGGCCGCACCGAGGGCTCCGGCGATCGAGGTCGCGCTCGACCTGTCGTAGGCGAGGGCCTGCAATAGGTCCGAGAGGTCGATGTCGTCCGACTCCGGCCGGCTCCCCATCACGCCCAGGAGCTGCTTCGACGTCTCCCGCTGCTGTGCCAGCGGCATCTGGTTGAGGCGTTCCAGGTGGACATCGAGGATGCGCGCAGTGCCGTCGGCGCGCTCGACGTAGCGGCCGATCCAGAAGAGTGATTCAGCGATGCGGCTGAGCATGGGGCCTGCCTTCCGTGGCGGTCGTGGCGGGTATGGCGGGTATGGCGGACGAAGGTGCACCCGCTCCGGGCGGGGAGCCGACGGGCATCATTGCTGTTGCTGCTCCGACTGCTTGTCCTGCCAGTTCGTCTCGATCGGCCAGACACTCGTACGCTCACGCACGGTGACGACGGATCGCTCCTGCGGCGTATCGGCGACCATCGGTCCTCGCACCTCGCCGTCGACGACCCAGGTGTCCTTCGATCCACCGCCCTGGCTGGAGTTCACGATCAACGAACCCTCCTTCATGGCCACCCGAGTCAACCCGCCGGGCAGCACCCAGACCTCGTCCCCGTCGTTCACCGCGAAGGGCCGCAGGTCCACGTGGCGGGGGCTGAACTGCCCGCCGGACATCGTGGGCACGGTGGAGAGTTGCAGGACCGGTTGGGCGATCCATCCTCGCGGATCCTCGAGGACCTTCGCGCGAAGCACCTCGAGTTCGGCCTTCGAGGCGTCCGGGCCGATCACGAGGCCCTTGCCTCCCGAGCCGTCGACCGGTTTGACGACGAGTTCGTCGAGACGGTCGAGCACCTCCTCACGTGCCGGCGCGTCCTCGAGCCGGTAGGTGTCGACATTGGCGATGATCGGGTCCTCGCCGAGGTAGTAGCGGATGAGGTCCGGGACATAGGTGTAGACGAGCTTGTCGTCCGCGACACCGTTGCCGACCGCATTCGCGATCGTCACCAGACCGGCACGCGCGGCGTTGACGATACCGGGGCATCCGAGCACCGAATCGGCACGGAACTGCAGGGGATCCAGGAACTCGTCGTCGATGCGCTTGTAGATGACGTCGACGCGCTGCTCTCCTGCCGTCGTCCGCATATAGACCCGGTTGCCGCGGCAGATCAGGTCACGGCCCTCGACGAGCTCGACGCCCATGAGACCGGCGAGGAGTGTGTGCTCGAAGTAGGCGGAGTTGAAGACTCCAGGGGTCAGGACGACCACGGTGGGGTCCTCGACCCCTGGGGGCGCGGTCTTCCGCAGCGCGGCCAGGAGCCGACGGGGGTACTCCTCGACGGGCCGGATGTGCTGCTGGCCGAAGGCCTCCGGGAGGCCTTTCGCCATGGCACGCCGATTCTCGAGCACGTAGCTGACGCCGCTCGGGACGCGTACGTTGTCCTCGAGCACGCGGAAGACGCCCTGCTGGTCACGGACGACGTCGATCCCGGAGATGTGGACGCGCACACCCCCTGCTGGGGCGAAGCCCGACACCTCACGGTGGAAGTGGGCGCTGGACGTGATCAGCCGTCGCGGGATGACGCCGTCGGACACCACCGCCATCTTGTCGTAGACGTCGTCGAGGAACGCTTCGAGCGCCTTGACCCGCTGGGCCACTCCCCGCTCGAGCACGTCCCAGTCGCTGCCCGCGATGACGCGCGGCACGATGTCGAGCGGGAAAGGACGCTCCTCCCCCGCGAAGTCGAAAGTGACCCCGCGGTCGAGAAAGGTGCGCGCCATGGAGTCCGCGCGCGCCGTCACGTCCGCCAGGTTGAGCTCGTCGAGAGCGGCCGCGACCTGGCCGTATTCCGTGCGCGGCAGGTGTCCCACATCGAACATCTCGTCGAACGCGGGAGTCTTGCGGGCGGCTGCTGCATAGTCAGCGAAGAGCTCGGACATGGGACAACAGTGCCATGGATCACGCGTTCGTACACACAGGCACACACCGGTACGCACGCCGTTAACCTGCCCGAAACACAGCGCGCAGGGTGCGTGGTTGAATGGCCGGATGGACAACGAGAACCTGCGCCGCGACGAGGCGGCTGCCCGTTCAGCGCTCCTGGCGACCGACAGCTACTCCGTGGAACTCGACCTCTCGGACGCACGGAATCCCGCGGAGGGCACCTACCGGAGTACCACCACGGTGGTGTTCTCGTGTCGGGAACCGGGTTCGTCCACCTTCCTCGACTTCATCGGCGAGGTCACCGCGGTGGAACTCAACGGACTCGTGCTCGAACCGACGGCCGTTCGCGAGGGCGCCCGCATCCTGCTCGACGACCTCGCCGCGCGCAATACTGTGACCGTGATCGGCCGAGCCCGCTACAGCTCGAGCGGAGAAGGCCTGCATCGCTTCGTCGACCCCGTGGACGGGGAGACCTACCTGTACACGCAGTACGAGCCGGCGGATGCTCGACGCGTCTTCGCCACCTTCGAGCAGCCGGACCTCAAGGCGACCTTCTCCTTCGCGGTGATCGCGCCACAGGGCTGGTCGGTCGCCTCCAACGGTGCGCTCGCGCGGACGGAGCCTGTCGACGGCCCCCGGGCCCCGGCGACCCTGTGGACCTTCGAGCCGACACGACGCATCTCGACCTACATCACCACCGTGCTCGCGGGGCCGTACCACCGGGAGGACGACTCCTGGACCGGCCGTCCCGGAACCGCGGGCGAAGGGCTCGAGGTGCCCCTTGCGCTGTTCTGTCGCCGCTCCCTGGTCTCGTCCTTCGACGCCCCGGAGATCTTCGACACGACCAAGCGCGGCCTCGACTTCTTCCACGACCTGTTCGACTACCCCTATCCGTTCGGCAAGTACGACCAGGCGTTCGTGCCGGAGTACAACCTCGGGGCCATGGAGAATCCGGGTCTTGTGACCTTCACCGAGAACTACGTGTTCCACTCCGCAGCCACCGAGGCCCAGCGGGAGGCTCGGGCGAACACGATCATGCACGAGATGGCGCACATGTGGTTCGGGGACCTCGTGACGATGTCCTGGTGGGATGATCTGTGGCTCAAGGAATCCTTCGCCGATTACATGGGAGCGCTGGCGGTAGCGGAGGCGACGCGGTGGAGCACCTCCTGGGTCAGCTTCGCGAATCGCCGTAAATCTTGGGCGTACGTGCAGGACCAGCTTCCGACGACGCACCCGATCGTCGCGGACGTGCCCGATCTCGAGGCGGCGAAGCAGAACTTCGACGGCATAACGTATGCGAAGGGCGCTTCGGTCCTGAAGCAGCTCGTGGCGTTCGTGGGCCGCGATGCCTTCATCGCGGCCGCACGGCAGTACTTCAGAAAGCACGAGTACGGCAACACCACCCTCGCAGACCTGCTCGACGTGCTGACAGGTGCGACCGGTCAGGATCTCGACGGCTGGTCACGCTCGTGGCTGCAGACGTCCGGCGTTCCGTCCCTCTCCGCCCAGGTCACGGTGGCCGAGGGACTGTTCACCGGCGTCGCTGTCCTGCAGGACGCCGTCGATCCCGTCAGCGGCCTCGACGAACCACGCCCGCACCGGGTCCGGCTCGGGCTCTACTCCTTCGACGACGAGGACCGGCTGGTCCGGACAGGAGCGGAGGCCGTCGTCGTCGAAGGAGGGCGGACCGAGGTCCCAGCCCTGGTGGGAGTGGCCCAGCCGGATCTCCTCCTGATCAACGACGACGACCTCACCTACGCCAAACTCTCCTTCGACGAGCGGTCGCTCGCCACCCTGCTGACGTCGATCCACCGGCTGCAGGATCCCCTGGCCCGCGCCACCTGCCTGACAGCGCTCTGGTCGAGCACGAGGGACGCGCGCCTGCCGGTGGGCTCATACCTCGACGCCGTCCTGCTCGCCGCCCCGGCGGAAACCGGGGTGGGCGTCCTGCAGGTCCTGCTGGCCAATGTCCGCACCGCCGTCGAGAGATTCGCCCCGGCGGACCGTCGCCCTGCGCTGCGCGAGCGCGTCAGCGCTTCCCTGTGGGACAGCCTGCGCTCCGCAGAGGCAGGCTCCGATCTGCAGCTCGCATGGGCGCGTGCTCTCGGAGCCATGGCGCGCACCGCTCCGCGAGCGGCCGACGTCGTCCGGGCGGTGCTGAGCGGTGACGAGGCCGTCGCCGGGCTGCCCCTCGACGCCGAGCTGCGGTGGCTGTTCCTGCAGGGTCTCGCGGCCCAGCAGCGCGTGCGTCCCGGGGAGCTGGAGGCGGAGCGGGCCGCGGATGCGACGGCATCGGGAAGGGTGGGCTTCACCCTCGCTTCCGCAGCCATCCCGGATGCCCGCATCAAGGAGGCGACCTGGAACGAAGCCGTGCACGGCGACCGGCTGTCGAACGAACTGCTGAGTGCGGCGATCGAGGGTTTCACGCTCGGTCCGCGCGAGTTGCTCGCAGCCTACGAGGAACCGTACTTCGAGGCGCTACGCAAGGTCTGGGACACGCGCGGCATCGAGATGGCGAGCAGGATCGTCCGCGGCCTGTATCCGGGGCACCAGGACCTCGACGGCCTACCGGAGGAGCATCCGGTCGTCGTGAGGACCGACGACTGGCTCGCGGCGCATACGACGGCGCCCGCCGCGCTCCGGAGGATCGTCATCGAGGAGAGGGACCAGCTGGTGCGCTCCCTCCGGGCCCAGGCTCAGGGCACGCGGTAGAGCCACGCATCCGTGCCGAACTTCTGCTCGACGAGCTTCTCGGCGTGGCGCAGCTCATCCTCGGACAGCGTTGCCTCCACGGCACCATAGCGCTCGCGGAAGGTGGTCATCAGAACGTCGATAATCTCCTCGCGCGTCCTCCCTGTCTGACGACGCAGCGGGTCGACGCGCTTCTTCGCGCTCCTGGTTCCCTTGTCCGACATCTTCTCCTTGCCGATCCGCAGCACCTCGAGCATCTTGTCCGCGTCGATGTCGTAGCTCATCGTGACGTGATGCAGCATGCCACCGTTGGCCAGCCGTTTCTGTGCCGCTCCACCGATCTTTCCGAGCTCCGTCGCGATGTCGTTGAGAGGCTGGTACCAGGCCTTGATGCCCAGCTTCTCCAGAGCCTCCATCACCCAGGCGTCGAGGAACGGGTAGGAGTCGGCGAAACTCATGCCGTCGACGAGGGACTGCGGCACGTAGATGGAGTAGGTGATCGCGTTGCCATGCTCCATGAACATCGCACCTCCCCCGCTGATCCGGCGAACAACGGTCACCCCGTGCCGCTCCGCACCGCCAGGATCCACCTCGTTGCGCACCGACTGGAAGCTGCCGATCACCACGGAGGGCGCCTGCCATTCCCAGAACCGCACAGTGGGGTTCCGCACACCCGAACCGACCTCGTGGGTGAGGACCTCGTCCATCGCGACATGCATCGCTGTGGACAGCGGGGTCGGCGGGATGATCTCCCACTGGTGGTCCGCGAAGCTCGTGGCCCGTCCCAGGGCACGACGCACCGCCGTTGCGATGGCTTCCGGCGAGAAACCGAACAGGACGGCGTCGTCATCGAGGCCCGCCCTGACGGCTGCCGCGAGTTCGCCGGGCGCGGTATCCGCCGGCAGGCCCTCGAGGGCCGCGTTGATATCGAGCAGTGCCTCGTCCGGTTCGAGGAAGAAGTCCCCGTTCACCGAGACGTCGGCGAGGCGCCCCTCACGGAGCGAGAGGTCCACGGCGGTGAGCTTGCCGCCCGGGGTCTTGAACTCCCCGTGCAGGCGGCCTGGATCCGATACTGCTGCCATGAATGGTCTCCTGGGTGCTCCGGCCCTTTCGGGGGCGCGGTGTCGGTACTGGTTGTGACTGCCCGTGACTGGTCGTCTTAAGCGGAGAAAGCCACGCCGTGATGACGTGGCTTTCCCTCGAGGACATGAGGCAGGCAGGCCCTCATCTCCGATGCTCCTGCAGAGCTGACTACTTCTTCGCGCCGAAGCCCTTGAAGCGGGCGTTGAAGCGCTCGACCCGGCCGGCGGAGTCCATGATGCGCTGCTTGCCGGTGTAGAACGGGTGCGACTCCGAGGAGATCTCGACCTCGATGAGGGGGTAGGTGTTGCCGTCTTCCCACTCGATGGTCTTGGACGAACCGACCGTCGACTTGGTCAGGAACGCCTTGTCGGAGGCCAGGTCGCGGAATACGACCGACTGGTACTTGGGGTGGATATCAGACTTCACGGGACTACCTTCTCTGGTTGCCTGGATTTTGCCAGGCACGGGAAATTGAAAGGTTGGCGACAGCGCCAGCTGTCAATACTAGCGCAGGAGGGGCTGTGAGGCTAAAGCGGAGGGTGCCGCGTCGCCGTCGTACCGGCACTCCCAGAAGGCGACGGCGGCCGCCGCGGCGACATTCAGCGAATCGACCCCGCCGTGCATGGGGATGGTGAGAGCGACATCGGCTGCGGCGAGGGCGCCTTCGCTGAGTCCGTCACCCTCGGTTCCCAGCAGGAGGGCCAGGCGTTCATGCTGCTGCGCCGGAAAATCGCCGAGGGGCACGGCCCCGGGTGTGAGAGCGAGTGCAGCCAGCGTGAAGCCCGCCCGCCGCACAGCCGCCAGGTCGTCCGGCCACGACACCAGCCGCACCCATGGCACCTGGAAGACGCTGCCCATGCTCACGCGCACCGCCCGCCGATACAGCGGGTCGGCACTGCGGGGACTCACCAGGACGGCGTCGATTCCCAGAGCAGCCGCCGACCGGAAGACCGCGCCGAGGTTCGTGTGGTCCACCATGTCCTCGATCACCGCCACGCGGCGGGCGGACGCCAGGACCTCGGCCAGCGGTAGCGGCTCGGGGCGCTGCATCGCGGCCAGGGCCCCCCGGTGGAGGTGGAACCCGGTGATCGCCTCGAGGGTCGGTTCGGGTGCTACGAAAGCCGGAACGGAGGGGAAGCGGGCGAGGACGTCGCCGAGGTCCGGCAACCACTTGGGCGCGAGCAGGAACGAACGCGGAGCATGGCCGGCATCGACGGCCCGGCGCAGGACCTTCGAGCTTTCAGCGATGTAGAGGCCTTCTGCAGGCTCCTTCGCGAGGCGGAGCTGGACGTCCGTGAGGTTCCGGTAGTCGGCGAGCCGCGGATCGTCGACGGAATCGAGTTCGACGACGGTCATCGGGTGCCGTCCGCTGGGGAAGGACCACTGCCGGCGCCTGTGGTCACGCCCTGGCGACTGCGCTGTACCGGCCGTCCTCCTCGGTGACCCTGAGCGCGACGTCGAAGGCGGTGCTGAGGTTCTCCTCCGTCAGCACGCCACGGATCGGACCGGCCGATACCACCTTCCCGTCACGGAGGAGCAGCGCGTGCGTGAAGCCCGGGGGGACCTCCTCGAGATGGTGCGTGACGAGCACCATGGCAGGGGCGTCCTCGTCACGTGCGAGTTCGGTCAGCCGCTTCACGAGGTCCTCGCGGCCGGCAAGGTCGAGGCCGGCCGCCGGCTCGTCGAGGAGCAGCAGCTCCGGATCGGCCATGAGCGCCCGCGCGATCTGGACGCGCTTGCGCTCACCCTCGCTGAGCGAGCCGAAGGGCCGGTTCATGAAGCGCGACATACCCCACGCGTCGAGGAGCCGGAAAGCGCGGCGTTCGTCGAGCCTCTCGTACTGTTCGCGCCAACGCCCCGTGACGCCGTAGGACGCGGTGACGACGACGTTCAGGACGGTCTCGTGGTCCGGGACCTGGGCGGCAAGGGCCGCCGAAGCGAGGCCGATGCGGGGGCGGAGTTCGAACACGTCGACGGCGCCCATGACCTCGTCGAGGATGCCGACCACGCCGCGGGTGGGGTGCAGGCGTGCGCCGGCAAGTTGCAGCAGCGTGGTCTTGCCCGCTCCGTTGGGACCCATGACCACCCAGCGCTCGCCCTCGCTGACCTGCCAGTCGATGTCGTCGAGCAGTGTCTTGCCACCCCTGACGAGGCTCACTCCCGCCAGTTCCAGAACGTCACTCATGGTTCTAGACACTAGGCTAAGGACCGGCTTCGTGGCTAAACCAACGGCCCCGGCCCGGTCGTGCTCGCCGGTCACACTCCGGTTGTGCCACTCGTTCCGGCGTGGCTCCTTCACGCGCTTGTCCCGGCGCATCGAGGGAAGGCGATCGGGTCCTGCGATCGGCACCTGCGCACCGGTACGGATGACACGAAGAACGAACCACGCGAGCAGGAACTCGAGCACGATCAGGGGCGCCGACAGCGCCCGGACAGGAGAGGAACACATGCCCGACAACGCCAGGGTGGTTGCGTACGCGCGCCGCCTCGACGACGGACACCGCGACGATCTGTCAGCGATGCTTCGACGCCTCGGGAGCGATGTCAGGACCGAGGTGCTCACCGGCGGGGGCACCTACGACGTCCTGACGCTCGATGTCGAGCTCACCGATCCCGCGACGACGCGTGCCGGCCTCATCGACTGGACCGCGAGGACAGGCATCGGTGCCGCCCTCGTCCCGGAGGCTCTCTACAGCGCGGGTCCGCGGCTGCTGATCATGGACGTCGACTCCACGCTGGTCAAGCAGGAGGTCATCGAACTGCTCGCGGCACACGCCGGGCGCGAGTCGGAGGTGGCGGCGGTGACGGAGGCGGCAATGCGCGGGGAGCTCGACTTCGCCCAGTCCCTGCACCACCGCGTACGAGCATTGGAGGGGTTGCCTGCGTCCGTCATCGACGAGGTGATCGGAAGGATCGAGCTGAGCGATGGCGCGGAAGAGCTCGTGGCCGCCTTCCTCGACGCGGGTCACCGTGTCGGGGTGGTGTCAGGAGGGTTCACGCAGGTCCTCGAGCCACTCGCCACGCGCCTGCGGCTGTCGTTCGCGAAGGCCAATGACCTGGAGATCGTCGATGGGGTGCTGACCGGCCGGGTCGTGGGCGCCGTCGTCGACCGCCGCGAGAAGGAGCGGATGCTGCGGGCCGAGGCGGAGCGGGCGGGCGTGCCCCTCGCCGCGACACTCGCCGTGGGCGACGGCGCGAACGACCTCGACATGCTCGGGGCGGCAGGTCTCGGCGTCGCCTTCAACGCGAAGCCAGCCGTACGTGCAGCAGCCGATGCCGCAGTGGACCTTCCGGACCTCGACCTCGTGCGGCACTTCGCCGGACTCTAGGCCCGCACGGCTGCGGACTCCTGGACCAAGGGTTTCTGGAGTCCGCCTTGCGAACGGCACGAGCGCGGTCCCCGGGGGAGAGCGCACGCCCGGACCCACGCCCCTGCGAACCCCTCCGGCGCCTGGACCGTGCCGGCCGGGGTGGCAGGGGCGCGCCGCGGCGCCGGGTCAGCTCTTGGCGAGGAAGTCCTCGGCGCCACCCACATACTCGGTGTGACCCGTGGGGACGTCGGCGGTGACCATCCTGACGATCTCGGTGGCGAACTCGGCGACGGAATACAGGCGCCCTGCCTCCTGGCGGCGTGCCTCGATCGCGCCCGGAGTCGCGCGGTCGAGCAGGGTCGCGGTGACCGTTCCTTCGATCATGTCGCCGGACACGACGACGAGGGAGATGCCCTTCTCGTCGAGCTGCGGGATCAGGGCGCGCAGGGCGTCCTCGCCGGCCCGCTTGCTGCGGGCCACGGGCTCGTAGGCGTCCATCGTCTCCACCTTCTCGATGAAGTGGGCCTGATGGCTCGTGATGAAGACGACGCGCGAGCCGGCGGGCATGACCTCGACAGCGGCCGTGAGCATCGCGACCTGGGCATCGCGGTTGAGTTTCAGCGCGTAGTCCTCCCCCATTCCCGTCTCCATGCCGCCGGACGCATTGAGGACCAGCAGGTTGAGGCCGCCGAAGAAGGTAACGGCAGCATCGACCAGCGCGGCCGGTCCCTCCGGCGTCGTGAGGTCCGCTCCCACGGCGACGGCCTTGCCGCCCGCTGCCTCGATGCCCGCGACGACCTTGTTGGCGCGCGGGGCCTTCTGCCGGTAGTTGACGACGACGGCGGCGCCCTGCGCAGCGAGCTGCTGCGCGACGTCGGCTCCGATGCCGCGCGACGAACCGGTGACGATAGCTGTGGTGCCCTCGAGAGTGGCCATGGTGCTCCTTCTGGTGAAGTCTGGGGTAGGGGGTGGATCGGTGCGGTGGCTCGGCAGGAGCGTCAGTGACCCATGCCGAGGCCGCCGTCTACCGGGATGACGGCGCCGGAGATGTAGGCCGCTGCATCACTGGCGAGCCAGGCCACGACGCCGGCTACCTCGTCCGGCGAAGCGAAGCGTCCCGCGGGGATGGTGGCGAGATAGCCCTTGCGCGTCTCCTCGGGCAGCTCGGCCGTCATGTCGGTGTCGATGAATCCCGGAGCGACGACGTTCGCCGTGATGCCGCGGGACCCCAGTTCGCGGGTCAGGGATCGCGCGACGCCGACGAGCCCCGCCTTCGATGCGGAGTAGTTGATCTGCCCTGGTGCCCCGTAAAGGCCGGTGACGCTCGAGATGAGGATCACGCGCCCCCGACGCATCCGGATCATGCCGCGCGATGCACGCTTCACCGCCCGGAAGGCGCCCGTGAGGTTCGTGTCGATGACGTCGGTGAAGTCGCTCTCCGTCATCCGGAGCAGCAGCGTGTCCCGTGTGATGCCGGCATTCGCGACGAGCACCTCGACCGGTCCGTGCTGGGCCTCGACCTCGGTGAAGGCCGCGTCGACCTGCTCCTGACTCGTCACGTCCGCCTTGACGCCGAGCATCCCCTCGGGAACCTCGCCACTTCGATGAGTGATGGCAACCTTGTCGCCGTTCGCTACGAATGCCTGTGCGATGGCAAGGCCAATCCCTCGGTTGCCACCGGTGACGAGGACACTGCGTCCAGTCGCGGTGGTCGTGCTGTCTGCATCAGGTGCCAAGGGGAAACTCCTCTGTCTGCGGGCTCCAAGGAGCCCGCGTTGTTCGAGATACCGATCAATGTCCAGTTCGACGTCCAGTTCGACGTCCAGTTCGACGTCCAGTCAACGTTCAGTCCGACGTCCGGTTCGACGTCCGGTTCGATCCCGACGACGGAGGCGATCCGGCGAGGGCTTCGGCGCCGTCGAACCGGCTCGGCGGCTCTTTCGTCAAACTATCCCGACGATCCTAGCGGCGCATCCCTCAACTTCGGGAACGGGACCCTGAGTGAGACAATAGAGGGAGTCTTCATGGAGTGTGATGAGTAAACAAACGAAGCACAACACAGACGTCCACAGCATCTCCGACGCTCGTGAATCACACAGCGAGGAAATGCGTACACGAATGATCCGGTACACGGTGTCGATGAGCATCCGTCTCGTCTGCTTCGTCCTGGTCTTCGTCGTTCCCTACGTATGGCTGCAGTGGGTGATGATCGCCGGGGCGGTGTTCCTGCCGTACTTCGCCGTGATCGTCGCCAATGGTGGCAGCGACACCAGCAACATCCGACACAGCGACGCGCTGATCGACCGGGCGCCCGTCCGCGAGATCGAGGCGAAGGTCGTCGATGCGGATCCCGGGGACGGCGACGACGTGCTCAGCGGCGAGATCATCGACGACGACACCGGGCCGGTTCAGCACGGCTCGCACGCCGCCGGTCAGGACAGGCCGTCCACGCATGGCTGACGGAGCACCGAACCGGGAGCCGGCGAGGGCGTTTCCATCCGCGGGTCTGGGACTGTTCGCCGGGCCGCAGCGGGCGCACGACGCGCCACCCGTGTGCTCGCGCAAGGGCTGTCGCAGCGACGCCGAGTGGCAGTTGTTGTGGAACAACCCGCGCATCCACACCCCGGAGCGGAGGAAGGCCTGGGCCTCGTGTCCCGACCACGTCGAGTGGTTCGAGGAGTACCTCCGCGCCCGTGGCCTCTGGAAGGAGACCCTTCCGCTGGCGTCCGACCGACCGATGGAGACCCGCTAGGTGTACCGCTTCCTCTTCTCCGCCCGCTGGTTCGGCTGGCTTGCCATGGTCATGGTGATCGCCGCCGGATGCGTAGGTCTCGGACGCTGGCAGCTGGATCGTCGTGAGGCGGTCGTGGAGGACATCCAGCGCATCGAGGCGAACTACGACGCCGCACCGGAACGGTACGTGCCCGGCGAGAACGGTTTCGACAGCTACGACGCTTCCCGCGAATGGACGCCGATCACCTTCGAGGGCACCTACGACGTCGAGAACCAGGTGATCGTGCGCAACCGGCCGCTCAATGGCCAGCCCGGCTACGAGGTTCTCACTCCCCTGAAGCTCGAGGACGGCACCGCCGTGATCATCGATCGTGGCTGGCTCCCCATCGGAAACGTGGAGGCCGGCCGTCCGGACGAGATTCCCGCACCGCCGGCCGGGCGGGTCGAAGTCACCGCCAGGATGAAGCCCGGCGAACCCGCCGTCAACCGCGGCGCTCCGGAGGGACAGGTAGCATCGATCGACCTGCAGGCCCTGGCCGGCACCCTGGACTACCCCGTGCAGGACGCTGCGTACGGCCTTCTGGCGCTTGAACGGCCGGCAGCGGCGCAGACGCCTGTTGCTGCACCGAAACCGTCGATCGACGAGGGTCCGCATCTCTCGTACTCGATGCAGTGGTTCGCCTTCGGGGTCCTGGCGTTCGTGGGGCTGGGCTATGCCGCGCGCCAGCAACGCAGGAGCGACTCCGAGCAGGACGGCAGCGATCTACGGCAGCCCGTTCGCGCGCGGCGCCGCCCCTCCTCGGAGGATGAAGAGGACGCCATCCTCGATTCGCAGGGGATCCGCTAGTAGCTGCAGACTCTCACGGAGCACCTGCCGACCAGCCGAGCGAAGCCCGCTGCTCAGCAGTGAGCGAGGCGACGACGAGGTCGTAGGAATCCTCGATCATGTCCAGCACGGTCCCGGGTGACAGCGCTCCGTCCAGCCGTACCGAGCTCCAGTGCTTCTTGTTCAGGTGCCAGGCGCCGGTGATCTCGGGATTGGCCGCCCTCAGCTGGACGGCGAGTGCAGGGTCACACTTGAGGGAGATCGCGGGCGGATGGACGTCGAGACGGACCAGCGCGAATATCTTCCCGGGATTCGGCTTCGCCGCCCGTTGTGGCGCCCGCACCCGGAAGACCGCGATCTCCGGACCGAACGGATAGTCCTCGACGGCGCCCGTGAAGGACAGGCACGAGATTCGCAGCCGATCGGAGTCCACGGGCATCACCCTAGCGTGCCCGGAGCATGACCGCTGTGCCCCGCGCGTCGCTCATGTGCAGTGCGACCGCAGGGCTGCTTGCTCCCGTCGGGGCGTCGCATCGTCCTACGCCAGCGTGACGAGTTCCAGGTAGTCCTGGTTCCACAGGTCCTCCACGCCGTCGGGCAGCATCACGACCCGTTCGGGATCGAGGGCATCGACGGCGCCCTCGTCATGGCTGACCATGACGACCGCCCCGCTGTAGTTCTTGAGCGCACCGAGGATCTCGGCGCGGCTTGCCGGGTCCAGGTTGTTCGTCGGTTCGTCGAGCAGGAGGACGTTAGCCGACGACGCGACGATGGTCGCGAGGGCCAGTCGGGTCTTCTCGCCGCCGGACAGTACGCCGGCAGGCTTGTCGACATCGTCCCCGGAGAAGAGGAACGATCCAAGGATCCCGCGGACCTCCGCGTCCTGCATGTCCGGGGCCGAGGACTTCATGTTCTCGAGCACGGTGCGCTGCGTGTCGAGCGTCTCGTGCTCCTGCGCGTAGTACCCCACCTTCAGTCCGTGGCCCGCGATGACCTTCCCCGTATCGGGCTTGTCCACACCTGCGAGCATCCGCAACAGGGTGGTCTTCCCCGCACCGTTGAGTCCCAGGATGACCACCTTCGAGCCGCGGTCGATCGCGAGGTCGACATCGGTGAAGATCTCCAGCGACCCGTAGGACTTGCTGAGACCCTCCGCGGTCATGGGGGTCTTGCCACACGGGGACGGCTCCGGGAAGCGGAGCGCTGCCACCCGGTCCGAGGCGCGCACGGCGTCGAGTCCGCCCAGCAGCCGCTCGGCGCGCTTGGCCATGTTCTGGGCGGCGACGGCCTTCGACGCCTTGGCCCGCATCTTGTTGGCCTGGTCCATGAGGACCTGCGCCTTCTTCTCGGCATTCGCGCGTTCGCGCTTGCGGGCGCGCTCATCGGTCTCGCGCTGCAGCTGGTAGCGCTTCCACCCCATGTTGTAGATGTCGATCGTCGCCCGATTGGCGTCCAGCTGGAACACTTTGTTGACGGTGGCCTCGAGCAGCTCGACGTCGTGACTGATGACGATCAGGCCGCCCTGGTGGTTCTTCAGGAAATCCCTCAGCCAGGTGATGGAATCGGCGTCGAGGTGGTTGGTCGGTTCGTCGAGGAGCATGGTCTCCGCGCCGGAGAACAGGATCCGGGCGAGCTCGACGCGCCGACGCTGACCGCCGGACAGCGTCTTCAGGGGCTGGTTCAGGATGCGCTCGGGCAAGGCGAGGTTGGACGAGATGGAAGCCGCCTCGGCTTCGGCTGCATAGCCACCGCCGGCGAGGAATGCGGATTCGATGCGGTCGTAGCGAGCCATCGCCTTGTTGCGCACCGACGTCTTCTCGCTCGCCATGTCCTCGTGGGCCTGGCGTAGTTCGCCGACGACGGCGTCGAGGTTGCGCGCGGAGAGGATCCGATCGCGAGCGAGCTGCTCCATGTTCGGGGTGCGGGGATCCTGTGGCAGGTATCCGATCTCGCCCGAGCGGGTCACGGTACCTCCGGCGGGCAGTGATTCCCCGGCGAGCACCTTCGTGAGGGTCGTCTTC
This sequence comes from Arthrobacter sp. NamB2, assembly GCF_005281365.1. Lineage (NCBI taxonomy): Bacteria > Bacillati > Actinomycetota > Actinomycetes > Micrococcales > Micrococcaceae > Arthrobacter > Arthrobacter sp. NamB2. Next base: position 26,564 of record NZ_SZWI01000007.1, on the reverse strand, counting down.
CCGGCGCCGTTGCGCCCGACCAGCCCGATCTTGTCGCCCTTGTCGACGCGGAAGGACACCTCATCCATGAGCAGGCGGGCTCCGGCCCGCAGCTCCAGGTTCGATACGCTAATCACGGTGAGGCCTTTCAATGGTGCCGGAGACGGCGTTTGTTGTAGGAATCCCACAAGGGATCCCCTGATGACCGGCGCTAGTCTCGGTACAGAAGCAGTTACGGCTGGAGGAAGTCGACAAAGCACCGGAGCAGCCGGTGTGACTCCGGCCTGCTGAAGGAGCGTGTTCCATGCAGCCAGCGGAGCAAACCGTCGCCGGATCGACCGACACCGGCCGATCCCCGGCGCGCAAGCGGTGGGATACCACCGATCTCTCCCTGGTAGCGGTCTTCGCCGCCCTCATCGCCGCCCTTGCAATCCTACCCGGTATACCGGTGGGTCCGCTCGGTGTGCCGATCACACTGCAGACGCTCGGCGTCCTGCTCGCCGGGCTGGTCCTCGGCCCCACCCGCGGAGCGGCCGCCGTCCTGCTCTACCTCGCCGCCGGGCTGATCGGCCTGCCGGTGTTCAGCGGCTTCAACGGAGGTTTCGGTGTCCTGGCCGGACCGTCGGCCGGATACCTCGTGGCTTTCCCCCTCGCGGCCTTCGTGGCCGGTCTGCTGGCCGTCGTCGTCCTCCGCAGGACGCGCAGGTTCCGCGCCGGCCTCCTGTTCCTGGCCTGCCTCGCGGCCAGCCTGCTGACCATTCATCCGCTGGGCATCGCAGGACTCATGGTGAACGCGGTCCTTCCGCTGCGCGACGCGATCATCGTCGACGCCGCGTACCTGCCCGGCGACGTCGTGAAGGACCTTCTCGCCGCAGCGGTTGCCGTGTCGGTCCATCGGGCGTTCCCCCGACTCCTCGGCGCGAGGGCGCGCGGCGCACAGTGATCGAGCTCAGGGGCGCGCAGGTCAGCACGGACGACGGCGCCCGGACGCTGCTGCATCCGACCACGCTGACGCTGGCCGAGCAACGCGTCAGCGTGATCGGAGCCAATGGGTCCGGCAAGTCCACGCTGTTGCGCCTCATCAACGGACTCCTTCTCCCCAGCCGAGGATCGGTGGCGGTCTTCGGCCATGACACGCGTGCCGGGGGCCGGGCTGTGCGACGCGCCGTCGGGTTCGTCTTCACGGACCCCCTCTCCCAGCTCGTCATGCCGACCGGCCGGGAGGACGTGGAACTGTCCCTCCGGACCCGCAGGTTGTCCGCGACGGATCGCCGGCGGCGCGGTGAGGAGGTCCTGCGGCGTTTCGGCGTGGAGCAGCTTGCCGACCGCAGCATCTACGATCTCTCGGGCGGCGAACGCCAGGTCCTCGCGCTTGCCGTGGTCCTCGCCGTGGATCCGCGTGTCCTCGTCGCCGACGAACCGACGACCCTCCTGGACCTGCGCAACGATGCCCTGGTGCGGACCCTCCTCGCCGGGCTCGACCAGCAGGTCGTCTACACCACCCACAACCTGGCTTTCGCCCTCGAGGCCCAGCGGACGCTCGTGGTCGACGACGGCAGGGTGGTGTTCGACGGCGCTCCCGCCGCCGCCGTGGCGCACTATCGCTCCCTCGCCGGAACCCCGGCCGCCGGCGCATGAGGGGTTTCGGCAGCACGCTCGGACTGTACGAGGAGGGCCGGGGTTTCCTCTACCGGACTCCGCTGTCCGTTAAGGCGGCGGTATCGATCGGCTGCGCCGTGGCCGTCGTCGCCTGGCGCTCCCCATCCACCACCTCGGCCGTGCTGCTGATGGCCCTCGGAGCGCTCCTGACCGGTGCACGCCTCTCCCCCCTGAGGATCCTGCGGATGCTGCTGCCTGCCGCACCGGTGCTCGGCATCCTCGGGCTCTATCAGGGCATGACCCAGGGGTGGCTGCGGGCATTCGTCGTGGTGGGAGGCGTCGCCGGGTGCCTGCTCGTGGCGCGAGCGGTGACACTGACGACGCCGACGCAGGCGCTGCTCGACGGCATCATGCGGCTCGTGACGCCCCTCCGCGCCGTGGGCGCGGACCCCGAACGCTTCGCGCTCGCACTGTCCATCATGCTGCGGAGCATCCCCTACCTCGCCGGCCTGTTCGTCGACGTCCGGGAGGCGGCGAAGGCGCGCGGCCTCGAACGCAATCCGCGTGTCGCCGTCACTCCCCTCGTCGTCGGTGCGGTCGCCTATGCCCATCGGACGGGGGAAGCCCTGGCCGCACGGGGCCTCGGTGATCACGACGACCGTGGTGAGAAGAGCGACGCCAAATCAGCGGGTGACATCGGCGACGGCCCGTCACTCGACCCCGAGGACACGGGCACGAGCTGACCCGAGCAGGAACGACCACAGGGCGGCCCCAGCAACCGCTGGAACCGCCCCGTGGTCGGAACGACTGTCCTGCCGATCAGATATTGAAGCCGAGTGCCCTCATCTGGTCGCGGCCGTCCTCGGTGATCCGCTCGGGACCCCACGGCGGCATCCACACCCAGTTGAGCCGCCACTCGTCGACGACGCCGTCCAGCGCCTGACCGACCTGCTCCTCGAGCACGTCGGTCAGGGGGCACGCGGCCGTGGTGAGGGTCATGTCGATCAGGAGGGCGCCGTCATCGGCGTACTTCAGTCCGTAGAGGAGGCCGAGGTCCACGATGTTCACACCGAGCTCCGGGTCGATCACGTCCCTCAGCGCTTCCTCGACGTCATCCAGCGCGGTCTGCGCCTGCTGCACATCACTCATCGCACTTTTCCTTTCGGGCGATTCGGCACGCGGACGTGCCGGTAATCCTGGTGGTCCTAGGCCTCGACCGCGGACTGGGCCGTGAAACGATCGTAGCCCTCTTCCTCGAGGCGGTCAGCGAGTTCCGGACCGCCCTCCTCGGCGATGCGCCCCGCGACGAACACGTGCACGAAATCGGGCTTGATGTAGCGCAGGATCCGCGTGTAGTGGGTGATGAGCAGCGTGCCCATCTCGCCCTTCGAGTGCTCGCGGTTGACTCCTTCGGAGACGACCTTGAGGGCGTCGACGTCGAGGCCGGAGTCGGTCTCGTCGAGGATCGCGAACTTGGGGCGGAAGAGCTCGAGCTGGAGGATCTCGACACGCTTCTTCTCGCCGCCGGAGAAGCCCTCGTTGACGTTGCGCTGGGCGAAGTCCGCATCGATACGGAGCTGCGCCATGGCCGTCTTGACGTCCTTGGTCCAGTGCCGCAGGCTCGGGGCTTCGCCGTCGAGCGCGGTCTTGGCCGTGCGCAGGAAGTTCGTCATCGTGACGCCGGGGACCTCGACCGGGTACTGCATCGCGAGGAAGAGCCCGGCGCGGGCGCGCTCGTCGACGCTCATCGAGAGGACGTCCTCCCCGTCGAGCGTGATGGACCCGCTGTCGACCTTGTAGCGGGGGTGGCCGGCGATGGTCGACGCGAGCGTCGACTTCCCGGAGCCGTTCGGACCCATGATCGCGTGGGTCTCGCCGGTGTTGATCGTCAGCGTGACGCCCTTGAGGATGGGGATGTTGCCCTGCTCGGTGTCGATGCTGACGTGCAGGTCCTTGATTTCAAGTGTGGACATCGTGTTCTTTCTCCTTCGCCTGCTGTGCAGGAAGTGTGCAGGAAGTACGTGGGTCGGCGGCAGCTAGCCGAGCTGCGGCGCGGGTGCTCCATTGGTGACCGTCGTGACGTCGACGTAGACGTTGCCGTCGTGGATCTCGAGTGCGAAGACGGGAACCGGTTCGTAGGCAGGGAGCTGCAGGGGAGCCCCGCTACGGAGGTCGAACTGCGAGCCGTGGCCCCAGCATTCGATCGCGCATCCCTCGACATCGCCCTCGGACAACGAGATGTCCGCGTGCGAGCACGTGTCTCCCAGCGCGTGGATCTCGCCGTCCGAATCACGCACGACAGCGACGGGGTAGTCGTCGATCAGCACCCGCAGCGCCTGCTTGACCTGGATGTCGTCGACGCTGCAGATCAGTTCCCCGCGGGGTGCATCCGCCATCAGAGGTTGCCCGCCGCGAGTTCGCGCTCGACCGACTCGGAGAGCCGCTCCTCGAGGGCCGGCACCTTGATCTGCTGGATGACCTCGTTGAGGAATCCGCGGACCACGAGCCGGCGTGCAGCCTTCTCGGGGATACCGCGCGCCATGAGGTAGAAGAGGTGCTCGTCGTCGAACCGGCCCGTGGCGCTGGCATGGCCCGCACCCTCGATGAGGCCCGTCTCGATCTCCAGGTTCGGTACCGAATCCGAGCGCGCACCGTCCGTGAGGATCAGGTTGCGGTTCGTCTCGTAGGTATCCGTCCCCTCGGCGGCCTTGCGGATCAGGACGTCGCCCACCCAGACGGTGTGCGCGTCCTGGCCCTGCAGTGCACCCTTGTAGGTCACACGCGACGTGCAGTTCGGGACGGCGTGATCCACGAGCAATCGCTGCTCGAGGTGCTGGCCCGCATCCGCGAAGTACAGTCCGTACATCTCGACCTCGGCACCGGTGGCGGTGAAGATCGACGACGGCGTGAGGCGCACGAGGTCGCCGCCGAGGCTTACGACCACGTGCTTGTAGCGGGCGTCCCGACCTACCTTGGCCTGCTGGGAGGAGACGTGCACGGCGTCGTCGTTCCATTCCTGGACGCTGACGACGGTCAACTCCGCGCCGTCGCCCACGATGATCTCGACGTTCTGTGCGAGCGTGGCGGAGCCGGAGTGATCCAGGACCACGACGGCTTTCGAGAAGGCCTCGGCGTTGATCAGGATCTGCTGGGCTGCTGCCTCCATCGCCGAGCCGGTGACGCTCACCGTGACCTCGCCGTCCGCAACCGTCTCCTTCGGGATGGTGATCACGGTGGCTTCGGTGAACGCGTTCCATGCCGCTGCGGACACGCGGTCCTCCGGCGTCGCGGCGGTGCCCAGGCGGGCGTCGTCCCGGCCGACCGTCTCGACCGTGACGTTCCCGGCACCCGTGACGACGACGGAGGGAGCCGTACCGGTGAGGGCATCGGTGTGCAGCCCGCGCAGGCGCTTGAGCGGCGTGAAGCGCCAGTCCTCCTCGAGGCCCGTCAGCGTCGGGTAGTCCGCGAGGTCGAAGGACCTGCGGCGCTCCCCGCGCGATGCCTCGGGGATGACGGGGGCGTTGCCGTGGCTGTGCTCCTTGAGCCCGAACTGCTCGCTGCCCGTGTTCTGGGCCGAGAGCCGCTCGCCCTCTTCGGTGAAGCCGTCGATCGAGGCCGACGCCGCGGCGCCCGACGGTGCCCCTAGGCGGGCCTTCTCGTCGAGGTCGCCGAGATCGGTGACCTCGCCCTCAGGGGCGGTGTTGGGTGAAAATTCCGTGTGAGTGGTCTCAGCCATTGCTAGCCTACGGCCCCTTCCATCTGCAGTTCGATCAGCCGGTTCAGCTCGAGCGCGTATTCCATCGGCAGCTCCCGTGCGATCGGCTCGATGAACCCACGCACGATCATCGCCATGGCCTCGTCCTCGGGGAGTCCGCGGGACATCAGGTAGAACAGCTGCTCCTCGCTGACGCGTGACACCGTCGCCTCATGCCCCATCGTGACGTCGTCCTCGCGGATGTCCACGTAGGGATACGTGTCCGAGCGGGAGATCGTGTCCACCAGGAGCGCGTCGCAGCGCACGGTGTTCGCGGAATGCTTGGCGCCCTCACGGACCTGGACGAGCCCGCGATAGGCGGCCCGCCCGCCACCGCGTGCCACGGACTTCGAGATGATCGAGGACTTCGTGTTCGGCGCGATGTGCACCATCTTCGATCCGGTGTCCTGGTGCTGTCCCTCGCCGGCGAAGGCGATGGAAAGCGTCTCGCCCTTCGCGTGCTCCCCCACCAGGTACACGGCCGGGTACTTCATGGTGACCTTCGAGCCGATGTTCCCGTCGATCCACTCCATGGTGGCGCCCTCGTGCGCGATGGCCCGCTTGGTCACCAGGTTGTACACGTTGTTCGACCAGTTCTGGATGGTGGTGTACCGGACGCGTGCGCCCTTCTTCACCACGATCTCGACGACGGCCGAGTGCAGGGAGTCCGATGTGTAGATCGGAGCGGTGCAGCCCTCGATGTAGTGCACATAGGAGTCCTCGTCGGCGATGATCAGCGTGCGCTCGAACTGGCCCATGTTCTCGGTGTTGATCCGGAAGTAGGCCTGCAGGGGGATCTCGACGTGTACGCCCTTGGGGACGTACACGAAGGAGCCGCCGGACCAGACTGCCGTGTTCAGCGACGCGAACTTGTTGTCGCCCACGGGGATGATCGTGCCGAAGTATTCCTTAAAGATCTCCGGGTGCTCGCGCAGCGCGGTATCGGTGTCGAGGAAGATGACTCCCTGGCGCTCGAGGTCCTCACGGAGCTGGTGGTAGACCACCTCGGACTCGTACTGGGCCGCGACGCCGGAGACGAGGCGGGCACGCTCGGCCTCGGGGATGCCCAGCTTCTCGTAGGTGGTGCGGATGTCCTCGGGGAGGTCCTCCCACGTGTTCGCCTGCTTCTCCGTGGAACGCACGAAGTACTTGATGTTGTCGAAGTCGATGCCGGAGAGGTCGGCGCCCCAGGCGGGCATCGGCTTGCGGTCGAAGTACTTGAGACCCTTGAGGCGGAGGTCGAGCATCCACTCGGGCTCGTTCTTCTTGGCCGAGATGTCGCGGACGACTTCCTCGCTGAGCCCACGGCGAGCGTTGTCGCTGGCCTCGTTCTTGTCGGCCCACCCGTACTGGTAGGTGCCGATGCCCTCGAGCTCGGGGTTCTTCTCGAGGATGTCATTGATCACCGACTCCGGCACTGCCGATGCAGCTGGCTTGCGGTCTACTTGATCCGTCATCACGGCCTTCCTTGCTGATGGATGGATAACGTTGCTGGGTTGCTGGGGGAAGCCGCATCCGCTGCCGCCTGATCGACGGCCGGCGTGGATGCTTCCGGGCCGGCAGGAGCCGGAGCCGTCGTCGTCCGTCCCAGGGGTATGTGGGTTGTGCAGACATGACCGCCGCTGGCCAGGGTCGAGAGGCGGCGCACATCGACGTCGAGCAGGCGGGCGAAGACGCCGGTCTCCTGCTCGCAGAATGCCGGGAACGCGGAGGCGAGTCCCTGGATGGGGCAGTGCCCCTGGCACAACTGGACGCTCAGCATCACGGGTCGGGAGACTCCCGCGGTCCGGCTGCCCCCGCCCTGCGGAAGGCCCACCGTCTTGGTCGATCCGACGAAACCATCGGTCGTCAGCGCGCCGGCGAGCGCGTGGGCACGGGCCTCGAGGTCGGGACCAGCAGCTTCGACGATAGGCCGGTAGCGCTCCTCCATGCCGGCGAAGCGTGTCCGCGCGAACTCCTCGATGGCCTCGGGTCCGGCCGCTTGCCCGAGCTGCGCCAGGGCGGCAGTCGCGATGTCGAGGTAGTCGTTGCCCATCTTGGTCTGGCCGCGTTGGCTGAGCACGTAGCGACGGGCCGGCCGACCGGCTCCGCTGGCCGAGCTCCGCACGCGCTTGACCTCGATCAGGCCGTCGGAGGACAGCGCATCGAGGTGACGGCGCATGGCGGCGGGGGTGAAACCCAGGCAATCGCCGAGTTCGGCGGCGCTGACCGGACCCCTCTCCAGCACGGCCGACAGGACCCGGTCACGGGTCCGCTCGTCCGGATCCGGCGAGACGATCTGGGCTGTCCGCTCGGACGACGTGCCACCCGGGTTCGAGGTCGTGCGAGCCGACGCGGTGAGAGGGGAAACTGCCACCGACACGGCAGCACGGGCTGATGCGGTCACGATCCATTCCTCCCGTAGGCGACAAAATACACAACATAATCATGACCTAATGTATTCCGGCCCACCACTTAGGTGAGGCTTCCCATTCGGCCCCGCTGCCCTCCTACTACCTGACGTAGAATAGTGCCGTGCCGACAACTCCCTCCGCCCTCGTCATCGACGGCCTGATCAAGGACTTCGGTCCCGTCGGTTCCCTCGACGGCAGGATGGTGCGCGTGCTCGATGGCGTGAGCCTCAGCGCCGCACACGGCGCCGTGACGGTACTGCTGGGAGCGAACGGGGCCGGGAAGACGACGACGCTGGAGTGCGCCCAGGGTCTTCAGCGCGCCGACGGCGGCACGATCAGGCTGCTCGGCGAGGATCCCCACCGGGCGAGCCCGCACCTGCGTGCGCGCGTGGGCGTGATGCTGCAGGACGGCGGACTCCCACCCTCCGTACGGCCGCTCCCCCTGTTGCGCCACGTCGCGTCCATGTACAGCTCCCCCTTGCCCGTCGACGCGCTGGCCGAGCGCCTCGGGCTCGACGAGTTCGGCGCGGTCTCCATCCGTCGGCTGTCGGGCGGTCAGAAGCAGCGCCTGGCCCTCGCGTGTGCGCTCGTGGGAAGGCCGGAGGTCGTGTTCCTGGATGAGCCGAGCGCGGGGCTCGACCCCCAGTCCCGCACGATCGTGTTCGACCTCATCAACGAACTGCGCGCCGACGGCCTCGCCGTCATCCTCACCACCCATCTGCTCGACGATGCGCAGAAGCTCGCCGACTACGTCTACATCATCGAGAGCGGCCGCACCGTGGCGGAGGGCACTGTCGCCGAACTGACGGCCGACACGGACGCCGACGGGATGCGCGAGCTCCGTTTCGACACGGTACCGGGACTCATGCTCCCTGCGGACCTTCTCCCCCACCTGCACCAGCGTGAGCCGGAGCCCGGCCAGTACGTGCTCCGCGGGGCGCTCACAGCCGACGACGTCGCGCAGCTGGCTACGTGGTGGGCCTCCCTCGGTGTCATGCCGACGGCCATCGCGATGGCGCCGCGGTCTCTGGAGGACGTCTTCCTCGACATCTCCGGACGGAGCATCCGATGAGTACGAGGGCAGGAGTGCCGTCACGCCCCGCTGCGCCCGGCGAAGCGCAGGGAATCATCGGCGGAAGCGCCGCTCCGCTGCCGACGCGCGTCCTGCGACACGGCGCCTACGAGGCGCTGGCGATGCTCCGCAACGGCGAGCAGCTCGTCCTGGCGATCGTCCTGCCGCTGCTCGCGCTCACCGGGCTCGTCCTCACTCCCCTGCTCGACGCATACGGATCGAGCCGCATAGACGTTGCCGCGCCGGGCGTCCTCGCGCTCTGCACCATGTCCACCGCGTTCACCGGCCAGGGCATCGCGACGGGCTTCGACCGCCGGTACGGCGTGCTGCGCTTCCTGTCGACGACACCACTGGGCCGCTCGGGCCTCATCCTGGGCAAGGCGGTCGCGGTCGCGGTCGTGCTGGCCGTCCAGCTCGTCGTGATCGGTGGCACCGCGGCCCTCATGGGGTGGTCGCCGCGGCCGGAGGGCATCCTGCCGGCGGCCCTGCTCCTGCTGATCGGTTCCGCCGCGTTCACCGCCCTCGGGCTCCTCGTTGCGGGCACCCTCCGTCCCGAGGCGACCCTCGCCGTCACCAACCTCGTCTGGATCCTGCTGGCTGCTGCGGGTGGCGTGATCATCCCCGCAGCCGCCCTGCCGGCCGCGGCCGAGCCCTTCGTCGCCGTGCTTCCCTCCGCCGCTCTGGGTGACGGGCTGCGGCACGCCCTGGCGGACGGCTTCCTCGATCCCATAGCGTGCCTCGTGCTTCTCGCCTGGGCCGCTCTCGCTAGCCTGGCGGCCATCCGCTGGTTCAAATGGAGCTGACCATGACCCTTCCCGCGCTCTCCCGCCTCAGGAACAACCTTCCCCGAACAACGACGCCGTCGGTGCGCAGACTGGCAGTGGCCTCGCTCGTCTCGCAGATCGCGATCGTGGTCACCGGAGGGGCGGTACGCCTCACCGCTTCCGGTCTCGGCTGCCCCGAGTGGCCGCGCTGCACGCCCGACTCCCTCGTGACCACCCCGGAGATGGGGTTCCACGGCGTGATCGAATTCGGGAACCGGCTCCTGACCTTCGTGCTGGTCCTCATCGCCGTCGCCATGATCGTCTCGGTGCTCGGCATGAGGCGCGAGCGCAAGGACCTGTTCCGGCTCTCCATCGGGCTTTTCCTCGGTATCCCCGCCCAGGCCGTCATCGGCGGGATCACGGTCTGGACGGGACTCAACCCGTGGGTCGTCGGTCTCCACTTCGTCGTCTCGATGGTCCTGGTCTCCCTGGCTACCGTCCTCGTGAACCGCGCGCGGCTCACCACCGAGCAGTACCGGGCCGACACGGGACCCGTGGGCTCACCCCTGATGCGGCAGCTGCTCGTCACGTCAGCCGTGCTGACGTCGCTCGCTGTGCTGCTGGGCGTCGTCGTGACCGGGTCCGGGCCGCATGCCGGTGACCACGGGGCTGCCCGCAACGGCCTGGACTCCGACCTCGTGACCCGCGTGCACGCCCTCCCGGTGTACCTCCTGGTCGCCACGGTGGTCCTCGCTGTGGTGGTCGCCTACCGGTCCGAGGCGCACCGCACGCTGCGGAAGCCGGTCATGATGCTCGCCGCCGTCGTCCTGGTACAGGGTGCCATCGGCTATACGCAACACTTCCTCCACCTGCCCATCGCGCTGGTGGCCCTCCACATGCTCGGCGCGTCCCTGCTCATGGCCGCGGCGGTCCATGCCCTGTACTCCGGCACGACGCGCAAACCCTTGCCGGGCACCGCTGCTGACACCAGGCTGCCCCAAACCGTCTCCTAGGACTCGGTCTCTCCCAGGGCCCGGCCAGCCCCGCCGGACTACCGTTCAGGACGCCAGGCCTCGGGAGTTGTCCTTCCGCGCACCGGGGGCCGGAGTTCCGACCCCCGGAAGGGAGCTCGCCCTGTCCTAGGCGGGATCGTTTTCATGTTTCGTCGAGCGATGGCCCGCCACTGCGGCGCGGACGTCGCCCTCTTGGTGGCCGTCCTTCTTCCCGAAGGGCAGCATCTTCAGCAGCGGGTGCACGACGGCCATCACCACGAGGCCCCAGGCGGCGCCGAGGATCGCAGAGCACAGGGTGTTCACCAGCCAGGCCAGGGCACCGCCGGCGACGGCGATGCCGGCGACGGGAGCTTCGAGGCTGTGGACGACGTCGTAGGGCAGGTGCCAGCCGAGGTCGTAGGCCCCCTGGAGCATGATGTGACCGCCGACCCACAGCATGGCGATCGTGCCCACGAGGGTGATCGCCGCGAGCACGGACGGCATCCCCTTGACGAGGAGCTCTCCGAACCGCTGGGAGCCCGCAGAATCCTTGGTGGTCAGGTGCAGTCCGATGTCGTCCATCTTCACGATGAGCGCGACTGCGCCGTACACGAGCACGGTGATGGCGAGAGCTACGACGACGAGGATGAGCGCGCGGGCCCACAGGGACTCCGTCGCGACCTCGTTCATCGAGATCACCATGATCTCGCAGGACAGGATGAAGTCCGTCGTGATCGCACCCTTGGTGACCTTGGCCTCTGCCTCCGGGCCGCGTTCCACGGCCGGAGCCTTCTCCTCGTGCGCGGAGTGGCCGCGGAGCTTGTGCCATACCTTCTCGGCGCCCTCGTAGCAGAGGTAGGTCCCGCCCAGCATGAGGATGAAGGGAATGACCCCGGGTATGAAAGCACTGATGAGCAGCAGAGCCGGCAGGATGATCACGAGCTTGTTCCGCAGCGAACCCCAGAAGATCCGCTTGATCATCGGCAGCTCGCGGGACGGATCGGCGCCCGACACGTACTGCGGCGTGACAGCGGCGTCGTCGATCACCACGCCGGCGGCCTTCGCCCCTGCTTTCGCCGCCCCGGCAGCGACGTCGTCGACCGAGGCGGCCGCTATGCGCGCCAGGGCAGCGACGTCGTCGAGCAGGGCGACGAGGCCGCCGCTCACAGCCGGCCTCCGCACTGCTCGAGTGCGAACGGCTGACAGGGAAGGCCATGGGGGCGCGTGATCGGCATGCTCGAATTATACGGTCGGAGGACGCCTGCCGACGGGCAGCCTCGACCTACCAGGGAGGCACCGCGAGTCCCCGGGCAGCCGCCGCCCTGGATCCGTGACGTCGGCATCGCCGACGGGCAGACCGTCCCGAGGGAGGGTGCGCGTCCGTCAGTCGTCGCCGAACTCCGACTCGAGGACGTCGAGGAGCCTGCCCAGTTCCCGGAGTTCCGAGCCCGGGCTCGGCAGCAGGGGCGGGCGCGGATCGCCGGCCGCGACCCCGCAGGCCCGCGCCAGCAGGTGCAGCCCGCTGATCTTGCGCAGGCCGGCGACGTGGTCGACGAGGGGTGCGAGCACGTGGCGCACGCGGTCGACTTCGTGCTGGTCGCCGGCGACGACCGCTGACCGGAGCCGGGCGTAGTGCACCGGCAGGAGGGCGGCAGGGCCGCTGTGCCACGCGTCCGCGGCGATCTCGCCCGTCATCATGAGGAGGTCTCCGCTGACCCCGTGGCTGAGGACGCCGGGAACGAGCGCCGAGAGTGCGGCGTGCCGTGCGTTGAACGTCGCGGCATCGGCGGCCGTGTCCTTGAACGCGACGACCTCAGGGAGGACCGACAGCTCTGCGACCACCTGGAGCGAATAGTCGAACTGCGTGGTCCCCGGGTTGTTGTAGAGACAGACCGGCAGGTCGGTCGCTGCGCAGACGGCACGCACCTGCGTCTTCACCTCGTCGTCGGTGAGGGGGACGTAGGAGACCGGTGACAGAACCAGCCCGGAGGCGCCTGCCGCCTGGGCGTCGACGGCGGCGTCGAGAACCTCGCGGGTACCCACCGAGCTGATGCCGACGGCTACCGGAAGGCGACCGCCGACTGCTTCGATGGCCGTCCGCGCCACTGCGGATCGTTCGGCCCGGTCGAGGTAGGCGAAGCTGCCCGACGAGCCGAGCACGGTGATGGCGTCGACTCCGGAGGTCGCCAGTCCCTCGACGAGACCGCTGAGGGCTTCGTGCGAGACGCTCCCGTCCGCGGAGAAGGGCGTGACGGGGTACGCGATCAGTCCGGTGAAGTCCATGAGTGCCAGCCTAGGGGCGAGCGAGCCGAATCGCTGCAGCGAACACCATTGCGCAGTCAGCTGGTCCGACCAGGGCCGATCAGGGCAGGAGCGCCGATCCGACGAAGGGATCGACGGCGAGACCGAGGAAGAGCACGGTCAGGTAGCTGATGGAGCCGTGGAAGACCTTCATGGCTGCCTTATTGCTCAGTTCCCCCTGCTGCGCGAGCGAGTACAAGCGGTGCGACTCGCGGATGAACCACGCACCTCCGACGAGCGCCGCCACGGAGTACACCCAGCCGGCTCCTGCGGGGATCAGCAGGAGCGAACAGGCGACCATCGCCCATGCGTAGAGGACGACCTGCACGGACACGACCCTGGCACCGGCGATCGCTCCGAGCATGGGGACGCTCGCCGCGTTGTAGTCGTCGCTGTACTTCATGGACAGCGGCCAGTAGTGCGGGGGCGTCCAGAGGAAGATGATCAGGAACAGGACGACCGCGGGCCACTCGACGGAATTGGTGACGGCGGCCCACGCGATCAGGACGGGCATGCAGCCGGCCGCTCCACCCCATACGATGTTCTGCGGCGTGCGGCGCTTGAGCACCAGGGTGTAGACGACCACATAGAGGAAGATCGCTGCGACACCGAGCATGCCGGCCAGCGGATTGGCCCCGAACCAGAGCACGGCGATCGCGACGACACCCAGGATCCACGAGAAGACGAGTGCCTCGCGGGGCGTGATCTCTCCCGTCACGAGCGGACGGTTCTCCGTGCGGTGCATCAGCTTGTCGATGTCGCGGTCGATGTAGCAGTTGAAGGCTCCTGCGCTACCGGCTGCGAGGGCTCCGCCGATCATGGTGGCGAGGATCAGACCGAGCGGAGGGAAGCCGCCCTGGGCGAAGATCATGGTTGGAAGAGTGGTGACCAGGAGAAGCTCGATCACGCGAGGCTTCGTCAGCGCGAGGTAGGCCTTCGCTTTGCGGCCGAAACCCTGACGGGCCTGCGGGGAACGTGCCGGAGCAGGAGCCTGCTGGGTCTTCACAAGGCAACACTTTCGTTTCTTCCGGAGTTAAAGACACCCTCATCATACCCTTTTACGCTGTGTAGAAATCGGCGCGCTCGTCCGTCCTGACGATCCTTGCCGAGGCGCGACCCGCGTGGGAGCGAAGCGGGGCCGCAGAGGGTCCTGCTCCCTCCTTCGCGCCACCGTCCGTGCCGGTGCGCATCCGCGGACGCGAAGCGTCAACGCTGCGCCGGCAATCCGCCGCTGGGAGGGATGACCCGAGAAGCAGCTGCGTGACCACGAAAAGTGACGCACGACATTCTTCGACACCCACGCCGCAACTCAGGGCGGAAGGGATAGTGTGGATTCGAAAGCCCGCTGTGGAAGCATGCCCGGAATATGTCGTCCGGGGTTCGTGCTGTCTCCGCTCGGAGCCGAACTTCGCAGGATTCAACGGTGAACGGCCAGCCTGACGGCGTGCCTGGAGGCACTTCCCCGTCAGCGACCGTTCCGCACAGAGAGGGGCCCGGAAACGTGCCACAGACGCAAGAGCAGGAACTGACCTGGACCGAGCTCGACCAGAAGGCGGTCGACACAGTCCGTATCCTCGCGGCGGACGCCGTCGAGAAGGTGGGCAACGGGCACCCAGGAACGGCGATGAGCCTGGCGCCGGCGGCCTATCTCCTGTTCCAGAAGCTGATGCGTCACGATCCGTCGGACCCCGAGTGGACCGGCCGCGACCGGTTCGTCCTCTCCCCCGGCCACACGTCGCTGACCCTCTACATCCAGCTCTACCTGTCCGGCTACGGGCTCGAGCTCGACGACCTCAAGGCGCTGCGCACGTGGGGATCGCTCACGCCGGGCCACCCGGAGTACCGCCACACCAAGGGCGTCGAGATCACCACGGGCCCGTTGGGCCAGGGTCTCGCGACCTCGGTCGGCTTCGCATACGGCCAGCGCCGCCAGCGCGGCATGTTCGACGCCGATGCACCCGCAGGCACCAGCCCCTTCGACCACACCATCTGGGTCATCGCCTCCGACGGCGACCTGCAGGAGGGAGTGACCGCCGAAGCGTCCTCCCTCGCGGGCCACCAGGAGCTCGGCAACCTCGTGGTGCTCTACGACGAGAACCACATCTCCATCGAGGACGACACCGACATCGCGTTCACGGAGGATGTACTCAAGCGCTACGAGGCCTATGGCTGGCACACGCAGCGCGTCGACTGGACCAAGACCGGCGAGTACGTCGAGGACGTCGCCGAGCTGTACTCCGCCCTCGTGGCCGCGAAGAACGAGACCTCCAGGCCGAGCATCGTCTCGCTGCGCACCATCATCGGCTACCCTGCCCCGAACAAGCAGAATACGGGCAAGATCCACGGCTCGGCGCTGGGCAAGGACGAGCTGGTGGGCCTCAAGAAAGCCCTCGGCTTCGACCCCGAGAAGCACTTCGACGTCGACCCCCAGGTCCTCGAACACGCACGCGGCGTCGTCCGGCGTGGCGCTGAGGCACACAGCGCGTGGCAGGAGGGCTTCGATTCCTGGAAGGCCGGCCACGCCGACGAGGCAGCCCTGCTCGAGCGCATCCAGGCGCGGACGCTGCCGGAGGGCTGGGAGGCCAGCCTCCCGACGTTCGAGTCCGGCAAGGACATGTCCACCCGCGCGGCGTCCGGCAAGGTGTTGACAGCCATCGGACCCGTTCTTCCCGAACTCTGGGGAGGCAGCGCGGACCTCGCGGAGTCGAACAACACCACGATCGAGGGCTCGCCGTCGTTCATCCCCCCGAGCCGGCAGACGAAGGCCTGGTCCGGCAACGAGTACGGCCGTGTCCTGCACTTCGGTATCCGTGAGCACGCCGCCGCCGCGATCGTCAACGGCATCGTGATGCACAGCAGCACGCGGGCGTTCTCCGGCACCTTCCTGATCTTCAGCGACTACCAGCGTCCTGCCGTCCGTCTCGGTGCACTGATGGGCGTCCCGGCGATCTACGTCTGGACCCACGACTCGATCGGCCTCGGCGAGGACGGCCCCACGCACCAGCCCGTCGAGCAGCTGTCCTCGCTGCGCACCATCCCGGGGCTCGACGTCGTGCGCCCCGGGGATGCGAACGAGGTCGCCATCGCCTGGCGGACGATCCTCGAGAACACCGAGAACCCGGCGGGCATCGTCCTGACGCGCCAGAACATCCCCACCTACGAGCGGGGCGAGGGCGCGGCCGAGGGAGACACCTTCGGGTCGGCCGAGGGGGTCGCCAAGGGCGGCTATGTCCTCGCGGAAGCGAAGAACGGCTCCCCCGACGTCATCCTGATCGGTACCGGGTCGGAGGTGCAGCTCGCCGTGGAGGCCCGCGACGCACTCGAAGCGCAGGGCATCTCCGCGCGCGTGGTGTCGATGCCGTGCCTCGAATGGTTCAACGCACAGGACGCCTCCTACCGCGAGAGTGTCCTCCCACGCACCGTCCGCGCCCGCGTCTCGGTCGAGGCCGGAGTCTCGCAGAGCTGGCACGGCATCGTGGGCGACGCCGGCCGTAGCGTCTCGCTCGAGCACTTCGGCGCCTCCGCCGACTACAAGACGCTCTACCGTGAGTTCGGCATCACGGCGGACGCCGTCGTCGCTGCAGCCAAGGACTCGCTCGAGGCCGTGGCCGCCGATCCGCTGGCGCTGAACGGCACCTCGGCGATGCCGTCCGGTCACCGCGCCACCGAGACCGGCGACCAGCAGTAAGTCAGCCCCATCCGTCAGACCCGTCCAGCACATACTTCCGCGCAAGCGGACAAGGAGCACACCATGACAACACCCACAGCTGACCTCTCGGCCGCCGGCGTATCCATCTGGCTCGACGATCTCTCCCGGGAGCGCATCAACTCGGGCGCCTTCAAGCACCTCATCGAGGACCTCAACGTCGTCGGCGTGACCACCAACCCGAGCATCTTCGCCGCAGCGCTGAAGAAGGGCGAGTCCTACGCCTCGCAGGTAGGCGCACTCGCCGAGGCCGGCGCCGACGTTGACCAGGCAGTCTTCGACATCACCACCCACGACGTCGCGCAGGCCTGCGACATCTTCGCCGAGGAGGCCAAGCGCACCAACGGTGCCGATGGCCGTGTCTCCATCGAGGTCGATCCCCGGCTGTCCCGCGACACCGCGGGAACGGTAACCGAAGCCAAGCGCCTGCACGCAAAGGTGCAGCGCACCAACGTGCTGATCAAGATCCCGGCAACCGTCGAGGGTCTCGAGGCCATCTCGTCGACGCTCGCGGCGGGCATCAGCGTCAACGTGACGCTGATCTTCTCCCTCGAGCGCTACCGCGCCGTCATCAACGCCTTCATGGTGGGCCTGGAGCAGGCGAAGGAGAATGGCCACGATCTGGCCAGGATCCACTCCGTCGCCTCGTTCTTCGTCTCCCGCGTGGATGCGGAGATCGACGCCCGGCTCGACGCGATCGGGACCGACGAAGCGACGGCGCTCAAGGGCAAGGCAGGCCTCGCCAACGCGCGTCTCGCCTACCAGGTCTTCCAGGAGCAGTTCTCCTCGGAGCGCTGGCAGGTCCTGAAGGCCGCGGGCGCAAACGCACAGCGACCCCTCTGGGCCTCCACGGGCGTCAAGGACCCCAACCTGCCGGACACCCTGTACGTCGCCGGTCTCGTCGCACCGGATGTCGTCAACACCATGCCCGAGAAGACGCTCGAAGCCATGGCGGACCATGGCGTCGTCGAGGGCGACACCATCACCGGCACGTACGACGAGTCCAACGACATCCTGAACAAGCTCGATGCCATCGGCATCTCCTACGACGAGGTCGTCGAGCAGCTCGAGACCGAGGGCCTCGACAAGTTCGTCACCAGCTGGTCGGAGCTCCTCGAGACCGTCCAGACCGCACTCGACGCTTCGAAGGGCTGATCCCGATGGGCTCATTCGCTCTCACCGCGTCGGGGGCGGCGCTCGCCGCCGTCGATGCGGCCGTGCCCGCGCTCGTGAGTGACCGGTTCGCCTCACGACTCATGGCGAAGGACTCCACCCTCTGGGGCGCCGACGCCGAGTCCGAGGCGTCGATCCGCCTGGGCTGGCTCGATCTGTTCGAAGGTTCGCGCGCCCTCCTGCCGGAGATCGCGGGCCTGCGGGCGGATCTCCAGGCCGAAGGCGTCGACCGCATCGTGCTGTGCGGCATGGGCGGGTCCTCGCTCGCGCCGGAGGTCATCACCAAGGAAGCGGGCGTCGAGCTCGTCGTGCTCGACGCCACCGACCCGGAGCAGGTCCGGACGGCCCTCGAGGAGGACCTCCAGCGCACTGCCATCGTCGTGTCGTCGAAGTCGGGTTCCACCGTGGAGACGGATTCGCAGCGCCGCCTCTTCGAACAGGCATTCAGCGACGCGGGCATCGACGCCGCCTCGCGCATCATCATCGTCACCGATCCGGGTTCTCCGCTCGACGAGGCTTCCCGGAAGGCCGGATACCGCAAGGTGTTCAACGCCAACCCCGAGGTGGGAGGCCGGTACTCGGCCCTGACGGCCTTCGGTCTCGTACCGTCCGGCCTCGCAGGCGCGGACATCGAGGCACTCCTGAACGACGCCGAGGACAGCGCCGAATTCCTGGGTGACGACACGACCGACAACGTGGGACTGCAACTCGGCGCCGTCCTCGGCGGCACGAATCCGCTGCGGGACAAGATCGTGTTCGCCGACGCCGGCTCGGGCCTGCCCGGGTTCGCGGACTGGGCGGAGCAGCTCATCGCGGAATCGACCGGGAAGCTCGGCACCGGACTGCTTCCCGTCGTCGCCACCCTCGACGCGCCCGAACTGGCTGACGTGGCGGACGACGTCCTGCCCGTGATCCTGGCTCCGTTCGACGAGGCGCCCAGCGACGAGGCCACCGAGGGTACGCGCGTCACCGTCAGTGGCACCCTGGGCAGCCAGCTGTTCGTCTGGGAGTACGCCGTCGCCGTCGCGGGACGCCTGCTGGGGATCAATCCGTTCGACCAGCCCGACGTCGAGGCAGCGAAGAAGGCCGCCCGCGGCCTGCTGGACGCACAGCCGGAACCGGTCCCTGCCGCTTTCGTCGACGGCGCACTGGAAGTGCGTGGCGACGCCGGCCTGCTCGGTTCGTCGAGCACGGTCGCGGAAGCCCTCGAAGCGCTCCTCGCAGCCCTGCCCGCCAATGGCTACCTGTCCGTGCAGGCCTACCTCGACCGTCACCATCAGGCGTCCCTCGAGGAGATCCGCTCGCCGCTCGCTGCAGCCACCGGGCGCCCGGTGACCTTCGGCTGGGGACCGCGCTTCCTGCACTCCACCGGGCAGTACCACAAGGGCGGTTCCCCTATCGGTGTGTACCTCCAGCTGACGGGGGCAAGCAGCACCGACCTCGCCATCCCGGACCGGCCCTTCACGTTCGGGCAGCTCATCTCCGCCCAGGCCGCCGGTGATGCGCAGGTGCTCGCGGACCACGGACGCCCCGTTCTCCGCCTCCACCTCACGGACCGCGCTGCAGGAGTTGCACAGCTCCATCACGTCATCTCCTCCCTTGCCGTGCGCGGCGAGGACCGGCACGAGAACGGGTGAGCATGCCAGAAAGCACCACGGCGAAAGCCGCGAACCCCCTGCGTGACTCGCGCGACAGGCGGCTGAGCCGGATCGCCGGACCATCGTCGCTCGTCCTGTTCGGTGTCACCGGGGATCTCGCCCGCAAGAAGCTCATGCCCGCCATCTACGACCTCGCCAATCGTGGGCTGCTGCCGCCGAGCTTCGGGCTCGTCGGTTTCGGCCGACGTGACTGGACCGACGAGGAGTTCGTCGAACAGGTCAAGGACTCCGTCACGCGCCACGCGCGGACGCCGTTCAACGACACGGTGTGGGAGCAGCTCTCGGCGGGGATCCGATTCGTGAAGGGCAATTTCGACGACGACGAGGCATTCAAGAACCTCAAGGAGTGCATCGAGGAGCTGGACCAGAGCCGGGGCACGCGGGGCAACCACGCGTTCTACCTCTCTATCCCGCCCAACGCGTTCGAGTCGGTGTGCCAGAAGCTGTCCGAGCACGGGTTGGCTCAGCCCGACGCCGGCCAGTGGCGCCGTGTCGTCATCGAAAAGCCCTTCGGTCACGACCTCGCGTCCGCCCGCGAGCTCAACAGCATCGTCGAGGAGGTCTTCCCACCCGATGCCGTCTTCAGGATCGACCACTACCTGGGCAAGGAGACGGTCCAGAACATCCTGGCACTGCGCTTCGCCAACCAGCTCTTCGAACCCCTCTGGAACGCCAACTACGTCGACCACGTCCAGATCACCATGGCCGAGGACATCGGCATCGGCAGCCGGGCGGGGTACTACGACGGCGTGGGGGCGGCCCGCGACGTCATCCAGAACCACCTGCTCCAGCTGCTCGCCCTGACGGCGATGGAGGAACCGATCTCGTTCGACGCCAACCACCTCCGGTCGGAGAAGGAGAAGGTCCTCGCGGCCGTCTCCCTGCCCGAGGATCTCGCGGGACGCTCCGCCAGGGGCCAGTACGAGGCCGGGTGGCAGGGCGGTGAGCGTGTGAACGGCTTCCTCGAGGAGGACGGCATACCGTCCGACTCGACCACCGAGAGCTTCGCGGCGCTCCGTCTGGACATCAACACGCGCCGGTGGGCCGGTGTTCCGTTCTACCTGCGGGCCGGCAAGCGGCTCGGGCGCAGGGTCACGGAGATCGCCGTCGTCTTCAAGCGTGCTCCCAACCTGTTGTTCCGTGACCACAACGAGGAGGACTTCGGGCAGAATGCCGTCGTCATCCGGGTGCAGCCCGATGAGGGCGTGACCATCCGGTTCGGCTCCAAGGTGCCCGGCACCCAGACCGAGGTCCGCGACGTGACGATGGACTTCGGCTACGGCCACTCCTTCACCGAGTCCAGCCCCGAGGCCTACGAACGACTCATCCTCGACGTCCTGCTCGGCGAGCCGCCGCTCTTCCCCCGACAGGAGGAGGTGGAGCTGTCATGGAAGATCCTCGACCCGTTCGAGAAGTACTGGGAGTCGCTCGACGGGCAGCCCGAGCCCTATGTGCCGGGTAGCTGGGGTCCCGCATCCGCTGACGAGCTGCTCGCAGCCGACGGACGAACCTGGAGAAGGCCATGATCGTGGAGCTGCCGGACACCACCACCTCGAAGGTGTCGAAGGAACTGATGACGATGCGCGAACGCGGTGGCGTCGTCGCACTGGGACGCGTGCTGACCCTGGTCGTCATCACGAAGTCCGGCTACGAGGAGGAGGCGATCGACGCAGCCAACGAGGCCAGCCGGGAACACCCCTGCCGTATCATCGTCCTCGCTGAAGGATCGGCCGATGAAGCGACGCGCCTCGACGGGCAGATCCGGGTCGGCGGTGACGCCGGCGCGTCGGAGGTGATCGTGCTCCGCGGATACGGCGAGCTCTCGGACGAGAACGAGTCCCTCGTGTCAGCCCTCCTCCTGCCGGATGCACCGATCGTCGCCTGGTGGCCGCACGGCGTGCCCGAGGCCGCGTCCCAGACCTCGATCGGCAGCATCGCCCATCGGAGGATCACCGATTCTGCCAATGAGGAGGACCCGACGGCCGCGCTGTTCAACATCAGCAGCACCTACACCGCCGGGGACACCGACCTGGCCTGGACGCGCCTGACCAACTGGCGGATTCAGCTCGCAGCGGTCCTCGACCAGGCGGAAGGCGATCAGCGAATCACCGCGGTGGCGGTCGAAGGCGCATCCGACTCGCCCAGCACCGTGCTCCTGGCCGCCTGGCTGGCGAAATCGCTCGACGTCCCGGTGAGCATCGTGGCCGGACCCGCGGGAACGGGCCTCAAGCGCGTGCTCCTGTCCGGGAGCGGTGGGGACATCGAACTGCACCGTCCGGGACACGATGTCGCGGAACTGCACCAACCGCACCAGCCGATCCAGCGCATCTCCCTTCCACGGCGCAGCCTGCGGGACTGCCTGGCGGAGGAGTTGAGGCGGCTGGATCCGGACGAGGTCTTCGGGGAAGTCATCACGGAGGGTCTCGCCCGAACCAACCTAAGGAGCGTGGAAAACGCGTGAGCGCCGAACCGAAAGTCAGCATCCATCCGTCCCAGACGTCCCTCGCGGCGGCGGTCGCCGCGCGACTGATCACACGGCTGGTCGACGTGCAAAGTGACCGCGGAACGGCGACGGTGGTCCTCACGGGCGGCTCGATCGGTACCGCGGCACTCCAGGCAGTGGTCGAGTCCCCGGCGCACACCGCCGTCGACTGGGCCAACGTGCACTTCTGGTGGGGCGACGAGCGCTTCCTGCGCGCGGAGGACGCGGACCGCAACGCCGTGCAGGCGCGTGCGGCCCTTCTGGACCGCATCGCCGTCGACCCGGTGAAGGTGCACGAGTTCGGCTCGAAGGACGAGTTCCCGGACGAGGACGCGGCTGCGGCCGACTACGCAGAGCAGCTGGCAGCGGCGGCCCGGGCGGAGCTCGCGGCGGATGGCGACACCGTCCAGCCCGATCCTCGCCTCCCCCGCTTCGATGTCCTCCTGCTGGGCGTCGGACCGGACGCGCACGTCGCGTCCCTCTTCCCCGAGATGGCGGGCATCCGGACCAAGGGGGTGACGACGGTGGGCGTCCCCGATGCGCCCAAGCCGCCGCCGCAGCGGATCTCCCTGACCCTCGAGGCGATCAACACCGCGCAGGAAGTCTGGCTGTCCGTCAGTGGCAGTGACAAGGCAGGGGCCGTGGGGCTCGCCCTCGCCGGCGCCGGCCACGTGCAGGTGCCTGCCGCCGGCGCACGCGGCGTGAAGAAGACCCTGTGGCTGATCGACCAGGACGCCGCCCAGAAGCTGCCCGGACGCCTGATCGACCACCATGACGAGTCCTCGGACTCCTAGTTCCCGCCCGCGGTACACCGCACGACGACAAAGCCCCCGCTTCCGATGGAAGCGGGGGCTTTGTCATTGTGCGGGAGAGTTAGGCCTACGACTCACCGGCGAAGCGCTGGAGGAGACCCAGGGCGACGATGACGACGCCCCACGCGAGACCGAGGGCCACCGTGAAGCGGTTGAGGTTGCGCTCGGCTACGCCCGAGGAGCCCATGCTCGAAGTCATGCCGCCACCGAACATGTCCGACATGCCGCCACCACGGCCCTTGTGGAGCAGGATGAGCAGGGTCAGCAGCAGGCTGGTGATCCCGAGCAGGACAAGCAGGATGATACGAATGATTTCCACGGGGCCCTTTCAAGGCTCGATAGCCGCTCTGTGGAGCGGCCGGCGCACGAAACTAGTCTGTTACCAGATGCTGTTCGAACCTGACAATACTAGCAAACTCGGACACATCGAGGCTCGCACCGCCGACCAGGACCCCGTCCACGTCACGCTCCCTCAGGATGCTCGCGGCGTTCGCGGCCTTCACCGAGCCGCCGTACAGCAGGCGTGCCGTCGAAGCGGTCGCGGAGTCGAACAGTTCTGCCAGCTCCGCGCGAATCGCGGCACACATCTCCTGTGCGTCCTCCGGACCAGCCACTTCTCCCGTGCCGATGGCCCAGACGGGTTCGTAGGCGACAACGAGTGACGACGCCTGCTCGGCCGAGAGCCCCGCGACGCCCTGGCGCAGCTGCTCGAGCGTGTGCGGTACGTGCGAGCCGGCCTGCCGGACCTCGAGGCCTTCGCCGACGCAGAGGACGGGAACGAGTCCGTGCCGGTACGCGGCGTGCACCTTGCGGTTGAGCAGCTCGTCCGACTCGTGGTGGATGGTGCGGCGCTCCGAGTGGCCGACCAGCACGTAGGTGCAGTCGAGCTTCGCGAGGAACTGGCCGGAGATGTCTCCGGTGTAGGCTCCGGAGTCCTCCGGAGAGAGGTCCTGGCCCCCGTAGACGAGTTCCAGGTTGTCACCCTTCACGAGGGTCTGGACGCCCCGCAGATCGGTGAAGGGGGGAAAGACGGACACCTCGACGCGGGAGAAGTCGTGGCCGGCGTCATCCAGGGTCCAGGCCAGCTTCTGCAGGAACGTGATGCCCTGCATGTGGTCCAGGTTCATCTTCCAGTTGCCCGCGATCAGCGGACGGCGGTCGAAAGCGCCATTTGTCGAGGTGGTCATCGTCGTACTCCATCTGTTCGTTCCATGACGGCGGGATCCGCACGGCCTGGGCCGTGGGATCCCGCCACTCCTGCGCCCGGTGCCGGGCGGCTGGTCCTACCGGTGCTGCACCTGCCCGGCTTGAGACCGGGCCCGGCCATCGACCGCCCTGCTAGTCGCGAGCCAATGCGGTCAGGCCCGGCAGCTCCTTGCCCTCGAGATATTCGAGGCTCGCCCCGCCTCCGGTCGAGATGTGCCCGAAACGGTCGTCGACGAAACCGAGGCCGCGCACGGCAGCAGCGGAGTCGCCCCCACCCACCACGGTGAGCGCGCCGCTCGCCTGCGCGTCGACGAGTGCCTGGGCCACCGCCCGAGTACCACTTGCGAAGGCCTCGAACTCGAAGACGCCCATCGGGCCGTTCCAGAAGACGGTCTTCGCCTCGGCGATGTTGGCGGCGAAATCCTCGCCCGTCGCCGGCCCGATGTCGAGCCCGATGCCGGAGGCACCGTAGGTGCCCGACTCCATGGCGTCGGCCGCGACCACGCTGTGACCGGCATCGGCGGCGAACCTCTCGGCCACGACGATATCCGTCGGCAGCACGAACTGGGTCCCGTCCCGTGCCCCCCGCTCGAGATACCCGCGGACGGTGTCGATCTGGTCCTTCTCGAGCAGGCTCGCGCCCACCGCGTGACCCTGGGCCGCGAGGAACGTGAACACCATCCCACCGCCCACCAGGATCCGGTCGGCCGTGCCGATCAGGTTCTCGATGACGGCGAGCTTGTCGGACACCTTCGAACCCCCGAGAACGACGACGAAGGGCCGCTGCGGGTCCTTCGTCAGCCTCTCGAGCACCACGAGTTCAGTCCTGACCAGGTCACCCTGGTAGGCCGGGAGCAGTGCAGCGACGTCGTACACGCTGGCGTGCTTCCGGTGGACAGCTCCGAAGGCGTCGTCCACGTAGGCGCCGTCGTCGCCCGCCAGCGCAGCGAGCTCGACCGCGAATGCCTTGCGCTCGGCGTCGTCCTTGCTGGTCTCGCGCGCGTCGAAACGCACGTTCTCGAGCACCAGCACCTCACCGTCGCCGAGTGCCGCCGCAGCACTGCGGGCCCCCTCCCCCGTGGTGTCCGGCGCGAGGGTCACCGGGAAGTCGGCGAGCCCGCGAAGCGCATCGACCGCCGGCTTAAGCGAATACTTCTCCTCGGGCGCACCCTTGGGGCGTCCGAGGTGCGCCATGACGATGACGGCGGCTCCTGCCTCGCTCAGCTTGCGCAGAACGGGCAGCGAAGCTCGCACGCGACCGTCGTCCGTGACCCTCTGCTCCGGGACCTCGCCCTCCAGGGGCACGTTGAGGTCCGAGCGGACGAGGACGCGACGTCCCCGTACCCCTTCGGCGAGGAGATCGTCGAGTGATGCGTAAGCCACGTGCGGTCCGCCTAGGAGAGCTTGGCGGCGACGATTTCGGTCAGGTCGACCAGGCGGTTGGAGTAGCCCCACTCGTTGTCGTACCACCCCACCACCTTGACCTGGTTGCCCAGCACCTTGGTCAGGCCGGAGTCGAAGATGCACGACGACGGGTCGGTGACGATGTCCGACGAGACGATGGGGGCATCCGTGTAGGAGAGGTAGCCCTTGAGGGAACCGTCCGCTGCCGCAGCCGCGTACGCAGCGTTGATCTCGTCGACCGTCGCCTCACGGTTGAGGGTGACCGTCAGGTCGGTCGCGGAGCCGGTGGGGACCGGGACGCGGATGGCGTAGCCGTCGAGCTTGCCCTTGAGTTCCGGCAGGACGAGGCCGATCGCCTTGGCCGCTCCGGTGGAGGTGGGAACCATGTTGATCGCTGCTGCGCGGGCGCGGCGGAGGTCCTTGTGGGGGCCGTCCTGCAGGTTCTGGTCCGCCGTGTACGCGTGGATCGTCGTCATCAGGCCGCGCTCGATGCCGAAAGCATCGTTCAGCACCTTGGCGAGGGGGCCCAGGCAGTTGGTGGTGCAGGAGGCGTTCGAGATGATGTGGTGGTTCTCGGGGTCGTAGTCTCCGTCGTTGACGCCCAGGACCACGGTGATGTCCTCGTCCGATGCCGGTGCGGAGATCAGGACCTTCTTGGCGCCGGCATCGATGTGCTTCTGCGCATCGGCCGCCTTCGTGAAGAAACCGGTCGATTCGATGACGATGTCGACACCGAGGTCGGCCCAGGGGAGGTTGGCGGGATCGCGCTCGGCCAGCACCTTGACGCGCTTGCCGCCGACCACGAGGTCACCGCCGTCCACCTCGACGGAGGCCTTCAGGCGACCGGTGACGGAGTCGTACTTCAGCAGGTGGGCGAGGGCCTCGGGGCTCGTCAGGTCGTTGACGGCAACGATCTCGAGGTCGGCACCCTGCTCGAGGGCCGCGCGGAAGTAGTTGCGGCCGATGCGGCCGAAGCCATTGATTCCAACACGAGTAGTCACTGGTTTCCATCTCCTTCATAGGTGGTGCCGCCGGCCGACCCTTCTCGGGCGGCGCCGGCGACGAATAAATCTGGTACCGGGCACACCTTCGTGCCGAAATCAATCGGGGTCCTGCTGGCTCCCTGGAGAGCGGTGTCCTCGTCGGAGCCGTGCGGGGATGGGTCCCTGCACGGCTCCAACCTTACTCAGCGCGGCGTTCCCGTACCCACTCATGACGCGGGTTGCCGTGAACGGACGGGCATGGTGCCGTTGCCGTCGGTGTTGTTGC
>NZ_SZWI01000006.1:0-261404 GCF_005281365.1 Arthrobacter sp. NamB2 | reverse complement strand
AAGCTTACCCGCACTGTTTCCGTTTGTCCAAATCGGCCGGTTCCCACCTCCAGGCATTCGTTCCATTCCATGCGGATAGGAGGAAAGCCTGTGCTGTGTGGTTGTCGGCCGACTAGATAACTTCATCAGCGCGGGTACCTACAGTAGCACCGGTTCGGCCTGGATGTAAAACAGCGGCGGACTCCCCGTCCCAGGGAGTCCGCCGCTGCTGCTGACCGAGCTCCGTCAGGACGCTGCGGGCTTCAGATACAGCACCCCGAGCGGCGGTACACGGACGTCGCCATAGGCGGGCTGCCCGTTGTGGGCACCCTCGCGCGCCGTCACGAGCCCGAGGTTGCCGACCCCGGATCCACCGAACTCCTCGGAGTCGGTGTTGAGGACCTCGGTCCACTCGCCGGCCCAGGGCAGGCCGACCCGGAAGCCCTCGTGGGGACCACCGGCAAAATTGGCGATGCACACCAGTGGGTTGCCCTGGTGGTCCCAGCGGATGAAGGACAGCGTGTTGTGCTCGCCGTCGTTCTCGTCGATCCACTGGAACCCGGCCGGCTCGTTGTCACGGGCATACAGGGCCGGTGTCTCCCTGTAGATCGTGTTGAGCGAGCGGACCAGTTTCTGGACGCCCTGATGGGAAGGCGTTTCCGTCAGCCACCAATCGAGGCTGTGGTGCTCGGCCCACTCGGCCTCCTGCGCGAACTCCGAACCCATGAAGATCAGCTGCTTGCCGGGGTGCGCCCACTGGAAGGCGAGGTACGCACGGACGTTCGCCAGTTGCTGCCAGCGGTCTCCCGGCATCTTGCGCAGCAATGACCCCTTGCCGTGCACGACCTCGTCGTGGCTGATGGGAAGCATGAAGTTCTCCGTGTAGGCGTACACCATCGAGAACGTCGCCTTCCCGTGATGGTGCACCCGATTGATCGGGTCCTCGGAGATGTACTCCAGGGTGTCGTGCATCCAGCCCATGTTCCACTTGATGCCGAAGCCGAGCCCGCCGGCGCTCGTCGGGCGGGTGACGCCGTCGAACGCTGTCGATTCCTCGGCGACCATGACGATGCCCGGCGCACGCTTGTAAGCGGTCGCATTGACCTCCTGCAGGAAGGAGATCGCTTCGAGGTTCTCCTGGCCGCCGAACTTGTTCGGCCGCCACTGGCCCTCCTCCCGCGAGTAGTTCAGGTAGAGCATGGAAGCGACGGCGTCGACCCGCAGCCCGTCGATGTGGAACTCCTCGAGCCAGTACAGCGCGTTCGCGACGAGGAAGTTGCGGACCTCCCGGCGGCCGAAGTCGAAGATCAGGGTTCCCCAGTCGCGGTGCTCGCCGAGGAAGGGATCACCGTGCTCATAAAGGGTGCCGCCGTCGAACTTCGCCAGCGCCCAGGCGTCCTTCGGGAAGTGCGCGGGGACCCAGTCCATGATGACGCCGATTCCCGCCTGGTGGAGCCGGTCGACCAGGTACTTGAAGTCGTCGGGTGAGCCGAAGCGGGAGGTGGGCGCGAAGTAGGACGTGACCTGGTAACCCCACGAGCCGCCGAACGGGTGCTCGGCGACCGGCATCAGCTCCACGTGCGTGAAGCCCTGCCACGAGACGTATTCGACCAGCTGCTCGGCGAGTTCCCGATAGCTGAGTCCCTGTCGCCAGGACCCCAGATGCACCTCGTAGACGCTCATCGGGCCGTTGTGGGGGTCGGTGGCCGCGCGGACCTGCATCCACTCGTCGTCCTCGAAGACGTAGGTCGATTCGACGACCTTCGAGCCGGTGAGCGGCGGGATCTCGGTGCCGCGCGCCATCGGGTCGGCCTTCTCGCGCCACTGTCCGTCGCTGCCGAGGATGTGGAACTTGTAGCAGGTTCCCGGGCCGGCGCCCGGGATGAAGATCTCCCAGATGCCCGAACTGCCGAGTGCCCGCATCGCGTTGACGCTTCCATCCCAGCCATTGAAATCACCCATGACCTGGACGGACCGCGCATTGGGTGCCCACACCGCGAAGGAGACGCCTTCGATATCGCCCAGGACGGACGAGTAGTGGCGCACGTGGGCGCCGAGCGCGGTCCACAGTGTCTCGTGCCGGCCCTCGCCGATGAGGTACATGTCGATCTCGCCGAGCGTCGGAAGGAACCGATACGGGTCGTCGACGATCACCGGATCGCCGTCGTAGGTCACTTCGAGCCGGTAGTCGGGAACGTGGCCCGGGTTCTCGGCCGCGAGGGCGCCGACCCAGATACCGTTGTGTTCGTGCCGCAGTTCCGTGCGGCCGGTACCCGTGATGACGACGACGGAGCGGGCCAGTCGCCGCAGCGTCCGGACGGTCACGACGTCGCCGTCACCGAGGTGCGCACCCAGCACGGCGTGGGGCTGATGGTAGATCCCCTCGGAGACCTGCTGGAGGACGGACTCATCGACCGGAACCGGTGTGAGAGCCGGAGCCGACGAACCAGCAACCGGCGCCGTGTCCGCTCCGGACTCGGCGTCCCCTGCTGTGTCCGCCAGGACGGCGGTCACGCCCTTGGCCTTCCCGGCCACGGCCTTGGCCGCCCCGGTGACGGCCCGGGCCGCCTTGCCCGCGAGTGTCTGTTCGTCCGCGCCCTGATCCGGGCCGGAATTCTTCGAAGGTTCCATGTCAGCTGCTTTCGTAGCGTCCGCTCCGGGCTGTGCACCCAGTGCGCGTCGGACATCCCGGACAGGCATCTCGACCCAGTCCGGTCTGTTGCGTATCTCGTAAACGACTTCGTACAGGGCCTTGTCGAGCCACAGGGCGCGGAAGAGGGGGCCGGAGGTGTCGACCGGCGTACCGGCCTCCTCCGCGTAGCCGTCGAGGAACGCTGCACACGCCGCGTCGGACCACTGCTCGGTCACGGCCGCCTCGGGCGAGCCTACGGGAGCTGCCCCGCGGGAGGCCGCAGCGTACTCGAGCGACCGGACCATGCCGACGACGTCGCGCACGGGGACATCCGGGACGCTCCGTTCGGCTGTGGGACGCAGGGGTTCACCCTCGAAGTCGATGACGAGCCAGGTGCCGTCGGGCGCCTGGAGTACCTGACCGAGGTGAAGGTCGGCATGGATCCGCTGCAGCGCGGGGATGTCCTCGAGCGTCTCGATGTCCCGGACGATCCGCTGCACCTCTGCATCCAGGGGTCCGACGGCGTCGCCCGCTTCCTCCCACGCCCAGCGGATGCGGTGCGCCAGCGCGTCCCTGAACTCCCGCTCTTCCGCCGCGGTGGCCTTGCGGCTGCCGAACGCACTGTCGAGCTGGCGGTGGATCCTGGCCACCGCTCGCCCGAGGCCTCGGGCCTCCGCCGTGAAGTCCGTTCCGCTCACGGCGGCAGCCGACGCCGTGCGCCACGCGTCCGTACTTCCCTCGACGAAGTCGCGGAGCACGCTGACGTGCCCGGTCACGTGGTGGCCAGGCTCACCCTGGGCCTCCTGCCAGGTGCCGGTGACCCACCCGAAGGTTGCCGGGGTGTCCGTCGAGCCGCCGGCCGTGAGCCCGGCGCTGATCTGCACGTCCGGGCTCTCACCGGCCGCGAGGACCCTGAAGAACTTCACGATCATGGAACCCGGGCCGGTGCCGTAGACCACCGAGGTGTTGGACTGCTCGCCCTGCAGCACCTTGACGGGCTGGGCAGCGCCCGGCTCCTGGTGATCCGGCGCCGTGACGACCACGCCGGTCAACCGCCCGTCCGGAGTGGCTCCGCCCGTGAGGATGAAGTCCACCCAGAGCCGCACGAAGTCGGCGTCGTGCGTTGCGTCGTAGGCCCACCGTGTCCCGAGCTCGGGGTGCTCCACCTGCCCGATCAGGCCGGACGCGGCGTCGTCGAGCGGTTCGCTGCGGTAGCTGATCGGCACGCTGACGACGTCGGTCCGGCGTCCCGACTCGACCGCCAGGAAATGCACCTCGAAACCGGCGGTGCCCGAGGGGTCCTCCAGCACAGTGCCGCCGACGACCGTCAGGTCCACGGACCGACCCTTCGCTGGGAACCACCGCTGGGACGGGAGCCATTCGGTGAGGATCTCCGGGATGAAGGGGATGTGGGTCACCATTATCTGACTGCCTCCGGTACGGAGATGACGGGCATCGCCGAGGTGTGGGGGGATGAGGTGTTCGAGCTCGCGGAGCGGACGCGCAACCAGAAGAAGTCGTGGCTGCCGAGTGTCAGGGTGACTGCGCCGTCCTCCTCGAAGGCAGGGAAAATCGACCCGCCGAAGAGGTCCCGCAGGCCACGGCCGGCGAACTCCGGAAGGCGCATCCTCGCGGCAACGGGATGCTGCGAGAGGTTGAAGACACAGAGCACCGACTCGGCGGCCTCGCCCTCGGCGTTGCTCTCGTCGACCTCGCGGAGGAAGGCGAGGACGTGCTCGGACTCGACGGGGACGTTGCGGTACTCCCCCAGTCCGAACGCAGGATGCGCCTTGCGCACCGCGAGCATCTGTCGCACCCAGTGCAGCAGCGAGCTCGAGGTCGCCATCTGGGCTTCGACGTTCACGTGGTTGTAGTGATAGACCAGCGACTGCACGACCGGCAGGTACAGCTTGCCCGGGTCCACCGGCGAGAAGCCCGCATTGCGGTCCGGGTTCCACTGCATCGGGGTGCGCGACGCGTCACGGTCCTCGAGCCAGATGTTGTCACCCATGCCGATCTCGTCGCCGTAGTACAGGAACGGGCTTCCCGGCAGGGACAGCAGCAGTGCGTGGATCAGCTCGATCTCCGCCCGTGAGTTGTCCAGCAGCGGTGAGAGCCTACGGCGGATTCCGACGTTGGCCCGCATGCGGGGGTCGGGCGCGTACCAGCCGAGCATCGCCTCGCGCTCCTCGTTGGTCACCATCTCGAGCGTGAGCTCGTCGTGGTTCCTGAGGAAGGTACCCCACTGCGCACCGGCGGGGATGGCAGGGGTATCCTTCATCGTCTCGATGATGGGGGCTGCCTTCTGGTCCCGCAGCGCGTAGAAGAGGCGCGGCATGATCGGGAAGTGGAAGGCCATGTGGCATTCCGCGGCGTCCTCGTCGCCGAAGTACTCTACGACCTCGTCCGGCATCTGGTTCGCCTCGGCGATGATGACGCGACCCGGGTACTTCTCGTCCACCATGGCGCGGAGCCGCTTGAGGAACTCGTGCGTCTTGGGCAGGTTCTCGCAGTTGGTGCCCTCCTCCTCGAAGAGGTAGGGGATGGCATCCGCCCTGAAGCCGTCGATGCCCTGGTCCAGCCAGAACCTCACGACGTCGAAGATGGCTTCCTGCACCTTGGGGTTCTCGAAGTTGAGGTCCGGCTGGTGGCTGAAGAACCGGTGCCAGAAGAACTGGCGGCGCACCGGGTCGAACGTCCAGTTCGACTCCTCGGTGTCGACGAAAATGATGCGCGCGTCCTGGTACTTCTCGTCCGTGTCGCTCCAGACGTAGAAGTCGCCGTACGGGCCCTCGGGATCCCTGCGGGATTCCTGGAACCAGTGGTGCTGCTCCGAGGTGTGGTTCATGGGCAGGTCGATGATCACACGGACGCCGCGCGCATGCGCCTCGGCGACGAGACGCTTGAAATCGCTCAGTGAACCGAACTCGTCGAGGACGTCGTAGTAGTCCGAGATGTCGTAGCCGCCGTCGCGCAGCGGTGACTTGAAGAACGGCGGCAGCCAGAGGCAGTCGACACCGAGCCACTGGAGGTAGTCCAGCTTCTCGATCAGGCCGCTGAGGTCGCCGGACCCGTCCCCGTTGGCATCGGCGAACCCGCGGACGAGGGCCTCGTAGAAGACCGCCTTGCGGTACCAGTGGGGGTCATGGGCCAGTCCAGGTGCGTTGAGCTGGAAGGGATTGGGCACTAGTGCTGCCTCCTGATTGAAAGGATGTGAGCCGGCTCGACGTGGGGGTCCAGCCGGACGTAATTGTGCTCGCCCCAGGTGAAGGTCTGTCCTGTGATGAGGTCGTCCACGAGGAAGGTGCCATTCGCGTCGTAGTCGGCGGCATCGAGGCCCAGCTGTGCAAGGTCGAGCGAGACCGTGCTCTCCCTCGTACTGTGCGGATCCACGTTGACGACGACGATGAGAGTGTCCTTGCCCTCCGCCGTCTGCTTGTGCTTGGCGAAGACCACGGTGGCGGGGTCGGTGCTGCTGTGGATGCTGAGGTTCTCGAGGTCGCCGAGCGCCGGATGCGCCCTGCGGATCGCATTCAGCCTCGTGATGAAGGGGGACAGCGAGCGTCCCTCGGCCTCGGCTGCCGCGTAGTCCCGGGGACGGAACTGGAACTTCTCGTTGTCGATGTATTCCTCGGCACCCGGCCGGGCGACGTGCTCGAACAGCTCGTAGCCGGAGTACACGCCCCATAGTGGGCTCGCCATCGACGCCAGCACCGCTCGGATCTTGAACGCGGCCGGTCCGCCGTACTGGAGGTACTCGGTCAGGATGTCTGGCGTGTTCACGAAGAAGTTCGGCCGGAAGTAGGCCGGCGAGACCTTGCTGATCTCGGTGAAGTACTCCTCGAGCTCCGTCTTCGTGTTCCTCCAGGTGAAGTACGAGTACGACTGCTGGAACCCGGCACGACCGAGCGCGTGCATCATCGGCGGACGCGTGAAGGCCTCCGCGAGGAAGATGACGTCCGGGTGTTTCCGGTTGACCCGGCCGATGAGCCATTCCCAGAACTGCACGGGCTTGGTATGGGGATTGTCTACACGGAAGATCTTCACCCCGTGCTGCACCCACATCAGGACGATCCGGAGGACCTCCTTGGCAAGCCCCGACGGATCGTTGTCGAAGTTGATCGGGTAGATGTCCTGGTACTTCTTGGGCGGGTTCTCCGCATAGGCGATGGAACCGTCGACGCGCGTCGTGAACCACTCGGGGTGGCTCGTGACCCAGGGGTGATCCGGCGATGCCTGCAGCGCCAGGTCGAGGGCCACTTCCAGGTTCAGCTCGGAGGCGCGCGCGACGAAGGCGTCGAAATCCTCGAAGGTGCCGAGATCGGGGTGGATCGCGTCGTGTCCGCCGTCCTCCGAACCGATGGCCCAGGGCGACCCGGGATCACCGGGACCGGCGATCAGCGTGTTGTTGGGGCCCTTGCGGTGAGTGCGTCCGATCGGGTGGATGGGCGGCAGGTAGACGACGTCGAAGTTCATGGCCGCGATGGCGTCGAGCCTCTTGGTTGCTTCCCGGAAGGTGCCGGAGGTCCACTCCGCCGTCTCCGGGTCGTAGGTAGCGCCCTCGGATCGGGGGAAGAACTCGTACCAGGCGGCGCGGCCCGCCAGCTCACGCTCGACGTTGATGGGGTACGCCTGCGATGCAGTCACCAGTGTGCGGATGGGCTGGCGGGCGATCGCCTCGTGGATCTGTGGAGACAGTCCCGCAGCAAGCCGGGCGTCGACGCTCTGCGAGGTGTCAGCAAGGGCGGCTGCGGTGCGACGGAAGAGCGCCGCGTCCCGCGCCGATCGTTCTTCGGCTGCACGGCTGAAGAGAGCCGCGCCCTCCGCGAGCATGAGTTCGACGTCGACGCCGGCTGCGATCTTGATCGTCGCATCGTGTTCCCAGGTGCCGACGACGTCCGACCAACCCTCGATCGTGAAGGTGTGCAGGCCCTTAGTGCGGGGAGTCAGGGTTCCGGCCCAGCGGTCCAGGCCGGAACCGACGGGTGTCATGCGGACGCGCTGCACTTCCTTGCCCTTGGCGTCGTACAGCACGGCTGACACGCCCAGCTGGTCGTGACCCTCGCGGAACACGGTCGCTCCGACGGCGATGTCGGAGCCGGGAATCCCCTTGGCCGGGAAGCGACCGTCCTCTACTACGGGACTCACTGCCGTGATCGGGATGCGGCCGAAGCGAAGTCCTTCGGGATACTGGGCATTTCGGTTCTGCTCGGAAGTGGTCGTCACCCGTACGACGTTAGCGAGTAATGGGCCAGATTGCTAAGGGAGCTTTGCGTAACATCGCGGTCTCATTCGGGATGAGCAAGCGTTTACGCGGCGAGTCGTTCCCGCCGCATGGCAAGTGCGCTAGCGTAACCGGGGTGAAGGCTATCCGCAGATTTACCGTCAAGACCGTCCTCCCCGAGAACATCGCTCCGCTCGGCAAACTCGCGGGCAACCTGCGCTGGTCGTGGCATCTTCCGACCTCGCGCCTCTTCGAGGAGATCGACCCCATCGCCTGGGAGGAGAGCGGGCATGACCCGGTTGCGTTCCTCGGATCCGTCACTCGGGAGAAGCTCCAGCAGCTCGCCTCCGACGAGAGGCTGGTGCAGCGCATCCAGGAACTGGGCGCCGACCTCGAGAGCTACCTGGCGGAACCACGCTGGTACCAGGGCCTCGGCGACGATGCTCCCCGCAGCATCGCCTACTTCTCCCCCGAGTACGGAATCAGCGCCGTCCTCCCCCAGTACTCCGGCGGCCTCGGCATCCTGGCCGGCGACCACCTGAAGTCCGCCTCCGACCTCGGCGTTCCGCTGGTGGGCGTCGGATTGCTCTACCAGGCCGGCTATTTCAAACAGTCACTCTCGCGCGACGCCTGGCAGCAGGAGACCTATCCCGTCCTCGATCCCGACGGCCTCCCCCTCACCCTGCTCCGCGAGGAGGACGGCTCTGCCGCGAAGGTCGTCCTGCCGCTGCCGAACGGCCGGCAGCTCTCCGCGCACATCTGGCGTGCCGACGTCGGACGTGTCCCCCTCCTGCTCCTCGACTCCAACGTGGCCGAGAACGACGAAGCGGCCCGCAACGTCACCGACCGCCTGTACGGCGGCGGCGGGGACCAGCGCCTCCAGCAGGAGCTGCTCCTCGGCATGGGTGGAGTCAAGGCGCTCCGTATCTTCCAGCGCCTCACCGGCATGCCCGCACCCGAGGTGTTCCACACCAACGAGGGCCACGCCGGATTCCTCGGCATCGAGCGCATCCGCGAACTGATGGACCCTTCGAACGAATCCCCCATGAGCTGGGAAGAGGCCCTGACGGCCGGGCGCGCATCGACCGTGTTCACGACGCACACGCCCGTGCCCGCCGGGATCGACCGCTTCGACCGCTCGCAGATCGAGCACTTCTTCCATGCCGGGCTCGCACCCTCAGTACCCACGGATCGCGTCCTGGCGCTGGGTGCGGAGAACTACACGGACGGCGATCCGACGAAGTTCAACATGGCGGTCATGGGCCTGCGTCTCGCGCAGCGCGCCAACGGCGTGGCCAAGCTGCACGGCGAGGTGTCACGGGGCATGTTCTCGGGGCTCTGGCCGGGATTCGACACGCGGGAGGTTCCCATCACGTCCGTCACCAACGGCGTGCACGTCCCGAGCTGGGTGGATCCGGAGATCGCGGATTTCGCACTGGCGAACTTCGGTGCCGGTTCCATCCTCGATCCTCAGTGGAGCAAGGTCTACGACGTGCCCGACACGGACATCTGGGCCCTCCGCCGGAGCCTGCGCTCGAACCTGGTCGACGACGTACGCCAGCGCCTGCGCGCTTCCTGGAAGAAGCGCGGAGCTGCCGATGCAGAACTGACCTGGACCGACTCCGTGCTGGACCCGGACGTCCTCACGATCGGCTTCGCCCGTCGGGTACCGACCTACAAGCGCCTCACGCTCATGCTCCGGAACCCGGCCCGCCTCAAGGCGTTGCTCCTGCACCCGGATCACCCCATCCAGCTCGTGATCGCGGGCAAGTCGCACCCCGCCGACGAGCAGGGCAAGCGCATGATCCAGGATCTCGTCCGGTTCACGGACGACCCCGAGGTCAGGCACCGCATCGTGTTCCTGCCCAACTACGACATCGCCATGGCTCGCACGCTCTTCCCGGGCTGCGACGTCTGGCTGAACAATCCGCTGCGGCCGCTCGAGGCCTGTGGCACCTCGGGCATGAAGGCTGCCATCAATGGCGGCCTCAACCTCTCCGTCCTCGACGGCTGGTGGGACGAGATGTACGACGGCGACAACGGTTGGGCGATCCCCACGGCCAATAACGGGGCGTCAGCCGACGAGCGGGACGACATCGAGGCTGCTGCCCTCTACGACCTCCTCGAGACGCAGGTCGGGCCGCGCTTCTATTCGTTGCTCCCCGCCGAGGGAGCGGGAGCCGCAGGCCCTTCGGAGCCTTCCCGCGACGGCGTCCCGCACCAGTGGATCGCCATGATCAAGCACACCATGGCGACACTCGGCCCGGCCGTGTCGGCCGAGCGCATGCTGCAGGACTATGTCGAGAAGCTCTACCGTCCGGCCTGGCGCGCCGGCCAGGAGGCGGCCGCGGACCACTTCGCTGTCGCGAAGCGCACCGCTGCGTGGCGCTCACGCGTCCAGGGCAGCTGGCCCGCCGTGCAGGTGGAACATGTCGACTCGACGGGGGTCTCGGAGGATCCGCAGATCGGCGACTCGCTGACGGTCAGCGCGTATGTGTCGCTCGGTGGCCTGGACCCTGACGACGTCGCAGTGGAGGTGGCTTATGGCCGCGCGCTCGAGAGCGACGAATTGAGCGACGTCGAGGTGGAGGACCTCGACGTCGCCGAGAACCTCGGCAGCGGACGCTACCTGTTCACCGGCAGCATCCGGATCGACCATTCAGGTTCCTTCGGATACACCGTGAGGGTCCTGCCGAAGCATGCGACCCTCGCCACGAAGGCCGAGCTGGGACTCGTCGTCAACGCCTGACAGCCCTCCTGACCGTGTAGCCCCACCGGGGGTGCGACGACGAAGCCCGGGACCTCATGGTCCCGGGCTTCGTCGTTCCGGGAGCTACCCGGCCTGTCCTTGTCCGCCTCAGCAGCGGTAGACCCGCACGGAGTCGGCCGCCACCACATCGGCCTCGCCGGAGCGCAACCGGGGTGCGCTCGGCAGGGGCCCGTTCGCAGCGGAATCGAAGGTCTGGCTGAACCAGCGCGGTTGCTCGCCCTGGACGCCCTGTCCCTGCAGGATCCACGCGGACGGCAGGTGCACCCGCTCGTCCCGCAGCGATCCGTTGATCACGACGAGCCCGTTGATCGTGCCACCGGTCGATCCGAGGAGCAGCTGAACCGTCCTGGTGTGCGGGTCGTCCCATTCGTGGGCCGTCATCGGCAACCCCGCTGCGTTGAACCAGAGGAGCGTCGACTGATCGGCGCGCGATGGGAAGGTGCCGGGCTGCCCGGCGAGAAACTCCCTGCGGATGGACAGCAGAGTACGCGTCGCCTCCAGCATGCGACGCGACGCCGCGTCATCGGGCCAGTGCACCCAGGACAGTTCGTTGTCCTGGCAATAGGCGTTGTTGTTGCCGTGCTGGGTCCGCCCGAGCTCGTCACCGGCTGTGATCATGGGCGGCCCCAGCGAGATGAGCAGGGACGCCATGACGTTGCGGGCACTCCGCTCGCGGGCGGCAAGGATCGACTCGTCCTCGGTGCGGCCCTCTGCTCCGTGGTTGTAGCTCCGGTTGTCGCCGTGCCCGTCGCGGTTGCCCTCACCATTGGCCTCGTTGTGCTTCCGCTCGTACGCGGTGAGGTCGGCGAGCGTGAATCCGTCATGCGCTGTCACCAGGTTGACCGAGGCCAGGGCACTGCGACCCGACGCGGCGAACGACGCGGCGGAACCGGCGAGGCAGCTCGCGAGTCGTGCAGGCGAGGATCCCGTGCCACCTCGCGCGAGTGAACCGATGTCGCCGAGCCAGAAGTCGCGGACCGTATCGCGGAAGCCGTCGTTCCAGTCGGCCCACCCGACCGGGAAGCGCCCGGTCTGCCAGCCGTCCGGGCCGATGTCCCACGGCTCAGCGATGAGTTTCGTCCCGCGCAGCGCCTTGGACGCACCCGCCGCGACGAGGAAGGGATGCCGGGGCGTGAAGGCGTTCCGCTCGTCCCTGGCCAGGGTCACCGCGAGGTCGAAACGGAACCCGTCGATGTGGCACTCCTCGACCCAGTACCGCAGGGAGTCGAGCGCGAACTCGACGACGCGCGGCTGCGAGAAGTCGAGGCTGTTCCCGCAGCCAGTCGTGTCGACGTAGCGCCCGGTGTCATCGTGCCGGTAGTAGTCCAGATCCCCCAGCCCGCGCCAGCAAAGGGCAGGCCTGTTCTGGTCACCTTCTGCCGTGTGGTTGTAGACCACGTCGAGGATGACCTCGATACCTGCCTCGTGCAGCGCGCGGACCATGCCCTTGAACTCGTCGAGGACAGCCACAGGTCCGGCCGCGCGGGCGGCAGCCGTTGCGTAGTCGGTGTGCGCGGAGAAGAATCCGAGCGTGTTGTAGCCCCAGTAGTTGCTGAGCCCGAGGGGTTCCAGGTGCGGCTCGTCGATGTGGAAATGGATGGGCAGGAGCTCGACGGCGGTGATCCCCAGGTCCCGGAGGTACGCGATCATGGCCGGATGGGCGAGCCCGGCATACGTGCCCCGGAGCGGGGCCGGCACGTCGGGGTGGAGTCTCGTCAGTCCCTTGACGTGCGCTTCGTAGATGACGGTCTCCCGCCACGGCGTGCGGGGACGCTCGCTCGTCCCCCAGTCGAACTCATGCTCGAGGAAGACGGAGTAGTAGGCGATACCCGACGACTCGTCGGTTCCGGACTGCGTCTCGACGGTCTCCACCGCGCGCGCGTAGGGATCGAGGAGCAGCTGGGCCGCACCGACGTCGCCCGGGACCTCCCTGCCGGTCGGCCAGAAGGCGTAGAGCGCCCCCGCCGGAACAGGGCCGACGACGCCGTGGTGCACGCCGCCGTCGAGCCCGACCAGCGTCTCCGACGTCCACGACCCGTCCTCGCGCTGCCAGTGCACATCCATCGAGGGAATCGCGGGCGCCCAGACGGCGGCGTTCGCCTGCTCGTCCCGCCCCCAGGCGCTCCTGATTGCGTGGAGTCCGAGCGGGAACTCCCGGGAGACGAGGGACAGCGGCTGCGCGGACTGGGTCATGGTTCTGGTCAGAC
The DNA here is from genome assembly GCF_005281365.1 of Arthrobacter sp. NamB2. Taxonomy (NCBI): domain Bacteria; kingdom Bacillati; phylum Actinomycetota; class Actinomycetes; order Micrococcales; family Micrococcaceae; genus Arthrobacter; species Arthrobacter sp. NamB2. The sequence continues at coordinate 248,592 of NZ_SZWI01000006.1, read as the reverse complement.
CGCGCGCTGGCGCGAGACCTCGTAGAGCGTGATCCCCACCGCCATCGAGGCATTCAGGGATTCCATCGCGGAATCGATGGGGATGGAGACGATCTGGTCGCAGTTCTCACGCACGAGCCGGGACAGCCCCTTGCCCTCGGACCCGACGACGATGCAGATCGGGTCGCGGCCGAGGGTCAGCTCGGGCAGCGAGACGTCGCCGTCCCCATCGAGCCCGAGGACGAAGATGCCCTTCTCCTTGAACGATTTCAGAGCCGAGTTGAGGTTCCCTACCCGCGCCACCGGGACGCGGACGGCAGCACCGGCACTGGTCTTCCATGCCGACGCCGTCACACCGACCGAGCGACGCTCGGGCACGATCACGCCGTGGCTGCTGAAGGCCGATGCGGATCGGATGATGGCGCCGAGGTTGCGGGGGTCGGTGATGCCGTCGAGGGCGACGAAGAGCGGCGCGTTACCGATGTGTCCGCGCCGGTACCGCTCGATGGTCTCGTCGACGAGGTCCAGCGCATCCGCGTATTCGTACGGGGGGATCTGGAGCATGAGCCCCTGATGCACGGCGCCGTCCGTCATGCGGTCGAGTTCCGGCTTCCCCGTCTCCATGACCGGGATGCCGCGCTCGGCGGCCATCTTCAGTGATTCGCGCACGCGGTCGTCCATCTCGATGCGGATCGCGACGTGGAGCGCCTTCGCGGGGATACCCGCCCGAAGGGCCTCCACGACGGAGTTGCGACCGGTGACGACCTCCTCCGCCGCCTTGCCCTTGCTGCGGCCGGTGCCGGCCCCCTTGCCACCACCTGCTCGCTTCGCAGCGGAACGCTCGGCCAGCTCCTTGTTCTTGTACGCCTTGTGGTACGGCCGGTCCTCCGCCTTGGGAGTGGGGCCCTTGCCCTCGAGCGACTGGCGTCCGTGTCCGCCGGTACCGATGGTGGGGCCCTTTTTCGTTTTGCGAACCGCGCCTGGACGTCCGTGACTGGCCATGGAAGAACACCTTTATATAGAAGAAGAATCCCTTCCAGTTTACGCGGAGCTGACCGCGTGCCCGGGCACGGGGTCAGCTCCGCTTCAGGTGCCGGCCACTGCGGCGCCCGGCACTCCCCCGGTCAGTTCCCGGAGAGGGACCAGCTGACGCCGTCGGCCGAGTCCTCGAGCGTGATTCCCGCAGCCGCCAGGGCATCGCGTATTGCATCCGCACGTGCCCAGTCCCGCGCGCTCCGGGCCTCTCGGCGCTCGGCGATGCGGTCGCCGATGAGAGCGTCGAGTGCGCTCGCCATGGCTGCATCCGCAGCAGCACGTTCCGCAGGGCCGCCGGCGTCGTCGAGCCCCAGCACGGCGGTCATGGCGACGGTGGCGGCCAGACTGGTCCGAACGACGTCGTCATGCCCCTCCGCCAAGGCCGTATTGCCGCTGCGCACCGTCGTATGGAGAACCGCGAGGGCCTGCGGCACATTGAGGTCGTCGTCCATCGCATCAGCGAAGGCCGGCGGCACGTCGCCCGCAGCGACGGCACCGCGCGAAGGGGCACCGACGCGGGCGGACGCCTTGGCGATGAACCCGTCGATGCGGGCCACTGCCGCGGCGGCTTCCTGCAGGGACGTCTCGCGGTAGTCGAGCACCGAGCGGTAGTGCGCCTGGCCGAGGTAGTAGCGCACGACCCGAGGGCCGGCGGCGTCGATCATCTCCTGGGGGCTCACGGTGTTGCCGATCGACTTCGACATCTTCTCCCCGCCGTAGGTCACCATGCCGTTGTGCATCCAGAACCGTGCGAAGGCGTGCCCCGCGGCCTGCGACTGCGCCATCTCGTTCTCGTGGTGGGGGAACCGCAGGTCGAGGCCGCCGCCGTGGATGTCGAACTCCGTGCCAAGGTACTTGGTGACCATGCTCGAGCACTCGAGGTGCCAGCCCGGGCGCCCCGTACCCCAGGGGCTGGACCAGGATGCGGTGGGCGGATCGGCCTCCTTGGACCCCTTCCACAGCGCGAAGTCGCGCGGGTCCTTCTTGCCCCTGGGGTCGGCGTCGGGAGCCGCCTGCATGTCGTCGATGTCCTGCCGCGTCAAACTGCCGTACGTGGGCCAGGAACGGACGTCGAAGTAGACGTCGCCGGAGTCATCCAGCGCCGGGTAGGCGTGGCCGCGGTCGATCAGGAGCTGGATGAGGGCGTGCATCTCCGGGATGTGCCCGGTGGCGCGGGGCTCGTAGGTGGGCGGACGAACACCGAGGGCCGCATACGCGCGGTGGAATTCCTGCTCGAAGCGGAAAGCGAGGGCCCACCACTGTTCTTCGGGAACCACCGAAGGATCCTGCGCCGCGTCGGCGCGGAACGATTCGTGCGACTTGGCGAGGATCTTGTCATCGATATCCGTGACATTCCGGACGACGGTGACGCGTAGTCCCCGCGCTTCCAACCACCGGGTCAGCTGATCGAATGCGATGGCCGACCGCACATGCCCGACGTGGGGCATGCCCTGCACGGTGGCTCCGCAGTAGTAGAGACTCGCCCTGCCCGGTTCGAGCGGCTCGAAGGGGCGCACCTCGGCGCGGGCGGTGTCATAGAATCTCAGGCTCACCGCTTCAGATTACCCGGCGGCGACTACCCGGCCTCCGGGGCGCCACGTCGCGTGCCGGCAGAGCGCAGGACGACGGCGGTAGCGATCGCAGCCACGCCCTCACCCCTGCCGGTGAGGCCCAGCCCGTCCGTGGTGGTGGCGGAGATGCTGACCGGAGCCTGCGCAGCGTCCGACAGCACGGCCTCCGCCTCGGCGCGGCGGGGGCCGAACTTCGGACGGTTGCCGATCAGTTGAATTGCAATATTGCCGATATCGAAACCGGCATCGCGGACGATGGTGGCTGCCGCCGCGAGCAGGGCATGCCCCGAAGCCCCGGCATACTCGGGGCGGTCGGTGCCGAAGTGCGTTCCTAGGTCACCGACGCCAGCCGCCGAGAACAGGGCGTCCGCTGCCGCGTGCGCGACGGCATCGCCGTCCGAATGGCCCGACAGTCCGCGTTCCCCCTCCCAGAGGAGTCCGGCAAGCCACAACGGCGTGGCCGAGCCGTCGGGGGCGTAGGCGTGGACATCGACTCCGATCCCGGTACGGGGAAGATGGTCGTGGTCGTTCAGGTTCACGTCTGCTCCTGCTGCTCGGCATGCTCGGCGGATAAGTGCGGGACGAACACCGCTCTTTCGATCACGACACCGCGTCCGGTTGCTCTACCGCCCCTTGACCGAGGACTGCTTCGGCCATCACGAGGTCGAGGGGCGTAGTCACCTTGAAGGCAAGGGAATCGCCATCGACCACGTGGACGATCGCTCCGCGGGCTTCCATGAGCATGGTGTCGTCCGTGACGGCGGGGTCGCCGGCACTCGCACTCGCGTGGGCTGCGCGCAGGGCGGCGGCGTCGAACCCCTGGGGAGTCTGCACCGCGCGCAGTGTCGCCCGATCCGGGGTGGCAGTGACAGTACTGCCGGCGACGACCCTGACGGTGTCCACGACGGGTAGCACCGGGATCACTGCGGGGACATCCGCCGAAACGGCGGCGGCCACGCGTCGGAACACAGCGGGAGGAGTGAGGGCTCGCGCGGCGTCGTGCACCAGGACGACGCCGACCGACGCGGGCAGTGCGTCGATGCCTGCACGCACAGACGCCGTGCGGGTCGTCCCTCCGGTCACGCTGGTCACCAGCGGGGCACTGGTTCCGCCGACGGCAACGCGAGCGGCGCGTTCGACGACGCTAGCGAGGACGTGGTCGTCCGCAGGAAGAACCACGACGACGTGCCGTGCGACGCCGGATGCGATGACGCCCTGCAGGGAGTGCTCGAGGATGGTCCGCCCACCACACAGGACGCGGGCTTTGGGGATGCCCCGGCCGAGGCGCTGCCCGGATCCGGCGGCGACCAGGACGACACCGACGGTGGCCGGGGTGGAAGGCTGGCGATCGTTCGTGGACACTCCGTCACCCTACGGCAGGGCAACAAAAAAGAGGGACCCGAAGGTCCCTCTTTCGTCACCGTCGACCGCCTAGGAGGCAAGAACCTCGTCGAGGACGGTTGCGGCCTTCTCTTCGTCGGTCTTTTCCGCGAGTGCCAGCTCGGAGATCAGGATCTGGCGCGCTTTCGCGAGCATCCTCTTCTCACCGGCCGACAGGCCGCGGTCGTGATCACGGCGCCAGAGGTCGCGGACGACCTCCGCGACCTTGATGACGTCGCCCGAAGCAAGCTTCTCGAGGTTCGCCTTGTAGCGTCGCGACCAGTTGGTGGGCTCTTCCGTGAATTCGGCCCGGAGGACGTCGAACACGTGCTCGAGGCCTTCCTTGCCCACCACGTCCCGAACCCCTACGAGGTCAACGTTCTCTGCTGGTACTTCTATCGTCAGATCACCCTGTGCCACCTTGAGCTTGAGATACATCTTCTCTTCGCCCTTGATGACGCGCATCTTGATCTCTTCGATCTTCGCTGCGCCGTGGTGAGGGTAAACAACTGTTTCGCCGACCTCAAAAACCATGTGGACTTTCCCCTTTCCCGCAGGTCAGTTTATCACGGCAACGACACGCCGACGGCGCGTTTTCGCAGGTCAGGCGGGCGAAACAAGCACAATTGGCTATCATTCGCCTCTTGACGGAAGGTGCTTTAGGTGCTCCGAGAGCCTAGCCCGACCGTCCGCCCGGCGGCGCTACGCAGTCCGCGATGCTTCCGCAGCAGGGGCCGGCACGGCGCTTCCGCCCACCCGCAGCGCACGTCGCCATGCGGGGACGACCCTTCGACGCCACCTGGCCCTGCAGTGTGTCCACGTGTGACGCGACGCGCGGATCCTCCGTCCCGGTGCACCTAGTCTCGGAGCCAGGCCCACTCGGGGTCACCGGTCGAGAGGGAGAACGTCGTGTCGAGTGTCAGCATCGAGTCACAGGTAGCCGAGTTCAATCAGGACTTCGAAGCGCAGATCGGTCCTGTACTGGCCGCGACCTTCGCACAGGAACAGGCAGACTTGCGCGCAGCAGGCACTCCCGACGCCGTGGCGTCGGCGGGCGAGAAGCTTCCCGACGCGACCCTGTTGACTCGGAGGAACGAGTTGGTCCGGCTGTCGGAGGTACTGGCCGGCCGTCCCGCTGTCCTTGTGTTCTACCGGGGTGCGTGGTGCCCGTACTGCAACATCACACTGAAGACCTATCAGCGCGACCTCCTGCCCGCTCTCACCGAGCGAGGCGTCACCCTGGTCGCAGTGAGCCCGCAGGCTCCCGAGGGCAGTGAGGCCGCGGTCCAGGCGGGCGAGCTCGGCTTCGAGGTCCTCTCCGATCCGGTCAACGAACTCGCAGCCGCCCTGGGGATCGTGACCGAGCCCAGCCCTGAGGCACGTAGCGCCCACACCCAGCTCGGATTCGACGTGTCGGACCACAACGCCGACGACACCGCGCGAATCCCCTTCCCCACCGTCGTCGTCGTGGACGGCACTGGGACGATGCGTTTCGTCGACGTGCGCACTGACTACACCTCGCGCACCGAGGTCGGCGAGATCCTCGAGGCAGTGCAGCACCTTCCTGGATGAGCGGCGCAACCCCGTATCGGCAGCGGATCACCGAGGCGTATCCGGAGGCAATCCGTCGTCGCGCAGCCTGAACCGACACCACGATTCGCCCGCGTTGCCGATAGTCTGTTGGATAGGTCCGCACCTGATTACGCATCTGTCCAACCTGTTGAACCCCAGGAGTTTGTGCTGTGAAGAACGCACCGAAGAACCGAGTGCAGCAGTCCGTTGCTGCCGGCGCCGTATTGATCATGCTGGGCGTCTCCGGCTGCAGCTTCACCGCGGAACAGTTCACGACCACTCCCTATGCGCCGTCGGACGGCATCGTGAAGGACCTCAGGCCGGTACTGCTGCGGAACATCCTGGTGGTGGGTCGGGACGATGACACGGCCGGGCGCCTGATCGGCACCGTCTTCAACACGAGCGACGAAGCCGTGGATCTGTCCATCCGGGCCGGTGGAGCCCCGACGAGCATCACGATCGAGGGCCAGGGCCAGTTCAAGTTCGAGGACGAGACCGGGGATGACGGCATTCTCCAGGGACTGCAGGACATCCCGGGGTCCCTCATCGAGGTCGACTTCGGTGTCGCGGGCGAAGTGGCGACCTTCGAGGTGCCCGTGCTCGACGGCACGCTCGAGGAGTACCGCCAGTTCGTGCCCGGTGGTTACACACCGCGACCGAGCGAGCCTGCCGCGACCGAGGAAGCAGCCGAGGGCCACTAGGACCACACGCGGAACTGCCCGCCCCCTGCAAGCAAGGGGGCGGGCAGTTCTGCCTTTTCGTGTCCCGGACCTGCTACGGCTCGTACTTGTAGCCGAGCCCGCGGACGGTGATGAGGTAGCGGGGGCTCGAAGGATCGGGCTCCACCTTGCCGCGCAACCGCTTGACGTGCACGTCGAGCGTCTTGGTGTCCCCCACGTAGTCGGATCCCCAGACGCGGTCGATGAGCTGCCCCCGGGTCAGGACCCTGCCGGAGTTCCGCAGCAGCATCTCGAGCAGTTCGAACTCCTTGAGCGGAAGTGCCACCTGCTCGCCGTCGACGCTCACCACGTGCCGCTCGATGTCCATGCGAACGGGACCGGCCTGTATGGTGTTCGAGATCAGCTCCTCGGGTTCCCCCTGGCGCCGAAGCACCGCACGGACACGCGCGACGAGCTCGCGCGACGAGTACGGCTTGGTGACGTAGTCGTCGGCGCCGAGCTCGAGGCCCACCACCTTGTCGATCTCGGCGTCCTTCGCCGTGAGCATGATGACCGGAACGCTGGAGCGCTGTCGCAGTTGCCTGCAGACCTCCGTTCCCGAGAGGCCGGGCAGCTGGAGGTCCAGCAGCACGAGGTCCGCTCCCGACCGGTCGAACTCGGTGATGGCATCGAGACCGTTGTCCACGACGGACACCTCGAAGCCTTCCTTGCCGAGGAGGTAGGACAGCGGGTCGCTGAACGACTCCTCGTCCTCAACGATCAGAATTCGGCTCAAGCCTTGACTCCCTGCTCATGGACAGCCGCGCTGCCCTTCTTCGCTGATTTCCTGTCGGCGCCGTGCGCCGTCATTTCACCGGTCCCGGCCGCCGACGTGCCGCCGGCAGCGCCGTCGTCGTCGGTGGTCCCCTCCATCTCGGGCAGGCGGACCGTGAACGTGCTGCCCTGCCCGGCCTGCGACCACACCGTCACCTCGCCGCCGTGGTTCGCGACCACGTGCTTGACGATGCTGAGGCCGAGGCCGGTTCCTCCGGTCTGGCGGGACCGAGCTGCATCGATGCGGTAGAAACGCTCGAAGATCCGTTCCTGCTCCTCAGGAGTGATGCCGGCGCCCTGGTCCGTGACCGAGACCTGCACGAGGCCGTCCCTCGAACGGACGCCCACCCCCACGCGCGTGCCCTCGGGCGAGTAGCGGATCGCGTTGTCGATCAGGTTTCGGAAGGCCGTCATCAGGAGATCACGGTCACCGTACACCGGCATCGCGACCGAGCCGCCGACCACGATCTCGATCTGCTTGCTCTCCGCCGGAAGCTTGTTGCGGTCCACGGCCTCCGCCACGACCGAGTTGATGTCCACCGCCTTGCCTCGGCGCACGACGTCGGCGCCCTGCAGCCGGGAGAGTTCGATGATGTCCTGCACGAGCGCCGACAGTCGTCCGGATTCCTTGTGCATGCGCTGGGCGAAGCGGCGCACGGCCACCTCGTCCTCGGCGGCGTCGTCGATCGCCTCGGCGAGGAGCGAGATGGCGCCGACCGGTGTCTTCAGTTCATGGGAGACATTCGCGACGAAGTCGTTGCGGATCTCCTCGCTCCGGGTGATCTCGGTACGGTCGTCGGCAAGGATGAGGATGTACTCGGCCCCGAGGGCGGCGACACGAACCTGCACCACGATGGTGCCCTGGCCGAGGGGCCCGCGGGGAAGCTCGAGCTGCTCCTGCTCGATCACGCCGTCCCGCCGGACCCGAGCCGTGAGGTCGAGCAGCTCGGAGTGGACGACGGTGTGCCCGCGCACGAGGCCGAAGGCGTAGGCCGCAGGGCTCGCGCGGACGACGCCGTCGATCGCATCCACGATCACGTAGGCCCGTCCGATGATTGAGAGGACCTCCGCCGCGCCGTCGGGCAGCGAGGGCTCGTCCTCGTACAGCAGCCGGAGCCGCTGCGCCTCGCTCGCACGGAACGCCGCCATGCCGCTCACGCCGAGGGCGAGGCCTACCAGCCCGGCCACGAGCGTCAGGAGAAGGGGGTCCACGGACCAAGCTTATGCTCTGGATTTCCGGCTCAGGCCTATCCGGTGGCATTAGGTAGGGGGTTCAACTAACGTTCACATAAAGCGGGGTAACAGTTCACCGCTGGCTGGAAGGCTCGTCGGCAGAACTGTGACAACGGTTGATTCGATACTTCCAGGGAAGGAAGCCCACGTGCGCAAGGTTTTTCAGGCCGAGCTACACCAGATCGGCGAAGAGCTGATTGAGATCTCTCAGCTGGTGTCCGAGGCCATCCAGAAGGCCAACAGCGCTTTCCAGGGTGCCGACACCGAACTCGCCCAGGAAGTCATCGCCGCCGACGCGCGCATCGACTTCCTGCAGAACAGCCTCGACGAGCGGGCGATCGACATCCTCGCACTCCAGGGACCCGTGGCGTCCGACCTCCGCATGATCGTGGGCGCGCTCCGGATGAGTGCTTCCCTGGAGCGCATGGGCGACCTCGCCCGCCACGTGGCGCAACTGGCACGCCTGCGGTTCCCCGCCAACGTCATCCCGGAGAGCATCCGGCCGACGTTCGACGAACTCGCCGAACTCGACGTGCAGATCGCTGCCAAGGTCACGGAGCTCCTCGAGACCCGCAACCTCGAACTGGGCAATGAGATCAGCGCCGCCAACGCACGCGTGAACGAGCTGCACGCCGGCGTGTTCAAGGCCGTCGCCGCCGAGGACTGGAACGAGAGCGCGCCGACGACCGTCGACGTCACCCTCGCCAGCCGCTACTACGAGCGCTTCGCCGACCACGGCGTGTCAGTGGCCCGCAAGGTGACCTACCTCGTCACGGGAGAATGGCAGCCCAGCGCACCGCTGAACTGACACTCCTGACCGGCGAGGAGCGACCACTCCTGGCCGGCGAACTGAACAACCCGCAGAGAAGAACGACGGCGGCCACTTCCGTGGACCGCCGTCGTTCTGTTGTGACGCATGCGTGCCGAAGCTCCCGGGCTAGTGCTTTCCCTGGTTCGCGACGGCTTCGATCGCGGCTGCCGCGGCATCGGCGTCGAGGTACGTACCGCCGGCCTTGACGGGCGTGAGGTCCTCGTCGAGCTCATAGACGAGCGGGATGCCCGTGGGGATGTTCAGCGACGCGATGTCCTTGTCGCTGATGCCGTCCAGGTGTTTCACGAGAGCACGCAGCGAGTTGCCGTGCGCGGCGATCAGGACGGTCTTGCCGGCCTTGATGTCGACCGTGATGTCGGACTCCCAGTAGGGCAGGAAGCGGTCCAGGACGTCCTTGAGGCACTCGGTGCGGGGAACGGAGTCGCCGAGGTCCGAGTACCGGGGGTCGCCGACCTGCGAGTACTCGCTGTCGTCCGCCAGAGGGGGCGGCGGGGTGTCGTAGGACCGGCGCCATTCCATGAACTGCTCCTCGCCGAACTCCGCGAGGGTCTGGGCCTTGTCCTTGCCCTGCAGTGCGCCGTAGTGGCGCTCGTTGAGCCGCCAGTTGCGCTTGACGTCGATCCAGCTGCGGTCGGCCGCCTCGAGTGCGAGGTTCGCGGTGATGATGGCGCGCTTCTGACGCGAGGTGTACACGATGTCGGGAAGGATCCCGGCCTCCGTCAGGAGATGGCCGCCGCGCGTGGCTTCCTCGCGGCCCTTCGCCGTGAGTGCTACGTCCACCCAACCGGTGAAGAGGTTCTTCTCGTTCCATTCGCTCTGCCCGTGGCGCAGCAGGATCAGTGTGTAGGTCATGGCTCCTAGTCTGCCGTATCGCAGTGCGGCGGTCATGCCGGCGACGCCCTGTTCCGCGAGTGTTAAGCGGGTGGCCTACCCTTGATGAGTGTCCCTGCGCCGGCGTTCCCAAAAGCCCCTCGGGACCATCACCCGCGGCACCACCAACCCCAATCGACTGCGCCGCATGGACCGCTGGCTCGCCGGACCACAGGGATTCCGGCTTCGCCGCGCGGTCGATCCGCTCGTCGTGGACCTCGGGTACGGCGCCGCCCCCGTCACCGCCGTGGAGCTGTTCGCGCGGCTGCAGTCGGTGCGCGACGACGTCGAAGTGGTCGGCATCGAGATCGACCCGGCGCGGGTGGCCGCCGCGGAGCCTCTCGCTCGGTCCGGCCTCAGTTTCCGGCAAGGCGGCTTCGAACTGCCGCTCGACGGGCGGAGGCCCGTCGTCGTCCGCGCCTTCAACGTGCTGCGGCAGTACGGCGAGGACGAGTACGCGGCGTACTGGGAGGAGGTCCGAGCTCGGCTGGCGCCCGGCGGGCTCTTCGTCGACGGAACGTGCGACGAGATCGGCCGGCGCTCCAGCTGGGCCGCCCTCGATGTCTCCGGGCCGGTGTCCCTCAGCATCTCGCTGAGGTTCGGCGCCTTCGCGCTTCCCTCCGATGTCGCGGAGAGGCTACCGAAAGCCCTGATCCACCGGAACGTGGAGGGCGAGCGCGTCCACGGCTATCTGCGGGCGATGGACCGGGCGTGGCTCGACGCCGCAGCGCTCGCCTCGTTCGGCAACCAGCAGCGGTGGAGTGCGATGTGTGCAGCGCTTAAGGCCGACGGCTGGCCGCTGCTCGATGGACCGTCGCGCTGGCGCCTCGGGGAGGTCACCGTGGCGTGGCATGCGGTGGAGCCGGCCTAGGTGCTCCTGGCGGCTCAGTCGTCTTACCAGGGACCGTACGGGCCGTGGTTGCCGCCCCTGCCCGAGGTCTGGCTGACAGCGGGCTTGACGTCCGCGAGGTAGACACAGGCCGCGACGATGGCGACCAGCTGGAAGAGGTTGAATCCGCCCCGGCCGCCGAGCGTGGAGAGCAGCCCGACGACGACGGCACCGCCCGTGAGGGCGAGCCAGAAGCCCTTGGTCCGCTTGAAGGCCGCTTCGAAGGCCGTGCCCGGGCGCCGCACGCAGTCGGAGAAGGCCCACACCTCGATGCCCAGGGCCACGAGGCCGAGCGCGAAGTACAGGTAGTACTGGATTGCGTATACGAGAGCCACGCAATCAGCTTAGCTGGCCAGCCCGATGCGCCGCACCGGCGATGTCATCGTGACGCGGACGCCGACGTGCGTCAGAGCCCGCCGTCACGCCCGCCCGCTGCCTGCCGCAGCGCCTGGTCGAGATCGGTCCACAGGTCCTCGGGGTTCTCGATCCCGACGGAGAGGCGCACGAGCGACTCGGGGACGGTGAGCGGCTCGGCGGGCTGGCGCCGTCGTCGTTCGATCAGCGACTCCACACCGCCGAGCGACGTCGCCGGCAGCCAGAGCCTCACGGCGGCGACGAGGGCGTCCGCGGTCGCGGCGTCGTCGAGCTCGATGCTGACGATGCCGCCGAAGCCGTTGAACTGGGCCGCCGCACGCTCATGCCCGGGATCCGATGCCAGGCCCGGGTAGCGCACGCGCCGCACGGCAGGGTGGTCCGCGAGCCGGTGGGCCAGCGAGGCGGCCGTCGACTGGCTCCGTTCGATGCGCAGGGCGAGCGTGCGCAGGCCGCGCAGTGCCAGCCACACCTCGAACGGTCCGGCGATCGCACCGTGCAGGGTCCGGTGCGCGAGGAGACGCTCGCGGAGCGAGGCGTCCGAGGTGACCAGGGCGCCGAGCACCACGTCCGAGTGGCCTGCGAGCCACTTGGTGACCGAGTGGAGCACGACGTCGACCCCGGCCTCCAGCGGCCGGTGCACGATCGGCGTATTGAAGGTGTTGTCGGCGACGACGACGGCGCCGGTGGCGTGGGCGGCCTCGGTCAGGACGGAGAGTTCTGCGACCTCGAGCATCGGGTTCGTCGGGCTCTCGAGCCACAGCATCACCTGACCGGCGTCGAACCGCGCGGCGAGCGCATCGAGTTCCGCGAGGACGGCCGCGGTGTCGGCGATGTCGACGGTGCGCAGCTCGAAGCGGCCGGTGGCGGCGAGGTCGGCGGCGAGGCTGATCGAACCCGCGTAGGCGTGGCGCGGCATGACGACCGCTCCCCCGGTGGGCACCAGGGACAGCGCTGCCGCAGCGGCGCCGAGACCCGAACCGAAGACCAGGGCCGGCAGATCGGCGCCCTCGAGCGCCCCCAGGGCTTCCTCGAAGGGATCCCACGTGGGGTTGGAGCCTCGGGCGTAGATGCGGTCGCCCGCTACAGGTGCACGGGTCTCGTGGTAGGTGGTCGAGAGGACGATCGGCGCATTGACGGGCGCATCGTGCTCGCGGGGAGGTCGTCCCGCCGCGACGGTCAGGGTGTCGGGGGCGAGGTCGGAGAGCTCGGATGCCATCCCCCGAGCCTAGCGCCGGGTCGCGCCGCCCCGGCAAGTGTTACCGACGGAAAGGTCGCCGGTACTCGGTAGGCTTGGCGCGTGACCTTTCCCCTCCCGCACGGGCTTCCCGGGCTGTTCATCGCGCTCGAGGGCGGCGACGGCGCCGGCAAGTCCACGCAGGCCGCACTGCTCTGCCGCGCCCTCGAGGGCAGCGGACGTGCCGTCGTCCGCACGCGTGAACCGGGTGGCACGCCCATCGGGGAGAAGCTGCGATCACTGGTGCTCGAGCACGGACACGGCGAGATCGACGCCCGGACGGAGGCCCTCCTGTTCGCCGCTTCCCGTGCCGCCCACGTACAGCAGGTCATCGTGCCCGCCCTCGAGCGCGGTGAGGTCGTCGTGTGCGACCGGTACATCGATTCCTCCGTCGCCTACCAGGGAGCCGGCCGCGGCCTCGGTCCGCAGGCGGTGCTGGACGTGAACCTCTGGGCGACGAACGGCCTCCGTCCCGACCTCACCGTGCTGCTCGATGTCGATCCGGCGGAGGGGCGCACGCGCCGCACTTCCGGTGCCGCCGCGGAGGACCGACTCGAGTCCGAACCCGACGGGTTCCATGCCAGCATCCGGGCGGCGTTCCTCGAGCTCGCACGGGAGGAACCGGAGCGGTACCTCGTACTGGCCGCCACCGGCGCGCCCCAGGATCTCCACCGCGCCATCCTCGAAGCCCTGCCCGGAGTGACGGCATGAGCGCCTCCACGGAGAGTCTTCCCGCGACCGGGGTGTGGGCGGAGCTCCGCGGTCAGGAGCAGGTCGTCGAGCAGTTGCGCCGCGCCGCGCAGTCCGGTGCGCCGACCCACGCGTGGCTCTTCACAGGTCCGCCCGGTTCCGGGCGCTCCAACGCAGCGCGCGCGTTCGCCGCCGCGCTCCTGTGCGAGCGTGACGCGTTGGGCGAGCGCGGCTGCGGTACCTGCAAGGCGTGCCGCACCGTCCTCTCGGGGGCGCACGCGGACCTCACCAACGTCACCACGGAGAAGGTGACCATCAGCATCGACGAGGCCCGCGAGCTGGTGAGGAAGGCGCAGGACAAGCCCTCCACCGGCCGGTGGCGGATCATCATCGTCGAGGATGCGGACCGCATGCAGGAGCGCAGCACCAACGTGCTGCTCAAGGCCATCGAGGAGCCGCCGCCACGCACCATCTGGCTGCTCTGCGCGCCGAGTCCGGGCGATGTCCTGGTCACCATCCGGTCGCGCTGCCGGTCGGTAGGCCTCCGACTGCCACCGGTGCGGGACGTCGCGGATCTGTTGGTGGCGCGCGACGTAATCGATCCGGCGACGGCTGAAGCGGCCGCACGTGCCGCGCAGAGCCATATCGGCGTCGCCAAGCGTCTCGCCACGGACGACGGCGCCCGCGAACGCCGCAACCAGATCGTTCGACTGCCGCTGACCCTGCGATCGGTATCCGGCGCCATGCGTGCAGCGGCGGACCTCGTGAAGTTGGCCGAGGCGGAAGCGCAGAGCTCCTTCGAGCAGCGCGACGCCGAGGAGCGGGCCGCCCTGTTGGCGACCCTCGGCGCACCCGAGGCCGGCACCCTGCCGCCCTCCATGCGCGCGCAGGTCAGGCGGCTCGAGGAGGACCAGACGCGCCGGGCCAAACGGTCCAAGAACGACTACTTCGACCGTGCGCTGACGGACCTGATCTCCTTCTACCGCGACGTGCTGATGCTGCAACTCGGCGGAGCTCAGTTTCTCGTCAACGAGCCCCTCCGGCCCGAACTCGAGGAGTTCGCCCGCAGGGAGAGCGCGGAGGACACCCTCCTGCGACTCGAGACGATCAACGAGGTCCGCACGCGGCTCGTCAGCACCAATGTGTCGCCCCTCCTCGCTATCGAGGCGATGACGGTGAGCCTGCTGTCCCGGAAGGACCTTGACCGATGAGCGCTGGAACCGCACCACACCGCTTTCGACGGGGGCCTCGCCGTCGTGCGCGGGCTGTCCTTGCCGCAGCCGCCGCCGTCGTCGTCGCTCTGTCGGGATGCGCACTGCTCGCGTCCGACGACACGGCTGATGCCCCTGCCACCGGCCTGGAGGCCGCGGATCCGACCGCCATCGGTGACGTCCCCGGGGACCTCCGCAGCTTCTACACCCAGGAAGTCCGGTGGGAGAGCTGCGAGGGGTCCTTCGCCTGCGCCACGATCGAGGTGCCGCTCGACTACGGCGACCCCGGTCGCAGCAGCATCGACATCGCTGCCATCCGCTCGGACTCCACGGGGGAAGCACAGGGAACAATCCTCGTGAATCCGGGCGGACCCGGGGGTTCCGGTGTCAACATCGTCAGGGACTCCCTCGACTACGTAGCGAGCGACCGACTGCGGGAGAACTACGACATCCTCGGCTTCGACCCCCGCGGTGTGAACCGGTCCAGCGCCGTCACGTGCTACACGGATGCCGAGCAGGACGAGGCCCGCCAGGAGTCCTACCCCGCGGATGCTTCCGAGGATGAGCTCCTCGCGCTCATGACGGCGGATGCCAGGGAATACGCGGACCTGTGTGCCGAGCGCACGGGCGAGTTGCTCGGATTCGTGGACACCGAGTCGGCCGCCCGGGACATGGACATCCTGCGCGCGCTGGTCAGCGACGAGAAGCTGAACTATCTCGGCTTCTCCTACGGGACCCAGCTCGGGGCGACCTACGCCGAGCTCTTCCCCGATCGGGCAGGGCGGCTCGTCCTCGACGGGGCCATCGACCCGTCCCTGGGGAACGAGGCCATCACCCTCGGACAGGCAGGCGGCTTCGAGCGGGCGGTACGCGCCTACGTGGCTGCGTGCCTGCAGGGCGACGAGTGCCCCTACACCGGGACGGTCGGCGACGGCGTCCGCCAGATCCAGGACCTGTTCGCAGCCGTCGAGCGAGAGCCGATGACCGCCGGCGACGGCCGGCTCGTGCCCGTCTCGACCTTCGTCCAGGGATTCATCCTGCCCCTGTACGACAACAGGAACTGGCCCACGCTCACCCAGGCCGTCACCGCAGCCCTCAACGGCGATGCATCGGACATGCTGTACCTCGCCGACCTCGCCGCGGAGCGCAGCCCGGACGGCACCTACGCGACCAACTCGACGGCGGCGTTCCTTGCGGTCAACTGCCTCGACTACCCCATGACGAGCGACCCGGCGCAGATGCTCGCGGATGAGCAGGAGCTCATGACGGCGTCACCGACCTTCGGGCGCTTCCTCGCCTTCGGCGGCATCACGTGCGCTCCGTGGACATATCCTCCGGTGCTCGCTCCCGCTCCCCTGCGGGCGGAGGGTGCGGATCCCATCGTGGTCATCGGCACCACCGGCGACCCCGCGACGCCGTTCGAATGGTCGACGGCACTCGCGGAGCAGCTCGAATCGGGAGTGCACGTGACGTGGCAGGGCGAGGGGCACACGGCGTACGGCCGTTCGAACGACTGCATCCTCGACCTCGTGGACGACTACTTCATCGACGGAACGGTCCCGAAGGATGACACACGCTGCTGAGGACTGCCGCTGAGCGGCGCGGACAACAGCCACTGCGGGAGATGGCACATCGAAGGCAGGACGACGTCGGCCCCTGCACCGAGCAACTCCCCCTCCGAGTGCGCGCCCGTGAGGACCCCGATGACCGCACCCGCTCCAGCGCGCTGTCCCGCGATCACGTCGGATGTCGTGTCTCCGGCCACGAGGACCGAGCGCACGTCCTCGATATCCAGGGCGAGGACGGCGGTCAGGATGATGTCCGGGTACGGGCGGCCGCGCCCTGCGTCCGAGGGGCAGAGGCTGAGGTCCGCCAGGCCCATCCAGCCGAGTGACTCCAAGATCATGTTCTGGGTATGACGGCCGAAGCCGGTGGCAAGGCAGATCTTCAGCCCTGCATCGCGCAGCGCCAGGATAGCGTCTTCGGCGCCGGGGATCGGTTCCACGCCGTGCCCCGCCAGCAGGTTGTCGTACGCGGTCTCGAACGTACGGTTCACGTTCACGGCGGTGACCGCATCGTCGAACAAGTGGCGGAAGACCAGTTCCTTGGACGTACCCATGCTCCGCCGCGCGTAAGCCGTCATCCTCTCGAAGGCACTGGTGCCCCCGGCCACCCCGTGCGACGCCAGCGCCTGCGTGAAGGCCTTCTCCTGCAGGGCGCCCTCGTTGACGGTGGTCCCCGCCATGTCGATGACTGCGAGCGAGAATGAGCGGTGCTGCGCCATGCGGCGTCCCCTTTGCCGGCCGATCCCGCTCCGGTCGCAGAGACGGGTACGTTCCACGCTCCGCCATGCCGTTTGCCCGCGGGCGACGGAGGGGCGGCGGCCTGGTGAACTGGGTGCGAAATCCTGACCACCGCGCTCATTTTGACCCCGAGCCGGGATCTCCTATAAAGTTGTGGCTTGTGGATTGGACACCGGACACACTCCGGACCAGGAAGCATTGCCTCCTTAGCTCAGTCGGTAGAGCGTCTCACTCGTAATGAGAAGGTCGCCAGTTCGACTCTGGCAGGAGGCTCCACGTAAGCCCCGGAGGTTCCGCCACCGGGGCTTTTTCATGCGCGTCGGCAGGCATGGCAACGGCGGGCGCCATGGGCACCCGCCGTTGCGACGTCGGCCTGCGATCAGCTCATCGCCGGACCGGACTCCGAGGACTTCGTCAGCTCCCCGAGGAACGCATGGCACCTGGCAGCACGCTCGGAATCCTCGGCCATGACCTGCTCGAAGAATTCAGCGATGTCGTCGCGACCGGCGTTACGGGCGTCGCGAACGTACTGGCCGTAGTCATGCCCGGCTTTCAGCGAGTGGTACTGCAGTGAGATGAGGTCAAATGAGACGTCGTCGAATCCGGTTTCTCCAGTAGCCATGAGGCACCTCCATGCTTGGTATGAACAGGTGGTGTCAGGCTAGGACGCGCTGTTTTCGGGCTGCAACGGGAATCGAACCGCCCGAAGTGCTCGCTCCATCCTCCGGAGTCTGTTAGTCCGGGTGTCCTCCTCGGAAGCGGCTCGATCGCCCGGACGAGGAGGGCCACCCCGCGTCGCCGGGTGGCCCTCCTCAACCGCTGCTTCTTAGTTCAGGAACTCCCTAGGCGAAGTCGGACGTCGCAGGGTCGGCGCCGATGCGGCCGGCTGCACCCTTGTCCAGACCGTTGATGGCCTCGATGTCCTCGTCCTCGAGCGTCACGTCGAGCGACTCCCAGTTCTCGAGGATGCGCGATTCGGTCACCGACTTCGGGATCACCACGTTGCCGAGAGCGAGGTGCCAGGCGAGGACCACCTGCGCCGGGGTGGCGTCACGCTTCTGCGAGATCTCCTGCAATACGGCATCGTCCAGGAGCCCCTTGCCGGATCCGAGAGGGGACCATGACTCGTGGAGGATTCCCTTCTCGGCCTCGAACGCGCGCAACTCCGGCTGGCTGAGGTACGGGTGGGTCTCCACCTGGTTGATGACGGGAACGACTCCGGTCTCGTCGATGATCTCGTTCAGGGCCTCGACGGTGAAGTTCGAGACGCCGATGCTCTTCACGCGACCCTGCTTCTGCAGCTCGATGAAGGCCTTCCACGTGTCCAGGTACTTGCCCTGCTTGGGCTGCAGCCAGTGAATGAGGTAGAGGTCCAATGTCTCGAGTCCGAGGCGCTCCATCGACTCGTCGAAGGCCTTCAGGGTGCTCTCGTAACCCTGGTCCGCGTTCCACAGCTTGGTCGTGATGAACATTTCGTCACGGCTCAGGCCCGACGCCGCGATCGCGCGTCCTACGCCGGATTCATTTCCATAGATCTTCGCGGTGTCGATGTGCCTGTAGCCGGCCTTGAAGGCCTTTCCTACGACATCTTCGGCGACGTTGTCCTCGACCTGCCACACACCGTATCCGAGTTGCGGGATGGTGTTGCCGTCATGGAACTTAAGGCTTGGTGATGTAGTCATACAGGCGGGAACCACCAGCGCAGCGCATTTATTTCTGTTTCCACCGACAACCATCAGCCTGCGAGGTATTCGGGCTGGGTGGCGAACGAACCAACGGTCGCGCTACTCGGCGCCCGGCATCGCGCGCTCGGCTTCCTCGACGTCGTCGGCCACGAGTCGGGCACGCCGACGCACGTTGTCGAGCCCGGCGGACGCGATTCCCCATCGTTCGCCGTCGAGCCTGGTCATCGCGGCGGCCTCCGCCGTCGTCGCCAGGGTGTTGCCCGCACGCGACAGCGCCCGGTGGACCTGCAGGAGCGCCCCGGGAATGTCGAGTCCGGTACTGGGCGAGGAGGCCTGGGCTCGCACGCAGAGAGCGCGCACGCGCGGCAGCATGGCACCGAGGTCGTCGGCGACCGCGACGAGCTCGTTGTAGACGTCGTCGTCCTCGATGCCCTCGAGGATCTGGTGGTAGCGGTCGAGGCCGCGGCGGAACCGGTCGTGCGCCCGCCGCCACACCCCGGTGCCCAGCTCGGCGTCGTCCTTGCGTCCCTGCCGAGCCGCTGCGAAGAATGCCACCTACGACTTACAGGTACTGGCCGGGCCCGTGCGTGTCCGCCGGGGACGCCTGGGCGCGGGGTGCAAGGGGGGTGCGCTTGGGTTCGCCGTCCTCGCCGACCACGACACCGGGTGCGATCACGGTGCCGGGGGGCAACTGCCGCAGCTGGAGACGGGCTGCCAACTGCTGATTCGCCATCTGCTGCGCTGCGAGCGCCGCCTGGATCCCGTGGAAGAGGCCCTCGAGCCACCCGACGAGTTGTGCCTGGGCAACACGCAGTTCCGCGTCGGTCGGAGTTGAATCCTGGTCGAACGGCAGGTTGATCCGGTGCAGTTCCTCGACGAGCTCCGGTGCGAGTCCGTCCTCGAGCTCCTTGACCGAACGCTCATGGATGGAGGCGAGCCTCGTCCGCCCGGCGTCGTCGAGCGGCGCGGTGCGGACCTCCTCCAGCAGCTGCTTGAGCATGGTGCCGATGCGCATGACCTTGGCGGGCTCGTCCACGAGCTCGGCGAGGGAGGCGGGACGCCCGTCGGCCTCGCCCGGAGCTCCTGAAGGCCCGGCCGGCCGGCCGTCCTGGGGAACGGGGACAGCCCCTGGGGCGGGATCGAAGGGACTGGCCGGCTGCTGTTCAGTCATGACGCTATGCTCCCACAACCGCCCGGAGCCGGACACGTCAGATCCAGCCTTGTTCCCATGCGATGGTTGCCGCCTCGTGACGGGACGGAGCGTCGAGCTTCGTCATCGCCGACGACACATAGTTGCGCACGGTCCCCGGTGCCAGGTTCAGCTCTCGCGCTATCGTCTGCAGGCTGGCGCCCTGGCGCCCGTGCCGCAGGACGTCGAGCTCGCGCGAGGTGAGGGGGCAGGACTCGCCCGTGAGGGCACTCGCGGCGATGTCCGGGTCGACATACCTGCGCCCCTCGGCGACGTCCCGGATGACATTCGCGAGCTGGTCGGCGGGGGTCGATTTCGGCACGAACCCTGCGACCCTGCTCGCGAGCGCGCGCCGCAGCACTCCGGGACGGGCATGCCGGGTGACGATCACGACCCGCGTCGCGACGCTCCGGAGTATCTCCTCTGCTGCATAGATACCGTCGGTCGGCGGCATCTCGAGGTCGAGGACGCAGACGTCGGGAGCGTGTTCCCTGGCCAGGCGCACCGCATCGCTCCCGTTGTCGGTGCTCGCTACGACGTCGATGTCCGGCTCCAGCCGCAGCAGGGCCACGAGTGCACCCCGGATCAGATGCTCGTCATCGGCGAGGATCAGGCGGATCACGGCTGATCCCCCAGGGGCAGGTCGGTCGAGGTGCTTCCACTGTGAGCACGGGAACCGGCGGGGACGGGTGCTACGCCTGAATCGGCGGACGAACCCGCCCCGCCGCCGTCCGCCGGTGCGCGCCCCGGAGCAGTAGCGGTCAGGATGAACTCTCCGTTGCTCCGTTCGGTATGGACGCCACCACCGACGGCCTCGAAACGACGGTGGAGTCCGTCGATCCCCGAGCCACCCGGACGCGATGTCCCGTTCTCGGCCACGCCGTCGTTCCTGACGGTCAGGACGAAACCGCCGCGTGACCGCGCGAGGCGGAGCACCACGGAGGTCGCTTCGCTGTGGCGCAGGATGTTGGTCGTCGCCTCACGGATCACGAGACCGAACAGGGTCCGCTCCTCGGGCGGCAGCCCGACAGCGTCGACGTCGACGGAACAGGCGATGCCGGCTGCCCGAAGTACTTCCGCGGCGTTGGCGGCCTCGGCGGCCAGGGACACCGCCCGATAGCCATGCACGAGCGCGCGCGTGTCCTCGAGGGCGGTACGAGCGAGCGCCTGAGCCTCGTTGATCTGGGTGCGGGCGGACTCCGGATCGGAGTCGAGCAGGCGTCCCGCGAGTTCCGTCTTCAGGGCGATGACCTGGAGGTGGTGACCCTGGATGTCATGGAGGTCGGCGGCGAAGCGGAGGCGTTCCTTGGCGACGGCCAGCTCGCCCGAGGTACGGCGGCTGTCATCGAGGCGCAGCACGATCTCCCACCACCAGATACTCGCCACGAAGAGCAGGGGCGTCATCAGTGCCCAGAGGGCTACCGAGATCACGCCCCCTTCGTCCCAGAACGGTCCGCTCATCGTGTGCCCCAGCATCAGGCCGAGCGGACCGTGCACGATGAGCAATACCAGGCCCACACCAGTCACCCACCACCGTCTGCGCCGGCTGACGACGACGGCAAGGGCATTGCAGGCGAACCAGAGCGGCAGTGCCCCGATCCACACCGTGTGGTCCTGTGCCAGCCCGAGGACCCACAGGGCCGCACTGGGGATCAGCAGCCACAGCGTGTAGCGGCGTCCGGGCAGGCCCGCGCCCAGGCCGCCGCGGAAGAACCAGCAGTAGCGGATCAGCGCCGTGGTGGACGCGACGGCGAGAGCGAGGACCACGCCATCGAGCAGCTGCCACCCGGGCTGCCCGCTGCCGAGCATCAGGAGGGTGCTGATGCCGTTCACGAAGACGCAGTAGAGGACGATGGACCCGACCGTGTAGCGCCAGGTGGCACGGACACCGCGGCCTGCTTCGGATGCGGCGCGGTCCGGAGCAGTTCCCGCGTCCGGTTCCTGCAGGGTGCGTCGATCCGTGGAGAGTGCCATGGCGTCCATCGTAGGACCATGACATATGTCATTGATCCGGCGTGGGTCAGGACCCGCAAGGAGGTGACGCGCGGCCACTGATGCACCGCGGGGGCCGCGGGAAGGATTGAGCCATGACCACCTCATCCAGCACACGGGTACTCCGGGCCACACAGGGCAGCCCCTCCGCACCAGGACAACCGGCCGACACGATCGCCGTCTCTGCGCAGGGCCTGCGCTGCAGCTACGGCTCCTACGAGGCCGTCCGCGGCATCGACCTGACCATCCGCAACGGCGAGTTCTTCGCCCTGCTCGGCACCAACGGCGCCGGCAAGACCACCACCATGGAGACCCTCGAGGGCCACCGCCCCGCCACCGCAGGAACGGTGACCGTCCTCGGTGGCGACCCGTACCGGGAGAGGGCGTCCATCCGGCCCCGACTCGGGATCATGCTGCAGGAGGCCGGCTTCGCCGATGACCTGACGGTCGAGGAGACGTGCCGGTTGTGGCTCAGGCTCTCGTCGCCGAACCAGCGGGGATCGAGCCGCGACGACGTCATCGCCCGGGGCCTCGACGTCCTCGACATCGCAGGGAAGGCGTCGACCCGGGTCAAGATGCTCTCGGGCGGGCAGCGGCGGCGCCTCGACCTCCTGCTCGCGACGGCCAACGAACCGGACCTCCTGTTCCTCGACGAGCCGACCACGGGGCTCGACCCGGAATCCCGTGAGCGGACGTGGGAGCTCGTCAGGAGCCTGAGGGACGCCGGAACCACGGTGGTCCTCACGACGCACTACCTCGAGGAGGCGGAGGCCTACGCGGACCGCCTCGCCATCATGCACGGCGGACGGATCGCCGTGGAAGGCACGCTCCCGGAGGTCCTGCGCCGTGAACCGTCGGCCATCTCGTTCGAGGTGGACGCGTCCGTCGACGTCCTCCGCCTGACCGGCATGGGGCTGGCTCCGGAGTTCACGCCCACACCGGCCACCACGCAGGTGACCGTGCCGTCGCTCGACCTCCAGCAGGATCTCTGGAAAGTACTGTCCTGGGCGGACGGGAACAGGATTCGGCTGGACCGCCTGTCCGCGTCGGAGGCATCTCTCGCCGCCGTCTTCCGCCGCGTGAGCCTCGGCGACACCGCCTGACGTGCCTCACTGCCACCCCCGAACCCTCGTCCACCAGGAGAGACCATGACAACCGCTCCGAATGCTCCCTCGACAGCCCTCCGGGCCCCGTCCGCCGCCGGCCGCGTCCTGTCCATCGCGCTCATGGAACTGCGCATCATCTTTCGCAACAAGACGGTCCTCACCGGAGCCGTGCTCATGCCGGTCGCCATGGCCGTCTACATGTTCTTCATCGGCGCCGACCAGATGGCCGGTCCCACGGGCATGGCGATCATGGCCGGCCTCACCCTCATGATCGTCACCCTGCTGGGCGTCTACCTGACCGCGACCACGACCCTCGCGACGCGACGCCAGGAATTGTTCCTCAAGCGGCTGCGCAGCGGCGAGTCGTCGGACACCGTCATCTGGCTGGGCATGCTGGCGCCCATCGTGGTGCTGGTCGCCGCCCAACTCGCGATCATCGCCGTCGGCTTCGGTATCGCCGGCGTGGATGCGCCCACCCGGCCCCTTGTCGTGCTCGGGGCCGTCCTCGGCTTCCTCGCCCTCTGTGCGACCGCCGGCATGCTCACCAGCATCTACACGCCGTCCGCCGCAGCGGCCCAGATCACCACCCTGCCCTTCTTCGCCGTCGTCGTCGGCAGCTTCTTCTGGACCGGGTTCGACGACGGCCTCGAGGTGATCTCCCGCCTCACCCCGGGCGGTGCACTGCAGAATCTCCTGATGGCCGGCTGGGGCGCCGAACCGCTCGACGTCTCAGTGGCGGTCGCCGCCGTCGTGCTTGTCGCCTGGGTCCTGCTGCCGTACCGGATCGCCGCCCGGCGCTTCCGATGGGAGAAGCGCTGAGGCACGGACACGACGAAGCCCGGCGCTCCCTCGGGAGGCGCCGGGCTTCGTCATGGGTCCTCCGCTAGCAGCAGCGGCCCTCCGGGTTGGCGTCCTGGCGGTCGGTCTTGTCCCGCCAGAACTCCCTCTCCGTCATCGGCAGACCGCCCGCGTGGGAGTGCTCGTGGTGGTCAAGGTATGCCTGGTAGGCGTTCTCCCCCATCACGCCCTTGAACAGCCAGGCCAACTCACGGGCTGTATCCCGCGCACGGTGCAGGACCTGTGGGACGGTCATCAGTGGCCCGCCCTCGCAGGCCGCTTTCCCGGCTCCAGGGCTGCCCACTGCGCCTCCAGTTCCTTCTCCGCCGGCGAGGCGATGAGGCCCGCAGGCGCGAAGGTGCGCGACGGCACCGCGGGGTCCTCGTTCTCCTTGCCGCCGCCGTTCCGGTAGGCACGGACGGTGGCGAGGATCGCGGTGATGATGACGATGATCGCGAGAACCACGAAGAAGATCGACAGCGTGCCCTGGATGAACGTGTTGCGGACCACGGCTTCCATGGCGGCGACGGTCTTGGCCGTGCCGAAGCTCTCCTCGCCGGCTGCCAGCGCGTCCTTGAACGCCGTGTGCTGCGCCCAGTATCCGATTGCGGGAGTCGAGGAGAAGATCTTCTGGAACGACGCCGTGATGGTCACCACGGACGCGAACGCGAGCGGGAGGGCCGGGATCCACAGGAACCGGAACAGGCCCTTCTTCGCGCAGATCGCCATGCATACCGCGAGCGCGATCGCCGCGAGCAGCTGGTTGGCGATGCCGAACAGCGGGAAGAGCGTGTTGATGCCGCCCAGCGGATCGGTGACGCCCATGATGAGGATCGCTCCCCACCCGGCCACCATGATCGCCGTGCAGATCCACGCCCCTGCCCGCCAGGAGGTGTCGCGGAAGCGGGGCACGAAGTTCCCGATGCTGTCCTGCAGCATGAACCGTGCCACGCGGGTTCCGGCGTCGACCGCGGTGAGGATGAACAGCGCCTCGAACATGATCGCGAAGTGGTACCAGAACGCCATCATGCCTGCGCCGCCGAAGACGCCCTGCATGATCTGCGCGATGCCGACGGCGAGGGTGGGCGCACCGCCCGTACGCGAGACGATGGACTCCTCCCCGACGTTGGACGCCATGGTGCTGAGGGCCTCCTGGGTCAGGTTGACGCCGGTGAGTCCGAGGCCGTTCACGAAGGTGACGGCGCCCTCGATGGTTCCGCCGGTGGCCGCGGCCGAGGAGTTCATGGCGAAGTAGATGCCACGGTCGATCGACAGCGCCGCGACCAGCGCCATGATCGCCACGAAGGACTCCATGAGCATCCCGCCATAACCGATGAAGCGCGTCTGGCGTTCCTTCTCGATCATCTTCGGGGTCGTCCCCGAGGAGATGAGCGCGTGGAAGCCCGAGAGCGCGCCGCAGGCGATTGTGACGAACAGGAAGGGGAACAGCGTGCCGGCGACGACGGGGCCGGTCCCGGAGGTCGCATACGGCGTGATGGCGGGGACGCTGATCTCCGGTCGCGTGATGACGATCGCGACCGCGAGCATGATGATCGTGCCGATCTTCATGAAGGTGGAGAGGTAGTCGCGCGGGGCGAGCAGCAGCCAGACGGGCAGGACAGCGGCGATGAAGCCGTAGATGATGATGCCCCACGCGATGGTGATGCGGTCGAGCGTGAAGAGATCGACGCCCCAGGCCGTCTCGGAGATCCAGCCGCCGCCGATGATGGCCAGCAGCAGCAGTGCGAAGCCGATCAGCGACACCTCGGTGACCCTGCCCGGCCGGAGGTAGCGCAGGTAGACGCCCATGAAGAGCGCGATCGGGATGGTCATCGACACGGAGAACACGCCCCACGGGCTCTCACCGAGGGCGTTCACGACGACGAGCGCCAGGATGGCGACGATGATGATCATGATGGCGAGCGTGGCGATCAATGCGGCGGTACCACCGATGACGCCCAGTTCCTCGCGTGCCATCTGGCCGAGGGAACGGCCCCCGCGGCGCATGGAGAAGAACATCACGAGGTAGTCCTGCACCGCACCCGCGAAGATCACGCCGATGATGATCCAGAGCGTTCCGGGGAGGTAACCCATCTGCGCCGCGAGCACGGGACCCACGAGAGGCCCTGCTCCTGCGATCGCGGCGAAGTGGTGACCGTAGAGGACGCGCCGGTCGGTGGCCGCATAATCCTTGCCGTCGGCCTTGTACTCGGCAGGCGTAGCGCGTCGATCGTCAGGCTTCAGAAGGTTCCGCTCG
Organism: Arthrobacter sp. NamB2; assembly: GCF_005281365.1. NCBI lineage: Bacteria > Bacillati > Actinomycetota > Actinomycetes > Micrococcales > Micrococcaceae > Arthrobacter > Arthrobacter sp. NamB2. The sequence continues at coordinate 222,859 of NZ_SZWI01000006.1, read as the reverse complement.
ATGAACTTCGAGTAGAACCGGTAGGCGATCAGATACGTACAGACCGCGGCGAAGACGAACCAGATGGCGTTGACGGTTTCGCCCCTGACGACGGCCAGCATCGTCCACGCAATACCGCCCAGGAGTGCGATGCCAATCCAGAGTGCGATCTTCGCCGGCGTCCACCGGCGGTCTTCTGCTTCAGCCTGCTGCGGGTCGACGGCGACCGCGGGCAGGTCCGGATCCGTCATCAGCACGTCGGCGTGCTGATGGGATCCGCTCTGCTTCTTACTCATGATGCTCCTCGAGTGCGAGAGTGTGATGCACACGAAGGTAGCAACGTAGTGAGGCTTGCGTCACATGGCAAGCCTCACCGGCGAGGGATTGCGCCGAACGCACCTGCGCTTGCGGCGGGTGGCTCAGCGCTCGGCGGTACCCGCCGCGTCAGGAGGAGCTGCGCTTGCCCCCGTCGAGGCCGTCGTCGAGGACCGCCGGTGGCTCGTCGTCGTCGTTCGCGTTCATGCCCTCGCTGATACTGGAGTGCGTCCTGGTTCGGCTGTCGGCCGGCTCGTCCGCGTCGTCCGTCGGCCCGTTGTCGACACCGTCCGGCACCTGGTCGCCGAGATTCTGGGCGAAGCTGTCCGCTGCCTGGGACAGGCCGCCTTCATCCCCGTCCTGGCCGTGATCCGTGGTGCTCACTGTCCTGCTCCTTCCGGTTGGCTGTCCTGCCAGCCTTCCACAGCTGCGGATCATCCGAAAGCATGCTGATGGTTCTTGCCGTGGGTGCTTCCTCTGGCCGGAGTAGGGTTGATCGGTGGCACAGCGCCATCCGATGCCAGCGGCGCCGTCGATCCCTCCGACCGGAAGCCTGCAGTCCGTGAACCTCCTCCGTGACCTCGTGACCATCGCGCCGTCCGCCCAGGACCACCACCCTGCGCTGCGGTGCGCCGTGGGCGTGGCCGCACCGCTCCTCGTGGTCCTGCTGCTCGGTCGGCTCGACCTCGCGGTGTTCGCCACCTTCGGCGCGTTCGCTGGCATCTACGGACGCAACGAGCCCCACCGCCGGCGCCTCGGAACGCAGGTGCGCGGCGGCGGGCTCATGCTCGCGGTAGTCCTCGCTGCGGCGTTGACCGCGCGCGCCGACGTCGGACCGTGGGGCCTCGTGATGCTCACCAGCGCAGTCGCAGGAATCGGCACCTTCGCCGCCGGACTCTTCCGGCTGCGGCCCGGCGGCTCGCTGTTCCACATCTTCGCTTTCGCCGCCATCGCTTCCGTTCCTGCCCAGCCGCCGCTGTGGCAGGGAGTGGTGACGGCGATCGCGACGGTGGCGTTCGCCGTGCTCCTCGGGCAGGCGGGGAACCTCTGGCCCCGCCACCGAACGGTGTGGCAGCGCGCCCCTATCGATCGACCCACCGCGCGGCATGTGGCCGCCCTGGGTCGGGAAGCAGCCCTGTACGTCACGGCGGCGCTGCTCGCAGGCAGCGCAGTGACGGCGCTCGGAATCGGTCACACCTACTGGGCGATGGTTGCGGCGACCGTGCCGCTGGTCGGGCAGTCCCCGCGCGCACGCGTGAACTGTGGCCTGCAGCGCATCCTCGGTACGTGCGCCGGGCTCCTCCTGACGGCCCTGATCCTCCTGCCCGCGCTGGCCGCGTGGCAACTCGTCCTCGTGATCGGCGTCGCGCAGTTCGCGGCGGAGATGTTCATCCTGCGGCAGTACGCCCTCGCACAGGCGTTCGTCACGCCACTCGCACTGATCTCCACGGAACTGGCGCATCCCGCCGACCCGGCGACCCTGATCGCGGACCGGGCCGTCGAGACCCTCATCGGCGCCTGCGTCGGGATCGCCCTGGTGCTGTTCCTCCATCTCCGGCAGCGGCCGTCTCGGGCCTAGTTGCGCCTAGCGCATCGACAGCAGGATCTTCCCGGTGTGCTTCCCGGCATCGAAGTAGCTGTGCGCCTCCGCGACCTGGTCGAGCGGGAAGGTCCGATCCACGAAGGGGCGGACCGCGCCGGAGGCCACCAGCGGCCACACGTTGTCATGGACCGCACTCATGATGGCGGCCTTCTCCGCAACGGGACGGGCCCGCAGGGTGGTGCCGGCCACGCTCGCCCGCCGGGCCATGAGTGCCCCGAGGTCCAGTTCCGCCCTCCCTCCGCCCTGGAGCCCGATGACCACGAGCCGCCCGCCCGTCGCCAGGGACGCGACGTTCCGGGCCAGGTACTTCGCCCCGACCACGTCGAGGATGACGTCCGCCCCACGACCGTCGGTAGCCGCGCGCAGTTCCTCGACGAAGTCCTGCTCCCTGTAGTTGATCAGCGTCCGCACCCCGAGCGAACGGGCGACGTCGAGCTTGGCGTCGGACCCCGCCGTCACGTGCGGCACTGCCCCGAGTGCGAGGCTGACCTGGATCGCCATCACTCCGATGCCCCCGGACGCTCCGTGGATCAGCACGTCGTCGCCCTCGGACAGGCCCGCGTGCGTCACGAGGTTCGACCATACGGTCGCCGCCGTCTCCGGCAACACGGCAGCCTCTTCGAGGCCCACCCCGTCAGGCGCGCGAACCACCTGCCCGGCCGGCACGGCCACCTTCTCGGCGTAGCCACCCCCCGCCAGCAGGGCGACGACGGCGTCCCCCTCGGCGAACCGCGAACGGCCGGGATCCGCGACATACCCCGATACCTCCAGTCCCGGTACGGTCGACGCCCCTTCGGGCGGAGGATAGAGACCGCGGCGCTGCTGCACGTCGGCCCTGTTGAGCCCGGCGGCGACGACGTCGATCACCACCTCGTCCTCCCGCCGGACGGGAACGGCGACCTCCTCGACAGACAGCACCTCCGGCCCTCCTGCACTTCTGATCACCACTGCACGCATCCGCGATCCCTCCGTCTTTTGGTATTTGGGCGTCCCCTGCCCTTCGTGAAACACTAGCGGCGGGGAAGGTTGTCCGAGCGGCCGAAGGAGCTGGTCTTGAAAACCAGTGGGCGGTTACCCCGTCTCAAGGGTTCGAATCCCTTACCTTCCGCTCCCCAGGAGGCCCCGCCGTGCGGGGCCTCCTTTTCTTTCCTATCCTGAGCCGCAGGCTGCGTTGCCGTGGTGCACCCCGCCGTCGTCCTGTACTGTCCCAGAAGCAACAGCCACACGATTGGCACAGGACGGGGTCTCGATGCGCGCGGGGGAATTCAGGGGATCAGTGCCGAGCGGTGTGGGCAGGGCAGTGCTATCGATCGTCACCCTTGCGCTCGTGACGGGCTGCACCCTCATCCCTGAGCCCGGCGCGGACCGGGACGCGGAGGGCGCCGTCACCGCCGAAGCCGAGACGGATGCGTTCTCGATCGAGGTGGGCGACTGCATCTCCGACCCCGGTGTCTCGAGCGTCACCGACATCATCGTCCTGCCCTGCGACGAACTGCACGATTTCGAGGCGTTCGCCGCCACGGAGATGCCTGACGGCGACTACCCGGGAGCACCTGCTGCGATCACGGCCGCCAGCGAATTCTGCGCGCGCGAGTTCACCGGCTATGTCGGTGTGGAGTACGACGCATCCGTGCTGGAGATGCTCTACTTCTACCCCGTCGAGGAGAGCTGGAACACCGCGAACGACCGGGAGATCCTCTGCTTCGTCGCGGAACCGGGCGAGACACCGGTGACGGGGTCCCTCCGGAACGCCCGCCGTTAGGGTTTCGTCCACGGACACCGGGCAGGAGCTCGGGTTCGTACGAGCCGAAGCCCCGGTGGTAACCCTTTGTTCACGATGGTCTGATTGGCTGGCCCCAGGACTGGAAATGTCACCTGTGTCACATAGGGTGCTCATGCCAGGCGCCGACCCCTGAGGGATCGGCGGGTTTCACTCGCGGCTGCTGCGCGGCCATCGTCAAGGAGATTGAACAACGAATGGTTAATTCGTCATGGAAGGGAGCGCTCGGTGCGGCGCTGTCGGTAGGGCTGATCGCCTCACCGATCTTCGCACTGCCGGCCGTCGCCGAGGAGACACCACCGGCCACGGCGTCCGTCGCAGGAGACGGCGTCATCATCAACGAGGCCTACGTCACCGGGGGCACCGTCGGGACCCCGTTGCGCAACAAGTATGTGGAGCTCTACAACCCCACGGACGCACCGGTGAGCCTCGACGGCTGGTCGCTGCAGTACCGGGGGCCCGAGTCGACGAGCGCGCCGACCGCCTATCCGCTGACCGGCACCATCCCCGCCAAGGGGTACTTCCTGGTCCAGGGACGATCGAACGCAGCGAATGGGGAAGCACTCCCGACGCCCGATGCGAGCATCGGCATCGACCCCGGCGCTGCCGGCGGGGTCATCGTCCTGGCCAACCAGCCCACCAGCGTGGGTGTCCTGCCGGCCGGTGACACGACAGCCGTCCCCGGAGCCGTCGACCTCCTCGGCTACGGCACGAGAGCGACCTCGTTCGAAGGTGCCGCTGCTCTTGCGCCGGGCTCGGGCAGCGCACAGTCGGCCAACCGGACCGGTTTCGTGGACACTGCCAACAACAGGGCCGATTTCTCGCTCCAGGCCGTGACGCCGACGAACAGCACGGGCACGACCGGCGGACCCGCCCCCACGCCTACTCCCACTCCCACCGAACCACCCGTCCCCGGCGCCGTCGTTCCCATCCGCGACATCCAGGGCACCGGTCCGGCCACGCCGCTGTCCGGTCAGAGCGTCACCACGCGGGGCAAGGTCACTGCGGCTTATCCCTCGGGCGGGTTCGCAGGCTTCTATATCCAGACGCCGGGCACCTCGGCGACTCCCGAGCAGACCGCGTCCGATGCGATCTTCGTCTACTCCCCCGCGACCGTCGGATCGGTCGCCGTGGGCGACTACGTCGAGGTCACCGGTATCGCCGGCGAATTCTTCAACCTGACGCAACTCACGGTCGCCGCGGGCGGCACGGTCAAGCTCTCGGAGGCGGCAGAGGAGCCTAAGGCCTCCGCCATCGCACTCCCCGCAACGGAAGCTGCGCGCGAAGCGGCGGAGGGAATGCTTTTCGAGCCCTCCGGGACGTTCACCGTCGCGGACAACTACACCCTGAACCAGTACGGCGAGGTCACCCTGGCTGCCGGCACGGAGCGTCTCCTCCAGCCGACCGACGTCGCCCGTCCCGGCACACCGGAGAATGCAGCGGTCATCGCGGACAACGCCGCCCGCAGCATCCGCCTCGACGACGGGGCCACGACCAATTTCCTGAATCAGGCGAACCGCGGCAAGGTTCTCCCGTACCTCACGCCCTCGCAGCCCGTGCGCGTCGGCTACAGCGCGGAGTTCATCTCGCCCGTGGTCCTGGATTTCCGCAACAGCGCGTGGAAATTCCAGCCCCTTGCGGAGTTGAACGGAGCCAGCCCCGACGGCGTGCAACCCGTGCAGTTCGCGGGTGAGCGTCCTGCCGCTCCCCAGTCCGTCGGTGGCGACCTGAAGATCGCCTCCTTCAACGTGCTCAACTACTTCCCGACCACGGGTGAGGACCTGACCGGCTGCACGTACTACACCGACCGCGCGGGCAACCCGATCACCATCAATGGCGGCTGCACCGCACGCGGTGCTGCGAACAAGGAGAACTTCGAGCGCCAGGAGGCGAAGATCGTCGCCGCGATCAACGCCCTCGGCGCGGACGTCGTCACGCTGATGGAGATCGAGAACTCGGTCAAGTTCGGCAAGGACCGGGACGCAGCGCTCGCCACCCTCGTCGCTGCGCTGAATGAGGCGGCCCCCGGAACCTGGGACTACGTACGCTCCCCTGCGGCCGTTCCCGCGCCCGCCGACGAGGACTTCATCCGCACGGCCATGATCTACAAGAAGGCCGCCGCCGAGCCCGTGGGCGAGTCCGTCATCCTGAACGACAACGTGGCCTTCTCCAATGCACGCAAGCCCCTCGCCCAGTCCTTCAAGCCCGTCGGCGGCAGCGAGGCGGAGACGTTCCTCGCGATCGTCAACCATTTCAAGTCCAAGGGCTCCGGCCCGAGCTCCGGCGCCAACGCCGACAGCGGTGACGGACAGGGTGCCTGGAATGCTGCACGCGTCACCCAGGCAAGGGCGCTCGTGGCTTTCGCCGACTCCGTGAAGGCGACGGCGAAGACGGACAAGGTCTTCCTCACGGGTGACTTCAACTCCTACTCGCAGGAGGACCCGATGCAGGTTCTGTACGAGGCCGGATACGTGAACCAGGGCGAGAAGGACGACAGCTACTCCTATGTCTTCTCAGGGCTGAGCGGTTCCCTCGATCACATTTTGGCCTCGCCGACAGCTGATGCCACCGTGACCGGCGTGGACACCTGGAACATCAACTCGGTCGAATCCGTCGCGCTCGAATACAGCCGGTTCAACAACAACGTCACCGATTACTACAGGGCCGACCCCTACCGCGCGAGCGACCACGACCCCGTCGTGGTGGGACTCGACCTCGTCCCCGAGGCGACATCCACCGAGCTGAATCTGCTGAACATCAACGATTTCCACGGCCGTATCGACGCGAACACGGTCCGCTTCGCGGGTACCGTCGAGAAGCTGCGGGCGGAGTCCGGCGACGACAGGACGGCGTTCCTGTCTGCAGGCGACAACATCGGTGCCTCGCTGTTCGCGTCCTCGCTGCAGGATGACGAGCCGACCATCGATGTGCTCGACGCCCTGGACCTCCGGGCCTCGGCCGTGGGCAACCACGAATTCGACAAGGGACTCGCCGACCTGACCGGCCGTGTCAGCGGATCTGCGGACTTCCCCTACCTGGGCGCCAATGTCTATGCCAAGGGCACGACGGATCCCTTGCTCGACGAGTACAGCATCATTACGGTCGGCGGCATCGACGTAGCAGTCATCGGCGTCGTCACGCAGAGCACCGCTACACTCGTGAGCCCGGGCGGCATCGAGAACGTCGACTTCGGCGATCCGGTCGAGGCGGTCAACCGCGTCGCTGCCGAGATCGAGGAGCAGGACCTCGCGGACGTCATCGTCGCCGAGTACCACGAGGGCGCCGGTGACGGCGTCGTGGAAGGCGCGACGATCGAGCAGGAGATCGCCGCAGGTGGTCCTTTCGCCGAGATCGTCACGCAGACCACTCCCCTGGTGGACGCGATCTTCACCGGGCACACTCACAAGCAGTACGCGTGGGATGCTCCTGTCCCGGGTGCTGCCGGAGAGACCAGGCCCGTGCTGCAGACCGGTTCCTACGGTGAGTTCGTCGGTCAGATCAAGCTCACCGTAGACAACGCCACCGGCGAGGTCGAGTCCTACACCGCTCGTAATGTGGCGCGTACCACCGAAACGGATGCCGCGCTCGTGGCAGCATTCCCCCGGGTCGCGGAGGTGAAGACGATCGTCGATGCAGCCCTCGCTGAAGCGGCTGTCATCGGCAACCAGAAGGTCGGCTCCGTGACGGCGGACATCACCACGGCCTTCATCGGCACCGCACGGGACGACCGCTCCTCGGAGTCCACCCTGGGCAACCTGGTTGCCGACTCGCTTCGGGCAAGCCTTGCCCCCGCTGAACGCGGCGGCGCCCAGATCGGCGTCGTCAATCCGGGAGGGCTCCGCAACGAGCTCTATTACGGGCCCGACGGCGTCGTGACCTTCGCCGAGGCCAATGCCGTCCTTCCGTTCGTCAACGATCTCTGGACCACGTCCCTGACGGGTGCTCAGTTCACGTCGATGCTCGAGCAGCAGTGGCAGCCGGAAGGTGCCTCGAAGTCCTTCCTGGCCCTGGGCCTGTCGGACAACGTCAGTGTCACCTTCGACCCGACGCTCCCACGGGGCTCGAGGATCACCTCGGTCATGATCGACGGCGCGCCCCTCGATCCCGCTAAGGACTACCGGATCGGCACGTTCAGCTTCCTGGCCCAGGGTGGTGACAACTTCACGGTCTTCCGCGAAGGCACGGACACCCGCGAGTCCGGGCTGGTGGACCGGGACGCATGGATGGACTACATCCGGGCCAACAGTCCGTTGTCGCCGTCGTTCGATCGCCGCACCGTCCAGGTGCAGGGCGCTCCGGCAACGGTGACGGCCGGCACGGCGGTCTCCTTCACTGTGGCGAAGCTGGACCTCACGTCCCTGGGCAGCCCGGTGAACACCACGCTGGCCGCGAGCTTCGTCGCGACCGATGGCACGGCAACACCGCTCGGGTCCTTCCCTGTCACCGGCGGCAGCGCCACGGTAGACGTCACGGTTCCATCGACGGCGAGCGGCCAGGGACGGATCGTCCTGACGGCGGCGCCGAGTGGAACGACAGTCACCCTGCCTGTCACGGTGGAAGCAGTTCCGCAACCGGAGGAACCGGCGAAGCCGGCCAAACCCGAGAAGCCGGCCAAACCCGAGAAGCCGGCCAAACCCGAGAAGCCGGCCAAACCCGAGAAGCCGGCCAAGCCGGAAAAGCCGGCCAAACCCGGTAAGCCGGAAAAGCAGTAGCCGGACGCTCTACCGCGAGCGGCTATCCACCTGGTGCCACTCCTCGGCGCCAGGTGGATAGCCGGGGGGGGCGCTGGCACATCAGCACCGCAGGAGGGGACCTTCACCGTTGGGTGGGGGTCCCTTCCGTTTTTCCCGATCGGCAGTGGGACCTCGTCGCCGCGCGGTCCGTAGCGCCGCAGCGCGGACAGCTAGACCTGGACTGTTCCCGTCCGGACCTGCTCGTCGGGAGCCAGGATGCGGTCGAGGACGGCCGCGGCGATTCCATCGGCGTCGAGTAGCGTCCGGCTACCTGCCGTCAGGGGCGCTCCGGCCTCAGCCGCGATGGCTGTACCCCACTGGACCGACGCGAGCTGAAGCCCGATCACGAAGAGGGAGTCGTGCTCCCGGCCGGTGCGATCGACGGCACGGTAGGGAGGAGCGGTGACGTCGAGCCCGGCGGACGTCACCGGGACGCCGTCCTCCGCCATGTAGGTCCTCGGCCGAACGGTCCCACGCCGCAGGAGGTCGCGCATGAGCGGTGACAGGCTTGTCGACACCCTGTTCGCAGGCATCATCGCTTCGACCAGATAGCGCGCGGTGAACGAATCGCCCTGGACCCACGGCGAGGTCGCACGGAAGAGGGCCTCATCGGGATCGAACCCGAAACTCGGATTCGGGCCGACGAAGCGGACGACGCCTGCGCGGACCAGCGCCGCGAGCTGCGCGATCCGAACGGGCGGTGGCCCGCTGGCGAGGCCCTCCACGAGCGGCTCGAACCACCCGCGGAGCTCCGCGTTCCAGGATGAATCGGAGATACCGCCGTCCGCCACGGCCTGTTTGATCACCGAACGGCCCGCGTTCATGGCGCCGATGGCCATCTTCAGCGGATCATCCTCTCCCCGGGCAGAACCCGAGGCATCCGCGTCGAGGTAGGCGAGCACGGCAGCGGAGTACTCCTCACCGTCGGCGAAGCGGCGCCCTGCGAAAGGCTGTGCGAGGGCTTCAACATCGAGGCGTGCCGCTGCTGGGACGTAGCGCTCGACGACGGCTGCGGCAGCGGACTCCCACGCGGGCCCCTTCAGAGCGAGGGCTTCGTCGAGTTGCGCGAGGAATGTGGCGGGTGGGTCACCCGCGGCGGTTCCCGTGCGGGAGAGCGTGGAGTAGTAGGCCCACAGCACATCCCGATGCAGCAGTGGCCAGATGTCGTGGTCGAAGCCCGGCTGGATGCCGGACTGCCTGAACGCCAGGACCCGGTGCGGAGTGCAGAACCGCATCCTGACACTTCGCGGGATGTAGGACTCGAGCATCGCTTTCGCCCGGTAGGGCACCCCGCGCCGCGAGGCCGCTACCAGCATGGGTTCCCGCCCCGAGGGCTCGTAGTCGAGGCGCCCGTCGTCCCTGGGCACGAATCGCCCTCCGCGACCTTCCGTCAGCTGGATCATGGCGTCGAAGAAGTTGAGGCCGAGGCCCCGGATCAGGACGGCCTTCCCTGCCGGCAAGCGGTTCCAGGCGACGTCGGCAGGCACGGCCGGCGGCCAGTACTGCAGACCGTGGCGTGCCGCGGCGTCCTGCAATCTCTCCTGTTCCGGTGTGAGAGTCGCCGCGAGATGACCGACCGCCAGGACGACCTCGTCAGCGTCGACCGAAGACCCGTCATCAAGGAGGATGCGCCACCTGCCACTCGTTCCGGCACTGCTCGGGCGGCCGCCGACATCGGCCCCGTCATAGCGGGCGGCGGTGGACTCTGGACCAGGTGCGACAGGTTCGAGGGTGACAGCTTCGTGCCGGTGGTGCGTCACGCTGACCCCGGGCCCGGCCTTGCTGGTCACCTCTGCGAACATCCAGGCGAGGTACCGGCCGTACAGGGCCCTACTCGGGAAATCACTCGACGACAGCCGGGCACATTCCGCGCGGTCGGCGGCCTCGAGGCCTGTGACGATGCCGTCATTGACGCTTATCCGCCACTCGTCGAAGGACAGTGCGACCAGTGGCGGCTCCACATCGGCGGCGGTGGCCCCGACAGGCACCACCGTGGGATAGAGGCAGGGCGTATTCATGAGGAAGAGCCGTGATTGGTCGGTGCGCCAGATGTGCCCCGGACCGGGCTCGTGAGGCTCGACGACGTGGATGGTGATGCTCGGCGCACCCTCACCAAGGCCACGGTGCTGCGTGATCAGCCGTTCGACGACGGAGGTGCCGCGCGGGCCGCCACCGATGACGGCGACCTGCCGTGCCTCCTGATTCTCCACGGGCCAAGACTATCCAACGCTGCCGATTCATCCGCCCGACAGAGCGGAACGAACGATGCCGGGTGTCCCCTCGCCTGCATAGGATGGGCGGATGACCCACCCGACGGAGACCATGGCAACACCGGAGGACCGCTTCCTCTGGCTCGAGGACATCTACGGCGACAAGCAGCTCGAATGGGTGCGCGCGGAGAATGCGCTGACCGAGGAAGTCCTTGTCACGCCGAACTTCGAGGAGCGGGAACGGCGCATCCTCGAGGTACTGGACTCCACCGATCGAATTCCCATGGTGGGCAAGCACGGCGGGTTCTACTACAACTTCTGGCGGGACGCCGAGCACCGGCAGGGCATCTGGCGGCGCACCACTTGGGAAAGTTATTCATCCGGCGCCACGGAGTGGGAACTGCTCCTGGACGTCGACGCACTGAGCGCCGCCGAAGGCACGGAGTGGGTGTGGGCGGGAGCGGTCTTCCTTCGCCCGTCCGAGGGAGCACCCCACGAGCGGGTCCTCGTCGTCCTTTCCCCCGACGGGGGCGACGCCCACCGTTACCGCGAGTTCGACCTCGGGACGCGGGACTTCGTGGAGGGGGGCTTCGACATCCCCACGGCGAAGAGCCGCATCAGTTGGGCCGACCGCGACACCCTGTACGTCGGCACGGACTTCGGGCCCGGGTCGATGACGTCCAGCTCGTACCCGCGGACCGTGCGCATCCTGCGGAGGGGCGGGGAGCTGACAGAGGCCGAGCAGTATTTCGACGTGGACGAGAACCACATGATGGCACTCGTGCTGCACGATTCCACGCCCGGCTACGAGCGGGATCTCGCCGTCGACACGATCGACTTCTACACCCGCCGCACCTTCCTGCGGCAGGACGATGACTGGCGATTGATCGAGGTGCCCGAGGACGCAAGCATCTCACTGCACCGTGAGTGGCTGATCGTGCGGCCGAGGACGGACTGGTCCACGACCATCGCCACCCACGGTGCGGGGTCACTGCTCGTCATCCCGCTGGATGCCTTCCTCGCCGGCGACCGTGCGTTCGTGACCGTGTTCGAGCCCGATGCGTCCACGTCCCTCCAGTCCTGGAGCTGGACCCGGGACTATCTGCTGCTGAACCTGCTGCGCGACGTCTCCTCGGAGATCCGCGTCCTCGATCCCGCGAACGACTGGACTTCGGAGCTCCTCGACGCCTGTCCGCCCCTGCACTCGGTCGATGCGTACGCGGTCGACGACGAGGACGACGAGAGCGGCAACGACTATTGGCTGGTCGCCACCGGATTCCTGACGCCGTCGACGCTGCATCGCGGCACCATCAGGGGGGACCACACGCCCGTCAAGTCTTCGCCCTCCTACTTCGACGAGGACCTCTACACTGTCGAGCAGCACTTCGCCGTGTCGAGCGACGGCACGCGCGTGCCCTACTTCCAGATCGCGACGAAAGACCTGCGACTCGACGGCGGGAACCCCACCCTGCTGTCCGGCTACGGCGGCTTCGAGCATTCGATGACCCCGGCCTACAGCGGCGTGGTCGGCCGCGGGTGGCTGGAGCGAACCACGGAGGACGGCCGGCGCGGCGTCTACGTCCTGGCGAACATCCGCGGTGGGGGCGAGTACGGGCCCCAGTGGCACCGTGCCGCGCTCCACGCCGACCGGCATAGGGCGTACGAGGATTTCGCGGCGATCGCCGGGGACCTGGTGCAGCGGGGCGTCACGTCCCCCGCACTGCTGGGGTGCACCGGGCGGAGCAACGGCGGACTGCTCGTTGGCAACATGCTCACCACCTACCCGCACCTGTTCGGCGCGATCTCGTGCGGCGTGCCGCTCCTTGACATGCGCCGCTACACGAAGCTGTCCGCCGGCTTCTCCTGGATTGCCGAGTACGGGGACCCCGACAAGCCCGAGGAATGGGAGTACGTGCGGACGTTCTCGCCCTACCATCTCCTCCGGGAGGACGTCGTGTACCCCAAGACGATGATCTGGACCGCGACGAGCGATGACAGGGTCGGCCCGGTGCAGGCCCGCAAGATGGCAGCGAAGATGAAGGACCTCGGCGTGCAGAACGTCTGGTTCCATGAGGCCCTGGAGGGCGGGCACGCCGGCGCGGCTGACAATCGGCAGGCGGCAAGGATGCACGCGATGAGCTTCGAGTTTCTCTGGCGGGCACTGACCGGCTCGCTCTGACGGCCTCCCGCTCGCCTTCCTCCGCCGGGCTGACGTGCCTCTCGCCTCCCGGTGACGAGGACGCGCCTCCGACTGGTCCTTCCGGTGGTACTCGAGCGGCTGTTTTGCTCTTGCCGTCACCTTCTGGGTAACCTTGGGAGGCTAGAGATAGCCGATGGAGACGTGCCAGAGCGGCCGAATGGGCTTCACTGCTAATGAAGTGTGGGCCTAAAGCCTACCGGGGGTTCAAATCCCCCCGTCTCCGCTCTAAGACCCCTGCGCAAGCGGGGGTCTTTTTGTTGGCCGAGCCCTGCGAGCCCCACTCCCAGTCCCTGACCGGTCAGGGTTCCGAGCAGCCCACAGCGCTCCATGTGGTAGACGAGTGGGCGCCCCGGGCGCCCGCCCTGGTCGCTACGCCTTGAGCGCCAAGGCGAACGGGAGGACTCCCGAGGCCCCCGCGGTCCTCAGGGCACGCCCGGCCTCGGTGATCGTCCACCGGCTGTCCGCGAAGTCGTCGACGAGCAGTACCGGGCCGGGATTGGCTGCGAACCAGGCGGCGCCTTCGCGCGGAACCGCGAAGTGATCCCATACGGCGGCGAGACGGAACGCGCTGTTGCCGCCCGGCTGGCCCTGCGGGAAACCGTGGGGGGTTGTGAGTTGACCGAGGTAGGGAATGCGCCCGACGCCGGCAAGCGCCTGGGCGAGCGAGCCGATGAGTTGGGGGCGCCGTCGCGAAGGAACACTCACGACTGCCACGGGACGTTCCTCCCAGCCCCATTGCGCCAGTACACGGACGACAGCTTCTATGACGGCGGCGTCCAGCGGAGCATCGGGGGTTGAGTCCGAGAGCAGATCCCGGAGCCTGTTACCCCAGCCGAGATCGGTGAGTCGCGCCAGGGCCCGCCCCGGCAGGCTGACTTCGCCCGGCTTGAGCTTTCCCTTGAGCTGCACACCCAACGTGTCCATGCCGCTGGGCCACTGGCCGCGGGGCTCCAGTTCCACGCCGACCCTGCTGAGGGCCTGACCGGCCGAATCCGACGCCTCGTGGGCGACCTCGTCCGAGTACCAGGCGCCCGCGCAGTTGTCGCACCGTCCGCAGGCAGTAGCGCCGGGATCATCGAGTGATCTGGCGAGGAACTCCATGCGGCAGCCCGTGGTGTTCTCGTAATCGAGCATTGCCCGCTGTTCGACGATACGGGCTTCACTGATGCGTTGGTACCGGTCGGCGTCGTAGGTCCACGGGGCACCCGTGCTCTCCCAACCGCCCGTGACCTTGCGCACCGCGCCGTCCACGTCGAGCACCTTGAGGAGGAGTTCGAGGGGCGAGCGCTTCAGGTTGACCCGCGTCTCGAGGGCCGGTGTGGACAGCACGACGCCGGGCTCGAGGGCGTCCAGAACCCGAAGGGCAGCATCCTGCGAGGGCATGGATGAGGTGGCGAAGTACTCCCAGATGTCGCGGTCCTCGGCTCCGGGCAGCAGGAGGACGTCGGCATTCGGCGTACCGCGGCCGGCGCGCCCCACCTGCTGGTAGTAGGCAACGGGCGACGACGGTGCGCCCAGATGCACCACGAATCCCAGATCGGGTTTGTCGAAGCCCATTCCGAGCGCGCTCGTGGCGACGAGCGCCTTGACCTCGTTGTTCTTGAGGGCGGTCTCGGCAGCCTCGCGGTCGGCGGGGTCCGTGCGTCCCGTATACGCGCGGACGGCGTGCCCGTTCTCCCGCAGAAGCCGTGCGGTGTCCTCGGCCGCCGACACCGTCAGCGCATAGATGATCCCGCTGCCCGGCAGCTCCGACAGGTGGGTCAGCAGCCACGCGAGGCGTGAACGCGGGCTCGGCAGTCGGAGCACTCCGAGGCGCAGCGACTTCCGTGCCAGCTCGCCGCGCAGCGTGAAGACCTCCGTGCCGCCGGCCCCGAGCTGCTCCTCGACATCCTTTACGACGCGTGAGTTTGCCGTCGCCGTGGTGGCCAGCACGGGGATGCCCTGCGGCAGCCCCATGATCAGTTCCCGCAGGCGACGGTAGTCCGGCCGGAAGTCGTGTCCCCAGTCGGAGATGCAGTGCGCCTCGTCGATCACGAGCAGACCCGTGCGGCGCATGAGCTCAGGCAGGTAGTGCTCGCGGAAGGCCGGGTTGTTGAGACGCTCGGGCGAGACGAGGAGGACGTCCACCTCATCGGCCTGCAGCTTGGCGATGATCTCCTGCCACTCGGTCTGGTTGGCGGAGTTGATGGCCGCCGCACGGACCCCTGCCCTCGCGGCGGCGGCAACCTGATCCCGCATGAGCGCGAGCAGCGGCGAGACGATGAGCGTGGGGCCGGCACCGCGGGCCCGCAGCAGCAGGCTCGCCACGAAATACACCGCGGACTTTCCCCAGCCCGTCCGCTGGACGACGAGCGCGCGCCGGCCGCCGTCGACGAGCGCCTCGATGGCCTCGAACTGCCCGTCGTGGAACCGGGCGTCCGGTGACCCTACGAGGGTGTGCAGAATGGCTCTTGCTTGCTCGTTCAGCGTGGTGGTCGACGACATGTCCCCAGTATCCCAGCCGCTTCCCACACTCGGAGCGGGAGCTCGGCTATGTGGGAAACGGACGGTCCGACGCCACCCGATACACTTCCAAGAGTGACTACACTCCTCGATCTTTCTGCGTCCTTCAAGGCCTACGACGTCCGCGGCATCGTGGGCGAGACCATCACGGTGGACTCGGTCCGGGCCGTCGGAGCAGCCTTCGTCGACTCGCTGGAGCTGGCCGGGGAGACCATCCTCGTGGGCGGCGACATGCGGCCTTCGTCCCCTGAATTCTCGAAGGCGTTCTCCGAGGGGGCAACGCGCCGCGGCGCCAACGTGCTCTTCCTCGACCTCATCTCCACCGACGAGCTGTACTACGCGAGCGGCACGCTGAACGCCGCCGGCGTGACCTTCACGGCCAGCCACAATCCCGCGCAGTACAACGGCATGAAGATGACGCGTCCCGGCGCGGTTCCGGTGTCCTCGGAGACGGGCCTCAAGGACGTGCAGGAGCGGGCCGAGCGCTACCTCGCCGAAGGGACGATCCCCGCCGCCGACATCGAGGGCCACACGAGCGTGCGCGATGTCCTCGAGGAGTACTCGCGCTTCCTCCGCGCCCAGGTCGATCTCTCCTCGTCGCGCCCGCTCAAGGTCGTCGTGGACGCCGGCAACGGCATGGCCGGCCTCACGACTCCTGCCGTCCTCGGTGACCGCATCCTCCCCGCCCTGCCGTTCGAGATCGTTCCGCTCTACTTCGAACTCGACGGCTCGTTCCCGAACCACCCGGCCAACCCCCTGGAGCCCGAGAACCTCCTGGACCTGCAGGCGGCCGTCGTCGAGCACGGCGCCGACATCGGTATCGCCTTCGACGGCGATGCCGACCGCTGCTTCATCATCGACGAGAAGGGCGAGCCCGTCTCGCCGAGTGCGATCACCGCGATGGTCGCGCGCCGCGAGATCGCCCGCGCCCAGGCCGCAGGCGAGGCTGAACCCGTGATCATCCACAACCTCATCACGTCGCGAGCAGTGCCAGAGCTGATCCGGCACGACGGCGGTCGGCCGGTCCGCACGCGGGTGGGCCACTCCTTCATCAAGGCCGTCATGGCCGAGGAAGGCGCCGTCTTCGGTGGCGAGCATTCGGCCCACTACTACTTCCGCGGCTTCTGGAACGCCGACACCGGCATGCTGGCGGCGATGCACGTGCTGGCCGCCTTGGGCGAGCAGGATGGACCGCTGTCGGAACTCGGCCGCGAGTACGAGCCGTACTTCTCGTCGGGTGAGGTCAACTCGAAGGTCGCCGACCTCCACGCATCGATCGCCCGCGCCCGTGCCGAGTTCGAGCAGGACGGCGTCGTGGTCGACGACCTCGACGGCCTCACGTTCACCCCGGCCCACGGTGACTGGTGGTTCAACCTCCGCCCCTCCAACACCGAGCCGTACCTCCGGCTCAACGCCGAGGCCGTGGATCCGCAGACTCTCGAGGATCTCGTCCAGCGCGTCCTCGCCGTCATCCGCGACTGACGGGCGCAGCCACACACACAACGA
Organism: Arthrobacter sp. NamB2; assembly: GCF_005281365.1. Taxonomy (NCBI): domain Bacteria; kingdom Bacillati; phylum Actinomycetota; class Actinomycetes; order Micrococcales; family Micrococcaceae; genus Arthrobacter; species Arthrobacter sp. NamB2. Next base: position 206,031 of record NZ_SZWI01000006.1, on the reverse strand, counting down.
AAGGCCCCTTCCGGTGGAAGGGGCCTTTCGTTCTGCAGGAACCGGTCAGGCGTTGCTGAACCGCTCCTTGAGTTCGTGCAGCTGGCCCTTGAGCTCGCCCGGCAGCGAGTCGCCGAAGCGTTCGTACCACTGCTCGATACCCTTGATCTCCTCCGCCCATTCGAGGGCGTCGACGTGCACTGCGGCCTCGACCTCGGCGGGAGTCATGTCCAGGCCGGTGAGGTCCAGGGAGTCCCCGGTGGGTACGTAGCCGATGGGGGTCTCGACGGCGTCGGCGGTGCCTTCGAGCCGCTCGATGACCCATTTGAGGACGCGGGAGTTGTCGCCGAAGCCGGGCCAGGCGAACCCGCCGGAGGCGGTACGGCGGAACCAGTTGACGAGGAAGATCTTGGGCAGCCGGGACTGGTCCGCAGCGGCGCTGAGGGTGAGCCAGTGGTGGAGGTAGTCGCCGGCGTCGTATCCGATGAAGGGCAGCATCGCCATCGGATCGCGGCGGACGCGGCCCACCTCGCCCGCGGCTGCAGCTGTGGTCTCCGAGGACAGCGTGGAGCCCATGAAGATGCCGTTGGCCCAGTTGCGGGACTGCGTCACCAGCGGGACGGTCGTCTTGCGGCGGCCACCGAAGAGGATCGCCGAGAGCTCGACGCCGTCGGGCCGGTTGAACTCCTCGGCCAGCATGTCGATCTGGTCGATGGGCGTGCAGAACCGGGCGTTGGGATGCGCTGCCGGACGGCCCAGGTCCTTGCCGATCTCCGGGGTCCAGTCCCGGCCCTGCCAGTCGATCAGGTGCGCCGGCACCTCCTCGGTCATGCCTTCCCACCACACGCCGCCGTCGTCGGTGAGCGCGACGTTCGTGAAGACGGAGTTGCCCTTCGCGATAGCGCGCATCGCGTTCGGGTTGGTGTGCCACCCGGTGCCGGGGGCGACGCCGAACAGGCCCGCCTCGGGGTTGACGGCACGCAGCTCGCCTTCCTTGCCGAAGCGCATCCAGGTGATGTCGTCGCCCAGGGTCTCGACCTTCCAGCCCTCGATCGTGGGATCGAGCAGGGCGAGGTTGGTCTTGCCGCAGGCGGAGGGGAACGCGGCCGAGAGGTAGTAGGTCTTGCCTACCGGGGAGGTGAGCTTGAGGATCAGCATGTGCTCGGCGAGCCAGCCCTCGTCGCGCGCCATGACGGATGCGATCCGGAGTGCGTAGCACTTCTTGCCCAGCAGGGCGTTGCCGCCGTAGCCGGACCCGTAGGACCAGATGGAGCGCTCCTCGGGGAAGTGCACGATCCACTTGTCGTCGTTGCACGGCCACGGGACGTCGGCCTGGCCCGGCTCCAGTGGGGCGCCGAGGGAGTGCAGGGCCGGGACGAAGTCGGCTCCGAGTTCGGTCATGCGGTCCAGGACCGCCGTGCCGATGGTCGCCATGATCCGCATGGACGTCACCACGTAGGCGCTGTCGGTGATCTCGACGCCGAACTTCGGATCCTCGGCATCGAGATGGCCCATGACGAACGGGATCACGTACATGGTGCGGCCACGCATGGACCCGGTGAACAGCCCGGTGAGTTTGGCCTTCATCTCATCGGGGTCCATCCAGTTGTTCGTGAAGCCCGCTTCCCGCTCGTCCTTCGAGCAGATGAAGGTCTGCTCCTCGACGCGCGCCACGTCCTTCGGATCCGAGAAGGCTGCGAACGAGTTGGGGAAGGTCTCGGGGTTGAGCCGCACGAAGGTTCCGGTGTCGACGAGCCCGTCCGTGAGGCGCCTGTTCTCCTCGTCGGATCCGTCGACCCAGACGACCTCGGCAGGCTGCGTCAGGTCCTGCACCTGCCGCACCCAGGCGAGGAGGGCCGGATGGGTCGTCGGAGCGGAACCGGGATCATCCTGCTGCGTGCTGCCGTCAGGACCGGCGGGTGGTGCGTCAACAGCAACCTGTCGTACGGGATCGCCCATTTCTCTTCCCTTCATTGGGGGACTCGGTGTTCATCGATGCTAGGGGCGCGATATTTCAGGCAAGGGCGCGCCGAACGGAACACGCGCGGCAGTGGAGGGACAACCCGCGCCAACAAGCGGATGTCGAGCGCTTACACTCAGTCATGCTGTGACAAAGGTCACCTATACCGGTATAGGCGGAGAATGACTCGGCGTCTGATTAGGCGTCGTGGCGAATCCACGCTAAACTTGTCTACGGCCAAACGGCCCGCTTGTAGGACGGATTCGCACGGCGGATCACCGACTACGGATGCGTGCGTAGCTCAACGGATAGAGCATCTGACTACGGATCAGAAGGTTGGGGGTTCGAATCCCTTCGCGCGCACGACGGTTCAGCTGAACCTCCCGAAAGGCCCCGACTCCGGTCGGGGCCTTTTTCGTCGCGGTTGCTCCTCAGGCACTCGGGTGGAAGGCTCTGCCGTATGAGCGAATTCGAGACCACTGATGTCATTGTGATCGGCGCCGGTGCCGTCGGCGAGAACGTAGCGGGACGGGTGGTCGAGAAAGGGCTTTCGGCGGTGCTCGTCGAGGCCGACCTCGTCGGCGGTGAGTGCTCCTACTGGGCCTGCATGCCGTCCAAGGCCCTCCTGCGTCCCGGCACCGTCCTGAGAGCCGCACGAGGTGTAGCCGGAGCCCGTGAGGCGATCACCGGAACCCTCGACGCACAGCAGGTCCTCGAACGCCGCACGTCCTTCACCTCCGACTGGGACGACTCCTCGCAGGAGGAGTGGGTGGCGTCCGCAGGCATCACCCTGCAACGCGGCTGGGCGAAGGTGACCGGTGAACGCCACGTCACCGTCACCCACTCCGACGGCTCCGAAAGCCGCTACCGGGCCACGCACGCCGTCGTCCTGGCCACGGGTTCGACGCCGGTGGTCCCGCCCATCGACGGGCTCGCCGACCTGGACTACTGGACCACCAGGGAAGCTACCTCCGCGAGGCAAGTCCCGGCAAGCCTGGCCGTCCTCGGCGGCGGGGTTGCCGGCGTCGAACTCGCGCAGGCATTCGCGCGGCTCGGTTCCGAGGTCACGGTCATCGCGCGCAGCGGCATCCTGGGGAACTACCCGAAGGAGGCCTCCGACCTCGTCGTCGAATCCCTCCGCGGCGAGGGCATCACCATCCTGACCGACACCGCCACCAACGCCGTCCGCAAGGAGGACGGCCTGTTCGTGCTCGACGTCGGCGAGGGCCGCAGCGTCAGGGCCGAGCAGCTGCTCGTGTCCACCGGGCGCCACCCGCACACGACCGGGCTCGGCCTCGAGGACCTCGGCCTGGAGGCGAAGGGCATCCGCAGCGACGACACCGGGCTCGTGCCCGACGGCGGTGGCTGGCTCTATGCCGTGGGCGATGCGGGAGGCAGGGTGCAACTGACGCACCAGGGGAAGTACGAGGCCAGGATGACCGGTGACGCCATCGCTGCCCGGGCGCACGGCACCCTCAGCGATGCTGCGGCGGACTGGAGCCCCTACACCGCGACGGCGGACCGCGCAGCCGTCCCGCAGGTCGTCTTCACCGATCCGGAGATCGCGATGGTCGGCCGCACCCTCGAGCAGGCACGGAAGGACGGGGTGAACGCGTCGGAGACGTCCCTCGAGATCGCCGTCGCCGGCTCCTCGCTCCACTCCGATGGCTACAAGGGTTGGGCCCAGATGGTCGTCGACGAGGACCGCCACGTGATCGTCGGCGTCACCTTCGCGGGACCGGAGGTGTCCGAGATGCTGCATGCTGCAACCATCGCCGTCGTCGGTGAAGTGCCGCTCGACCGCCTGTGGCACGCGGTACCGGCATACCCCACGGTCAGCGAGGTCTGGCTCCGCCTGCTGGAGAAGTACGGGATGTAGGCTGCCGAGCCGGCGCCGTCAGCGGAGGGTAGGCGCCCTACGCACCACGAAGTCGGTCACCTCGGCGTCGCGCCCATCGAGTTCGGCCCACGCACCGTCGTAGCTCATGACCGTCAGACCCGCGGTCGGATAGTCCGTTGCCAGGTCCATGACCGCGCGCTCACTCGACCTCACCGAGGCGAGGCGCATGGCAAGTTCCTGAATCCCAGGGTTGTGTGCGATGACGAGCAGGCTCGTCACCGTCGGCGGAACATGATTGATGAGCGCCAGCATCTCGGTCGGCGGTGCTGCGTAGAGATCGTCCTCCAGCTTCGGCGTGGGGGCCTTCTCCCCGAGTTCCTTGCAGACCCACGTGCAGGTCTGGCGCGTGCGGAGCGCAGTCGATACCAGGATGAAGTCGGGGATGGCATCGTGCTCGAGCATCCACCGGCCGATCAGCGGTGCGTCCGCGTGCCCCCGCGAGCTGAGGGAGCGCTCGTGGTCCGGCACGCCCTCCTGGAACTCGGCCTTTGCGTGGCGCAGCAGCATGAGCTTCTTCAGGTGATGGGAGGCCATTTCCGCAGTCTATGGCCTCCCGGCTGCGCAGGGTCCTAGATCGAGTACTCCGGCGCTGCCCAGACGACCACTTCGGGGTGGTCGTAGAAACGGTAGCCCTGACCGCGCACGGTGCGTACGGTGTTCGCGAGGCGACCCAGCTTGGAACGGAGGCGGCGGATGTGGACGTCGATGGTGCGCTCATTCGGCACCTCGTCCGCGTTGCGCCAGAGTCCACTCAGAAGTTCCTCGCGACCCACCGTACGGCTCGCGTTCTCGACGAGGTAGTTGAGAAGCTCGAACTCCTTGAACGTGAGGTTCAGCGTCTCGCCGTCGAGGTGTACCTCGCGGCGGGACAGGTCGATCAGCACACCCGTCGGGCGGGCGGGCTGGGCCTGCGGGCTGGCGGGCGCCTCCGGGCGCGGGCGACGGGCGACCGTCGGGTCGCCGAGGGCGGCACGGACGACGTCGATATCGGAGCCCGGGGCGTCCGCAGGAGCAAGGGCGACAGCGGCATGGCTCTCCGCCGTCGGGACGAGCGAGCGCACGTAGGCCCGGACGTCCTGGGCCAGCTTCGAGAACGTTGTGCCGGCGGCAGCGGCGGTGGTCTCGTCGAGCGCGACGTAGAGCACGAACCCGCGAGCGGTCGTGTCGCCGGTGACCGCCTGTGGACCCGGGACACCGTTCGGGGCGACGACGGGGACGGGAGCGCTGAGCGGTTGGGCGGAGTCTCCCCCGGGAACCGCCTGAAGGCGCGAGTGGGGATGGGGAGCCTGCGGCGCATAGGAGGTGAAGGACGGCCCGAACTGCTGGCGTGCCTGCCGGTTCTGCTGCGAGCGGAGGGAGATATGGACGTAGCCCGGATTTACTGACATGAAAACAACCTCGTGAAGTATGCCGTCATCGCGGCTCGAATGCGGGATGTGCCCGGTCGGGATGAAGAGAGATGCCCGCCGTTGGGCTTGAAGTGCGCAGGAAGGGTTGGGGTATAACCGCTACGCGTGCATTCGGAGACAGCGGAGGTCCGCTCCGGACATGGCGTCCGGGGAGGGAACTGCGGCTGCAGATGCGAGTGAGTTGATGATCACGTGTCGAATTATTGCATGTAACAATCGGCTACGCGCAAGTAACAATGCCGCGAAGTCCAGCATGTGGGCATATGGCAGTGGCCGCATCTCCCCGAGGGCCCGGGGGCATTGTCATCCTGCCTCGTCCTGCTCTATGCGGAGACCCGTTCCTCGTGCTTGCGACGGGCACGGGCGCACAGGAACAGCACGGACCCGACCGCCGCATAGGCGAGTCCGCCGAGCCAGACGACGCCGGTCTGCTGGGCCAGCAGCGCGATGCTGGCGATGATGGCCAGCACCGGCACTATCCGGGGCACCGAGAAGTGTTTGTGCTCGACCTTGTCCTTCTTGAGGACGAGCACGCTGACGTTGGCCGACAGGAATACGAGGAGCAGCAGGAGCACGGTGGTCGCCGCCAGCGTGGCCAGGTCACCGAAGATCGTCAGGACGATCGTCAACCCCGCAACGACGACGATCGAGACCCACGGCGTGCGCCGCTTCGGCAGCACGCGACCGAAGGCTCGAGGAAGGAGTTCCGCCTCCGCAAGTCCGTAGGCGACCCGGCTGGCCATGACCATGAACAGCAGGGCGCCGTTGGCGATCGCGACAAGGGCAATCAGGCTGAACAGCCAGGGCGGGATCCCCGCGCCGCTGGCGTTCACCACGTCGAGCAGCGGTCCGGTGGACGTCGCAAGCTCGGACGGGGGCAGGACGATGACCGCGCCCAGGGCGATGAGTAGATAGACGAGTGCAGCCGTGCTGATGGCCCCGAAGAGCGCGCGAGGGTAGGCCTTCGAGGGGTTGCGTACCTCCTCGGCCATATTGGCTGCCGCCTCGAATCCGAGGAAGGAGAAGAAGGCGATGACCGACGCGGCGAAAGCGCCCTGCAGTGGTGGCACCTCGGGCGCGAATTCGAGGAGGCGTGCCGGCTCCCCGTTGCCGCTGCCGAGCACCATGGCGGCGAGCACGATCACGATCACGAGGCCGGTCACTTCGATGACGGATGCCACGAGGTTCGCGGCGAGCGACTCCCGGACACCGCGGAGGTTGATCAGCGTGAGCAGGATGATGAAGACCACCGCAGCGGGCGCAGCCGGCACGTCGATGAGGGCGGCCAGGTAGTCTCCGGCGAAGGCGTTCGCCAGGGCCGCGGCCGTGGTGATGCCCGACGCCATCATCAGGAAGCCCACGATGAACGACAGGTACGGGATAGAGAAAGCCCTGTCGACGTAGCGTGCCGCACCACCGGCGTGTGGATACTTCGTGATGAGCTCCGCATAGGTTCCCGCGGTGAGGAGGGCCAGGACCAGCGCGATGAGCAGCGGCAGCCAGATGACGCCTCCGACGTCGTTGGCCATGGTTCCCACGAGGGTGTAGATGCCGGCACCCAGGGTGTCGCCCACGATGAACGCGAACAGCAACGGCGTGCCGACCGCCCGCTTCAGTCCGCTGCGGTCGTTCGTCTCGGTGGCGCTGATGTCCTTCGTCATCGCCCCATTGGAGTCGTTCGCACCCGGTAGCGCAACCCCCTGCACGGTTTCGACAACCGTTGCGAAGCCCCTGCAACCAGTCGCCGGCACCGTGCGAGGTGCCTGCGGCCTACCCGACGACGCCGTAGAGGCGGTCTCCCGCATCGCCGAGGCCCGGCACGATGTACGACTTCTCGTTGAGCTTCTCGTCGATCGAGGCCAGCACGATCGTGACGTTGCGGCCGTCCAGTTCCTCCTGCAGGGTCGCAAGGCCCTCCGGGGCGGCAAGGAGGCAGATGCACGTGATGTCTGCTGCCCCACGGGCGAACAGGAACTTGATGGCCTCGCGCAGTGTTCCGCCGGTCGCGAGCATCGGGTCGAGCACGAAGACCTGGCGCCCGGTGAGGTCGTCCGGCAGTCGCTCTGCGTAGGTGATGGCCTCGAGGGTCTCCTCGTTGCGGGCCATGCCGAGGAAACCGACCTCGGCCGTCGGTACGAGGCGCGTCATTCCCTCGAGCATCCCGAGCCCGGCCCGGAGGATCGGCACGACGAGGGGGGTGGGCTTCACGAGACCCGTACCCTCGGTGGTCGTCACCGGCGTCTCGATGGACACGGTCTCGACCCGGACGTCACGCGTGGCCTCGTAGGCCAGCAGGGTGACGAGCTCCTCGGTGAGGAGCCTGAACACCGGCGACGACGTGTTCTTGTCCCGGAGAACCGTGAGTTTGTGGGCTACCAGGGGGTGGTCGACTACCAGTACGCGCATGGGTCAAAAGTACCATTGAGCCCATGACCTCCTCCCTTCCGCCCGTGGACGCCGACCACTGGGCCTGGATGGGGCTGGCCCTGAAGGCAGCGTCACTGACGCGCCCGAGCGCAGACGTGCCGATCGGCGCCGTCGTCGTCGGTCCCTCAGGGGAAGTGCTCGGGACCGGATGGAATCAGCGCGAGGAACTCGCGGACCCGACGGCGCACGCCGAGGTGCAGGCCATCCGCGCCGCGGCCGGCCGGCTCGGCGCCTGGCGGCTGGAGGGTTGTGCCCTGGTGGTGACGCTCGAGCCCTGCGCCATGTGCGCCGGCGCGTCCGTATTGGCCCGCATTCCCCGCGTCGTCTTCGGGGCGTGGGACGCGAAGGCGGGAGCGTCGGGGTCCGTCTTCGACGTCCTTCGCGAGCGTCGGCTGAATCACTGGACGGAGGTCTTCGCGGGGGTTCGTGAAGATGAGTGTTCGCGGCTGCTCAAGGACTTCTTCGCGCTCCAGCGTTCCGGTTCCGACTCCCGGTGATTCTGCGTAGGCTGATGAAATCCGCAGCAGACCGCACAGAGGAGCAGACGTGGCGAACCAGCAGGACGGCTTGAAGGAAGTACAGGAGATCCTCGGCAAGGCCGACATCGCGATCCTCACCACCGTGAGCCTCGACGGGCAGCTCGTCAGCAGGCCCCTGGCGCTGCACGGCAAGGACTTCGACGGCGACCTCTGGTTCTTCACGGAGGACCCGTCCCCGAAGGCCGACGAGATCCGGGCCAACCCGCAGGTCAATGTCTCGGCGAGCACGGGCAAGGGCTACGTGTCGATCGCCGGTACGGCCACCCTGTCCAAGGACCAGTCGAAGATCGACGAACTGTGGGGCCCCTCCGTCTCGGCGTGGTTCGAGAACGGCCGGGACGATCCCGCCGTCGCGCTCCTCCACGTCGACGCGCACACGGCCGAGTACTGGTCGATGGACGCCCCACGCGTGGTATCCGCCGTGAAGATGGTCAAGGGACTCGTGACCGGCAGCAAGCCGAGCTCCGGCAAGAACGAGGTCATCGAGCTCCCGTAGCCGCTCCCCCGGCGCCCCGTGCTTCCCGTTTTGGGTCTGGGGCGTCGCACCCGGTAAAGTAGCGGCGTTGGTGACGTGTCCGAGCGGCCGAAGGTGCAACACTCGAAATGTTGTTTGGTGTAAAAGCCAACGTGGGTTCAAATCCCACCGTCACCGCCAGCGAGAACCCCCGGGATTCCGGGGGTTTTCTGCATTCTCAGGGTCTTCGTGGTGCATTGCTGGTGCATATTCGGGGGACCCAGCGCTCTCCGCCTCATGGCTTGGACCGCTTATCCGCGCATACCTGGTGTGTCAAACCATCGGCTCGAGGCGAGGGTCCTCCTCTGGCGGGAGGTCCCAGCCGTGACTGGCGTGAAGCGTTTCTACAAGTTCTCGGGCGTGTAAGCGCAACTTTGACAGGGTCTCAACGTCGAGCCCGACCGAGCGAAAACGGCGGAGGTTGCCGCTAAGAGCCTGAGCCCAGCCCATGAGCGGACCTAGTCTGTTCACACGCTGTTCAATCGTGGCCCCTGGCTGCGCAGTTTCCAGGACTTGACGCCCGAGCGTAGCTCCAAGCGTATGCTCCGCTGCTAGCCACCTATCGAACACGGCCGGCCCGTCCAGCTCGTCGATGAGTGCAATCATCGCGATCCTGAGATTCGCCAAACGATCACCAATCGGCTCAGCGGTCGGATCGAATCCAATGAGGCGTTGCACCGCTTCTTGCAATGCGGACCAGCGAGCGTCCGCGGCAGCACGTCGGGACTCACCCAACGCTTCCTTAGCGCGTTTATTCGACAGGTAAGTGCCACCGAACGCGACGCCCAAGGACAACACGGAGACAATCAGCGCAATAATTTCCACTTAAAGATCCTTGCACGTCGCCGCTAGTCGTCTATGGGCGCACTGAACCCCTAGGTGCCCTGCCAGTAATCTCAGTTCCCTAGAGGGTTCCTCCGCCAGCGCAAGCTCGGAAGTGTTCTTCCGCCCCTCGGCTTGCGTCTTTGGGGTCCGCTGCGGTGTGCTAGACATCCTCTATGGATCGCCGCTACCAAGTCTTTATAAGCTCCACCTTCACCGACCTCAAGGATGAGCGGAGGGAAGTCATCCAGGCCCTATTGGAACTGGACTGCCTCCCCGCTGGCATGGAGATGTTTCCCGCCGCAAACGATGACCAATGGACGCTCATCAAGAGGGTCATTAACCAGAGCGACTTCTACGTGGTCATAGTGGGCGGTCGGTACGGCAGCATGAGCGAGCAAGGCATGAGCTACACCGAAATGGAGTACGACTACGCCGTGCAACAAGAAATCCCCGTCCTGGGCTTCGTCCATGCGGACCCCGGAAGTATTCCGGCCAACAAAACCGAGATGGACGCTGCGGCACGAGAGCGCCTCGACAAGTTTCGCGCCAAGGTCCAGACAAAACACGTGAAGATGTACAACGGGGCGGAGGACTTAGGCTCAAAGGTGTCCCGCGCGCTGAACATAGCGATGCGTGGTACCGACGCCGAGGGTTGGGTGCGGGGGCGTTACGCCATGACGCCGGAGGCCGAGACCGAGGTTGCGCAGCTCCGTGCTCAGGTCGCGGAGCTGAAGCAGGAGGCACAGTCTGCCAAGGCAGCGAAGGTCGAAATCCCTGATGACCTTGCGTCGGGTGCCGATGTGTATGAGATGCAGTTAACTATCGACTTCTACTCAGCCGCAGCACTCTATGGCCAGATGACTGGCTACGCGCCAGCGGAGATACTGCATCACGAAACCACAGTGCCCGTGACTTGGGACGAAGTCATGGCCGAACTAGCACCGCGGCTTGTAGATGAGGCCAGCGAGCAGGAGCTTGCTAATGCCCTGGACTCCTATGGTCAGCGGTTGCTACTGGGTGATCACAACGAACTTCTGCCTTCATCGCTAGGTGAACTCGTGGGAGTTCACCTAGCGAGCCAAGCCTTCGACGACATTCTCATGCAGCTGTTCGCGCTCAATGTCACTGCTCACGGCACAAAGCCACGTGGAGATGGGGATCGACATAAATACTGGCGGCTGACAGAAACGGGGAGGGATACCCTCCTAAGGCTGCGGGCCATCAAGAAGCCCGCCGTTGCACCCCCCAGCCCATAGACCCGAAGCTCTCCTTGCGCCGCTCGGCGACTCATCTCGGCCGGCGCGTTACCCCTGAAAGCTCCGTGTTCACGCAGGGAACAATCACATGGAGCTATGGAGGTTGCTGAGCGGCCCTTGGAAAGAATTCGGCATCGTGTCTTCTCCGGAGCTTAGCTTCGTTGTCCACCACGCTGAGCGTGCAGAATTGAAGAACCCGAGGTCGTTCAAACTTGGAAAACAGGAACTTAATGCTCACTAGTGCACTGCATTGGAAACAAGGACTCCTCAAATCCGCCGCGGTTAGAGAAAAAGAAAATCCAGAAGCGTTGGACGGATCAAATGGCCTTCATCGTCGAGAGATGTGATGGTCGGCGCCTACGCGATTCGGAAGCTGCTGGAGACTCCTGGCAGGATGTCGGATTGAGCTAGGAATCTTGGAGTACCTGTGCTCACTCACCCACTGGCCACCACCTCGCGCGTCACCTGGTGGACAGCACTTCATTGGTGGGAGCTTTACGACATGGAGACGTACAGCTATCAGCGCATCACCCTCCGTCATTTCTGCAACTCCCTAATTCACAGCTTCGTATTCGCATTCCACCCGACACCGGATGACGATGGTCTGGCTGGCATGTTCGTCAACTCTGAATACGAAAGTAAGAAGGCGTTGTACTTCATCGCGACCGAGACGTTCGTGGAACTGTTTCGGTCCATCGGAAACGACGTGGCGGATGCCCTCGGCTACACCCTCCCTCCTAAGTAGTGCCCTGACTTTCCCGGTACTTCGCTGGCACGGAAACAGGATCAGAACGTTCAGCACTTGCGGCTTACTCGTGCTCCGGTCGGAGCAGGAGGACTGAGTCCTGCGGCGCGCAGCGGCCTATCTATCGGAGGCGACCTACCAGGAAAGGCTCTACACGCTCGTGAGTGAGCTCACCGCCGACGGGGTGCCCGTGACCGGTGACGTGTCGGGTCCTCATGCTCCCCCGCCAGCCCTACTACCGGTGGCTGGCGAATCCCATCACCGAGAGCGAGATCGTCGAGGCGCATCGTACGAACGCATTGTTCGCCGATCGCTCGGATAACCCCGAGACTGGCCACCGCCTGGAAGAAGCCTGGGCCGCCGGTCCATGACGACCTTTGCACGAGCACGAACGAGAAGGGTCGGGTCCGGCACGAGTTCACCGCTGAGGAGTCGAATCAGCTGTGGCTAACGGGACATTACGGAACACGGAACCGCAGAGGGAAAGCTCCACCTCTACGCGATCAGGGACCTGTTCTCGAACCGAGATCGCGCATCGCTGTGCACTTTGGTCCATCCCGAGTCGGAGCCGACGGAATCCTCCTCTTCTAATAGAATCCGGGAAGAGGACCTATGGACACAGCAACGGAGGGACCATGTCCGACGATCACTCGGCTAGGCATGATGAAAGTGCAAATCCGACTGCCGAGGAAGGCACGGACCGAATCATTCAAGGAGCTTGGATACGAAGCTCCAGCGATCCGAGCCTCTCCCGCGCTGTCGAGCCAGGTGCGCCAGCTAGAGCGCATACAGGTGCCGACCTCGACCTCCATATGGGTTGGGACCGATTCGAGAAGCTTATTCTCCTAATTTCTCAAAGCATTTTAGGGCTCCGTGGAGTGCAGATGCGGAGGTACGGCGTTATCGGACAATCCCAGCATGGCATCGACCTTGCGGGGCGTGAGGCAGATAATAGATATACTGTTATTCAGTGCAAGGAGTATGTTAATTTCTCGCCCGTCGATCTCCGGGAAGCAGTGGAGAAATTTGCCAGCGGTATTCGCCCATTTGATGCGCACCGGTTTATTGTTGCAACGTCTCACTCCACGCAGCCCACACAAATTGCAGACGAGTTGCAGGCCCTCCAGGACGAACACTTGAACGAATTCGAAATTGAACTATGGGGGGCAGAAGAAATAAATGATCATCTCCGAAGTCAAGCCCAAATCGTGGCCCGGTTTTGGACACGGGAGACGGCTAACGACTTCTGCACAAGTGCACCCTTGGCAGGCGTATCAGCCCCGCCTCCGGATAAACAAGAACAAGCGGAGCAGATTTTACTGGGACCACTCAACACTGACGAACTCGTTCCGATACTGAGGTCGGCGGAAGCCAAGAGGGAGAATCACCCGGAGGAAGCGGCAGGACTGTATGGATGTTTAGCGAAACGTTTGGACGACTCCGGCTTTCGCGGGCACTCCTCGGTAGTACGACACATGCAACTAGAGGCACTGCGGGCTGCACAACAAGTCGATGACGCAGCAGACCTAGCCGCATCGCTGGCGATTTCAGCTCTCCACATCGGTGATCGGATTGAAGCGCGAAAGTTGGGCACTCTTCTTAAAGAGCTTGCAGTAGAAGCGAAGTCTAAAGAAACCGATCGTGCGGCGTCCACCCAACTTCATGCGGATCTTTCAGAAGCCGCAATCGATGCGAGCCTCAGAGTTACAGGCACACCTGAGCGGCTCCTCGCAGCAATCCGCTCAGGAAAAGCGGACCAACTCGAATATTTCGCTAGCCTCGTCCTACTCCTTACAGAAGACCTCTTAGCCACAGATCCCGCCCTATTAGGATCTGTGGCGGATATCGTGGATGTCGCTATCTCTAGGACAACAGGCAATTCACCAACTAGCGCAAAGCTGGACCTTCTCGTCCGACTTCGACTAATCAAATCTGAATACGACCACTCGGAACGGGTATCGCTCGCAAAAGAGTCCCGGCGGCACCAACTCCCGCAGCGCCAAGCGTCACTCGTTAGTGCAAGGGAGGCACGGAGGTGTGCTTTAGAAGGCAGAGCTGAAGAGGCTCAAGAGAATTGGCGAGACGCTATACAAGATGCTATCCATAGTGGCCTACCGGATAGCGCGGTAGATTTCCTGTACGCGATTCGGGCGCTAAATGTGAAGTATGGGCCCTGGACGACCGCTCTTAATGACGAACACCGCCTTGCTCAAGCCCTTAGGACCACTGGCGGTGGTCGCTTGATAGAACGCATACGCGACCCTCGTGAACAAGCAATGAGTGCGTTGGTTCAAAAGAAACCCGTTGAGGCGGTCATATCTGCTAGACGGTGGTTGACAGACAGCGTTGCCTTCGGCGCGTGGGCAAGTGAAGGCGAAGCCCTAGAGTTCTTGGGAGATCTCTATCGCGATAACAGGGAACCCGAAGAGGCTGCTAGCTTCTATCAACGCGCAGGGTCAGCCAAAAAGCTTACAGATTTGGCTGATCAGGCAGGTGACACGCTACTTCCCATTGGTGCTCTGTCGGAGGAGCCTTGGTGGGTCCTCCGTGCCAGAGCGAGCATGCTCTCAGTTCAAGAAGACCTGTTAGATGAGACACACCTCACGGGCTATATCGACCGCCTTCATGAGCTATCCGTTCAGGGGCGAACAGGCAAGCTTACCGACTCCCCTACCCATCACCTGTATCTGCAAGCAACTCGCACCCTGTGCAACCTTGTCCACCTCGGAAGCATAAGTCAGGCGGAAAGAGCACTTGAATTGCTGACTCCGGACGTGCAACGCGCGCCCCACCAGTACCGCCACACGGATGACGCTCACTCGGCGATGTGTCTTCGGCTCGTAGAGAATCGACCCGAGCTAGCAATGAGTGCCCTCACCAGACTGTTCGACTTGGCCGAATTTGGAACGCGCAAAGCGCTTGAGCTCATAGCCGACGACCGGGTGCTTCATCTGCTCGGTAGCGAGGAAGACGGAGCCGGTCAACGCCCATCCCCACTTTCCGAAGGAGACAAAGCATCACTCCAAGAGCGCTCCCTAAAGTTGGCCGAAAGCAGCCAGCTCCTAGCTACCGCTGCGCTTGCCTCCCTCCAACCCCACCACGAATTAGTAGTCGCGCGGGCAGAGCAAGCACGAGATCGAATTCTGCTGCGGAAAGAACCTGATCCGGGTGCAAGCGATATCGGAACAATGATCGTTACGGACTCATACTTCGTCGCACGCTGCCTTCCAGCGGAGGATCAGTACCGATGTTTGGAGAAGCTGTTGGTGATGGCGAAGGACTCAAGGGAACCAGCAACGAATCGCCAAGAGGCACTTGCCGGAGTCCGTAACCTCGTAATCAGCCAGTCCTCTGCGCGCAAGCAGTATGTGTTCGAGGAATCCAAATCTTTCATCTTGGGGGAGCTTGATGGAAGTCACCTCGATGAATGGACCGGCGAACCGCACCCGCTTAGTACGTTCAAAGTCAATTTCGGCTCTGGCTCCCTACGAGGCTCAGGTATACGTCTTGCTGTTGCAAGCGCCGAAAAGCCAGAAGATCAAAGTTGGATTCGGGAACAAGCTGTCAACATGCTCAGCAGTGACGAGCTGCCCGACGTACAATCAGCAGCTGTTGCGTTGAACCAACTTCCGAAAACGATTGTTCGCGACGTCGAAGCTAATTTGATGGTGAGCCACAACAATGTGAACGTCCGTCAACTCTGCGCGGTTCTAAGCATGCTACAGCCAGACAGATTCCAGAAAGCCGCCCTAGCGCTTTGCGAGGATAAAAATCACAGAGTGCGCGTAACCTTAGCCGAGGCAGCGCGCACATCTCCCTACCAAACATCCTCGACAGTCCGCCTGACGATTGAAAAACTGAGCGCTGATGCCCGGCGCTCCGTAAGGATGGCAGTAAGCGGATCCGGTTAGGCCCCAGGTACGCATGTGCGGCAGGGGCTGCATCATGAATCAGATCCATTTCCGAGCTTGCCACAACATAACTGACATTATGTTGTGGATTGATTCCGCAATACCGAGCGAAGGGATGACCACTTGGTAGCGATAGTGCTTGGATTGGCCTGTATAGCCCTCGCTGTATTCTCCTTCGCCAGGACAAGGAAAGCAGATGAGACCAGGGCAAAGCTGATGGACAATCTCTCGCCCGGAAACACTCATCCAGGCCTCATCATGTACGCAAAGATCAGTCGATTCGGCGGAATCGTCATCGCCTCCGGCATGGGGATCTTTTGCGTAGTCGCGGGAGCTCTTAGCCTCGTCGGTTGAAGCGCGAGCAGCCCACCCCCAGAAATGACCGGCTACGTGTACCGGCAGGACAACGCCATGACGGCGGTGAGCAGGAGTGCCGCGCAGGCTGCACTGATGATTCTCGCTGTGGTCCCCATGGGAGCATCCTGCCCGACAGTGTCACGAGCGTCGAGCGGCTAGCTGGACCGGGTAGCACGTAGGGTCTGTGCCATACCTGACGCTCTTTTCAGTATCTGCGGGCGCTAGAGGATCGGTGAACGGACGTCGTTCAGCGTACGAGTGACGGCGTACGGTGTGTGCGCATTCTGACGAGGGCAATGAGGCCAGTCAGAAGGGAAGCGGGTATGCCGATGACGCTGAGCAGCAGCAGGGTGTCAATCATCCAGGACGACTGCCCAGCATCAGCCAAGGCAATCCCTCGACCGAAGGTCACCATCAGCACCACCGCGAGCAAGCCCACTAGACCAAAGGACACTGAAGCGACCCAGGCAGACGCTGGATGGGCACTTCCTTCGCTCCAGGCTTTACCAAAGAGAATTACTGTCACCGCGTGAACGATGAATCCCAGAAGTAGGAGGACTGACACGGCGGCCTGAGGCGCTAGAAAGATGCTGGCGCCCACTGCTGCAGCGAGGAGACTGGCCGTGACGCCGGCAAGAAACCATGCCCGAGAGAAGCTTGGGTGGGTGGTCCTCAGCTTCGCTGCGAGGATCCAGGAGCCGACAACGATCACAGGTATGACGAGGAACGGAATCACCGCGACGGCAAGTAGTCCTACACCGATGAACACGATGACTGTCACACGGTTTCCAACACTGGTCATTGCAGTCCCCCAACTTCAAAGTTGAAACGACTGTACCCGCGGTACTGGGGAGAGCCTGGGAAGTACGTTCGTAGGCCGATCGGCTTACGGGAGATTCCGGCAGCATTAGACGGCTCCGTCCTTGAGGTGCAGGTGCCGAGAGCGGCGGGGAAGGCCACGGACCGAGAATGCAATCATCAGTCCTGCTGTCGCGGCCCCTCCAGCGTGAACCCAGGGCGACAACCAAGATCCTTCCGGGGTAGGGCTGGTGAAGGCGACCACGACCACCGCGAGCCCCAGCAGAACCTCCACCGCGGCCTGCAACGCCCGTGCGCGGTAGTCGCGGTAGCCCAGCCGAACCAACGGGATGATCGGCAGCAGGAACAGACCCAGGCTGACGAACGGGAAGATGCCGTTGAATACGAAGATAACCAGCCCCAACACCAGCAGGCCGAAGAATTTCAGGACCCTCAGAACGGGGAGCCTGCTCTCCGGTGTCCATCGACTCAGCAGGAGGCCCCAGGCCGGAAGCCCGAGCAGCCAGCCGCCGGCCCAGAAGCCCAGGTTCAGCAGCGCCAGGGCGACGAGCAGGGCGCCGGGCAACAGGAACGCTCCGACCTGCCGCAGCGAAGGGAGCTTCCCGGTCGGGACGAAGATACACGCCCCAATCAAAAGATAAGCAGCCGCGTACCAAGGCAGCAGCTGGTCCGCCGGCACCTGGGACAGTCCAACCACCAGCAATGCCAGCGAGGCGACCATCACGCATACGGCAGCGAACACCCCAGAGGTCACCTCACGCTCGCGGTTTCGTCCTGTCACGGCTCGCGACCCTGCGTGCGATCCCTCGCGGGATGCCTCGCCTTGCGACGTAAATGACCCCGAAAATCACCACGAGAGCCAGGAGCATCACGGCTGTCAGGACGATGTGCCATGCGACGATCCCGGTCATAGGGCCCTCTCTGTCGTATGGGATCCTCGAGGTGTCCCCCACGAGAGCATCCTGCCCCACCATGTGGCAAGCGTCGAGGACTTGCCTCGCGCACCTACTCGTCCGGGTTCTTCCAGCCCCCGCGGTGCGACATCGAGGGTGCCACCGGCGCCGGTGCTTCCCAGACGACGATCAGGAGTGTCGCAATGGGTCCCAGCAGCAGCGAGATCAGGAACCACGCCCAGCGCGAGCGGTTCTTCTGCTCGGCGAGGCCGGCGTTGATCACAGCCAGCGAGAACATGAAGAGGCCCGAGCCCACATAGGTGTCCATCGCCCCAGCCAACCACACGAGCTCATCAGGTCTTCCTCTGCCACCCCTGTCAATGGACGACCGGATTAGTGGGGAGCGAAGGTGCGGCTGTGCCGAAGCTCGATGATCGGAGGATCAAACTGTGCGTCCTCGAGGATGCCCCCGTCATCGAGCCAGCCGTGCTTTGTGTAGAAGCTGATGGCTCGCTCGTTGCCTTTCGCCACCCAGAGAAAGGCCCAGGCGTAGCCAAGCGCGGCCAGCCTCTGTTCGAATGCTGTGAAGAGCCTCGACCCTAGTCCTTGCGCCCACCAGTCGGGATGCAAATTCAGTGCGTGCAGCTGCCCTGTGTCGGCGGCATAGTCATCTGGCGCAGGGCCGAGAATGGCAAAGCCGACGGGCAGATCGTCATGGGCGACAAGCAGGTGCTCTATGCCCTTGGCCGGGTCGGCGATGTTCTGTCGCCAGTTGGACGCTGCACGCTCGACACTCATGCCGTCGAGACGCTCGTCGCTCATGATTCCCCGGTAGGTGGCCCGCCAGGCTGCTATGTGGATTTCAGCCAGGCGGGGAGCGTCGTGGTCGACAGCCGGCCGGACGGAAATCTGCGTGGGATCCATGGTCTAGGTGTCGATCCAGTAGCGAAGTTTGACGGTCGTAGCACTATCAGCCGCCCGGGGCGCCTCGAGGACGCCGCCGTTGTTCTCGATCGTGGCCTTGGACGCGTAGTTGTCGGAGTCGCAAGTCAAGAGCACCTGATCGATTCCGAGCTGCTTCGCTTCGACAAGGGCGAGCTTCAGAATCTGCTGGGCATAGCCGCGCTTACTGAACTGGGGCCGGACGGCATAGCCGATGTGCCCGCCGACGGTGCGCAGGAACGGGTTCAGGCTGTGGCGGATTGAGATCCGCCCGACGAGGTCTCCGTCGACTTCCGCGATGAGGAAGGTGGCCGGAACGTGCTCCGCGGGAAGATTCCGACCTTGTCGTGTGTCTTCGACCTTCTCGAGATACTCCACCCAATCAAGACCGTCGTCGTAGCTGAAGAGGAAATCGAACTGCTCAGCAGCCAGTTCCCTATGGGCGAGCAGCGCCTGGTCCTTATCGGACTCGGAAAGGAGACGTAGTTCCATGGGTTCAGATGGTACGGGCAGTCGTTGGACCCGCCCGAGAGGCACTAGTCGATGAGCGGCAGAGGATCCCGGAGCTTGCATGATTGAGCGCTCCGGGATCCTCCACTCGTACAACCCGATCGAGGGGTTAGGTGGGGTGGGTGGTTGTCAGGCGGAGTGCCATGAGTCCGGCGGGCAATGATCGCTGCGTGGGGCCTCCGGCCCGTGGTTGGCCTGGTGTGGGCTTCGATGATGTCGAAGCCGGCCGAGATCAATTTTTCACTGAGGTGATGCACTGGCCAGCGGTACGCCGGAGCAACCGTGTGAGCGAACTCCTCGATTGCAGGGCCTTCGAAGAATCCGATGAGCAGCACGCCGCCGGGACGAAGAGCACGGTTGAACTCCTGCAGGGGAACCCGGATCTTGGTCGGCTCGTGGTGGATGAGCGAGTACCAGGACAGAATTGCGCCGACCGTTCCCGTGTCCACATCGAGGGTGTCGAGACTGCCGACTTCAAACGGCACATCCGGATAGGTGTGGCGGGCACGTTCGATGAACTCGGGCACAAGATCCACGCCTCGGGCATCATGCCCCTGCTGTGCGAGGAAGTTCGTCCACTGGCCCGGACCACAACCCGCATCGATAACACGGCCCTCGATACCGGCAGCCCAGGCGGACACAAGCTGGCGGTCGGAGGGGTGCACGGCGCCCATCGATCCGAAGAGGTCGGAGTATTCCGCAGCTCGAGAGGAATACGCGCCGCTGACCTTATTCATCATGGGAGCGAGTCTAGGCAGGCACGACGATGAGTGCACGGTAGCGGATGGTTCATCGAAGCACGAGCGGAGACGATCACTGATAGTCCGGTCAGAGCTCCAATCCGGGTTACGCGCAACGGAGCTGACGGCCTGCGCCGTCAGCCCGCCTGGCCCAATCGTGGGTGCAAGATCAACGCTGACCCATGCTGAGATTCCTCCATGCAGGGTCGAAGCACTTAACTCTGGTGCGGCCCCAAAGAAGACGGATGGGTGAACAAACTTAATTCACCCATCCGTCTTTTCAAGTTCATCGTCAAATTCGACGATGGCGGCTCAATTTACTTCGACGAAAGTTAGATCGAACAGCCCGATGATGAAAGGAGCGATAACAATCAACGTGAGAATGCTGGCGGTTACCCAAAGTGTCACTACTCGCCACCTCGAATTCCTTACCCTGGTTGCCATTGCAGCGGCTGCTGGCAGCAGCGGTAGCCCGGGCAGGAGGGGGTAAGACAAAAACACGAGCAACATAAATCCGAAAAACATTAGATCAATGCGACTATAAAGATGCTGTGGATTGTCGTCAGCAGTTGATTCCATTGGCTCACTCATTTCATCATTGTTTCATCCCTACCCGCCAACCTGGTAAGCACTGTAGTTACCGAACCGGTCGCAGACCCAGTGGAGGCCAACAGTGAACGACACGGGGCTACCTTGATAGGCGGCGCTCACATCGAACCGGTAGTGGGCGTCCACCGACGACGATGCCCCGGGCTGAGTGCACTCGTGCTGGGTAATGCTGAAGCCCGCCGCCCAGCTACCTTCAGAGTGGCATACATGGTACCCAGGGCTGCCAGCGGAGGCGATCCAGGCATGTGTTCCATTGAAGAATGTTCTGCCCACGTGCTTCTCGACAATCGATCCACCCCAGTAGGTGTGAGTCCAGTTGTGCGTGTTGATCTGCTGGGCGGCGGCCGCACTCACGAGTTCCTGCGTCTAAGCAGCGTCCAGACCGAGCGATGCCGCTTCGCGCTTGGCCTCGGGCACTGACACCAGCTTGGGATCCGACACTTCGACGGTGACAGTTGCGTTGCACATTTTGTCAGCCTCGCGGGCCGCTTCCTGGTCGCTGATTCCCTTCTTCGAGGCGATGGCGAGTACCTGCTGCGTGCAGTCCTGCGATTCAAAATCGGAGGTCAGCTGCGTTGCACGCAGGTCCTCGGCCGGAGCGGCCGTCGCGGCTGGTGCCGCCGTCAGTGCCAACATTGAGCACGCTGCAGCGGCTGCAAGCTTGGTTCTTTTAAGAAGCATTTCGACTCTCCTTCATTGGAAGGCGAAAGCAGGGCGATCCCCACATCGCATCTAGCACCCCTAGGCAATCAATTACAAACCAGGGGGTCAATAGTCTTGCGTGGCCTGTATCGAGAGGGGTTGTGCTCATTAAGCAAGCTGTTACAATTCACAGTTCGGTGCCGCAGTCGCCTCCTAACTACACGGGCGCGGTGCCGTTTTAGATTCTGCTACGCAATGATGGGTCGCAGGATTGGTCCCGGCTCAAAAATCTAAGCGAGCTTGTCGCTTTATCTCCTTCCTCGCAAAGATGCCGACGATCAGCACGTAAATGCCGAGGCCTGCGTACTTCGAGACTTCGCGTTGCCAACCTGTCGTCGCCCACGGCAGCTCAGCCGAAAGAATTAAGGAGACCAGGATTGCCGCTGCGAGAGCTAGGACAAAGCTGAGGTGAAGGCAATCGCGTATCGGACCCACTTCCAGACGATCTGACTACGCGGCTTCATGCTTTCCTTCGTGGATGCAGGTTCTTAAGTACGTTGATCAAGTTTGAGGGTTTGAGCTGTCACAGGTGGAGCTTCTCCGAGCCGTCGTAGGGATTTTATGGGCGTAGTTCTAAGCTGTCGGCGCTACCTGCAGACTGGGCCGGCGGCGCCCGTAAGCCGGTCGCCCTCCGAACCTCTCTGCCGGCCCTTCCACAGTCAGCGTCGGCAGACCGCGAAAGGGACGTTTAGCCGCTGGCTGTACCGGACCATCACCGTCGACGTGGGCCGCTACTACTGCCCCAGAGACGCGCATCGGGCCTGAGGGCGGGCCCGGGGGTGGGCCGGGCTGAGTTACGCTGCGTTCCATGGACAACGAGACGACTCCAGCCGACCTGTCACGCGAACTCGGCGTCGATTCCAAGAGGATCAGGGACTTCCTGCGTGGGCAGTACGGGCTGCTCCCACCGCACGAGACCCGATCCCGCTGAGGGATGCTCAATCGGACGGGTAGTGGGGTGTGGTGGTTGTGGTTCTAAGTGCTTGGGCTGCGATGCGGTCGAAGGCGTGGGCGAGGTCAGGTGGAGTGATGATGGTGATCTCTGCTGTGGTGAGCAGTAGCCAGCGGGCGATGGAGTCGTAGGTGTCGGCACCGGCGTGCACGATGCAGGTGCTGGGTGTTTCTTCCGTGACATCGCCCCAGGCCGGAGACACCCAGTGGCTGATGTCTGCTGCTGGTGCATGGACGCGGACGGTCGCGGTGACCTGACGCCATCCTCGGGAGACCGCTTGGGCTACGTAGTCGTCGAGGTCTTCGGCGGGTGGTTGCCGGGCGTGTGCGGTATGAGCGGTGAGGGTGGCGTCGGTGATGCGGTCTACGCGGAGAGTGGCCCAGTCGTTGTCATCGGTGCAGTAGGCGACGAGGTACCAACGCTTCATGGTGTGCACGAGGCCGAGGGGTTCGAGTCGGCGTGCCCGGGTCGTCCCGTTGTGGTGCTGGTAGGTGCAGGTGACCTGGCGTCGGTCCCGGCAGGAACGAGCCAGCAGCAGGAGCAGTGCCGGATCAGTGCTTGGTGTGACGACGGTGATGGGCTGTCCGAGGTCGATCGAGGTGCTGTGGGTGAGCAACACCTGCAAGGTGGTCCTCAACGGGACCGGTAGTGCTCGGTGCACCTTGTCCAAGGCGATGGCTGTAGGCCCATCCTGGCCGGCACTGGTACCGGTGCCGACGCCGGTGGTTGTTGGTGGGCGGAGGGCGAGCAGGACCGCGGTCGCTTCGTCGAGGCTGAACATGATCGGTGGCAGCGCGGCTCCGTGTTGCAGGGCGTATCCGCCGCCGACCCCTTTGATGGTGGTGATGGGGTAGCCGAGGTTCCGGAGCCTGGTGATGTCCCTGGTGATCGTGCGCGCCGTGACACTCAGTTCCTTGCAGAGAGCACTGGATGTCCAGGCCTTCTGTCGCTGCAGGAGAGACAGGAGTTTCAGGAGCCGTTCGGAGGTGTCCCACATACAACTCATCCTGCCCGGCCTACCGGACAAGAGCTGTCCGGTAGCCCTCCTACGGTGAGAATCACCCGGCGATCAGCCGGGTAGATCTCCTCGAGTAAGGGCCAACCCCATGACATCTTTCCTCACGACGAATCCGCGCGAGATCGTACTCGCTTCGTACCGCACCGGAGCAGGCACCCTCCCGTCGACCTGCGTTCACCTTCAGAACCAGAACCAGGTACCACTGCAGCCCGGACAGGTCGCGGTTCGGAACGAGTTCATGCAGCTCACCGCTGTAATGGCCGACCTGATGCACGAGACCCCAGGACTGCCGATGCCCGCCTACCCCCTGGGCGAGCCGTTATGGGGAGGCGCCGTCGGCACGGTCATCGAATCAACCTCAGCGGATCTGGCTGTCGGTACGGTCGTGCAGCACATGAAGGGCTGGCAGGAAGAAAGCACCGATGATGCATCCGCGTTCTACCCGGTCCCGTTGGAGTACCTGCCGGGTCGGGAGTACGTGCTCAACCAGGGTGTGACCGCTTACCACGGCATGGTCGACGTCGCCGGTGTGCGCGAGGGGGATGTCGTCTTCGTCAGCGGGGCCGCCGGCGGGGTCGGGTCCCTCGCCGGACAGATCGCCAAAGCTCGCGGGGCTGCGAAGGTCATCGGTAGCGCCGGCAGTGCGGAGAAGGTCCGCTACCTCGTCGACGAGTTGGGCTTCGATGCCGGTATCAACTACAAGGACTCTTCCGTGGAAGAGCAACTCGCCGAACTCGCCCCGGAAGGCATCAGTGTCTTCTTCGATACCGTCGGCGGCACCCAGTTCGAAGCCGCCGTGCAGGCGGCAGCACCCGGGGCGAGGTTCGCGCTCTGCGGTGCCCTGGCCGGACAGATCAACGGCGGCAACGGAGGGCACCCCCGCCTGGACGTGATGAGCGCGATCGTCAAACAACTCGTCATCCTCCCGTTCTCTACCCACCACACTCCCGACCAACTCGCAGTCTGGGTATCCCATTACGGGCAATGGCTCGCCGAGGTCAAGATCGTGTTCCCCACACCATCGTCGACGGCGGTCTCGACGCCGCCCCTGACACCCTGGACGGACTCCTTCAGGGCCGGTACCGGGGCAACGTCCTGGTCCGCCTGCACCCATGAAGCACCCGACCCTCCTGCTGATTGTCTGCTGCACGGCGCAGCTGATCGTGGTGCTGGATAGTTCGATCCTCACCGTCGCTCTTCCTCACATCGCCAGCGACCTCGCCATCAGCCCGGGGCACCTGCCCTGGATCGTGAACGCGTTCGCGATCCCCATGGCAGGTCTGCTCCTGTTCTCAGGCAAACTCTCCGACAGGTACGGGGCACGGCCACTACTGCTCACTGGCACCGTCATCCTCATGATCGGAAACTTCATCGGCGGGTTGGCCCCGGATATGGGGACGCTGATCTGCGCCCGGATCAGTCAGGGCATCGGTGCAGCTCTCATGTCACCGGCCACCCTGTCCCTGCTCTCCACCCACTTCCCGACCGGACCGGCCAGGGCCCGGGCCTTCGGGCTGTGGGGCGCCGCCGCCGGTAGCGGGGGCGCGATCGGGGTGCTCGCCGGTGGACTCCTCGTCGACGCCGCGACGTGGCGGTGGTCTCTGCTGGTGAACATCCCCCTCACACTCGGTCTCATCACCGTGATTCTCGCGCTCCGCACCACTGGGACACCACAGACACCGGACATGGCGCGCGGATTCAGTGGGCGGAAGGAGCGACTGGATGTTGCGGGAGCGGCCGCGGGCACGATTGCCGTGACTGCCCTGGTCCTGGCTTTCGCCACGACAGAAGCACCGTTATTCGGGGTCGGGCCAATTCTTTGGGCGGTCATCGCCGTAGTGGCTCTCTGCCTGTTCGTGCTGGTCGAGACCCGGTGGTCGGCCGCACCGCTCATCCCCCTACAGGACCTCACGGGACGACGACTCTGGGTGCTCCCGGCGGCGATGTTCCTTATCGGCGGGGCGATGACAGCAACCTTCTACTTCCTAACCCTCTCCTTCCAGATCAACCAGGGCCTCACAGCATTGGAAACAGGGTCGGCTTTCCTCCCCATGTCAGTCGCGGCGTTTCTCGCCGCCGCCAACACCCACAACCTCACCCACCGACTCGGAACGACAGGTGGGGCGCTGGCTTCCGCCCTGACCATGACCCTGGCACTCGGAGCACTAGCCGGGACGGTCGGGCTCAACACAACACCTCTGATCATCGTCATCAGTGTGCTCTTCGGAGCCGGAATGGGCGTCGCGATCAGCACCCTCGCAGATCTCATCACCGCAGCACTCCCCACCCACCTCAGCGGGATCTCGGCCGGGATCCTCACCACCGCACAACACACCGGCAACACCATCGGCCTCGCAAGCCTCGTCGCCCTCGATCTGACCACGCCAACAAACACCCACGGTCCTGCCTTCGCAGGAGCCGCGATCCTGACCCTCACTGCCGCGATTCTTATCCGACGAAACCGTCAACGCCGAAAGGAGCAGTTTCACTCGCCAGTTCAAGAACCCCACCCATCAAACGTGCGCTAAAGGATCCCTTCGCGGGACGACGGGAAGTTGCACTCCGTCGTGTCTCAGTTGAGGAACAGAAGCTAGCCCCGTCGTTCGTGCCCTTCCCAGAACAACGAGAGGCACCTAGGTTCAAGGTGCAGACATCAACTTTCACTGGGGGCCGTGAGCACGATATGACGAAGCAAGAAGCTCTACCTATCCGTTTCTTCGTCGGACTGTTTGTTCTCGTGACCTTGGTGGTTCAGATAGTGGTCATCCCGAGAGCTGGAGCCACCTACGCCGAGATGTACCCGGAGGTCGCATACCTCGAGCCCTTCTACGTCTCAGCACTCGTGGTCGTGCTGATCGGTCTCGAGATAGCTTTGCTGTCCGCCTGGCAACTGGTCTCGGCCGCGGTGAAGGAGAGAGCACCGGGTGTCCGCCCTAGGCGATGGAGCAACATCATGGCCGCCTCCTTAATCTTCATGGCAGCCTGTTTCGCGAGTGTCTGTGTGCACGCAGGTTCCGTTGCGGGCGTCGGTGGTCCCGCAATGTTGTTCGGGCTCCTTGGATCCGTCGCATTAATCCCCCTTGCCTTCGTTCTCAGGCGCGGAATTAGGGGTTGGCTCCGCAACGAACACGTCTACGCTCTCAGCGTCCGCTAGCGGTCCCGCTGAGGGATCCCGCAGCGGACATCTCGTTGGGGGATCTACAAACCTCCCTTTCATGAGGTTAGGAGCGGCGGTTGAAGAGGGCGGGAGATGTGGTGCGAAACTGAGGCCATGGCTGTCTCTTTCAAGTGCACTACCCGCGCGCGTGTTTCCCAGTCGGAGCTCTTTGATCGCTCTCGAAGCATTGATGCTCACACCCGTTCCATGGCTCACACGCGGGAGAAGGCTATCGCGGGTACCACTACCGGCCTTATCTCCCTGGGAGAGCAGGTGACCTGGCGTGCCTGGCACTTCGGGCTTCCGATCCACATGACAAGCCGGATCGTGGAGATGGAATCACCGGACCACTTCGTGGACGAGCAGGTCAAGGGTCCCTTCCGCCGTTTCCGCCATGTCCACGAATTCAGCCATGACAACGGGGTGACGACCATGATTGACCGGATCCAGTTCGCCGCGCCTTTGGGTCCGTTAGGCCGTCTGGTGGAGAAACTGGTCCTCGAGCGGTACCTCAAGAAGCTCATCGAGACGAGGAACCGGTTCCTCGTGGAAGAACTCGCGGAGGAGTAGCTTCGAACCAACTGCCCGCTGGCGGGGCCCAGGTCTGAGACTGAACGCTCAATCCGTGCGAAATAGGGCCCGTTAGTCGATCCCTCTCTGGCCTCGTTGAACCAGCGACCTAAGAGGTCCTCCCGGCACTCGTGCCTACATGAAAAGCGGACCGACGAATAGAGCAGTCCCGATGATCAGCAGGGACATCACGCTAATGACGAAAAAGCTGCCCCGCCCCCTTTGCCTGATGCGGTCACGTTGAAAAATCATGTACAGAGCGACGACGAACGCAACCGCAATGAGTGCTAATCCACCGACACCAAGAGCCGTCACTTGCTGCATCAGCCTTCCGAAGTGATTAGGGAACCGGTTGTTCAATCTACAGAGCCTGCATGTCCGCGACCTACACGCCATCTCTAGCACACCTGGCCAGCCGGATTGGCGCCCGTAAGCCGGTCGGTCACCGCAACGACGATGACAGCGCCGGAGCCGACCGGCTCAACCTACTCGCGCTTGACCGGCGCCATTCCCGTATGACCCGCCCGAGAAAATGCCCGGTGATGGTGCCCTCACTGCAACACGATCCTGCAACGATCGGAGGCTCATGAGCTTTCTGATTCCAGCTGCTTCACTGCTGTGGCGCCGGTTGACTCTGCCACTACTTGCTTGCCCTCAGCCGGTATTCGTTTCCTTCACCTGCCGGGCCCGCCCTCAGGCCCGATGCGCGTCTCTGGGGCAGTAGTAGCGGCCCACGTCGACGGTGATGGTCCGGTACAGCCAGCCGTCCGGCAGAGGCCTGCCCTCGTCGAGGAGCTTCGTGGTGGCGCGGCAGATACAGCACTGGGCCAGGGCCGGACCTGTCATCGTTCCACCCTTCATAGCTCTGCCTGTCTCGAAAGCGTTCCCACACAGGGTAGAACTGCTGTCGAGGGCCCTGGCCGCCTGCGTGCTTTCCCCCATTCACGCAGCCCGCCAGGGCTTTCCTCTATCCTCCTTCGGAAGCATCTGGAGGCTGGTCGCTTTCTGCCCGCAAGTGGGCCGATGGTGGCCAGATTCTGGCCAGGTGTGCGAGCCCCACATCGACGAAGCCCACTTTTGGCCCACATCCGGGCTGTTTCTGAGCGCAATCCGGGCTGGTCTATCACCGGCCGAGCCGGCGCGAGGAAGCTGTGCAGGCTGCGCAGCTGGCTCTCGCTGCGCTCGAGGTGAGGAACTCAGCTCAGCACCTGGCTGAACAACGCGCCGGCTGGCGCCGGGTGCGCGAGATGCTGCGTCAGGGTGCTACCGAGGTGGGCTATAGGTAGATCGAGCCCAGTGCTGTGTACGCGGCAATGAACGCGGTGGCAGTACCAGCAGTCATCGCTGTCGCCCCTAGCCTGATCCGTAAAGCCTTCACCCTGCGGGTCAGGATCACAGCGAAGAGCGCAACGCCGAGCGCTGCGATCAGGATCCAGTAGTACGGCGAGGTAGTCCCCGAGAGGAAGGTCAGGCCGTAGATTCCCTCACCGACTGCGATCCCTGAGAGTAACGCCGTCCCGGTTGCTGCCTTCCAGTCGTGGCGGTGCAGCCAGGTGGCGGCGATGCCAACGAACGGGCCCACGACCAGTCCGATGATGCCGAAAAGTACCGGGCTGTAGAAATAGCCCCTGAGTTCCGAGACGAGCGTGTAGCCGGCGACAAGGCCCAGGAAGCCGATTGCGCCCAGTACGGCTGATGGAAGGGTGCTGCCACGCAGGAGCCACACCAGCAGCGCTGTCAGGAGAGTCCATCCGCTCGCTGAGTTCGCAAAGGAATTCAGGGCGTCGGGCAGAAACATCTGAGCGAATGAAGTAGCGCCGCCAAGGACCACGCTGACGACCAGCATCACGACTGAGGCGACGACGGGACCCAGACGGGGCAGGGGGGACACAGATGCAATCGAGGGAGCCGACATGCTCCTCATCGTAGGATGCGCCGGCTGGCGCCGGGTGCGCAGCACTGTACCTAGAGGCAGCTAACTCGAAGCAGCGCCGCAATCGGATGTTCGACGCATCCCTCGCTCGACGAGCCGAGTACCTGACCTACCGGGCGTGCGTCGTCTGTGAATAGCGTGGATCTCAGGGTTCCCTACAAGCTGTCCGCTCGAGGATCCCTTCCCTCATGGGAAGTCTTAGTTCTTCGCGGCGTTACGGACGATTCCTGCGATGAGTTCGGGCTGCTCCAAGCTGGGCAGGTGTGCCACGCCGGGTAGAACACGGACTGCCCCCTGCCCGATTCGGCGCGCGGTCTCCTCATAAAACGGTACGTCGCAGCGCAAGTCCAGGTCGCCCCATGTACACAGCACCGGCACCACCACCTCGCCGAGCCGAGTCCAAGCATCTACACCAGCACTGCCGGCAGACTCAGGGGCAGCGACCGTCAAGATTCTCCGGTTCATCGCCTCGAAGAGGGCGCGGGCGTCGCCTGCGACCCGGCCTTCCTTGGATTCCGGGCCGTCCAACCATAGGTGGGCAAGCGCACGAATCCTGTCTTCAGCTGTCGCACTTGGATCATCTGCACGTGCCATCAGTGGCTCCGAGGCATTGTCCGGCTCCCATGCGAACGGAGTGTCCTCATCGGTCATGCCCGATACAGCAGCACCGATGAGCACCACTTCCTTGACGCGATCCGGATGCAACAGCGCCATATCAAGCGCGAGTGCCCCGCCCATCGAGTTACCGACGAGGAAAACCCGCTCCAGGGCGAGTTCGTCGATGACCTGAAGCAGGTCATCGACATGCGTAAATGACGACGAGTCCCCAGCGGCCGGGGTCTCTCCGTAGCCGCGTCTGTCATAGGCGATTACGTCCAGACCATCGCCCCGAAGCGCATCCGCAACCGCGGTCCAGGATCGCCGATCAGCAACACCAGCATGCAAGAAGACAACCGCAGGCCCCGGCCCCGGCCACCGGGTCACGGCAAGCTGATTCCCGTCCGAAGCCCTAACCATGAGCTGCTGAGCATCCATAGGCCCGAACCTACTGCAAATATCAGCCCATCAACAGAGTCCCCTCATCCTCGCGGCGCGCCCGCAAGCCGATCGTCTGTCGGACGCTGGATGTGCGCACGGGGGACGCATGTCAGTCGACCTCGCGGATACGACGGTCAGCAGGTGCCGGCGCTACTTACGCTTCTCCAGCGCGACCGGCACTGTCCTGCCAGTCCTGGTCCGCGTCGGCCAGGTGCGGGTACACGTGCAGCATCTTTACCGGGATGACCTCGCAGGAATTGTGGTCCCACTCGCGGTACATGTCCTCGACCCGGGCGCGGTACTCCGGCGAGTCGTACACAGACCCACCGGTGCGCCCCTCTGCAGCACGTTCAACCTCGCCGGACCGAACGAGCTCGTTCCGGTGCTCGTCACTGAGCGCCCGGAGCGCCCCGTGGCTAGCGAGCCAGTCCACGACCTCCTGCATCTGAGCCCTACTGGGTCCGCGGCCCTTTGTGTCGTCCATGAGCGAAGCGTGTACTCGCCTGGGCTGGATGAGCCACGGGGCTACGAACGTGAGGTCGCCGCGGGCATTGACGTGCCGGGTCCAGCCGCCGGCGTGCACGATCTCGCGCAGGAGGTACTCCTCGCTTTGTGCGAACGCGTGCCGTTGGCCCCGCGTGGACGGCGGGTACGGCACCGCGGCGCGGCCCGGGTCCGTCGGGTACGGGACTGGCTTCGCATGGACCTCGAGCCACCATTGGCGCAGACGGCCACCATTCGTCGTGCCATCGCTCATTCGCTCCCCCTCCGCCCACTCTACTGACGACGATACCGAGGTCACCGGCTTCAGATCCGCGTCCGCCACTTAACACCGCCGCGCGACATTGCCGACCTGCCCCAATAGCCGATCCTCCTACGGACGAAGCCTTGAAGGTGCCCCCGCGTTACTGCGCGCTTCGAGTCGGTGTAAGCCCACACCTCTTCATATCTGGTACTCGTGTTCATGGTTACCGGCCGGTAGATAGAGTGGTCGGTCCATGGCAGTTTCGGGCAAGGGGGATCTCGGATGTTCGGATTTGGTCGGAAGAAAAAAGACGTTGCACCTGAAAGTGGCACAGAGGCTCACTCTGCTGATGGTTCAGATCCTGAGCTGGCGGCCGTGAATGTAGCCAGGGACGCTGCGTGGTCGTCGCTGGGGACCATTGATCCCTATGTCGTGTCCCACCTGATCAATCCCGCGTTCATCGGTGGCGCGCAGTGGCCCGGGCTTCGACAGGCCTTCCGGAAGATCACGCGCGCCGACGGCCTCGCGATTGTGGCGTCCGACGGTCTTGCCGACCCCTACCTCGATGATCCTGCTGCAGGGCCCGGCCTCGGCGCGGAGGTCTACCTCTGCTCGACGGCGTTCGCGGACGCCCCTATGGGGGATCTGAGCAGCTTGTGGCAGTTCGAGACCGTCTATCAGGTAGCGCAGAACATCGCTTCCATGCGCTTCGAGCTCGGCCCCGAGTTGGACCGCTACGGCGCCCTGTCATTGAGTCTGCCCGGAAGCTCGGCACCCGCGGAGTGGCTCGACGAGGAAGGAACCCTAGGAGTGCTGATCGGCGTCCCGCTGGAGGGCGTACCGGTGAGCATCCCCGTGGCCAACGGCGCGGTCCGCTTCGTGGGAGTCATCCCTTTGAGGCCCGCCGAACTGGCCTACGTCCTCGCCGAGGGAGCCGATGCCCGCTCGGACGTCGCTGCCCGCCTGACCGAATTGCCCGCGTTAGCCGCTGCGTCTCCGAACCGGCCCAGCGTGATCGGCTCAGTGGATTCGAACGCAAACGCTGAGTTCGCGCCTGATAGTGGGCTGGTCGGAATGCCGGCGGCTCACCTGTGGCGGGTGGTCGAACGAGTGCTGGAGGACACGAGTCCTTTCGCCCCAGAAGCGGACTTGGTAGCCGGTGAGGTCCTCCGCCTGCGTGATACTGGCCAGCTCTCGAAAGCTCTCGCCGGTGATCTTAGTTCGTTGATCTACCAGCGGGGAATGCACGCCGCACACACTGGTGACTTCCAGCTGACAACCTCAATACGGCAGCTCAAGGACGAAATAGGACACCACAAGCAGGCCGGTTTCCCTGACCTTCAGACGGACCCAGTACAGGTGCAGGCCCGGATCGCGGACATCGCGAACGACATCCCACTACCAAGCCGGGAACTAGAAGTGGCTCAGGACCAGGCCAGCCTCCTACCTTCCGTCGCTCGCCTATTGGCTGGTGGTGTCGCACCAGGGTGGAAGTCCCTTCGATTCGAGGTCTGGTCTATCGGTGACGTCATGTCGTACGAGCTGTTCACCGTCCGGGACGGCGAGGAGCACAGGAGCATCCCTGGTATAGCCATTTACGAGCCGCTCAACCTTTTGAAGACGGCGAGTTGTGTGCCGGAGACAGGTACATGGCTTTCCCTCACCATGCGTATCTCGTCGTCGGGAGAGATCGACGTCGACTACAACTTCGACGCCAAGCCAGAACTCGACATCGATGTAAGCATCGACGACTACGAGCTTGAGCTGCGGCGCTTTCCGCGCGCCACATCCTTCGTGCCTACATGGTGGCAGGAGCGCATCGCGCAGGGCGACGCCTGACGCCTCGGGCAGACCAATAAAAGGATTCTTCAGCCTTACCCCGTCTCGGAAACTCGTTTCATCACTGTCTGTCTTAGCGTTTGGCATCTTTGAGGTTAAAGTAACGCGGTGAAGGGTCTTCGATGGATGTTCAGCGCTCTGGCCGTCCTGGTTGCGGGATGTTCATCACCCGCGCAGGTCTTTCCAGGAGGCGCTCAGTTCGATTATCAACTTGGCGGTGGGTACGAACCGCCCGAGGGGGTAAGTGTCGTGGTGCGGGACGCGACAGATGATCCTGCTGTCGGGATGTACTCAATCTGTTACCTGAATGCATTCCAGACACAGCCGCAGGCTGCGGAGTCATGGCGGGCCGCCGGTCTGCTCCTGGAAGTCGACGGTAGACCACTGGCTGATCCCGATTGGCCGGACGAGTATCTCCTCGATACTGGATCAGCCAGCACGAGGGAGGCTATTGCCGCCCGTATCGCTCAAGACATTCTGCAGTGCGCCAAAAACGGCTTTGACGCCGTCGAGCTCGACAACCTCGACTCCTACGGCAGATCTAACGGTCAGCTGACCTTCGAGGATAACCTCGAGGTCGCAAAGATGCTGGTGAAGCAGGCCCACGATCTCGGCCTCCTTGTAGGACAGAAGAACGCGGCCGAGGAATCCAGCCGGCTACGAGACATCGGCTTCGACTTCGCCGTAGCAGAGCAATGCGTGGAGTTCGATGAGTGTTCGACCTACACCATCGCTTACGGCGCGGACGTCCTTGCTATCGAGTACTTGGAAGGCTTCGGGTCGGATGATCCCTGTGAAACGCCAGACAGACCGACGTCCACCATCGTGCGAGATCTGAACCTGACGATGCCAGATGATCCTGCTTACCGGTACATGGCGTGTTGATCCCGTAGCGCCTTACGACGAGAACACCAATAGCCGCCGGCGCTGAGAATTCTCAGTGTGATCCCCATGGGAGCATCCTCCCCCACAGTGTCACGAGCGTCCAGGGCTTGCTTCCCGCCGGCCAGCACGTAGGGTCTGTGCCATGCCTGACGCTCTCTTCAGTAATCCGCGGCTCGCCCGGGTGTACGACCCCCTCGACCCTGACCGCAGTGATTTGGACAACTACATGGACATCGTCGACGAATTCCGGGCAGCAGCGGTCCTGGACGTCGGTTGCGGCACGGGGACTTTTTGCTGCCGGCTGGTGACAGAGCGCGACCTCCGCGTGCTCGGTGTCGACCCGGCCGGAGCGTCCGTCGACGTCGCCCGCGCGAAGGCCGGCGCGGATCGTGTGACGTGGGTCGTGGGAGTCGCCCCGGACGTGGCTGCTGATGACTCCCACCACCAGCAGTACGACCTCGCAACGATGACCGCCAATGTCGCCCAGGTCTTCCTCGACGACGAGGATTGGCTCACTAACTTGCGAGCAATTCGTACCTGTCTCCGTCCAGGGGGCCATCTGGCTTTTCAGAGCCGTATGCCCTCCGACCGGGCATGGGAGCGGTGGACCAAGCAACTGTCGCATCAAGTTGTTGCTGTCGAGGGTGAGGGGCTGGTGGAGGACTGGGTGCAGGTTACCCGAGTCGACGGAGAGCTCGTTACCTTTGAATCCCCGACGATCTTTCTGGCCGATGGTGAGCGCATCGACTCGACCTCGACGCTACGCTTCCGCACACGCGAAGCACTCGAACGCTCGCTGGTGGCCACCGGTTTCCCTGATGTTGAAGTCCGCGACCTGCCCTACGCACCCGGTCGGGGATGGCTCATCATCGCCCGCGCCTGATCTCCACCACGCGAGATGCTGCGCCATCGGCCTCACCTGGCACGACCGTCCCTGAGTGAATCGTTTCCGCGGCACGACTATGCAGGGGTGACGGCCAGCAAGCCCAACACTGCGCTGCAGATCAGAACAAGGATCACAGCAACCACAGTCCAACCGAAGATCGACCAGGCCAGCCTCTGCCGTTCGGTCAGGTACTCGTGATGCGGATTCCGTCCCATTGCAGGAGGTTACCTGAGCGCGTGGAGCGGCCTCCGAGCTAGAGCCTCCCCGAAGGGTCCTGCCGCGTCAGTTGGGAGCCGTGCGGTTCTCATCGACCTCGCGAGAAGTACTACTCCCACCAAAAGGATGAGGAGAGCCAGGACCAGCACCGCCTGATCACCCGATGTGGGAGGGCAGCCGGCCGAGCTGTCATCGATTTCAGGGCAGGTCCGCCAAGGCTGCAGGAAAACGACGACGCTACCTGCTGCTCCGGAGATCGTCAGCAGGAGTCCCAGCACTGCAAACACGGTCGTCCTGGAAATATCCGGAGCGAAGCTTCCCCTAATCATGACTACGAAGTGAGCTTCGTGCGCTGGGACACCCAGATGGAGCCAGCCGGCATCATGAACTCGTCGTAGCAGGCCTGCATCACGTCGTCTGCAGGTGGGGCATCACCACTGTAGGAGGACGTGAATCCCAGCTGGTTGCCGTCCTGCAACTCGATTGGCCCTACACCCCATCCTGCGTCCTGGATGCAGGTGCGTGCAGCGTCGATCGCGTCGCGGTACTCGGTCTCCGTCACGACCAGGTCCTCCAGGACAGCCTGCTGGTAGGAGCTCGCACTGTCGCGCATTTCGCGCTTCCGGTCCTCGGAGAATGACGGTGCAATCGCGCAACCGGAGAGCATGAGCGCTGCACAGCCGGCACCGATGATATTCGACGTGTTCCCCATGGAAGCATCCTGCCTCACGATGCGACGAGCGTCGATAGCTGCTTCCTTCACTGCCTGCGCCTCGGGATTCTCCGAACCACGCCGAGGCACGTTCGTACCTCGGCTCTGACATGAAGCCCAGTCTGGTGAGGCGGTTCCCTTTCGCGGCCGAGCTGCACTGACGGAGGTTGAGGGTGCTTTCAGGCGCCCCGGTCACTTCCAGCCCACAACCGGGTGGCTCGCGTCCACGTTCAGTTCCCACGGTCCGCCGCGGAGAAGTGTGAGTGATCAGTGGGCGCTTGAGGCGGTTCGCCGGGAAGCAGGAGGGTGGAGCCTGAGAGGCTCCGCCCTCCTGCTCCCGGTCCGGGTCGATCCGTGGGTGCTCGGGGCCGAGTGCCGCCTAGATGATCTGGGCGGTGGGCAGGATGGTCAGCTCGGTGAGGTTGACGTGCTTGGGAAGCGCTGCGACGAACGAGACCGTCTCCGCGACGTCTGCGGACTGCAGGACATCGATCTGATGGATGAGATCTGCCATCAGCTTGCTGGCATCGGGGTCGGTGACGTGGTCGGGCAGCTCGGTGTTGACCATGCCTGGCTCCACGGTGGAAACCCGGACGTTCTTGCGCCCGAGCTCTGTCCGCAGGAGGCGAGTGATGTGGCTGATGTACGCCTTCGTGCCCGAGTAGACCTGGAACTTCTCGAGGACCCGTGTTGCAGCGATCGAGGACGTGGTGATGAGGTCGGCCGGCCGTCCGTCGGTCCCTGCGGCTTCGAGGGAACCGACGAACGCCTGGATGGTGTTCATGACGCCCTTGATGTTGAGGTCGATCTGCGCGTCCCAGTCCTCGGTCTTGAGGTCGCCGATCTCGGAGATGAGCTGCACCCCGGCGTTGGCGAAGACGAGGTCGACGTTGCCGAGTTCGACCGAGATGCGCTCGGCGGCCGCTCGGACCGCTGCTCGGTCGGTGACGTCGGTGGGCAGGGCCAGGGCGATGCCTCCCTTGCTCGTGATGCGTTCTGCGACG
Organism: Arthrobacter sp. NamB2; assembly: GCF_005281365.1. NCBI lineage: Bacteria > Bacillati > Actinomycetota > Actinomycetes > Micrococcales > Micrococcaceae > Arthrobacter > Arthrobacter sp. NamB2. The sequence continues at coordinate 170,039 of NZ_SZWI01000006.1, read as the reverse complement.
TCTTCGAGCCGGTCTTTACGGCGCGCCAGCAGCGCGACCTTGGCGCCGAGCTCGGCGAAGCGTTCTGCCGTGGCCTCACCGATCCCGCTGGAAGCGCCTGTGATGACTGCAACCCGTCCTGCGAGGGGAGTGCCTGCGATGAGTGTGCTCATGATCTTCTCCTGACTGTGAGGAACCGGTCTTCGGTTCGAACGAGGGGGGCTTGTGCTCCCACAACCACTATTCGTGACCTGCTGTGGGCTAAACAGGGTGGGCCACACCTACCCTCGACTTCCCTACCTGGCCGATGAAGGTTCTGTTGACGCCTGCATGCATCGGGTCGCCAGGACTCCTACACGGCACCGAGCCTGCCGTGCTTCGTCGGGACGACGGTAAGTTCGGACAGGTTGACGTGTGGGGGCAGTGTCGCCGAGAAAGCGACAGCGTCAGCCACTTCGTCGGGGGTGAGGGGCAGGTCTATCTCACGGAGGTCCTCGAGCTCGCGTCGGGCCGCACGATCGGAGATCCCTTTACCGAGGCGGGTGAGGGTGACCCCTGCTTCGACGAGCTTCACCCGGACTCCGTTCGGTCCGATCTCGGCTCGGAGTGTCCGTGCCAGTTGAGCTATCGCTGCCTGGCTGGCGCCGTAGACGGAGAAGTTGGGGAACAGGACCTCGCCTGCGATCGAGCCGATGAAGATCAGGTCGCTCGGCCTGCTGCCAGCTGCTGCCTCCTCCAGATCGGGCAGGAACAGCTGGGCGGTATGCAGCATGCCCAGGACGTTGACCTCGATCATCTGGGTCATGTCGTGCACATCGGCGTCCCTCAGGGGCCCACCGTTCATGACGCCTGCGTTGGAGACGACGAGATCCGGAACCCCGATCGAGTCCATGATGTGCCGTCGCGCCCGGCTCAGCGCGTGCCGGTCAGTGACGTCGGCGACGGCAGCAAGGGACAGCCCGTCCCCGGGCAACCGCGAGCGTTGTTCCTCGAGTCTCCTGCCATCGAGCCCAAGCAGGGCTACGGCAGCGCCCCGCGCGTGAAGTGCCGCCGCGGTTGCGGCACCGATACCGGATTCGGCTCCAGTGATGACAGCAACCCGGTGGCGAAGCGGATAACGGTTGTCCTCAAGAGTGATCTGGTCGACGAACGACATGACGTGTTCCTCCTCAAACGGCGACCTGTGCCAGGAAGTCCGGGCGTGGGCATGAGCTCCCCCCAGTGCACTCCTGATCAGGACCGCGAAACAGGGTGCAGTCCACCCACGCTGAGTCAGCAACCGGCTGCCTACCGTAGTGGCGATGAGCGGATTCGGGTCGAATACCCCGTCGTCGCCGCCGACCAATGAGCTCGACAAGCCTTCCGCCCTGTCCCTATCGCTGAGAGGAATGTACTGATGCAGCCGACGTCACTGATCTGGACCGCGACCGTCGCGGTGATCATCACACTGCTCGTCGTCGACTTCGTTTTCCACGCGCGTCGACCCCATATACCGACCATCAAAGAGGCCGCCTGGTGGTCCGCCGCCTATGTCGGGCTGGCCATCCTCTTCGGCTTCGGCGTGTTGCTCGTCGCGGGCAAGCAGGCCGGAGAGGAGTACTTCGCCGGCTATCTCACCGAGAAGGCCCTGTCCGTGGACAACCTCTTCGTGTTCCTGGTCATCATGTCCAGTTTCGCCGTTCCCCGGCCCTACCAACAGAAGGTGCTGCTGTTCGGTATCGCTTTCTCGCTCGTAGCTCGCACGGGTTTGATCTTCGTAGGAGCCTCCCTGGTGAATTCCTTCGCCTGGACGTTCTATCTCTTCGGGACGGTGCTCCTCGTCTCCGCGGTGAATCTGCTGCGCCGCAGGACCACAGATGCACACAGGGAACCGACGATCGTGCGATGGGTACGTCGGGTCATCCCGACGACACCGGGCTACGACGGCAACCGCCTTCTGACCCGGGTGGAGGACAGGCGGATGCTGACTCCGATGGTGCTGGTCATCGTCGCGGTCGCGGCGACAGATGTCCTGTTCGCCGTGGACTCCATCCCCGCGATCTACGGCCTCACGCAGAACGTCTACCTCGTCTTCACGGCCACAGCCTTCTCCCTGCTGGGGCTGCGCCAGCTCTACTTCCTCATCGATGGCCTACTCGACCGCCTCATCTACCTCGCCAAGGGCCTGGCAGCAGTGCTTGCCTTCATCGGGGTACGACTCGTCCTGCACGCTCTGCACGAGAACACGCTGCCCTTCATCAACAACGGTCAGCCGGTTCCAGTACCGGACATCGACACCGGAAGTGCCCTGCTCACGATCATCCTGATCCTCGCTGTCACAGTCATCGCGTCCCTCCTCCACCCAACCGGCGCACAACGCGCGACACCCGCACGCGACCAGGATGAGCACCGGCCCGAGGATCAGCACCGCCGGGTCGATGACGGCGCACCCTCGCACCGGTAGCTGACCGGAGAACCCACGCTCACCCCGCATGGACGGGCCCGAAGGGACGGGTCCTCGGGTGGGTGCAGCACAGCCACGCTCGTACCGTTCAAACACGTCAGGATCGAAAAATGAAACCGTCATTTCCGTTCCACCTCAATGGCAGGACCGCCGTCGTCATCGGCGCGACAGGCGGAATCGGCACCGGCATCTGTCAGGCACTGCTCGGTGGTGGGGCTTCCGTTGCACTGGTCGCCCGCGACATCAACCGACTCAAGCACCTCGAACGCTCCCTGGAGGCCCCGCGGCGGACATTCAGTGTCAGCGCCGATATCACCGACACTTTCCAACTCACGCAGGCACGCGACGCTATCATCGACCACTTCGGCTCGATCGACCTCGTTGTCATCAGCACAGGCATCATGGTCGGTTCTCCCTTCGAGGATGCCATCCCCGCCGACTGGGTCTCGATGATCGACGTCAACCTCCACGGGCTCCTCTACGCAGCGCAGACCTTTTCCAGCGACCTCATCAGCGCAGCAGACGCAGGCGGGCCGAGCGACCTCATCTTCATCGGGTCCCTCGGGTCGCACGTCCAGTACCCCAACTTCTCCGTCTTCACCGCCGTGTCCGCTGCGATCGCTCAGCTCTCCAGGACGTTGAGGTCGGAGTACGGTCGCAGGGGTCTGCGCGTACACAACATCGAACCGGGCTTCACGCGCACCGACTTCGGGCGCAACCTGAACCACGAGGCGGCACGAGCGCACTGGAGACACCTCGAGGAAACGATCACTCCCCTGGACCCGGCTGATCTCGGTCGGATCGTCGCGCTGACCGCAGCCATGCCTACCGGCCTCAACATCGCCGAGATGGTCGTCCTTCCGACCGAGCAGGATTGAGCACCATGCCACATCTCCTCTCCCCCGTTGCACGTCGGCAGGTCAACAAGTCCTTTCGCCGCGCGCTGCACGCCGTCTCGCTTCTGCGCCCACCCTCAGGGGAAGTCGCGGCCGCAACAGTCCTGCTGTCAGCGACGCTGATCGCCCTCGTATGGGCGAATCTGCCGGGATCGACCTACCACGACGTCTGGGCAACACCGTTGTACCTCGAGTTCGGGTCGCTCTCGTTCGGCATGGATCTGCACCACTGGATCAACGACGCACTGATGGCACTGTTCTTCGCTTTCCTCACCCTCGAGGTTCGCCGAGAGATCGAGATGGGAGAGCTGCGCGATAAGCGGCGCGCGGCCGTTCCCGTACTCGCCGCAGCGGTCGGCCTCGCCCTACCGGCCGCGTTGTTCCTGGCGGTGACGGCCGACACCGACGCCGCGGCTGGGTGGGGGGTCGTGGTTTCCACCGATACGGCCTTCGTGCTCGGAGTGCTTGCCCTCGTGGGGCGACGCATGCCCGCTCAACTACGGGTCTTCCTGGTCACCCTCGCCGTCGCCGACGACATCGGTGCACTGGCCATCATCGCCCTGTTCTACACCGACGAACTGAAACTCGTTCCCATCCTTATTGCGCTGGCCGGCCTGGCGATCATCGCACTCCTGCGTCGGCTCGGAGTATGGCGGGGTGCGATCTACCTGATGGCTGCGGTCCTAGTCTGGGTCGCCCTCTACGAGTCAGGCGTTCATGCCACTCTCGCCGGCGTCGTCATCGCGCTGTTGCTTCCCATCTTCCCTACCAGCCCTGAGCACGTCACCCGTGCGCGCCGACTCATGTCAGCCTTCGCCCAGTCACCCTCCCCCACCTTCGCCCGACTCGCCGAAGACGGCCTGCAGCGCGCCGTCTCCGTGAACGAGCGCGCCCACCGGCAACTACTGCCCTACGTCAATTTCCTGATCCTCCCGCTCTTCGCCCTGGCCAACGCCGGCGTCCACATCACACCCGACATCCTCCGCGATGCCTTCACCTCCGAACTCACCTGGGGAATCATCATCGGTCTGACCGTCGGCAAGACCGTGGGAATCACAGCAACCGCAGCAATCGCTCAACGGGTACGCCCTGGTGCGCTGCCGCCGGGGCTTCGCATCAGCCACATCGGCGCCACCGCGGTGTTGTCCGGTATCGGCTTCACACTCTCCTTGTTCGTCGCTGATCTTGCCTTCGACGATGCAACCAGCCTGGGGCGCGCCCAAATCGGGATCCTCTCAGCGTCCCTCCTCGCAGCAGCCATCGGCTCGATCCTGTTCCGGATACTGGACCGAAGAGAACGCTCCACCACATCCGCGGGAACCGAACTCAGGCCACCGATCACGCCCGGGCGAGATCACACTCGTGGCCCGGCGGATGCGCCATTGAACGTGGTGGTCTACGGCAGCTTCGCCTGCGGTTTCTGCGCAGTGTCGGCCGAGGTCATGGACGAGCTCCGTGCACATTTCGGACAGCAGATGTCCTACACCTTCCGGCATCTACCCGCCGGACTGCCCTTCGCCCGCGAATTTGCGCTGGCATCAGAAGTGGCCGCCCAGCAGGGTCGGTTCTGGCAGTTTCACGACGCAGTGTTCGCCACCCAACCCATCACCAACAAGACACAGCTCTACGAAGCCGCCTCACGCGCCGGCATGAACCTTCGCCTCCTTCGCAACGACCTCTCCTCGGAAAGTGTGGCCCACCGCGTCGAAGAGGACGAGACCGCAGCGTCGGACATGGGACTGAACTCCACCCCCGCCCTTTTCTTGCAAGGAGAGCTCTATGAGGGAGCGAAGGACGCCGACACCCTGGTGCAGATCCTCGAGAATCGGCTGACCGATGCATAATCCACGCCTCCGGATGACGGACACATGCCGGTCAACCGTCATACTTTGTCTTATTACCCCTACGCTGTAGGTTTTGCGGGTGGGTCATCGCGCTGCCCCCTACACCCGATCCGAGATGGGGAACCGACCACGGATTTCCTGTCCGAGCTTCCACCCTCCCCTCACGAGTGGACGCAACTCACCGACGACACGAGGTTCTCGGAGGCGTCCCTTGCCCTCCGTTCCCCTTGCACGGATCCGTTCAGAAAGGCCCGATCATGACCACTACCGCACATTCACCGTCCGTAACGCGTATGTCCGCCGTCTCGCTGCAGGGGGTGAGCCGTTCCTACGGGTCGGGACCTGCAGAGGTCCGGGCACTTCGTGCAGTGGATATCGACTTCCCCCGGGGTAGCTGGACAGCGGTAATGGGTCCCTCCGGGTCCGGCAAGTCGACCTTGCTGCACACTGCTGCGGGGCTGGAACGCCCCGACGCCGGACGCGTGGCACTTGGCGATACAGATCTGTCCGCGGCGTCGGAGGACCAGCTCACAGCCCTGCGGCGCTCCCGGATAGGCTTCGTCTTCCAGAGCTTCAACCTCATCGCCTCGCTGACCGCTGAGGAGAACGTCTCCCTTCCTCTGCGCCTGGCGGGTCGTGCCCCTTCAGCCGCAGACGTGCAGCAGGTACTCGCTTCTGTCGGTTTGCAAGGGCGGGGGCGCCATAAGCCCAGGGAGCTTTCCGGGGGCCAGCAGCAAAGGGTCGCCATTGCTCGGGCCATGATCACGCACCCGGAGGTTCTCTTCGCGGACGAACCGACGGGAGCGCTCGATTCGACGGCTGCACGGTCAGTGCTCGAACTCATGCGTTCCATGGCTGACCAGGGGCAAACCATCATCATGGTCACTCACGACCCCTCAGCAGCTGCGCGCGCCGACTCAACCGTGTTCCTCCGCGATGGGCAGATCGTTGACCACCTGACCGGGGCGGACACCGCAGCCGTGGCCGCACGACTCGTCTCGCTGGAGGCCTGAGATGCTGCGCCTGGCCTGGTCCAGCTTCACGGAGCGCTGGCCTTTGTTCATCGGGGCGATCCTCACCGTGACCCTTGGCGTCGCACTCGTGCAGTCTTCCCTGTTGCTCCTGCTCGCCGCCGCAGCCCAACAGGCTCCGTCTGGTGCTGATGACGTCACCGCGCTTCAGCTCGCCGAACGTTCCCTGGTTGCGGTCACGGTTCTCGCCGTCACCCTGGCCTTCGCAGCGTTCCTCGCAGTCTTCATCATCAGTTCGACATTCGCCTTCACTGTCGCCCAACGACGTCGGGATCTTGCACTTCTCCGCCTCATCGGAGGCAGCCACCAGCAGGTGCGCCGCCTCCTTGTGAGTGAGGCGTTCCTCCTGGGAGCGACGGGGACCCTCATAGGTATCCCTGCTGGAGTTGGGCTGATGCACCTGCAGGCCGCGCTCATGGCGCGTCTGGGGTTTGTGCCGGAGAGCTTCACCGGTCATTGGCACTGGTGGATCCTGGGGGTATCCATCGGGGTCGGGTTGGGCTTGGCCGTTACCGGCGTCCTCCTCGCCGCGCGACGCGCTGCCCGCGTCGCCCCTTTGGAGGCTCTGCGTGAGACCGGGGCTGCGACCCGTGTCATGACTCGTGGCCGGTGGATCGCTGGAACGGTCCTGGTCCTCGGGTCGGTCCTGCTCATCGGGCTCGCCGGTGTCGGTGGGCCTGCCGGGGGACAGGCCATGGCGATGTTGGTGTCGGTCAGTGCGGCAGTCGGATTCACTGCGCTCAGCCCGCTGCTGGTTCCCTTTGCTGCCCGCCTCATCCCGGCAGGTCCTGGCATGGTCCTGGCTCATGTCGCCAAGGCGAACCTGCGCGACAGCGTGCGCCGAAGCGCTTCAACGGCCGCCCCTCTGATCGTGCTCGTAGGCCTTGTCCTCGGGCAGTCGACCTCCCTCTTGTCCTTCTCCGCCGCCGCCCAGGAGGAACTACGGGACAGCACCTCCGCCGACCTCGTGCTGACTTCCACTGGCCCGCGGGGGCTTGAGGACGTTGACGCGACGGCCGGTATCGCTCACCTCTCCACCGAGACCAGCCTGCCGATCTCCGTGACCACCGGAACCGGTGAGATGGCCTTCACGGAGATAGGCCGTGCCCTCATCATCGAACCGGAGCGCTATTCACGAGCTCACCCCGGCAGTACCACCATCGGGCAGCTTCCCGCCGAAGCTGCGATCGCAGGCCCGGGCGCCCTCGGCACCCCAGTCGGCACTACCGTCGGCATCCGGATCGGCGACATCGACCTCGGGGAGCGCACCATCGTTGATCAGGTTCCGCCCACCATCGCGGGAGGAGCAGCTGTCCTCCTCGATGCAGGCTCGGTGGCCGCTGACCTGCAGGACAGCGGACAGACCACCACCTTCATCACTCTCGAGGAGGACGCGGAGCCGAGCGAGGTCGTTGACCGGCTACAAGGCTTCGGCACGGTCCTGACCTTCGAGGAGTGGCTGGCTAGCAGCGCTGCTGCGGGTACCACGACCTCAACTTCTATCCTTCTGGTCGTCATGGGACTCGGCGGAGCCTATGCTCTCCTGGCTGTCGTGAACGCCGTCGTCATTGCCGCCGGTGAGCGCCGGCGCGAATTTGCAGCGGCACGAGCCACCGGTTTCACCCGAGGCCAGGTCATCACCATGGCCCTGATCGAATCATCAACTGTGACCGCCATCGGCATCGGCCTCGGCGTCCTCGCCGCGGTCGGCACACTCCTGGCCGTGGTCACGACGACCACTGCCACTCTCGGAACGGCATCGATATCCGTGCCGTGGCTCCTGACTGCGACGCTCATCATCGGCGCTTTCCTGGTCACTGCGCTGACCAGTGCCACAACGACCTTCACGGGCACTCGGGAGAGTCCTATCCGCCTGCTCCAATCCCGGGAGTAAGCCCACAACCGCGAGAGGAAGGCTCTATATGCGGGATAGGCAATCTCTTGCTGCTTCCACCAGCTGCCCGTCGAGGGTGTGTGTAGCGCTGCTACCTTGCCCTCTGTCGCCTGACTTTCAACCGCCGTAGGCTTGGACCGGCGGGAGCTCGAGAAGCCGGGCTTTCACGTCCCGCCATCAGCTGGACGTTCGGCGAGCACCCGACTACATGTGCTGCCGCCGAGCGAGAAGAGCGAGCAGACTATGAGATTTACGATGGACGGCCCAATGACGGGGAAGCCGGAGTTCATACAGGTGATCAGCGACATGATCGAGCGACTGCCGAACACCCCCGCCATCGTCATCAACGCCGCCGGAGATGTCCTCGCCGGCAATGACCTCGCCCATGAATTGTTCATTGAGTTCACAGTGCGCGGCAACCTGAACCGGATGGTGTTCCTTGATCCTGCGGCCCACTACTGCGACGGCGCCTGGACGTCCCAGGCAAGAGATTGCCTGCGGAGCCTCCGGGAGGCGTACCAGTACTCGCATGATTCTGCCGTGGACGAGGTGGTCAGTGACCTCCTGAGGTCCAGTGCATCGTTCCGTGCCATGTGGACCGCGCAGGACTGGGATCAGCACGATCGCTCGGCGCGGATCTTCCACCACCCCGAGATGGGCCCGCTCATCGTGGATGAAGTGAGATTGGCCAGCGCCGCGAATCCGGAACTTATCCTCATCGCGTTTGTTCCACGCCCAGGTTCGGCCAGCGACGATTCCCTCAGGCTTCTGGCAACTCTGCAGGTCTCCCCCTAAGCGACTTCGTCCTCGATGCCAGCGGCCAGACGCCCCGCTCCTTCGCCTGGGCCTACGCCGCAATCAGCTTCCTGATGCGATCGGCAACGAGCAGGACGAAGGACCGCACAAGCCTCGCTCTCGGTGGTGAGCGAAGACTGGGCAGCGAAGGGGTCCCCGGCAGGGAGATGATGGTGCCGGTTTGCCGCGTCATTGTGCCACTGTCGGTGCTTGTCCGGTGTTGTCGGTGCCTATCCGGTGGTCAGCTCGGGTTCCGCGGCTCGCACCCTCACGGAGGGGGCTTCAGTGCGGCCGGGTCGGAGGGACAATAGTCGACTCTCGCTGACGCTGCCCGGATCGGGCTGATACACGATCAGTTGCTGTCCCGGCGCGCTCATCACATGGAAAGCATGGAAGTTGATCGTGATGTCGCCCGCCCGTTCATGACGCAGCAGCTTCGTTTCCTGCGTCTTGGGCTGGATGTCGAACTTCTGCCAGAGCCGTTCGAACTCCTGGTCTGTTCGTAGTTCGGAGATCAGCGCGTTCCGCTCGGCGGCGGAGGGATGCTGGTGCATCGTCGCACGGAGGGCCGCGACGCTCGACTCGGATGCTCGCTTCCAGTCGGCGAAGAATGCCTTTCCCGCCGGGTCGAGGAAGACGTTTTTCACGAGGTTGTCGTGGCGGGCGAAGGAGCTGAACAGTTCCCGTGCGAGCGGGTTGAGCTGGGTGATGTTCAGCAGCGGATCGAGGATGAACGCTGCTGCGTCATCCCAACTGTTGAGCATATGAATGAGGGCCGGGTCGATGGGAGCGGCCGTCGCCGGCGGTTGGGGAGCCAGGCCGGCCAGCAGCCTGAGGTGATCGTCCTGGTGTCTGGTCAGTTTCAGGGCCTCCGACAGGGCGGAGACGACCTGGTCCGAAGGCCGCTTCTCCCGGCCCTGCTCGAGCCGGATGTAGTAGTCCGTGCTCAGCCCTGCGAGCTCGGCGACTTCCTCGCGACGAAGCCCTGGCACACGGCGGGTCGTGAGGCTAGCGAAGGGATAGTCCTGCGCAGAGGCGGCGTTGCGGCGGGCCCGGAGGAAGGCCCCGAGAGAATCGTCAGCCATATCGAAATCCTATTTAGTAGGTCCACGAAGTGTCCACCCTCTGGACGGTGGAGTAGTCACTGAACTATCGATGGTCCGGTGGCCTGATCCGGACGGAATGCCGGCTCAGGAGGCTCGAGCAAGTGTGGGGCTGTTCGTGCGGTGGGGTGCCTGAAGAAGGGGCTTGTGCCGGCGTCAACACCCTGAGGATGCTTGTCATCTGCGAGCAGGGACAACAGGCGAGTTTCGCTCATACTGCCTGCTTCTGCGGTGTAGACGACCAACTGGTGACCGGGCGCACTCATGACGCTGAACGCCTGGAAGCGGATTGTGATCTCTCCTACGCGTTCATGGTGAAGCAGGCACGTGTCATCCATTTTCGGCCGAACATCGAACTTCTGCCAGAGCCGTTCGAACTCCTGGTCTGTTCGTAGTTCGGAGATCAAGGCGTCCCGCTCGGCGGCCGAGGGATGCTGGTGCATCGTCGCCCGCAGAGCTGCAACAGCCATCTCGGCCGACTGGGGCCAGTCGTCCCAGTACAGCTTGGCTGCCGGGTCGAAGAACACTGTCCTCGCGAGGTTGTCGTGGCGGGCGAAGGAGCTGAAGAGCTCCCGTGCGAGCGGGTTGAGCTGGGTGATGTTCAGCAGCGGATCGAGGATGAATGCCGCCGAGTTGATCCACGTATTGAGCATGTGGATCAGGGCCGGGTCGATGGGAGCGGCCGTCGCCGGCGGTTGGGGAGCCAGGCCGGCCAGCAGCCTGAGGTGATCGTCCTGGTGTCTGGTCAGTTTCAGGGCCTCCGACAGGGCGGAGACGACCTGGTCCGAAGGCCGCTTCTCCCGGCCCTGCTCGAGCCGGATGTAGTAGTCCGTGCTCAGCCCTGCGAGCTCGGCGACTTCCTCGCGACGAAGCCCTGGCACACGGCGGGTCGTGAGGCTAGCGAAGGGGTAGTCCTGCGCAGAGGCGGCGTTGCGGCGGGCCCGGAGGAAGGCCCCGAGAGAATCGTCGGCCATGGAGCAAGGTTACAAAGGGACAATGAGCGGTCTCCATAACATTTCTTCTCGACACGTGATTTATGACGTCCGGTCCCATTCTGGTTTGTGCTGGCGCTTCTGTGGTCGGCGAGCCAATCTGCCGGGCGGGTCTTGTCGATAATCGGGTGATAGTGCGAGTCGTATCCCTCCAACTCATCGAGCTAGATCTCACTGTCGGGAGGAATCCGCAAGTGTGTGTCTTCCGCGCTGGTATCGAAAAGGAGCGCCGTCAGCATCCTCTCGTACCGCCTTTCTGGCGAGGGGCGGATCAGAGCAGGTTCCGTGCCCGTCGGAGATCGGCCAGGAGTGGCGACGCCCTCCCCTCCGGAGCATGGGTGCAGTACACCCACGCTGTACGCCCACTTCTTTCTTACTGTCGAAGCTGACGGCACGGTAGCCGTCCGGATAGCCCGGAAGCTGCAACCCCGTGAGGGTTGGGTCACGCCTCGGGTACATCCGTGACACGACGGCACAGTTACGGGAGGAACATCATGACGACGAAACAGCAAGCCGAAGACCTCGACGTGGTGGGGATGTGGGTAACAGCCGACGGCTATATCCGCCAGGAACTCCTACCCAACGGCAGGTACGACGAAGCCCGCGGCGCGCGGCGAAGCGCCTATACCGGCAGCTACACGGTGACGGGCTCACACCTCGAGTACCGGGACGACACCGGGTTCAGCGCCACCGGAGACATCCGGGACGGCGTGCTCTATCACGAGCATCTCGTGCTCTACAGGGAAAGCCTCCGGTCCTGAACTCCACTCGCAGAGAATCCAAGAAGCAGACCCTGCGGCACTCGACGCGTGATGAGCCCGCACTCTCACCCCGGCTCGCCCGCTGCCGCACCAACCCACAGGAAGGACCTGCCATGAGCAACTCACGACCCGCTGACACAGTGCCCACCCCGGAATCCAAAGACAGGCCTTTGAACTCCGCCGTCCTCGCGGCCATACAAGCCCAGGAGCCGCACCACAGGCAGCCATTGCTGTTCCATAACGCCACGATCCATACCCGCGATCCGCTGATCGGCACCATCGCCCAGGGAGACATCCTCCTCGGCGGCCCCACCATCGTCGGCATCGGCCCGGGGCTTATCACCGCCGCAGGCGACGACGACATGCTCGTCATCGACTGCACCGGTCTGACGATCATCCCGGCCGTCATAGACGTCCTTTCCACATCGGGCGTTCGTTCCTCTCGAACCGACAACACCGGAACCCTCATCCCGGGTCGACCCGCAGATTTCATCCTCGTCGAGGAGTCTGGTCCTCGGGCCTACCAGTCGATCCTCGAAGATCCATCCACCGCGGCCGCGATCGTATTGGGCGGTGAAGTGCGTACCTGGAACGGCCGGGATCTCGGCCACGGCAACCTGCCCTCCAACAACCTGCCCTCCAACGGGGCGCCTTCAGCGGGCCACCTCTCCACAGCACCTGTGCCTGCCGCCCCTGACCTGCAGGGCACCTGGGTCAGTGAGGACGACTTCCTGCACCAGCATCTACTGCCAGCAGGTCGCTATGACGAAACACGCGGAGGCCGGGAACATGCCTTCCAGGGCCAGTACTGGATCAACGGGAACCGGATCGACTACCTCGACGACCTCGGATTCTGGGCGTACGGCGAGTTCGTCGACAGCACCCTCCATCACGCCGGATACATCATGCGCCGACGCTGACAGCTGAACCGAACTTCTCCTGCCGATCCACCCATACCCGGCTACCACGGCACACGACCGATATGACTGAGTAGAAGGAGAGTCATCATGACAACCGACCCACGAGCCGCCCTCGGCGAAACACTCGCGGCCACCGCTACCGACCCGCTGCGTCGCGTGCTTCTCACCGGCGGGGCCGTCGTCACCATGGACCCTGTCATCGGCGATTTCCAGCAGGGCGACGTCCTCATCGAGGGAACCAAGATCATCGACGTCGGCGCGGACCTTCGAGCCCACGGGGCAGCCGACAACGCGATCATCATCGACACCACAGACGCAATTGTCAGCCCTGGCTTCGTCGACACCCATCGCCATGCCTGGGAAGCACAGCTACGGCGCATCATGCCCGACGTCAATGACCTCGGCGAGTACGTGATGAGCACGCTGAGCGGCATCGCGCCCCTGTACCAACCAGCTGACATGTACACCGGGACGAAGTTGGCCGCCCTCACCGCACTCGACAGCGGCATCACGTGCATGCTTGATTTCTCCCATAACTCCCGAACAGCCGATCACTCCGACGCTGCCATCCAGGCCCTGACCGACACTGGAATCCGAGGAATACACGCCTCCATGCGGCCACACTTCGGCGACTGGAACGAGCAGTGGCCGGCCGACCTGAAGCGACTCAAGGACCGGCACTTCACGTCGGCGGATCAGCTGCTCACACTTCGCCTGGCAACACTGGCGACAGACGAAGTCGCAGGTCCAGCCCTGGCATACGGGCAAGACCTCGCCGCCGTCGCCCGCGACCTGGATCTATGGGTCAGCATCGATGCGGTCTTCGGGCCGACCTCATCGCAGGCCATCCTCGACTGGCAACGGGTCGGCATCCTGAACGAACGCATGACTCTCATCCACTGCACGGGCCTTACCGATCAGGCATGGGCGGCCATGGGCAATGCCGGGACGACCGTCGCCCTCGCGCCCTCCTCCGACGCCCAGATCGGGCTCGAAACAGCTATCCCTGCCGTCGACGAAGCACTGAAGGCCGGCATCCGCCCGGGCCTGAGCATCGATGTGGAAGTCGCCCTCGCAAGCGACATGTTCACCCAGATGCGTACCCTGCTCTCGATCCAGCGGATGCTCGCGGTCAACACCGCCTATGGGACCGGCGAATCACCACAACGCATCACAGCCCGCGACGTCCTCGACTTCGCCACGGTTCAGGGCGCGAACAGCAACGGGCTCGGACACGTCACCGGTTCCCTGATACCGGGGAAACAGGCTGATCTGCTGATCATCGCCGCTGAGGACGTCAACAACATGCCGCTCAATGATGCCGTGGGCACGATCGTCCTCGGGGCCGATCCTCGCAATGTCGAAGCGGTCTTCGTCGCCGGTCAGGCTCGAAAGTGGGACCGCGCGCTCGTCGACGTCGATCTGACCGCCTTGAGGAACGAAGTGGGAGCATCTCGGGATCGGGTCCTGGCCGCACGTTAGGCGCGGAGCCACGAAAAGAAGCCCCTCGGATGACACTCGGAAGGAGACTCCTCCCACTGAGCGCGCACACAGCGCGCTCAGTGGATCGGGAGTGTATGAAGCCTCCTCCTACTAGGCTGCGTCCAGGCCCTCGATCACGATGGCGCTTTCCTGCGCGTGGGCCATCCGGAACTCACGCCATGGCTTGTACTCGGAGGAGTCATAGAACGCACGGAATGCGTCCTTACTGTCGAACCGGATGATGACTGCCAAGGCAGGCTTCCGGTTCCCCTCGGCCAGGATCGGCGTCTCATCCCGGGCGATTACCTGCCCCCCGTACTGAGCCAGGATCGGACCGACGTTCTGCTCGTAATGAGCGATTGCTTCAGGGTCGGTCGGGGTCATGTCAATGCTGATGTAGGCGGCCAAGGGGCGACTCCTTACTTCGATCTTATTCGATGCTTTAAAGATACATCGACTATAGTCGAATCATGCAGCTGGCCCGAAACGGCCAGGGTGGGCTCGTGCAACAGACCCAGAGCGGCTCGGCGCCGCAGGCGGGGTGGGTGCGGCCCACGTGCGAGGCTTCATCGCCGAGCAAGCCAGTGACCCGCGCCGATGTGTTCGATGGCCAGGGCAAGCGCGTCGCCGACGGCGGAGAGTCCGCGGGCATGCCCGCATTCCGGGCCGCGATCCGACACGACGGAGCACGGCCACGCTGCGGCACGCCGCTATACCGGCAGCGCTACCGTGCCGGCGTGAGCACCTTGGAGAACACCGTCGTACCGTTCGCGTCACGCAGGCTCACGGTGAAAGTGTCGTCCTCGAGCTGGACGTGGCCGAAGAACTGATTCTCGCCGTTGCGCGGTGATTCTCCCGGGAAGCGTCCGGCCTTGGAGAACACCACCTCGGGGCCGAACGTGCCGTCCATTGCGTTGGGGCCGAACGAACCCGCGGCAATTGGCCCTGCAACGAATTCCCAGAACGGGTCGAAATCCTTGAACCCGGCTCGCTCCGGGGAGTAATGGTGCGCGGCGCAGTAGTGCACGTCGGCGGTCAGCCAGACCACGTTCTTCACCCGGTTCCGCTTGAATGCGCTCAGCACCCCGGCGATCTCCAGTTCCTTGCCCAAGGGAGCGCCGGGATCCCGGTTGGCGAGGCTCTCCTGGTTCACCGCGCCGTCGGGCACGATGATGCCCAGCGGTAGGTCAGCGGCGATCACCTTCCAGGTCGCCTTGGACCTGGTCACCTCGCGAATGAGCCAGTCCACCTGCTCCTGCCCGAGAATGGTGGTGGCGTAGGGTTCCTTGCCGTCGGTGTTGGGGGACTTGAAGGTGCGCATGTCGAGACAGAAGACGTCCAGCTGCGGGCCGCGGCTGATCTTCCGGTAGATGCGCGCCGGCTGGTACTGACCGGCGTCGTCGAGCCTCCCTGGCCGCCACAGCGCTGCGCTGTCCGTGATGGGCATGTTCTCCTGCCATGCCTGCCGCCCCCGCGCCGCCAGTGTGTTGACATCGCGGACCGTGTAGCGGGGATCGTCCAGGATCTCACCGGGGTACCAGTTGTTGGTGGTCTCGTGGTCATCCCAGTTGGCGATCACGGGGACGTCGGCGAACATGGCACGCATGTTGGCGTCCATCGAGTTGTACCGGTGCCGACCTCGGAATTCCCTCAGGGTCTCAGCGACCTTGGACACCTCCTCCGTGACGAGGTTCTTCCAGACCTGCCCGTCCTGTTCCACCACGGTGTCGGCCAAAGGGCCGTCCGCGTACACGGTGTCACCCGAGTGGATGAAGAAGTCGGGGCGCGTCTGGTGCATGGCCTGGTAGCCGCGCATCCCGCCGATCTCCTCGTTGATGCCCCAGCCCTGGCCCGCCGTGTCGCCGGTCCAGACGAAGCTCTGCGCGGACGACGTTGGTGCTTCGCTTCCCTTGCCCTTCCCACCGGCGCGGCCCTTGCCGTTGTACGTTCCCGCGTCGGGGGCTGTGCGGAACGATCCCTGCACCGTCTCGCCGACACCGCCGCCGTCGTCCTCGAAGCTGATCTCCAGCGCGAAGCGCGTGTTCGACGGCAGCTTGTCCGCGTGGATCTTGGCCGTGAAGTCGGATGCCTGGGTGGCGCGAGGGCCGCGAAGGGTGCGCTCGAAAGCACCTAGGCCGCGAAGGATCTCGCCGCCGTCGTCGATCGCGCGAAGGATCGCCGTCATCTGGCCGGCGCCTGACGAGCGGGACCACAGCACGGCCGAGTTCGAGGTGACGTCGCCGGTGGCGATGCCGCTGGGCAGTGTCAGGCGGTTGCGAACCAGCGCCACCCCGGCGGGGAACCGGGCGGGTGCTGCGGTTGCGGCGGCGGGAACGGAGGCCAGAGCCGCGGCCAGGACCGAGCCCTTGACGATGGCGCGGCGGGAGACGCCGTCGCGAGTGGTGGGAGTCATGCCCTCACCTTTCCGCCGTCAGGAGCCCGGAATCTTTCTCGTGCGCGAATGGCCGGTAGACCTGGGTTGAACAGCAGGAGCCCCTCCTGTGGGCTGCGTCGAGGGACCCGTGGTGCGAGCTCATCCCCCGCCGACTCCGGCCACCCACCGGACGATCACCCCATAAAGCGGACCACGAAGGAGTCGGGCGGTGTGATCAGCGCCGCGTCCTGTCACCCGAGGCGAGACCCGCACCCGCCAGCCGTCGTCGTGCCTCCTCAGGCGCCACGTACTCCCCGACGGTCGCGAAGGACCCGAGCGTTGCAACGGAAGTGACGATCGTGTGCGGGTAGACGTGCACGAGGTTGAAGCCCTGCGCGCCGTCCCTCCCCCGGATGCCACCCACCGGCACGTTGAGGTCCTGGGTGTAGCACGTCGAGGACGCCACCGAGACGGGGATGCCTGCGAACAGCGACGACGACGGGAAGTGCACGTGCCCGGCCAGGATCAGCCGGACGTCCTTGCCCGCAACGATCTCTGCGAGCCGATCCTGCCTGCGGAGCTCCGTGAGTACGGCGAGGTCCTGCACCATCGGGATGGGCGGGTGGTGCAGCGCGAGGATGGTGCCCTCGGGCGCGGGACGTGACAACTCGACCTCGAGCCAGGCCAGCTGTGCGTCGTCGAGCTCGCCGTGGTGGTGCCCGGGTACGGATGTGTCGAGCGTGATCACGCGCAGGCCGCCGAGCCGGTAACTGCGGTGCAGCGGTGTCTCCTCCGGCGGCTCACCGAGCAGCGCCGCGCGCAGGGCGGGTCGCTTGTCATGGTTGCCCATGAGCCAGATCACCGGCGCGTCCAGCTGCTCCGCGAAGGGCTCGACGACGTCGCGCAGCGCGGCGTAGGCCTCGGGATCCCCCGTGTCGGTGAGGTCGCCCGTGAACACCAGCGCGTCCGGGCGGACGCCGGACTTCCCGACCTCCGCCAGGAGCTGCGCCAGCCGAACGCGTCCATCGACGCCGTCGTAGAGCAGCCCGTCGGAGACGAAGTGCGTGTCGCTGAAGTGGAGGAGGAGGTGGTCGGCGGGAGGGTGCTCCCGGGATAGGGATGCATCCTCCCGCCTGCTGGTCGTCGGCATGGCTGCTAGGCGGTCGCCCCGGCCGTGGCGCGCTCCGGCGTCGACCGCTCCTGGTCGAAGACCAGCTTGTCCATCAGTTCCGCGACCCTGTTCCAGTCGTGGCGCTTCAGCAACCGGCGCAACTCGGACGACGGCGCCTTGCCGGCCCTGCCCCGCAGTGCCTCGCACGCGGCGGCGAACCCTGCTGCGTCGTCCTGCAGGTCCACCACGCCGGGGAAGTCCGCGACCACGTCGGCCACCCGCGTGGAGACCACCGGCAGCGCCGACGCCAGGTACTCCAGTGTCTTGGTGGGGCTGATCGATCTGGTGGCCTCGTTGATCGCGAACGGCATCAGGGCGACGTCGAACTGCGCCATGTGACCGGGCAGGTCCTCGTAGGCCTGCTGGCCCAGGTACGTGATGTTCGGGGCCTGCGGCAGGTCCGACTCCTCGATCTTGCAGATGGGACCGACCATGCGGATCTCCCACTCGGGCAGGCGTTCGGCCAGGCCCGCGATCAGGTCGAGGTCCAGCCGTTCGTCGAGCACGCCGACGTAGCCCGCAACCGGCTTGCTGCGGTCCGGGCTGGCATCCCGTGCGGCCGCAGCATAGTGCTCGACCGACACCCCACTGGGTACGAGGTGCGCATCCTCGCGCCCCTGCTTCACCACGGACCGGTGCAGGGAGCGGCCGCCGGCGAAGACGACGTCGGCCTTCCGCAACGCCTGGCGTTGCCGGACGATGAGCTCCGGAGCTGCGTTCTTGAAGGCCGCCAGGTCGTCCATCACGTCGAACACGAGGGTGGTGGGTTCCAGCGCGAGGGCCGCTTCGAGGGCCAGCGGGGTGTAGATCCACACCACCCTGTCGCCGGTCGGCGGACCGATGAGCTTGGGCAGTTGCTCGACGTAGTCGGGCATGACCTCGTCGAAGAAGCCGACATGCCTGCCCTGCTCCGGGATCTCGAGGAAGACGCGGGTCAGGCCGTCCACGTCCACGGTGCCCAGGCGGTTCTCGGTCACCTCGACGCCCTGCGGCGTGAGCGGTTCCTCCACGAACCAGGTCTTCCGACCCGGCGTCTTGTTCAGGCGCGACACGAGCTGTTGAGGTCGCTGCCAGACCCAATCCCACCGCAGGTGCGACAAAACAATGAGTTCACTTTGCATCGACGATCCTCAATTCCATTTTCGTAGTTGTACGGGGAAGACGTGAACCGATGTCGGTTCCGGGGGGCTGTTGCCAGTCCCAGTGGGCCGTCTGGGGTCGATAGCCCTGCAGCCAGGTGGCTGCCGGTTCGGCGAAGAAGTACGCGGGCAGGTCGGTCGAGCGGGCCCCTCCGGCGGCGAGCGCATACGACGTCGACATGACCGAGGAACGTCGCTCGAGCGACTCGTCGAGGAAGTACACGCCCACCGGGTCCACGTGGCCCTCGCAGCGGAAGAGCAGCGAGTTCCAGTCCGTGGAGTCGATGACCGGGAACCAGCACACGCCGTCCATGACGATGCCGCGCGCCTGTGCCTCCTCGCACTGCTCGAGGACATACTTGAGCCACGTGGCGCGGTCCGAGGTATGGCCGCGGACGTTCGTCTCCGTGAGCATGCACGGCAGCCCGTAGCGCTCCCAGTACTGCTGGATCTGGTCGGCCAGGGGCAGCGGGGTGGGCGTGGGCGCGGCTCCTCCCTCCTCCGAGAAGTTCCACTGGCAATGGGCGTAGTAGTCGAGGCCGAGCACGTCGATACTGCCCGTGGGGAGGGACAGCAGGCGCTCGCCGCCCGCCGGAGCGAGGTCGCGGCCGAGCTGGCTGTCGACGTCATACCCCCTGCCGAGGAACGCGTCGATGACGAGGAAGCGCCGATCGTTGGCCATGTCCGCGTACCGCTGGCCCGACTCGTCGGAGCCGGTGTGGAATTCGCAGGTGTCGACCCAGACGTGGCGCGCGCCGGGCAGCAGCTCACGGTACAGGTGGCTCGCCTGGGCGACGGCCGGCATCACGTTCATGATGAGGTCCAGAAACCCCTGCAGACCGGAGTGGTAGGGCGGCCAGATGGCCTCGTGCCCGCAGAGGAACAGCGTGGAGAACGGCTCGTTGAAGAGCGTGTACTCCTCGATCCAGGGGTAGCGGCGGGCGAACGCCTCGGCGTAGCGCAGGTACGCGGGGCCGAAGCGGTCGTCCGCGAAACCGTGGGTGAGCCACGCCGGGTAGCTCGTGTGGTGGACGAGGTCCACGATCGGCCGGAAACCGTGCTCCCTCAGGTAGCCCATCACCTCGTCCGTGGAGGACCAGTCGTAGCTGCCCTCCGTCTCCTCGATGCGGTGCCACCGGATCGGGTAGCGCAGCCTGGTGATGCCGGACTTCGCGAGCAGGGCGAGGTCGTCGCGCCACCGGACGTCGTGCTCCGTCGTCTCGAAGATGTCGCGGTTGTGTGCGGGCATGAAGGTGCTCTCGAAGCCGCCGATGATCTCCAGCGGAGGTCCCTCGTCGTAGCGGGTCACTGCGCCTCCTCCCGTCGTGCGCCGCGTGCGCCCAGTTCCTCGTAGACGACATCGAGCAGCTCAGCGGCCCTCAGGTTGAGGCGCCTCGATTCGTCGAGGTCCGCATCGAGACGGACCACCTCCGCCCGCAGCTGCTCCACTTCCTCGCGAAGCGCCTGAAGCTGCTCCGCGATGCCGTCGGAGCCGCCGGAGCCGCCGGAGCCGCCGGAGCCGCCGAACCGTACCGCCATGTCCCGCGCAAGATTCCGTGCCATGTCCCGTGCCGTTGTCTCTGTCATGCCTTCTCCCTCCTCACGAGCACGCGCCGGCCTGTCGCCGCGCCTGCCCCGTCGTCGTCCTGCTCCTCGGCACTCAGCGAGTACCTCCGCAACTGCTCCCTGAACCGCGTCCAGTCGACCGGCTGGTACTCGGTCCAGCTCGCGGATCCCTCCGCGCCGGCCACGCCGACCTCGAGGAACGCCCGACTGCCGGGGGCGGCCAGCAGGTGCTTGATGAGCATCAGCGTGGTATCCCAGCCGAGAGGGCTGAGCGCGTTGAACAGGTGGTTCGCGTGGACGTGGACCGTCCCGTCGAGCTGCGCGCACCGCTTCCTCAGGTGCAGCGCGTGCCGTGCCATGGTCAGGTTGGCGCGCTCGAAGTGGACTGCACCGTCGCCCTGCGCGAGGTTGTCCTGCGCCCAGGCGAGCGCAGGCCGGCTGTAGTCGACGGCGAGGACGCGGTGCCCGCGGTCGGCGAGGTAACGGGCGTCGGCGCCGAGGCCGCACCCGAGATCGAGCACGGTCGACGACGGCGGAAGGTGCTCGGCCGTGGTTCTCACGAGATCCGACGGCGCCAGGGCAGGGCCGCCTTCGATCTCCGCGCGGTGGTGGTCCTCCCAGTTCTCGCGGTCCACGTCGAAGTGGTTGAGCCACCAGTAGTACCGGCGGAAAGCGGCCGGCGGCGTCACGAACGTGAACGTGGGATCCGGTACCTCCCAGGACGGCCCGTAGATGGCCGCGAGCAGTTGTGCGGGCTCCGCCGGTCCGGGCAGCAGGCGTCCGTTGACGGGCAGCGGCTTGAGCGGCTGGATGGTCACAGCGTCGGCTCGCTCGCGCGCGTGGAACGTTCCGTAGAACCAGCCGTCGCATTCGAAGTAGGTGAAGATGTCGAGGTAGAAACGGTCTGTCACCGTGCCGCCGGGGAACATGAGCTGCAGGTGACCGCTCGAGTGCCGCACCACCTCGTAGCCCTGCGCGGCGAGGGTCCGCTCGATGCGGAAGCTCTCCAGCACGACGTCGGAGGGGTTCGTGTGCTCGCTCAGGTACGCGAGGTCGGCGTCGTCGTCGTGCGCCATGATCCGCCCGTTGCGCACGGGCCCGAGCAGCGTGCCGCCCGTGACGAACAGCTCGACGCCGAGGGTCCGGCGCAGCACCTGGATCAGGTGCTCCGCCTCGTCGAGGACCTGCTCGATGAGCGCAGCGTCGCGGCCCTCGAAGGACCGTGCGATCCGCCCCCATTTGTTGACGACCTGCGGGATGCCCGTGCCGGGCTCGCTGAGGTCGAACTCCGTGCCGTCGTCGTCGATGGCGACGGTGTCCGCCGCGACCTCGACGCCCGCGTGCTCGACGGCGAGCCGCGCCCTTCCGGCCAGCCGCTCCGCGAGCGCGGGCGGCCAGTCGATGGCCAGCACGCCGGCGTCGTCAGGTTCCGGAGCCCGGACCGTCCAGATGCGTCGACCTGCCAAGAGGACGGACAGGGCGTCTCCGGAGGGGATCCGGGCGCCGGTGATCACCAGCCGATGTGCATCGGCTGTCAGGGCGGCCGCCCTCACCGGACACTTTCGAGCTGGGTCGGTAGCGGATCCACCTGGGGCAGCCGGACGTCGAAGACCTGCCCGGTGATGTCGGACGCGAGGACCTGAGCGCTGACGCTGGCGACGTCGGCGGCCTGGACGAGCGTCTGCTCGTCCTCGTGGCCGAACGCCTTCTCGCGCATCGGGGTCGCGGTACGGCTGGGGCTGATGCAGTTGACGCGGATCGAGTCGCAGCTCCACTCGTCCGCGAGCGCCTGCGTCAGGTTGACGAGTGCCGCCTTGGTCGCCGAGTACACGGTGTACTTGGCGCGGCCGCGCGTGTAGGAGCTGGAGGAGAACAGCAACAGTGAGCCGTGCGAGTCCGCGAGATAGGAGTGCGCCTCCTGGGCGACGACGAACGCGGCCATGAGGTTCACGCCGACGTCGTGCTGGAGCTGTTCGTCGGAGAGGTCCACCAGGTCACCGATCGTGAGGACACCCGCCGTGAGCACCACGTGGTCGATACGGCCGTACTGCGCGGCGGCATCGGCGAGCGCGCGGGAGACCGAGGTGCGGTCCTCCACGAAGGTGCCGCTGCCGGTCCTGCTGTGGCACACGACGTGTGCGCCCTCGTCCTGCAGCTGGCGCCCGAGCGCGCTGCCGATCCCCGAGCTGCCACCGAACACGACGACGACGGCGTCCCGCAGCGAGCCTGCCGGGAAGGGCACGGGATCCACGTGCTGATGCTTGAGCTGGAACAGCTTGTCGGCCAGGTGGATGTCGATCGGGTGCGTGATCTTGATGTTGGCCTCGTGGCCCGGGACGACGATGATCGGGACGTCAGGGCAGTACTTCAGCACGACGGAGCAGTCGTCCGTTGCGGCGAAGCCTGCGTCGGTCCGGGCATGCCCGTAGGCCTCCATCAGGGTGTCCCACCGGAAGGCCTGCGGGGTCTGTCCGCGGCGCAGTGAGGCACGTGGCGGCACTGCGCGGATGATGTCGTGCTCGTCCACCTCGATGATGGTGTCGGCGGAGGGGATCCCGGTGTCCACGGCGTCATAGGTGTCCAGGGCATCGACGCACGCCCGGATGATGGCGGGATCGACCAGCGGGCGGACGGCGTCGTGGAAGACCACCTTGGCGCCGGGTGTCGCGATCTCGCGCAGCGCCAGGTAGGACGTCTCGTTGCGGTCGCGTCCGCCGGGCAGGAGACCGGTGAGCTTCGGGAAGCGCTCCCGGGTGACGAGCTTCTCCGCCCGGCTCATGGAGCCGGGGTCCATCATCACGATGATCTCGTCGATGAAGGGGCACTGCTGGAAGACGTCGACCGTGTGCTCGAGGCTCGTCCGCCCTGCGACCGGCACGAACTGTTTGGGTATCTCGAGTCCCATGCGGGTGCCCACGCCACCGGCGAGGACCACACCGACTGTTCGTCGTCGGGAGCGTGCCTCGCTGCCCGCTGTGTTCGTCGCGTCGATTCCGCCGGTGATGGTCGACATTGCCGCCCCCTTCGTCAGTTAGTGGTCCTGCCAGAATTCAGCCAGCGTACTGAGCCACCCGCCCTCCGGTCAGGAAAAGTTCCGCGCGTGGATTGCTTGTGCAAGCGCTTGTTCTTTGCCTAGCGTTGGCCGGACGTTCACTTCTCCGGTCCTTGCACTGGGCCGGAGTGACCGCTAGCCGTACGCGGCGGGCCCCCGGTGCCCGTCACCGGGAGCGCTGTCCGACCCGCGATAGCCTGAGCACATGTCAATCCGGGTACTCGCTGTCGGCCGCAAGCACGAGGCCTGGGTGGCTGAGGGGATCGACCGGTACGTGAAGCGGCTGAAGAAGCCGTTCGACCTCTCGTGGCAGCTCATCCCCCACTCGGCGCGCGAGCACGACGCCGCGCGGAAGGAGGAATCCGAGCGCCTGCTCGTCAAGCTCTCCAACGATTTCGTCATACTGCTCGACGAGCGCGGCAAGGCCATCGACTCGCCGACGCTCTCCAGGACGCTGCTGCGGCCGCTCGAGGCTTCCCGGAGCATCACGGTCATCATCGGAGGCGCCTACGGCGTCGACCAGCAGGTGCATGATCGGGCGGATCTCGTCTGGTCCCTGTCTCCGCTGGTCTTCCCGCACCAGCTCGTGCGGCTCATCCTCGCCGAACAGGTCTATCGTGCCCAGGAGATTGCCGGCGGGCGCTCGTACCACCACGAGTGAGGCCGGTCGGGCGGGGTGACGGCAGAGGTGCCCGCAGAGGCGACGGCAGAGGTAACAATCGCAGCACGCCGTGCCGTGAGCACCCGACATGCACTGGACGCGGTGGCCCCCGGACGTAGGGTGAACTCATGACTGAACTGCTGGGGAGCAAGCGTTGGATCGCGGCCGCTGCGGCCGCCGGAGCCCTCGTCGCGATGAGTGGCTGCAGCACGGCGTCCGAGCCGGACGGCGGACGGTCCGTGTCGCCGTCGGCCGGCACCACGAGCGAAGCGCCGACGTCCTCCGCGGAGCCGAGCAGTTCCGCCACGCCGTCACCGTCACCGTCGCCAACCGTTTCCGCCGGCCCCACCGCGGGTACGACGCCGTCGCCCTCCCCCGGTTCCTCCTCTCCGGCACCTGCGGCCGGTGCTCCGTGCACGGCCGCCCAGCTGGCCGGATCGGTGGAGGACCAGCCCGGCGGCGGCGCGGCGGGCAGTGTCTACCGCACGCTGGTGCTCACGAACACTTCCGACCAGGAGTGCGCCGTCGAGGGCTACCCCGGGGTGTCCTTCGTGGACGCAGCCGGCACCCAGATCGGCGCTGGGGCGGACCGCGACGGATCGGCGTCGTCGCGTGTGTCACTGGCTCCGGGCACGTCCGCCACGGCGACCCTGCAGCAGACCAACGCGCAGAACTACGGCGAGGACTGCGGGCTCACTCCCGCCGCCGGTCTCCGGGTCTACCCGCCGGGCGCGACCGATTCGCTGGTCCTGCCACAGGAGATCCCGGCCTGCTCGGCGACGTCCATCGTCCTGATGACCGTCGGCACGCTGCAGCCCGCCGCCTAGCCTCCGCTACCCCGGTGCCCATCGGCGTGCGGGCGTGCCGGGCCCAGACCGAGCAGCCGTAGCCGCCAGGCCGCGAAGAGAATCAGTGCGGCGGTGGCGAGCGCGAGCGCCAGCGTCAGCCACGGCAGCGCCGAGGCGATCGAGACGACTCCCAGAAGGGCAGCCACCACCCCAGCGGTGACCATCACACGGCCGCGCTCGAGGTATCCGTACACGCCGAGTCCGATCCCTAGTACGACCCAGGCACCGAGTCCGCGGAAGGCCTCCACGGCCCCGCCGAGCAGAGCCCCCAGCTCGACGACGACGGCAAGGACGAGATACGAGCCGGCGTTCGCGTTGATGGCCGGAGGATGGCGTACGAGCCACGGCGCAGTCAGGACGATGAGCACCAGGGTGCTCACCACGAAGTAGACGGCAATACGGCCGGTGTCGCCGTCGAACACGACTGCCGCCACGGCGCCCCCGAGGAAGAGCGCCCCGACGCCGGCTACCGGCAACCAGTTGTTGGACACATGCCCGCGGGATGTCACGGCCTGCCCTGCTTCCGCTCCAGTGCCATGGCATCGCCCTCCGCCGGCCACACTGTGCGGCCCTCCTACGCAACCTACTCCCCGATCGCCCTCCACCCATGGCAACAGCACGGTGCGGCGGCACTCCGTCGAGTGTCGGTGGGCTGGGGCATGATGAAGGGATGACGCAGGTGCTGACGAGGTTCACACCCGCAACCCATGAGTGGTTCGCGGGTGCTTTCTCCGAGCCCACTCCTGCCCAGGAGGGCGCGTGGTCGGCGATCTCCGCGGGCTCGAACGCTCTCGTCGTCGCACCCACCGGGTCCGGCAAGACGCTCGCTGCCTTCCTGTGGGCCCTGGACCGGCTGATCGCGTCGGGCGAGGGCAGCGGTGATGCGGACGAGGTCGGATCCCCGGCACGGTCGGACGGGCGCAAGCCTGCTGCGAAGAAGGCGAGACGCAGCACACGCGTGCTGTACATCTCGCCGCTCAAGGCACTCGGCGTCGATGTCGAGCGGAACCTGCGCGCGCCCCTGATCGGCATCACCCAGACCGCGAAGCGCCTCGGTCTGCCCGCGCCGAGCATCACCGTGGGTGTCCGCTCGGGTGACACGCCCCAGGCCGAGCGGCGCGCCATGCTCACCCGGCCGCCCGACATCCTGATCACCACGCCCGAGTCGTTGTTCCTCATGCTCACCTCGAAGGCGCGGGAGACGCTGATGGAGGTGGACACCGTCATCATCGACGAAGTCCACGCCGTCGCCGGTACCAAGCGGGGGGCGCACCTCGCAGTCTCATTGGCGCGCCTCGATGCCCTGCTCGACAAGCCCGTGCAGCGGATCGGCCTCTCCGCCACGGTCGAACCCAAGGAGACCGTGGCACGTTTCCTCTCGGGCAACGCGCCGGTCGAGATCGTCGCCCCTCCGTCGAAGAAGCAGTGGGACCTCACGGTCACGGTTCCCGTGGAGGACATGACGGACCTCGGCGGTGCGGCAGCGAACACGGACGACGACGGCGACGCCGTCCCGCAGGCGAGCATCTGGCCGCACGTCGAGGAGAAGATCGTCGACCTCATCGAGCTCAACCGCTCGACGATCGTGTTCGCCAATTCGCGGCGGCTCGCAGAACGCCTGACCGCCCGCCTCAACGAGATCCACGCCGAGCGGCTCGAACGCGACGCTGTATGGGCCGCGGGAGGCGCTACCGCCGTCGAACCCGCACTTGCATCCCCTGCGCCGTCGTTCGCCCACTCGACAGCGACGCCTGCCCAGATGATGGCGCAGGCCGGCCAGAGCAGCGGTGCGGAACCGCTCCTCGCGCGTGCCCACCACGGTTCCGTGTCCAAGGACCAGCGAGCCCTCATCGAGGACGACCTCAAGTCCGGGAGGCTGCGATGCGTCGTCGCCACGAGCTCGCTGGAGCTCGGCATCGACATGGGTGCGGTGGATCTCGTGGTCCAGGTCGAGTCCCCGCACTCCGTCGCCAGCGGCCTGCAGCGCGTGGGCCGTGCCGGACACCAGGTGGGCGAGGTGTCGCAGGGCGTCCTCTTCCCGAAGCACCGGGGAGACCTCGTCAACACCACCGTCACGGTGGAGCGCATGCTGGCAGGGCAGATCGAGCCCCTCTACATCCCCACGAATCCGCTCGACATCCTCGCGCAGCAGACCGTCGCGGCCGCAGCGCTCGGCACCATCGACGTCGAGGAATGGTTCGACGTCGTCCGCACCTCTGCCCCGTTCGCCACCCTGCCGCGGTCAGCGTTCGACGCGACCCTCGACCTCCTCGCGGGCCGCTACCCGTCGGACGAGTTCGCCGAACTGCGGCCGCGCATCATCTGGGACCGGGTCGAGGGGACCATCACCGGCCGGCCGGGCGCGCAACGACTGGCAGTGACCTCCGGCGGCACCATCCCGGACCGCGGGCTCTTCGGGGTATTCCTCGTCGGGTCCGAGGGCGAGGGGCCGCGGGCCGGCGGACGCCGCGTGGGTGAACTCGACGAGGAGATGGTGTACGAGTCGCGCGTCGGAGATGTCTTCGCCCTCGGTGCAACGAGCTGGCGCATCGAGGAGATCACGCACGACCGCGTGCTGGTCTCCCCCGCTTTCGGACAGCCCGGCAAGCTGCCGTTCTGGAAGGGCGACTCGCTCGGCAGGCCCGTCGAACTCGGCAGGGCCCTCGGCGCATTCGTGCGGGAGATGTCGGGGGCCACGCCCGACAAGGCACAGGAGCGCTGCGGCAGGATCGGGCTCGACGCCTTCGCCTCCAACAACCTCATCACCTACCTGACCGAGCAGCGCGAGGCCACCGAGGTGGTCCCCAACGACCGGACGCTCGTCGTCGAGCGGTTCCACGACGAACTCGGTGACTGGCGCGTCGTCCTGCACAGTCCTTTCGGCATGCCCGTCCATGCGCCCTGGGCCCTCGCCGTCGGCGCGCGGCTCGAGCAGCGGTACGGTATGGACGGCTCGGCGATGGCCTCCGACGACGGCATCGTGCTGCGGGTTCCGCTCATGGACGACGAACCACCCGGGGCGGATCTCTTCCTGTTCGACGCCGAGGAGCTCGACGGCATCGTGACGGCTGAGGTCGGCGGATCGGCGCTCTTCGCCTCGCGCTTCCGGGAGTGCGCTGCGCGCGCCCTGCTGCTGCCGCGGCAGAACCCGAGCAAGCGCACGCCACTGTGGCAGCAGCGGCAGCGCTCGGCGCAACTGCTCGACGTCGCCAAGAAGTATCCGACCTTCCCGATCGTCCTCGAGACGGTGCGCGAGTGCCTCCAGGACGTCTACGACCTGCCCGCCCTGAAGGACCTCGCCGCGTCCCTCGAGCGCAGGGAACTACGCATCGTCGAGGTCACGACGCAACAGCCGTCCCCCTTCGCACGGTCCATGCTGTTCGGCTACGTCGCGTCCTTCCTCTACGAGGGCGACTCCCCGCTGGCCGAGCGCCGGGCTGCCGCCCTGTCCCTGGACCCGACTCTGCTCAACGAGCTGCTCGGGCGTGCGGAACTGCGGGAACTGCTGGACGCCCGGGTCATCGCGGACACCGAACTGGAGCTGCAGCGCCTGAAGCCGGATCGCCTCGCCCGCGGGCTCGAGGGCGTCGCCGACCTGCTGAGGCTCCTCGGTCCCCTGACGGTCGAGGAGCTCACCCAGCGGCTCGAGGCCCCGGTGGAGGCGACACCGGCGGCAGAAGAGCGGACAGTGTCGGACGTCGAACCCTTCGCTGCCCCATCCCCTCCGGATGTGGGTGCCGCAGTTCCTGCCGTCTCCCCGGCCGCGAGGGCGTCCGCGGATATCGTCCGGCAGCACGTGGCGGCGCTGGTCAAGGCGAACCGCGCGCTGACCGTGAACATCGCCGGCGTCGAGCGCGTATCCGCCGTCGAGGATGCCGCCCGGCTCCGGGATGCCCTCGGCGTGCCCCTGCCCATGGGCATCCCGCTGGCCTTCATCGAGCCGGTTGCCGATCCGCTAGGCGACCTCATCGGACGCTATGCCCGCACGCACGGTCCCTTCACCGCCGCGGAGGCGGCATCTCACCTCGGGCTCGGCGTCGCCGTCGTCGCTGGGTCCCTGCAGCGCCTGGCCGGGGCCGGCCGTGTCGTGGAGGGTGAATTCCGGCCCGCCGAGTCGGTACCCGTCCTGGACATCTCGGCGGACTCCGGCGCTGCTCCTGGCACCATCACGGTGCATGCGCCGGCGTCCAGCGAGTGGTGCGACGTCGAGGTGCTCCGCCGACTGCGCCGTCGTTCACTCGCCGCCCTCCGCCAGGAGGTCGAACCCGTCGACCCGGCGGCCTATGGTCGCTTCCTTCCCGCATGGCAGCACATCGGCTCGGGGCTACGCGGGCTCGACGGCGTCATCACCGTGATCGACCAGCTCTCCGGGGTCCCGATCCCGGCGTCGGCATGGGAGCCGCTGATCCTCGCCCAGCGCGTCGCCAACTACACCCCCGCCATGCTGGACGAGCTCACCGCGACGGGTGAGGTCCTGTGGTCCGGCGCCGGGTCACTCGCAGGCAATGACGGCTGGATCGCCCTCCACCTCGCCGAGAACGCACCACTGACACTGCGGCCCGACCCGGCGTTCGAGCCGTCGGCACTGCATACCGCGTTGCTCGAGCTGCTCGCCGGCGGCGGCGGATACTTCCTCCGGCAGCTCACCAATCTGCTGGACGTACAGGAAGTAGCGTCGGACACCGCCGTCGTGTCCGCGCTGTGGGATCTCGTCTGGGCGGGCAGGATCAGCAACGACACCTTCACGCCCGTGCGCTCGCTCCTCGCCAACGGCAAGACCGCGCACAAGCAGCGGCCGGTACCGGCGAGGGCCAGGACGTCGCGCGCAGGTCGGCTGGGCCGGGCTCCGGGCAAGTCCCTGACCGGCGCATCGATGCGGCTGAGTGTGGCAGCGGACGACGGCGGCGGCGGGTACCAGCGCGCCACCCCGCCGCTGGCCGCCGGTCGCTGGAACATGCTGCCGCAGGTGGAGGCGGAGACCACCCTGCACGCCCACGCCACGGCGGAGCTCCTGCTCGACCGCTACGGCGTCGTGACCCGAGGCGCGGTCGGCAACGAGGGCATTCCCGGCGGTTTCGGTCTCATGTACAAGGTGCTTGCCCGGCTCGAGGAGATGGGCCGCTGCAGACGCGGCTACTTCATCGAGCACCTCGGCGCCGCCCAGTTCGCCGTCCCCGCGACAGTGGACCGCCTGCGCTCCTTCAGCGCGGACAACCAGCTGCCCACCGCGCAGGACGTGCTCGGGAGCGAGGCTCCACCCCTGCAGGCCGTCGCACTGGCCGCGACCGATCCGGCCAACCCCTACGGCGCCGCGCTCAGCTGGCCGCAGGCGGAGGGCGGGCACCGTGCAGGGCGGAAGGCCGGCGCCCTCGTCGTACTGGTGGACGGCGCCCTCGCCCTGTACGTGGAGCGGGGCGGCAAGACGCTGCTGGCGTTCACCGAAGACCCAGGGGTGCTGCGAGCGGCCTCCCTCGCCCTGGTGTCGATCATCCGCCGGGGCGCGACGGACAAGATGGCGCTCGAGAAGGTCAACGGCGGGGAGATCCTCGACACGGACATCGGCCGGGCCCTCGCCGACGCCGGCTTCTACACGACACCGAGGGGACTGAGGATCCGTGCCTGAGGGCGATACCGTCTGGCGGGCAGCCCGCGAGCTGCACCGCGCCCTCGCGGGAAAAGTGCTGACGCGGTGCGACATCCGCGTCCCTCGCTTCGCGACCGTCGACTTCACCGGCGACACCGTGCAGGAGACCGTGTCCCGCGGCAAGCACCTGCTCATCCGCGGCGGCGGAGAGGACGGCTGGGACATCCACTCGCACCTCAAGATGGAGGGCCTCTGGCACGTCTATGCGCACGGGGAGAAGTGGCGCAGGCCGGCTTTCAAGGCGCGGTGCATCCTCGAGACCGAGGACGCCGTCGTCGTGGGGTTCGAGCTGGGCTTCCTCCGTGTGATCCCGCGCGCCGAGGAGGACGAGGCGGTCGGGTATCTCGGGCCGGACCTCCTCGGTCCCGACTGGGATGCGGACGAGGCGCTGCGCAGGCTGCTCGATCAGCCGGACCGACCCATCGGGCTCGCTTTGCTCGATCAACGGAACCTCGCCGGCATCGGCAACGTGTACCGGTGCGAGCTGTGCTTCCTCGCGGGGGTCCATCCGCTCACCCCGGTCGGCGACGTCGTGAACCTGCCCCGCATCGTCGAACTGTCGAAGAAGTTGCTCGAAGCGAACAAGGCGCGAAGTACCCGGGCCACCACGGGGCAGCTCCGCGGGAACAACCTCTGGGTGTACGGGCGCTACCGGCGGGGATGCCTGCGCTGCGGTACTCCCGTCGCCCTCGAGCAACTCGGCGACAAGGAGACCGAGCTGCGCGAGCTCTACTACTGCCCGCACTGCCAGCCGCGATTGCAGGCGCCGGCAGGAGCGGCGCTACCCTGACGTGATGGACCGAAACGCACGGGTGGTGCACTGATGGCGATGAAGTCGCCCCTGCCCGTCCGCAACGGGGTGAATGCCACGCGGCTCCGGCTGCCCGCCGAAGGCCCCTGGAACACCGCGCTCGAGTACATCCTCGACCGGTTCGACCACGTGGACCCCGAAGGGATCGGCGAGCGCTTCGACCGCGGCGAGGTGGTGGCACTGGGTGGTGAGGTGCTGTCGCGGTCCACACCGCTGGGCGAGCACACCTTCGTCTGGTACTACCGCGAGCTGCCGGTGGAGACGCGCCTGCCGGTCGAACTGGACATCCTCCATCAGGACGACCACCTGCTGGTCGTCGACAAGCCGCACTTCCTCCCCACCACCCCGGGCGGCATGTATGTCGCGGAGTCCGCGCTCGTGCGTCTCAGGGTGGAACTCGACCTTCCTGACCTCATCCCCATGCATCGGCTGGACCGCATGACGGCCGGCATCCTGATGTTCTCGGTGGATCCGGAGACCCGGGGCGCGTACCAGCTCCTCTTCGAGAACCGGCGGATCCGCAAGGAATACCGTGCGGTGGCACCTGTGCGGCCCGACCTCGAACTCGACGCAGCACCCCTGGACGTGCGCAGCAGGATCGTGAAGTCGCGAACCTACCTCCTCGCGCAGGAGGTGGAGGGCCCGGCAAACACCCACACCACCGTCAGCCTGCTGGACCAGCGTGACGACCGTGGGCTCTACCGCCTGCAGCCGCACACGGGCAAGACACACCAACTCCGGCTGCACATGGCGTCACTCGGGCTCGGCATCATCAACGATCCGTTCTACCCGATCCTGCATCCGCAGGCGCCGGACGACTACGCGAGGCCACTGCAACTCCTCGCGCACAGCATCTCCTTCACCGATCCGGTGGACGGCTCGGACCGGTGTTTCACCTCGGGCCTCACCCTGAAAGAGTTTGCCTGAACCCGATCCGGGTTACCCGGAGCCGTTTCCGGCCGGGCATGGACGGTAGATTTGCAGCGTGGACCTGCTCGGCACGGACATCCCGGCACCGCTTTACCTCCTGGCCATGCTCGCCGTCATCATCATCGACGTCGTGCTGCCCGTGGTGCCCTCGGAACTCTTCGTGATCGGCTCCGGCACGATGGCCGCCCACGGCGTGCTCCTGCTTCCTCTTGCGGTCCTCACCGCCTTCGCCGGTAGCTGGATCGGCGACGTCGCCCTGTTCCTGCTGTTCCGACGTCGTCTCACGCACTTCCTCGACCGCTTCCGGTGGGGCCGCTCCATCCACCGAGGGCTGCGCAGTGCCATCGAGAAGGCCGGCTCGTCGCCCACCTACGCGGCCGTCGTCGCCGTCCGTTTCCTCCCAGGCGGCCGGACCGCGAGCGTTGCTGCCGCAGGAATAGCGGAACTGCCCCTTCGCCCGTTCATGCTCGCAGCAGCGGCAGGCGGAGTCCTGTGGACCGCGTGGCTGGTTGGACTCGGCTTCGTCGCCGGTGCTTCCACCGGCCTCCCGGCGGGGGTCAGTGCCCTGCTCGGAATGGTGGTCGGTACTCTGGTGGGAGCCATCACGGCGGCAATCCTCGCCCTGAAGAAACACCGGAAGGCCAAGAAAGCGCATGAGCACCCCGAAGAACCCGGGACCGAGGCTTCCTGACAAGCCGGTCAGGCCACCGTCGATCACAGTGCCGGCTTCAGCGGCAGAGGATCCAGCCGGCACCGCGAGCGCCCTCGAACGGCTGAAGGCCGCACAGCCCCGGGCTGCCCAGACCGCAGAGACCGCAGACGATCACGAACAGCGTCCGCCACAGACCGCAGCTGTAGCGCGGACGGCGGTGGGCGCCGATGGTGGCGGGACCAGCGCCGGAGCCACCGGCGGAACCAGTACCGAAACCAGTACCGAAACCAGCGACGCTGCCGAGCGCCTCCGCCGTGCAGCCGCCAGAGCGAGGACCGCGGCGGGCACGACCGGCAGCGCCCTCAGCAGCGGCAGCCGCGCCACGGTTCACCGTGTCGGAACGCACGTCGGGTCATGGAACCCCGACGTCGTGCGGCAGACCGTCGTCACGGTGTGTGCTGTGGCGTGCATCGTCGGGTCGGCGGCGGGTGTGGGTGCATTCGGTGGGCCATCCATCCGCGATGCCGCCGGCGGTGTCTTCGCTCCGGACGCGACCCTGCTCGCACCGTCGTCGTCCGCGTTCGCGATCTGGAGCGTCATCTATGCCGGCCTCGTGGCGTTCACGGTGTTCCAGTGGCTCCCGTCCCAGCGCGAGAGCGAACGCCAGCGGCGTCTGGGCTGGGCGGTCGCTGCCTCGATGCTCCTGAACCTGGCCTGGATCCTGACCGCCCAGGCCGACCGCCTGACCATGAGCCTGGTGGTCATCCTGCTCCTCTTCCTCGTCCTTCTGGCGGCCGTCCGCACCCTCAACGACCATCCCAACGAGTCCCGGCTCGAGGGCGTGCTCGTCGATACCCCGATCGGCCTCTATCTCGGCTGGGTGCTCGTGGCTGCGGCAGCCAACGGAGCCGCCCTCCTCGCCGCTGAAGGCGTCGAGCTCTTCGGTTGGAAGGGCAGCACCTGGGCGATCGTCGGCATCGCCGCGATCCTGATCACGGCCGCCATCATCTGCTCGACGGACCGGGGACGCATCGCGGTTGCCGCAGCGACATCATGGGGTCTGCTGTGGATCGCCGTCGAGCGGGTGCTCGGTCAGCCGTTCGCCGCGGACGTGGCCTTCGCTGCCGGGCTGGCGATCTTCCTGCTGCTCATCACGGCAGGATCCCGCCGTCACCGGGTGGACCACGCCCACCGGCGATGGCTCCGCGCGCAGGAGGACGCCCGACGGGAGCCCCTGGATCTGCTGGGCGACGACGACTACGAGACGTCGCGCTACTGAGCCCGCAGGCCCAGCAGCGCGACGAACTAGGCCTGCTCGCCCACGGTGACGGCGATCTTGCCGCGCACATGCCCGTCGATGCTGCTGCGGAAGGCATCGGCCGCGCGCTCGAGCGGGAAGCTCTCGGCGAGGATGGGCTTCACGTGTCCGGCCTCGACGAGTTCGGTCAGCGCCAGCAGATCGGACGGGTTGGGCCGGACGAAGATGTAGCGACCACCCTCGTCCTTGACCGCCGTGTCCGTGACGGAGGCAATCCGCTCGGGACTTTTCAGGTGGGCGAGGGAGTCGATCCAGTCCCGACCACCTACGAAATCGACGACGGCGTCCAGTCCCTCGGGCGCCGCGTGTGCGAGGCGCTCGCCGAGGCCTTCCCCGTAGGTCAGGGGCTCGGCACCCAGCGAGCGGAGGAAGTCGTGGTTCTTCTCGGAGGCCGTGGCCAGCACGCGGGCTCCCCACGCCTTCGCGATCTGGATGGCGTATGTGCCCACGCCACCGGCCCCGTTGTGCACGAGTACGGTGTCGCCCGCGGTCGCGCCGACCGCTCGGAGTGACTGGTAGGCCGTCAATCCGGCGAGCGGCATCGTGGCGGCCTCCGCCCAGGAGACGTTCCTCGGCTTGCGCGCGAGGGCCCGTACCGGCGCGGCTACCTTCTCGGCGAAGGTTCCCAGACCGACCGTGTCCATCCGGACGTAGCCGATGACCTCGTCGCCGACCTCGAATTCCGTGACCGAGGGACCCGGCTGAGCGACGACGCCGGCGACGTCCCACCCGGGGATGACGGGGAAGTGGGTGGGGAGGACTGCGTCGAGGTAGCCGGCGGTGATCTTCCAGTCGACCGGGTTGACCGAGGCGGCACGGACGTCGACGAGCACCGAGTCGGGCCCGACCTTCGGGTCCGGCTGCTCTCCGTACTGAAGGACGTCGGGCTCGCCGTACTGCTCGTAGAACGCTGCTTTCATGGTGCTCCTCCTGAGGATGAGCCGGCCCCGGATGATTGCATCCGAGGCCGGCGGTTCAGCTTCCAGAGGCGGCAACCCGCACCCGCCGGTCGGTATTCCGGATCAACCGGTGTTGCGCATCCCGGCAGCTACTCCATTGATGGTGATCAGCATGGCCCGCTGGAGCTGCCCGTCGGGCTGGCCGCCGTCGTTCCCGGCCCGCACACGGCGCAGCAGTTCGACCTGGAGGTAGGAGATGGGGTCGAGGTACTGGTCGCGCACCGCGAGGGAGCGCTTGAGCACGGGTTGGTTGTCGAGAAGTTCATGCTCGCCCGTCAGAAGCCGGATCTCGGCCAGGGTCAGCTCGTATTCCTCGCCTATGACGCCGAAGAGGTGCTGGAGCTCGCCCGGCACGAGGGCTTCGACGTAGTGGGCCGCGATCTCGAGGTCCGTCTTGGCAAGCGTCATCTCCACGTTCGAGACCACGGTGCGGAAGAAGTGCCAACGGTCGAGCATCTCCCTGAGGAGCCCCTCGTGCCCCGCCTCCCGCGCGGCACGCAGCCCGGACCCGACGCCGAACCAGCCCGGCACGATCTGCCGCGACTGCGTCCAGCCGAAGACCCAGGGGATGGCACGCAGGCCGCCGAGGCCACTGCCGGAGTCGGGGCGCTTCGACGGGCGGGAGCCGATGTTCAAGGATCCGAGCTGTTCCACGGGCGTCGACGCGAGGAAGTATGCGGGCAGGTCCTCGTGGTCGATCAGCGACCGGTAGCGGAGGAACGCGGCATCGGACACCGTCTCCATGACCTCGGCCCAGCGGCCGCGCTCGTCGTCGGACGTACGGGGCGTCCTGTGCAGCGCGGACCCCTGCATGACGGCGGCCAGGGACAGCTCGAGGTTCTCGCGGGCCAGTGCCGGCAGCGAGTACTTGTCGCTGATGACCTCGCCCTGCTCGGTGAACTTGATCTCGCCCTCGAGCACGCCGTTCGGCTGTGCCAGGATCGCGTCGTAGGTCGGGCCGCCACCGCGGCCGACGGAACCACCCCGTCCATGGAACAGGCGGAGGCGGACGCCGTGCTTGGCTGCGACGTCGCGCAGGCGCCGCTGGGTCTTGTGGATCTCCCAGAGGCTCGTGAGGACTCCCGATTCCTTGTTCGAGTCGGAGTAGCCGAGCATGACCTCCTGCAGGTCACCGCGGAGGCGGACCACCTCGCGGTACGTCGGATCGGACAGCAGGGTGTCGACGATCTCGGCCGAGACCCGGAGCTCGTCGACGGTCTCGAGGAGCGGGGCGAAGCCGATCTTCGCGAACGCACCCGAATCCGGTCCGCCCGATCCGTTTCCCACGACATCGACCAGGCCCGCCTCCCGAGCCAGGACCACGGGCGCGAGGACGTCGTCCGCTCCACGGGTCATGGACACGATGTAGGTCTCGATCACGTCGGGGCCGTAGGTCTCCAGTGCCGCAGAGATCTCCCGGAAGACGTCGAAGGTCCTGCGGGCGCCGTCGTCGAGCGGCGGGTTCGACGTCGCGAGCGGACGCCGGGACGCCAGCTCGCGGGAGAGTGCCTGCAGCCGGCCCGCGCGGTCGAGTTCGAGGTAGGGCACCTCCAGTTCGCCGAGGCGGTCCGTGAGCTGCGCGACGACGTCGTGGTGCATGTCCGCGTGCTCGCGGATGTCGAGGGTCGCGAGGTGCAGGCCGAAGGACGAGATGACCCGCGACGCCGTCGCGAGGGCGCCGTCCGCGGCGAGGCCCGCCGCATGGTGCCGAAGCGAGTCCCCGACCAGCTGGAGGTCCGCCAGCACCTGCGCCGTGTCGTTGTAGTCGCGTCCGGGTTCGTGCGCCGTCTGGTTCTGGACGCGCGCCGCCGTATTGAGCAGCTTCGCCTTCACGCAGGTCAGCTTGAGCCGGTACGGTTCCTGTGCGTTCAGCTCGAGCACACGCTTGTCGAGGCGTGGGAGGTTCGCGAGGTCGCGCTGGATCGAAGCGGTGAGCTCGGCGGACGCCTCGACGATCGCGGTCGACGACGACAGGGACGAGATGAGCCGGTCGATGAAGTGGATGGCGATACGCACGGCCTGCTGGTTCTGGATCTGCAGGATCTCCCGCGTCACGGCCGCGGTGACGTTCGGGTTGCCGTCACGGTCACCACCGATCCAGGAGCCGAATCGGAGCGGTGCCCCGGTTGCCGGGAGGGAGACGCCGTGCTCGGCCAGCAGGTCCGAGAGGTCCTCGAGCAGCTCGGGCATGGAGGTCGTGAGGATGTCGCCCAGGTAGTAGATCGCGTTGCGGGCTTCGTCGATCGGGGTGGGCCGTACCTGGCGCAGCTCGTCCGTCTGCCAGATCAGGTCGATCACCTCCGCCAGCCGCCGGTCCTGCCTGCGCCGCTGCTGCGACCCCTCCGCCGTCGACTCGGCAAGGACGTCGGAGAGACGGCGGAGCTTGTCGAGCACCGACCGACGTGAGGCTTCGGTGGGATGCGCCGTGAACACCGGACGCACATCGAGCTCCTGCACGACGTCGGCGAGCGCCTCGGGCCCGGCGTCGGCTGCGATGCGGGTGACCGTCTGTGCGAGCCAGCCGTCCTCCTCGGAGCGGGTGCGCAGGCCGCGCACGCGGTGCACCTGCTCGGCGGCGTTCGCGAGGTGGAAGTAGGCGGCGAAGGCGCGCACGAGCTCGGTCGCCTGGTCGATGGGGAGGGCTGCGAGGAGCTCACGGACCTGCTCCGCGAGCGCGGCGCGCTCGCCCGCATCGGTGACGCTCCCGGACTCCTTGGACTGCTTGGTCAGCAGGCGGACGCGCTCCACGAGGTCGAGCAGGTCCTGGCCGTGCTGACGCACGAGCGATTCGCCGAGCAGGGTGCTGACGCGGCGGACGTCGGCGCGGAGGTCGGAACTGATGTCGCCGGCGGTCTCGCCGAACCGGTCAGCGGCGTGCGCGGGGGACACTTCGAGGGGCACTGTCACAACAGCCTGCTTTCAGGGCACGGAAAACGGGGCGTATGCGGCACTGGATACGTCGGATTGCTGTTGGGATACTACCCAGTTCTGTGGCGTGCGCCTCACCGGGTCCGTCATATGAACGGATACCGGGCAGATCAGGTGAACGCGGAGACCCCGGTCAGGGCCCGGCCGACGATGAGGCTGTTAATCTCGTAGGAACCCTCGTAGGTGTAGACCGCTTCGGCATCCGCGAAGATCTTCGCCATCGCGTGGTCCGTCACGATCCCGTTTCCCCCGAGGATGCCCCTTCCCAGGGCGACCGTCTCCCGCATGCGTGCAGTGGTGAAGGACTTGGCGAACGCCGCCCGCGGCATGTCGGACGCGCCCTCCGCCTGCAATTGGGCGACGCGTGTCATCACCCCGAGGCTGGCGGTTGCATTGCCCATCATGGTCACGAGCTGGTCCTGCACGAGCTGGAAGCCGGCGAGGGGCCTGCCGAACTGGTGGCGCTCGACGGCGTACTGCCGGGCGACGTCGAACGCGGCCAGTTGCTGGCCCACCGCCTGCCAGCCGACGAGGATGCGTGAGCCGAGCAGGAGTTGCCGGGTGTCGTCGAAGGACTCGATCCCGGCGAAGCGATCCGACTCGGAGATGCGTACGTCCGTAAGCGTTACGTCGGCATTCTGCACCGTCCGGAGCGCGATCTTGTTGCCGATCGCCGTCCGCGTGACGCCGGGCAGGGTGGCATCGAGGATGAAGCCCCGCACACCGCCGGTCTCGGTGTCCCGGGCCCAGAGGAGCATCCGGTCGCAGAAGGTCCCGTTGCCGATCCACCGCTTAGCACCGTTGAGGATCCACGCATCGCCATCGCGGGTCGCCGTCGTCGCCATGCCGCCGGCGACGTCGGACCCGTGCTGGGGCTCGGTGAGCGCGAAGGCCCCGGTGATTCTCAGCTCCATGGCGTCCTGCAGGAGGCGTTCCTTCTGGTCCTCGCTGCCGAACGTGTGGAGGGCCTCGACGAACAGGTCGTGGTGGACCATGAAGAACGTGGCGATGGACGTGTCAGCCCGTGTCAGTTCGGCGATGACGAGTCCGCTGAACAGGTGGCTGTAGCCCTGCTGCACGGGGGTGCTGAGGTTCAGCGCGGCGAGCTTCGGCAGGATCGCGTGGGGGAACTCGGCCCGGTTCCACCAGTCCACGGCGTGCGGCGCGACCTCCTTGGCGAGGAAGTCCCGGACGTCCTGCAACTTGTCCCGCTCATGGCTCGCCAGGAGGGACTCGAAACCGAGGAAGTCGGCGGTGGGCAATTGGCTCTCCATCGAGCCGTCCTTTCGATTCGACCGGCGTGGAGCTACCTGGGCGCCATGCGGATGGCGCCGTCGAGGCGTATCGTCTCGCCGTTGAGCATCTGGTTCTCGATGATGTGGGCAACCAGGGCTGCGTATTCGACGGGTTTGCCCAGCCGGGACGGGTGCGGGACCTGGGCGCCGAGGGAATCCTGGGCCTCCTTGGGAAGTCCCGCCATCATGGGTGTCTCGAAGATGCCGGGGGCGATCGTGACCACGCGGATCAGCGACCGGGCCAGTTCGCGGGCGATCGGCAGCGTCATGGCTGCCACACCTCCCTTGGAGGCGGAGTAGGCCGGCTGGCCGATCTGTCCGTCGAACGCCGCGACCGACGCCGTCGTGATGATGACTCCGCGCTCCTCGGACCCCCCGAGCCCCAGGACTGTGTCAGTCGCTGCCATGGCCTCGGCCGTGAGCCTGATGACATTGAAGGTCCCCACCAGGTTGACGTTGATGACGCGGGCGAACTGCTCGAGGGGCAGGACGCCCTCGCGCCCGAGTACCTTGCCCGGAGTGGCGATGCCCGCGCAGTTGACGACGATCCGCAGCGGACCGAGTTCCGAGGCCGTCGCAACCGCTGCCTCGACCTGCTCGGCGCTGGCGACATCGGCAGCGACGAAGCGGACGCGCGCGCCCTCGGGGTCGAGCCGTGCTGCCGCGTCAGCTCCGGCGGACTGCGGCAGATCGAGGAGGACCACCGAAGCGCCGTCGTCGAACAACCGCCGGGCCGAGGCGAAACCGAGTCCGGAGGCACCTCCCGTGACGAGGGCTACCGCTCCCCTGATGTCCATGACCGGCCCTTCGTCCCTCGGAGGACCACCGTTGGTCCGTCCACGCGCCCAGCGTACTGTGACATGGCCCACTGCGCACCCGTAGTGCGATCGACTGCGCATCCTGCCCAACCCGCCCGACCCGGCGCGTGACTAGGGTGGTCATATGCCCATGCCCGACGACGCCGCCCCGGAAGCCGCCCGGAGCGTCCGGCGACTGTTCGCCCGACGCAGTCTGAGGATCCCGGGGACGAGGCTCGGAGCGATCTCCTTTCCCGCGCCGCAGGACTCGCGCAGCCACTGGCACTACTGGTGGCAGGCCCACTACCTCGACTGCCTGATCGACGAACACCTCCGTGACCCCCGGGGCGACGCGATGGCGGAGGCCCGGAAGCTCGCCCGGGGCATCTGGCTGCGCAACGGCGGTCGCTGGCGGAACGCCTACTACGACGACATGGCATGGCTCGCCCTGGCGCTCCAGCGGCTGGACCAGGTGGAGGAACGACGCCGGCCGCGGCACCGGGTGCGGCTGCTCGGGGATACCCTCCGCTCGGCGCACACGCAGGAGCTCGGTGGTGGCGTCTTCTGGAATACCGGTCGCGACTACAAGAACACCGCGAGCACGGCCCCGGCGGCGATCTTCTTCGCACGAGCCGGCGAGACGGCGCGGGCGCAGGAGCTGCTCGACTGGCTCCGCGACCGCCTCCACGACACCGGCACCGGGCTCTACCTCGACGGCGTGCGAGCCGACGGCCGTGTGGAGGGAACGGTGGAGCGCGCCATCTACACCTACAACCAGGGCACGGTGCTCGGCGCCCTGGTGGCCGTTGGCGCGCCGAGGAACCTGCAGCACGCCGCGGACCTGGTGGAAGCCGTATCCCGCACTGCGGCTGACGGGGACGGCGTGCTGCCGATGGGGTCCTCCGGTGACGGCGGCCTCTTCACCGGCATCCTCGCGCGATACCTCGCGGTAGCTGCCGTCGCCCCCGGTCTCCGCGCCGACGCGGCAGCCACCGCGCGCTCGCTGCTGGAACGGACGGCCGATCGGATCTGGAGTCAGCGCCTGCAGGTCGACCGCGCGACGCTCTTCCCGCCCCGGCAGGATGGTCCCGTCAGCCTCTCGTCCCAGCTCCAGGCCTGGATGATCCTCGAGGCCGAGCGGGCGTGCCGCTAGTCGGCCTTCCTGCCCTGCGGGTAGAAGGTTTCTCCCCTGGCGAGCATCTGGACGAACTTCTCGATATTCCGCTGCCTGGCCGCGTCCGTTTTGAGCTGGGTCAGGCGGAAGATGAGGGCGTAGCGATTCTGGGACGAGAGGGTGCCGAACGTGGCGAGTGCGGCTTCGTTCGCCTCGATCGCCGCCATCAGCTCGGGTGGCACTTCCGCTGTGGCAGGTCCCGCATAGGCGCGCTCCCACCGGCCGTCGGCCTGTGCTGCCGCGACCGCCCGCTCACCGGCGTCGCGCATGCGCCCCTCGGCGCGCAGCCTGTCGATGTACGTCCTGTTGCGCACGGACCAGATGCTGCGCGGGCCTCGCGGCGTGAACCGCTGGAAGTAGCTCTCGCCGTCACGCGTCCTGGCCTGTCCGTCGATCCAGCCGAAACACAGCGCCTCGTCCAGCGCCTGCGCGTAGGTGAGCAGTGTCGTCGTCCCGCCCTTCTTGTGCTGGATGAGCCAGACCCCGGGCGAGGACGCGTGGTTCTCCTCGAGCCACCTGCGCCAGGCGAGCGCGTCCGGCAGCAGGAGTTCGGGGAGTTCGGGTTTCATGCCACCACCCTAGAAGCCGCACGGGCTCGGCGGGAACTAGATTGGAGGGGCCCCGGCCTGTCCGCAGCAGTGGAGCAGGCCTTCCGCGACGACTCCAAGGATGACCGATGCTCCGCGTCCGCCCACTCGTCCACACGCCCGACCCCGTTGCGGCGGCCGGGTTCCTGCAGGCGCTGGGACTACGCCGAGCGGAGGACCCGGCCGCCAACGGCGCGTTCGCCGTCTTCGACGCCGGGAGCGGCAGGGTTGCCGTCCACGGTTGCAGGCCCGGCGCCCCCGAGGAGGGCGTCACCGCTCTCGCCTTCGACGTGTCCGACGTGCGCGAGTTCGCCCGGCGCACCACGGAGGCCGGTACCGCGGTCGAGCTCACCGAGAAAGAGTACGGCCTTGCCGCCCGGATCACGGCGCCGGACGGCACCTCGTTCCTCGCCGGCATCGGTCCCCGCGAGACGGGCGCTCCGTCGTCGCCTCTCGCCGTTCTCGCCCTCTGGTCCACGCCGGACGTAGGACCGGTGGGCCGCGTGCTGGCGGACATGGGTGCCAGGCCGAGGACCGGCGCGACCGCGGGTGCCCGGCATGACTTCAGCGCGAAGAACGGCGGCCTCGTGGGGGTGCGCGCGGCGGAGCGGCCCGTGGTGGCCCTGGCCTTCGAGTACGACGGCGACGTGCGGCAACTGGTCGGAGGCCTGGCCGCCGCCGGTGTCGAAGCCGCAGTACGTGATGGGCGTTCCAGCCGGTCCCTCCGCGTGCACTCGCCCTGGGGTGCCGAGATCTGCGTCACCGAGCGGCAGCACGATGCCGAGGGGTACAGGGGTACAGGGGTACAGGGAGCAGTGACCGGGCAGTGACCGGGCAGTGACCGGACCGCGCGTCTGCGGCGGATCGGATTCAGCCACGGGCCGAAGAGCAGCGCGCCGCCCGCTCCGATGGCGGGGTCTGCTATAAAACTGGGGGTATGAACGTACGCACCCCTGACCCCAATCCGGGCTGGCTCTCCGAAGATGACCTGTACGAGGCCCGCCGCCGCCTTCCGATGGTCTACGTCGAGGCGATCCCCGTTCGGTGCGATGCCCTCGGGTACGTCAACGAGGTGGGGTTGCTGCTGCAGGCGAACGAGCAGGGCGAGATGGTCCGGACCTTCGTCTCCGGCCGCGTCATGTACCGGGAGACCATCCGTGCTGCGCTCCTGCGGCACCTGGAGAAGGATCTCGGACCGCTGGCATTGCCGCAGCTGGCGCCGTCGCCCCTGCCCTTCACGATCGCCGAGTACTTCCCGTCCCCTTCCGAGACCGGCCTGACGGACGACCGCCAGCACGCCGTGGCCCTCGCGTACATCATCCCGGTGACCGGCGAGTGTGATCCGCGCCAGGACGCCCTCGAATTGTCCTGGCTGACTCCCTCCGAGGCGCTGAGCCCTTCCATCCAGGCCGAGTTCTCGGGTGGACGGGCGGATCTACTCCGCCAGGCCCTCGCCCATGCAGGCTGGGGCCGCTAGCCCGCGTCGGGACGGGTGCCCCCGGCGTTACCGTAGGTGGTACGAGCGCGCTGGGGTAGGCAGACATCCAGGGGGCTCATTGCAGAGGTTGGCACGCAGCACATGGTGGTGAACAGGGTGGAGAGGACAGGTCTACGCGCGGTCCCGGCGGAGATCCTCGCGGTGGGCGACGTCCTGGCGCTTCCCGGGAGCGGGGACGCGGCGGAAGTCACGGCGGTCACCGTCGAGAATGACGACTTCGGGGTGCCCGCACTCGTCGTCGCCACGGTCGCCGGAGGGCGCCGGGTCTCGCTGGCGACCGGTTCGACCGCCTACCTCGAAGCGGCGGACGCAGAGGCCGGCACACCCGCCATCGCTGCGGACCACGGGTCGCCGGAGGCGCTCGTAGCCCGGATCGCGCAGGCACATCCCGACAGCGCAGCCATCCAGGGCATCGCCGGGCGC
Source organism: Arthrobacter sp. NamB2 (assembly GCF_005281365.1). Taxonomy (NCBI): domain Bacteria; kingdom Bacillati; phylum Actinomycetota; class Actinomycetes; order Micrococcales; family Micrococcaceae; genus Arthrobacter; species Arthrobacter sp. NamB2. The sequence goes on along the minus strand of NZ_SZWI01000006.1, from coordinate 126,072 downwards.
CTTGCCCGGGGCATCAACCTCAAGGCCGGCAGTAACCTTCAGGACCTCCACCAACTCGCCCTCGCACTGTTCATCGACGAGGGCGACACGGCATCGGCTCTGGGCGTCGCAGACCTGCTCGCGGATCTTCCGTTCGACGGGAATTTCGGCCGCTGGAAGTGGATCGAGGGCGGCCTTGCCGTCGCCGCCTACCTCACGCGGCACGATGAACAACGCTCGGCGAGGTACTCCGCGGCGATCCGGGTGGCAGACGATGTCGAGAGCGACCCGCTGCGGGCGAAGACCGCCGCGGCGTTCCGGCAGCGACAGCTCAACGAGCCCAACGTCTACGATCCGGAGATCCTGCGTGCCTCGACTGCAGGAAAGGCCGACGTCGAGCGGGACTACCGGATCCTCCGCATCGGGGTGCTGCTGCACCTGCGTGCACACGGCGGATCGGAGACCCTCAGCCGCGAGGTCCTGGAACGCCGGATCGCCGCTGAACTCGCCGCGATCGGCGCGCTCACTGCGCAGCTCGCCACGACGTAGCCCTGGGGCGTCCGCCGACGTCCGGCCGACCGGCGGCGGACTGGCAAAATAGGGTGGTGCACCCACAGTCCCAGCAGTCCTCGTTCTCCTTCTCCGTCCACCATCGTCTCGAGGACACGACGCCGGAGGCCGGGACGGGTGGCCGCCGGCACGGGCGCACCGGAACGATCACGACCCCGCACGGCGAGATCCGCACGCCGGCCTTCATTCCCGTCGGCACCAAGGCGTCGGTGAAGGCCGTCCTTCCCGGCGCGATGGCCGAGCTCGGAGCCCAGGCGCTCCTCGCGAACGCCTACCACCTGTACCTCCAACCCGGTGCCGACATCCTCGACGAGGCCGGCGGGCTCGGCGCCTTCATGAACTGGCCGGGCCCCACCTTCACGGACTCGGGCGGCTTCCAGGTCATGAGCCTCGGCTCGGGCTTCAAGAAGGTCATCACCATGGACCTACCCGTCGACGCGGGCGCGGCGGGGGCGGATGATCGCATCGCCGCCGGCAAGGAGCGTCTGGCACACATCGACGACGACGGCGTGTGGTTCAAGTCCCACCTCAACGGGGACCGGCATCGGTTCACCCCGGAGATTTCGATGCAGGTCCAGCACCGGCTGGGTGCGGACATCATGTTCGCGTTCGACGAGCTGACCACGCTCATGAATTCGCGCGGGTACCAGGAGGAGTCCCTCGAACGGACGCGGCTGTGGGCGCTGCGGTGCATTGCGGAGCATGAACGCCTGACCGCCGAGCGCAGCCACCGCCCCTACCAGGCCCTGTTCGGCGTGATTCAGGGTGCGCAGTACGAGGACCTCCGGCGGAAGGCGTCGTCGGACCTCGGCGCCCTGAACTTCGACGGCTTCGGCATCGGCGGTGCCCTGGAGAAGGAGAACCTGGGCACGATCCTCGGCTGGTGCAGCGACGAGCTGCCCGAGGACAAGCCCCGCCACCTGCTCGGCATCTCGGAGCCGGACGACCTCTTCACGGGCATCGAGAACGGTGCGGACACCTTCGACTGCGTCTCCCCGACGCGCGTGGCGCGCAACTCGGCGTTCTACACGCCGGACGGTCGGTGGAACCTCTCGAACTCGCGCTTCAGGAGGGACTTCACGCCGCTCATGGAGGGGTGCGACTGCTATACCTGCACGCACTACACCCGCGCCTACATCCACCACCTGTTCAAGGCCAAGGAGATGGTGTCGGCGACACTGATCTCCATCCACAACGAGCGATTCGTGGTGCGCATGGTGGACGATGCGCGCGCGGCCATCGAGGACGGCACCTTCTACGACCTCAAGGCCGAGGTGCTGGGACGGTACTACGCGTAGCGGCCGCAGAGAACCGTGTTGAACGCGTTCAAATCCGGGCTACACTTCGAAATGAACACGTTCGAAAAGGAGCCCGATGCCGACGTCGACCGCGAAGAGCGAAGCGACACGAGAGTTGCTGGTCTCGACCGCGCTGCGGTTGTTCCGCGAGATCGGCTACGAGAAGACCACGATGCGGGCCATCGCGACGGCCGCCAACGTCTCCACCGGGAGCGCCTACTACTACTTCGCCTCCAAGGACGACCTCGTCCACGAGCTCTACCGGAGCCTGCAGGAGGAGCACCGGAGCCGTGCCCTGCCGCTCCTGCGCGAAGGACAGAACCTCGGCGAGCTCCTGAAGGTGGTCCTGAACACCGGCATCGACGTCATGGGGCCGTACCACGACTTCGGCTCGAACTTCATCAGTATCGCCATCAGGCCGTCGGCAACCACAAGCCCCTTCGGCAGCGAGTCGGCCGTGGCTCGCGCGAGAGCCATCTCGCTGTTCCGGCAGGCCGTCGGCCTGTCGAGGCCGCAGCCGCCCCTCGCCATCCGGGACGACCTCCCGGAGCTCCTCTGGTACGCCTACATGGCCGTCACCCTCTTCTGGGTGTATGACTCCTCGCCGCAGCAGGAACGCACACGGCGCCTCATCGATCGGGCCGCACCGCTGATCTCAAGGCTCGTCATCCTCTCGCGCCTCCCCGTGGTCAGGAAGATCGTCGAGGACATCGTGCAGCTGATCCACGGGACACGGCAATGAGGCGGCAGTGAGCGCGGCGGGCGGGACGCCGGACGACGGAACACAGGACGACGGGGCACAGGACGACGGGACGCCGGACGACGGGACACCGGACGAGGTCGGCCGACGGACGGCCCGTCACCACGTGACGTTCGGTCCCGGCGCGGTCGTCGTCGGTTTCCTCGTGGGACTCACCGTCCTCGCCCTCGCGTTCGCCTCGACGTGGGGGATCCAGGCGCCCGCGGTCTTCCTCCTGGCCCTGTGGTACGGCCTCGGCGTCGGGCTTGTCACGGGGCTGCCGCTCGGGATAGTGCTGGGGCTCCTGCTGCGCCCGGTGCGTCACCAGTGGATCCATGTCGTGGTCTTCTTCCTGGCATTCACCGTGGCTGCGTTCCTCATCACCACCCTGCTGTCCCCCTCCACCGTCCTGCGGGACAGTGTGCCCACCGCCCTCATCATCGGAGGTGCGGGTGCCCTCGCCCGCGCCAGTGTCTGGAAGCTGGTCCGCGTGCAATGAACATCACCAGGGTCACCATCGCCGGAGCGTCCGGGTTCATCGGCTCCCACCTCGTCCGCCGGTTCACGGAAGCCGGGGTGCAGGTGAGGACGATCGGGCGCTCGGGTTCCGCGGTCTGGGGCGATACGGCCGCCATCGCCGAGGCCCTCGACGGCGCGGACCTCCTCGTCAACCTTGCCGGCCGTAGCGTGAATTGCCGCTACAACAAGCGGAACGCCGACGCCATCTTCTCCTCCCGCGTCGGCACGACGGAGGAGCTCGGCCGCGCCCTCGCACTGTGCCGGGCGGGTGGCGGCGCGCCACCGCCGGTATGGATCAACTCCAGCACCGGCACCATCTATCGTCATGCGATGGACAGGCCCCAGACGGAGGACGACGGCGAACTGGGCACCGGCTTCTCGGTCTCCGTGGCGCGGGCGTGGGAGCAGGCGCTCGCCGATGCCGACGTCCCGGACGTACGCAGGGTGGCCTTGCGCATCTCGATCGTGCTGGGCCGCGGCAGCGTGATGAGGCCCCTGGTGAACCTGGCCCGGATCGGACTCGGCGGTCCGATGGGCGCGGGCACGCAGAAATTCAGCTGGGTCCACCTGGACGACCTGTTCCGCGCGATCGTCTTCGTCGCGCAGGCCCCGTCGCTCAGCGGGCCCGTCAACGTCGCTGCCCCGGGGGTGGTGACGAACGCGGAACTCATGGCGGCGGTACGGAAGCGCCTTTCCGTGCCGGCCGGGCTTCCCACTCCCGCCTGGCTCCTCGACCTCGGCGGACTGGTCATCCGCACAGAGGCCGAACTGGTCCTGAAGAGCCGCTGGGTGTCGCCGCGCACGCTGGTCGACGCCGGATTCACCTTCACCTACCCCACGTTGGGTCCGGCGCTCGACGACATCCTCGCCCCCGGCGGTGCAGGCGCTCGGGAGCCGCTTCGGGCACACTAGGGAGATGTCCGACATCCAGACCCCTACGTCCCCCGCCATCACCCTGACCATCGCCGGCTCCGAGGCCACCGGAGGAGCAGGAGCCCAGGCCGATCTCAAGACGTTCCAGGAACTCGGCGTCTACGGCATCGTGGCCCTGACCTGCATCGTCTCCTTCGACCCGAAGAACCAGTGGCAGCACCGCTTCGTCGCCGTGGACCAGCAGGTCATCGCAGACCAGCTCGAGGCGATCCAGTCCTGCTACCCGCTCCGGACCGTCAAGCTGGGGATGCTCGGCACCCCCGCCACCATCGACACGGTCGCCACTGCGCTGAAGGCACAGGAGTGGGACAACGTCGTCCTCGATCCGGTCCTGATCTGCAAGGGGCAGGAGCCCGGGGCCGCGCTGGACACGGACCAGGCACTCAAGGCGAACATCCTTCCCCTGGCCACCTTCGTGACCCCGAACCACTTCGAGGCGGAATCACTCTCCGGGACGACCATCGAGTCTTTGGAGGACCTCAAGGAAGCGGCGCGGATCATCCACCGGCAGAGCGGCGCCGTCGTCCTGGCCAAGGGTGGCGTGCGCATCGAGGGCCCGGACGCGGTGGACGTCTACTTCGACGGTGACACGCTCGAGGTACTCTCGGCGCCCAAGGTCGGCGACGTCGCCGTCAGCGGCGCAGGCTGCACACTCGCGGCCGCGATCGCCGCGGAGCTCGCCAAGGGAGCGTCCCCGCTGGACGCCGCCCGCACCGCGAAGCAGTTCGTCACCGAGGGGATCCGGAACCGGGTGGCCTCGAGCGCTCCCTTCGATGCCGTCTGGCAGGGCGGCGCCCGGTCGTCGAGCTGACGGACGGGCCAGGTCCACGATGAGCACCGGAACAACTCCGACCAGCGACGGCGCCGCGTCGCCGACGAACCCCGTCGGCGAGGATGCACCGCAGCGTCCTGCCGAGGGAACGAGCGCGGTCCGGCGTGCCGTCCCCGGCGGTGAAGGCCCGGTCGGCGCGGTCCCTGGTGATGCGGGTCCTGTCGATGCGGGCCGAACCGGCTCCGACCGCACGGGCCCGGGCGGTGCGGGTCTCCTCCCGCAGGACATCGACGACGACGGTCGCGGCGAGAGCCGCAACCAGCGCCTCGACCGCAACTGGCAGGAGCTCCTCCAGGAGCTGCGCGTGATGCAGACCGGTATCCAGATCCTGACCGGGTTCCTGCTGACCCTGCCGTTCCAGAGCCGGTTCGACGAACTGGACGAGGTGCAGGTGACCGTGTACCTGTGCCTGGTCTGCCTCTCTGCACTGATCACGGCCCTGGTGCTGTCCTCGGTCAACATGCACCGAGTGCTGTTCGGCCTGCGCGTGAAGGCGACCCTCGTGCAGCACACCGCGGCGATCATCCGGGCGACGACGGCCCTCGTGGGGTTGGTGCTCGCCGGCACGGCCTGGCTCATCTTCGACCTCGTGGTGAACCGGACCGCGGGCCTGGTCGTCGCGGGCGCACTGCTGCTGGTGGTCGTCCTGCTCTGGGTCGTCTATCCCCTGGTCGTCCGCCGTCGCGCGCTCAGGAACCGCACCTGAGCTTCGTCCCGGCCGCCCGGATCCGTTAGGGAGCGGCGGCCGGTGTCGCGCCTTCCTCCGGGGCGCACGCCAGCCCGGCCGGCGTGATGTCGACGCCCTCGGGCGGGATGATGCCCGCGTAGGTGGAACCGAGCACGACGTCGACGGTCCGGTCCTCGCGTTCGTCGGCAACATACAGCGAGTCGGGGATGGTGCGCTGCACCGTGAAGGCATTGGCCCGTCCGGCCTGCCCCGAGATGATGAACGCGGTGGCCCCCGTGGGACCGCCCTCCCTGTTGCCGATCTCGCTCACCGCGAAGGCGCGTTCCCTCAACTGGGCGGCTGCCGTTCCCGCGAGCCCGTCGATGGTCGTGCCGTTGTAGACGTTGACCGTGATCGCGCTTGGGTCCTGGTAGTCGAAGGGGCCGGCAGGGCAGGTGGAGGTCGGGGTGGGGGTCGGCCCGGAGGCGCCGACGCTGATGTCGCCCCGCGCGATTCCCAGCGCCACGTAGGCGGCTGCGGCCAGGAGCCCGATCAGCAGCACAAGGACGACGCCGTGCCGCACCCTGCGCATCGACGCTCGGTGCCGGCGTGCGGCGTCGTCCTCCTCGAATACCGCGCCGAGGTCCGTCTCGGTGACGATGCGGTGGCCGTGCCACTCGGTCGGATCACGCTTCGCCTCCGCCCGCTGACGGCGCGAGGATTCCTCCTCACTCATTGAGCACGAGGACTCTCGCGTGCAGGATGGTTCGCTGGTGCAGCGCGGTCCGTACGGCGCGGTGCAGGCCGTCCTCGAGGTACATCACGTCGTTCCACTGCACCACGTGGGGGAAGAGATCGCCGAAGAACGTCGAGTCCTCGGCCAGCAGTGCTTCGAGGTCGAGCGTGGTCTTGGTGGTCACCAGTTCGTCGAGCCGCACCTGCCGGGGAGGCACTTCCGCCCAGTCCTTGGGGGTCACGTGTCCATGGTCCGGGTACGGCCGGCCGTCACTCACTGCTTTGAAGATCACTGCTACAGCCTAGGTAATTGCTCCGGCCAATGGAACGCGGGGGCAGTTCAGGCGTCATCTCGTGGCCTAATGGTTACGCCGGCAGGTCGGGAAGCGTGGTCCCGAGCGCCGGGTAGGAAGGCTGTGCACCAGGGCGCTGCACGGCGTAGGAGCCGACCCTCACGGCGAACCGGACGGCATCGTCGAGGGGCTGCCCAGCCGCGAGTCGCGCGGCCAGGGCTCCGACGAAGGCGTCACCGGCTCCGGTCGTGTCGACGGTGGGAACGCGGGGTGCGGGCACCTGTCCGATCGGCCCACCGTCGGACACCAGCGCACCGGCCCCTCCGAGCGTCATCACCACGGACTTCACTCCGCAGGCCAGGAGGGCCCCGATGACGTCCTCGTGCTCCGACACCGGACCGCCCCCGAGCTGCCCCAGGACCAGGGCTCCTTCGTGCTCGTTCACGACCAGGGGGTCCGCGCGCAGGAGGACCGTCCGGTCGAGAGGTATCACCGGTGCCAGGTTGATGATCACGCGACCGGACGCCGAGCGCACCGCGGTCTCGGTCGCGTCTGCGGGCAACTCGCCCTGGACGACGACGGCAGCACCGCGGATGGCACCCGCCGAGGCGAGGACGACCTCGGGGGTGACCTCGGCGTTCGCGCCGGGGAGCACCACGATGGTGTTCTCGCCGTCGTCGGCTACCTGGACGACGGCGACACCGGTAGCGCCCCCTGTCCGCCGAACGGCCTGCAGGTCGACGCCGGCGGCCGTCAGAGCCGAGAGGGCGACGTCCGCGTGGGTGTCAGCCCCAACGGCACCGATCATGGCCACTCCGGCGCCGAGGAGTGCCGCCGCGACCGCCTGGTTGGCACCCTTGCCGCCGGGCAGGACCGTCATCGATCGGCCCAGCACGGTCTCACCCGGCTGCGGATGCCGTCCGAGGGCGATCACGAGGTCCGCGTTGATGGACCCGATGACGACGATGCCCGGCGAGGTATTCATGCTCGGCAGTCTTCCACGTACCGCTTGTGCGCAGTTCGGACAGGACCCGAATGGAAGGTGCGTGCTGCTCGGGAACATAATGGGGGCATGCCTTCGGATCCCCCCATCGACCTGTTGCCCGACGCCCCGACTCCTGCCGTTCGCGCCCAGGGGCGCCCCGTGCAGGGTCTCCTGCTCGACGTCGACGGCCCTGTTGCAAGCCCGGTGACCCGGACTGTTCCTCCCAGCATCATCGCCGACCTGCTCAGGCTCGCCGCGGCCGGCTGGCCCGTCGTGTTCAACACGGGCCGCTCGGACGACTTCATCAGGAAGCAGGTCATGGAGCCCATGCTGGCGTCGGGCATCGCGGCCGGCGTCACCTTCCACGCGGTCTGCGAGAAGGGTGCGACGTGGTTCTCGTTCACGGCCGACGGCGCCGGGGAGGTCTTCGTCGACCGCGAGCTCGCTCTGCCGGCCAGTTTCGCCGACGATGTGCGCGACCTCGTGGAGGAGAAGTACTCGCATCTCATGTTCTTCGACGAGACGAAGCGCTCCATGGTCTCGGTCGAGCAGTCACTGAGTGCCACCAACGCCGATTACCTCGAGGGCCAGCGCTCCTTCGACGAGGACGCCCTCGACATCATGCACAGCCATGACATGGGTGCCTGCCGGCTGGACCGTGAAGAACCGGACAGCAACGGTGACATCGAGTACCGGGTGGATCCGACGATCATCTCCACCGACATCGAGTCGATCCGGGTCGGCAAGGACCTCGGCGCCGAGCGTGCCCTGACCCTCGTGGCACCGCTGATGGACATCCCCCGTACGTGGCGGACGGTGGGCGACTCCCGCACCGACTACGCCATGGCGGACTACCTGCACGAGCAGGGGTTCGACGTCGCGCATGTCGATGTCCGGCCTGCGGACGGAGTCCCCGCGAAACCCTACGACGTCATCACCGAGGGCGATCTCGTCCACGAGGAAGCGGGCGCCGCCTTCCTCGCCCGCTGCGTGGCTACCCTGGCCTGAAGGCCGTCAGAGCCGGGTACCTCAGGCGGCGGGCCGCGCCCACCTCAGGCCCACCTCAGGCGGCGGGCCGCGCCAGGGCGTCTTCGACAGCCGCGACGAGCTCAGGGGCGTCCGGCTCCACCGTCGGGGCGAAGCGCCCTACGACCTCGCCGTCGCGGTTCACCAGGAACTTCTCGAAGTTCCACTTGACGAGGCCGGGCAGGATGCCGCTCCGGAAGGTCGTGAGCTGCTGGTACAGCGGGTGCTGGTCCCTTCCCCGCACGTCGCCCTTGGTCAGGAGTGGGAACGTCACGCCGAACGTCGTCGAGCAGAACTCGGCGATCTCGTCGTCATTGCCCGGTTCCTGGCCCATGAACTGGTTGCAGGGCATCCCGAGGACCACCAGTCCCTCCTCGGCGTACTTGCCGTACAGCGCCTCGAGTCCCGCGTACTGCGGCGTGAAACCGCACCGGGACGCGACGTTCACAACGAGTACCGGGCGCCCGCGGAACTCGGCGAACGTCGTCCGGCTGCCGTCGTTCAAGGTGAGGTCGATGCTGTACAAACCGGACGAGGACATGGTTTCTCCCTGGTAGGTGGTGTTGTCCGTGCTTCGTTCCATCGTGCGCGGCGGATGGCGGACAGGAGCAAAAGCAGGCGCGGGTACGTTGGACTGACGCGGCTGCCCCGACCAGGGCCGCACCAACCGGCCGCATGGTCACCGACAGGACGGGTCACCGCATGGGATTGATCGACACGTGGAAAACGCAGCTCCGAACCACCTTCACCGACGGTGATCCCACCATCCCGCAGTGGCAGTTCGAGTTCGAGAAGGGCGACGACGCCGGCTATTTCCCGGTCGGTTCGGCGGTCTGGACCGTCCACAGCTCCATCACGCCGACGGTTGCCGGCATCCGCGCCCTGCTGCTCCAGGCCCTGCATCCCGGTGCGATGGCCGGCGTGCACGCCCACTCGAGCTTCCGGGAAGAACCGCTCGGGCGGCTCGCCAACACGATCCGCTGGATCTTCACGGTCACCTACGGCTCGAAGACCGCCGCCCGGGAAGGGTCCGAATTCGTGCAGCGGCTCCACACCAGGGTCCACGGCACCTACATCGACAGCCGGGGGGACGAACGGAGCTATGCCGCGTCCGACCCCGACCTCATCCGCTGGGTCCACCTGGCCTTCACCGACGCCTTCGTGTCCGCGCACGCCGCCTACGGCGGACCCATCCCTGGAGGGCCGGACCAGTACGTCGCCGAGTGGGCACACGCCGGGCAGCTGATGGGGCTCGAGGACCCGCCACGGTCCGAAGCCGAGCTGCGTTCGCAGCTCGCGGCGTTCGACGACGAGCTGACCATCAGTGATCAGGTACGGGAAGCGCTCCGGTACATCCGCCGTCCGCCGCTACCGCGGTCCCAACGCCTCGGCTACCGGGTCCTGTTCGCCGGAGCGGTGGCGACGCTCGAGCCGAGACACCGGGAGATGCTCGGTCTTCGAGTGCCGTCCCTCGGACCGGTTCCCCTGCCCATCAGGACAACGGTGCGGCTCGTGCTCGGCGTGATCCGGCTGGGGCTCGGCCCGGAAGGTCCGGCCGAGGCGGCCGCGAAGAAGCGCTTACGTCGTCTGAGCGGCGACGCCGACTCGTCCGCGACTTAAGACAGTAGGACCCCGACATGACGTCGGGGTCCTACTGTTTCGAGCAACAAGGCGGAGGATGGGGGATTTGAACCCCCGAGGGCGTTAACCCAACACGCGTTCCAGGCGTGCGCCATAGGCCGCTAGGCGAATCCTCCTCATTTGGAGCAGATACCAGAATACCCATACAAGTGGTTCCTGCCGAATCGCGCCCTCGGGGGGCCTCTCTGAGCACCCGGCCGATTCGGATGCCCCGCAGGCACCTGTGTAGACTATTTCCCGGCCCCTCATGTGGTGTCATCCTGTGAACTCCCCCAGGACCGGAAGGTAGCAAGGGTAAGCGGGCTCTGGCAGGTGCATGGGGGGTCTTCACTTTAAGCGGGTCGCAGGGAGGTTTCGAAGGTGGCAGATCGAGGCGCCGGCCGCTTTGCCCCCAGCCCGACAGGTCAGCTGCATATCGGCAACCTCCGTACCGCCGTCCTCGCGTGGCTCTTCGCCCGTTCGACCGGCCGGCAGTTCGTGATCCGCGTCGAGGACCTGGACCGCGTCCGGGCCGGTGCCGAGGCCGCGCAACTCGCCGAACTGGCCGCACTGGGGCTCACCTCCGACACACCCGTTATCCGCCAGAGCGAACAGGCCGGCCGCTACCAGCGGACACTCGACCACCTGCGGGAGCAGGGACTCGTCTACGAGTGCTTCTGCTCACGCCGGGATGTCGCCGAAGCGGCAAGTGCACCCCATGCCCGGCCCGGTTTCTACCCCGGCACCTGCCGCGCCCTGCCCGAGGAGGAACGCGCCCGTCGTCGTGCCGTGCGGGCCCCCGCGCTCCGGCTGAGGTCCGCCGTCGACCTCTGGCATGCCGAGGACCTCCTTGCGGGTCGCGTCATCGGACCCGTCGACGACCTCGTGCTGCAGCGCAACGACGGCGTCATCGCCTACAACCTCGCCGTGGTGGTCGATGACGCGGCGCAGCACATCGATCAGGTCGTACGCGGGGACGACCTGCTGGAGTCCGCCCCCCGCCAGTCCTACCTCGCCTCACTGCTCGGCCTGCCCGAGCCGGTCTACGCCCATGTACCTCTCGCGGTGAACCGCGGAGGCCGCCGCTTGGCAAAACGGGACGGCGCTGTGACACTGGAGGACCTTGCCCGGCTGGGCCGGGCTCCCGCTGAGGTGCTCGGCGTCATCCTGTCCTCCCTCGATCTCCCCGCGGAGTCGCTCGAGGCGGCGCTCGCAGCCTTCGAGCCCGGTCGGCTGCCTCGGGCACCGTGGGTCGTGGACCCTGCCGACCTGTTCTCCACGCCCGCCGACCCGGCATGCAAACCGTCAGCACCAACCGATAAGGTTCATCCGTGAGTACAGCCCTCTACCGCCGCTACCGTCCCGAGACCTTCGGGGACGTCATCGGCCAGGAGCATGTCACCGAACCCCTGATGGCGGCCATCGACAAGGACCGCATCAATCACGCCTACCTCTTCTCCGGTCCGCGCGGGTGTGGCAAGACCACGTCGGCACGCATCCTCGCCCGCTGCCTCAACTGCGCCCAGGGCCCTACCTCCACGCCCTGCGGAACCTGCGACAGCTGCGTGGAACTCGCGCGCAACGGGTCGGGCAGCCTCGACGTCATCGAGATCGACGCGGCCAGCCACGGAGGCGTCGATGACGCCCGCGATCTCCGCGAGCGCGCAACCTTCGCGCCGGTCCGCGACCGGTTCAAGATCTTCATCATCGACGAGGCGCACATGGTCACCTCGGCAGGCTTCAACGCACTGCTGAAGATCGTCGAGGAGCCGCCTGAGCACATCCTCTTCATCTTCGCGACCACCGAGCCCGACAAGGTGATCGGCACCATCCGCTCGCGCACGCACCACTACCCGTTCCGGCTGGTTCCGCCGGAGCCCCTCATGGCGTACCTCGAACTGCTCTGCCACCAGGAGAACGTCCCCGTCGCACCCGGCGTGCTCTCGCTCGTGATCCGCGCCGGCGGCGGATCGGTCCGCGACTCCCTCTCCGTGCTCGACCAGCTGATGGCCGGCGCGGGTGAGAGCGGCCTCGACTACGAGCTCGCGGTGTCCCTCCTCGGCTATACGCACGCGACACTCCTCGACGACGTCGTCGACTCCGTGGCAGCTGGTGACGCCGCGACGGTCTTCAACGCTGTGGACCGGGTCATCCAGACCGGACACGATCCGCGCCGGTTCGTCGAGGACCTGCTCGAGCGCTTCCGGGACCTGATCGTCATCAATGCCGTGCCCGAGGGCGCGGCATCCATTCTGCGCGGTGTCCCGGACGACCAGCTCAACCGCATGCGCACGCAGGCGAACCAGCTCGGCGCGGGCGAGCTGTCCCGCGCCGCCGACGTCACCAACACCGCCCTCACCGAGATGACGGGAGCCACGTCGCCGCGCCTGCACCTCGAACTGCTGTGTGCCCGGCTGCTCCTCCCGGCCGCGGATGCCACCGCCCGAGGCACTCTCGCCCGGGTCGACCGCATCGAGCGACGCCTCGAATACGCCGGCGGAACGCCCGCCGTGGAAGCCGCGGAAGCGGATGAAGTACCGAAGGCGCCGGCACGACCGCGGCTCGACGTTCCTCGAACGGCGGAGGAAGCGGCCGCTCGCTGGTCCCTTCCCGCCGCCGATCCGTCGGCCCCCGCCGTTCCCGCTGCCGCTCCAGGTGCACACTCACCCGCGGTCCCCGCTGCAGCACGGGCGCAGCAGCCGACGTCGGCTCCCGCCACGGCGGATTCGTCCCCTGATTGGGGCGGCAGCTGGGGCGTCTCCACGAACTCGGCCTTCTCCGATCCTGAATCCCCGAGCCGCCCCGCGGAGCAGGGCTCGAAGCAGCCGGGTGGGCAGCCGAGCGCGCAGCCGACCGGGCAACCGAGCGGGCCGACCGGGCAGGCGACCGGTCAACCGACCGCGCAGCCGACCGCGCAGCCGACCGCGCAGCCGACCGCGCAGCCGACCGGGCGCGTGGAAGAGGCCGGGCCGACGGTCTCACCGATGTCGCCTCCGGAAGGCCAGACTGCGCCGGAGTCCGATCGCGAGCCCCGCATCCAGATCCCCGCCGGCACCACCGACCGGGCGCAGGCCCCCCAGCCCCGAGGGGTCGAGCCCGCCCAGCCTCCCGCCTCTTCTCACGTCGGACTCCAAGCGCCACAGCCCCCTGCCGGCCATGAGCTCCAGCCGTCGTCCGAGCAGGATCGGCAGGCCGCGCAGGGGCCCCGGCGGACCGATGCCCCCTCGGGACAGCCTGCCGCTTCCGGCGGCAACGTCGAGATGGTTCGGCGGGCCTGGCCCGAGATCCTGGACGAGGTCGCCCGGATCAAGCGCGCCACCTGGCTCATCGTCAACGTCACCGCGAAGCCGCGTTCCTTCGAGGGCAACCAGCTGGTGCTGGCCTTCGCGAACCAGGGCAATGCGATCGGTTTCCAGCGCGGGCCCCACATGGACAACCTCAAGCAGGCCATCCACAAGGTCCTCGGTCTCACCTGCTCGATCGAGGCGGTCTACGACGCCGGTGGGTCGGGTGAGTCGGGCCCAAAAGTACCAGGGGGGCAGGCGGCCCCGGGCAGTAACCCGGGTCCTGTTTCTCCGGCTGCGTCAGCCGGCCGCGGCTCTCCTCCGCCGTCGAGCGGTAGCACGCGTCCAGCGGCAGTGGCAGGTGCGCCCGGCTCGGCTGATGCAGCCCTAGCCACCCCCACCCGCCCGGGCTCCGCGCTCTCCGCCACCGGCAATGCGTCCGCAGCGCCCCGCCCCGGACAGCGGGACGGCGCTGCCGTGGCAGCGGATGTGCATCGCGACGGTGCCGCGCGCCCGTCGGCGGAAGCGGACGGGCCACGGCCTACTGGTTCGCCGGCCCGGTCCAGCTCCGACGGGCCGACCGCCGCCGGGCGACTCGCTGCGGAACGACCCTCCGGGGAACAACCCTCCGCGGCACCGCGCAGCGCACCAGGCCAGGCCTTTCCGCCGCCAGTGGACAGCCCGGGCGGGCGACCCTCCGCGGCACCGCCGGGTGCAGCAGCCCAGGCGGTTGTGGCGTCAGGCGGTAGCCCTGCAGTCGTCGGTCCGCAGGAGCCTGCTTCGACGACCCGCCGGGACACGACCGCCCGACCCGACGCCACCGATTCGACGACTCCCGAAACCGTCAGCGCCTGGGATCCGTCCATGTCCGATGACTCCTGGGCGCTCGTCGAACCCCCCGAGGAGGCTTTCGATCCCGGTCCCGGGTGGGGTTCCGTGCCGGAGGACCCCTTCGAGAGTCGGCCGTCAGGGCAGCGGGGCACACAGGCGGCGCGTCCGGCGAGTGCTCCTGCCCGGACCGGCGCCACGACGGCGACGAGTTCATCGCACTCCAGGTCCCATGCGTCAGCACCGGCCGCACCGGCACCCGACCAGCACCGGCCCACCGAGCGCAGCACTCCCACCCCGTCGCAGGCACAGGCACCCGCCCCGCAGCCCTCACGCTCGGTGATATGGAGGCCGCCGGCGTCCGCTGCACCCACTGCACCCACTGCACCCACTGCACCCAACGGCGAGGTGGCAGCCATCTCACCGACCGCCGCGCCGCGGGTAGACGCCCGTCCCTCGACGCCGCCGCCGGGACACAGCGAGCGCACGGCCCCGACGCGCCCCACCGCCACCGTTGAACAGCCGACTCCCCCGGCGCCCGCCTCCTCGCCGACCAGCAGTGGTCCGCCGTCGGTCCGATCCAGCGGTGGCGGAGCCCTGGACCGCCCGGCAGCCGCCGACAATGTCCGCCAGAAGCCGGTGAGCCGCTACCAGCAGTTGCTCGACGAGGCCGAGCGCAAGCGCGCCGAGGAAGCCGCCGCCGCGCGGGGTGCTGTCGATCTCCGCTTCGTCGAGGACGAGCCGAGCGCCGACGATGAGACCATCGAGGAGTCGGGACTCGTCGGGCGGACGGCCATCGAGCGGATCCTCAACGGACGCCTCGTCGAGGAACGCGGCGTCGACGGGCAGTAGCAGCCGGGCGGAGGCATCGCCCGTTCACCTCGACCGCTGAGGGCGAAACAGCCGCGCCAAGGGACCCTGCGCCGTCGTGCAGGGCGGACAATAGGAAGACCGCTCCTCGCCGACCACGCCGGGAAGCACGAACAGGCCGCCGATAGCTCGAATGCCTGCACCACCACCCGCAGATAAGGAATCACCGTGTACGAAGGCGCAGTGCAGGAGCTGATCGATGAGCTCGGACGCCTGCCAGGGGTGGGGCCGAAGTCGGCCCAACGTCTCGCGTTCCACATCCTCGAGGCCGACTCGGAGGACATGGCCCGTCTCGTCACGGCGATCACCACGGTGAAGGAACGGGTCAAGTTCTGCAGCATCTGCGGCAATGTCGCCGAGCAGGAGCAGTGCGCCATCTGCCGCGACCCCCGTCGCGACCCCACCATGATCTGCGTCGTCGAGGAATCCAAGGACGTGATCGCCGTCGAGCGCACCCGGTCCTTCCGCGGCAGGTACCACGTCCTCGGTGGAGCGATCAACCCGATTGCCGGCATCGGCCCGGACCAGCTCCGCATCCGGGAACTGCTCGCACGGCTCTCGGACGAGCAGATCCAGGAGATCATCATCGCCACCGACCCGAACCTCGAGGGTGAGGCGACTGCGACCTACCTGGTGCGCATGCTCAAGACGATCGGAATACCGGTGACCCGGCTTGCGTCGGGACTACCCGTGGGCGGGGACCTCGAATACGCCGACGAAGTCACCCTCGGCCGCGCTTTCGAGGGCCGCCGCGCGATGTCCTGACAGCCCTGCCTCAGGCGATGCGCGTACCCTGTGCGAGCCGTCTCGCGGGCATCGTGAGTTTGCGTCGGGCGAGCAGCAGGAGCCCGGCCGCGAGCGCCACCTGGATGCCCAGGCCGAGGGGCCAGATCGGCGTTCCCTGAGGTAGCGGCCGGAGTGCCTGCTGGGACTCCTCGCAGGTCTGCTCGAAGTCCGGCCCGGCCTGGGCGGACCTCACCCCCTGGCTGATGGTCTCCATGACCCCCGGGGTGTAGTAGGGGCCGTCGGTCAGGTAAGCCGCCTGCGGCGAGCCCGACGCAGGCTCGTCCGGCAGCCCTTCCGTGCTGTACGGAACGGCATCGGCCACCACCACGAAGGGGTTCGCCGCGAGTATCCAGGTGATGTACTCCGTCCGGGGCACCTCGCTCTCGTAGGTGTGCGTCAGGCACTCCAGTTCCGCACCCTCCTCGGGCACGCCCATGCTGTCGAAGCTGCCTTCCGGATAGGAGTAGGACGAGACCGTCATGATGTGCCTCTCCATCACCAGCATGGTGCTGAGCCCGAAGACGATCAGGGTGCCGATGGCCAGGAGCGCCACGAGCATGTACGTGCTGACGATCGAGAAGAGCGGACGGTTCGCGAGGGCGGAGATGCCGACCCCGAGCGCGCAGACCACGGCGAGTTCCAGGGCCAGCATCAGGAGTGAGACGAGAGCTTCCCGCGCGCTGACTCCACCGAGGGCCAGCGCCCAGAAGATGAAAGGGCTGCTCACGATGAGGAAGGCGAGGGAACCCACCCATGACGCGAGCCATTTGCCCATGAGCAACTGTCCAGGTGTCAACAGGGTCACCTGCAGGATGGCGAGCGTGCCGCCCGCGCGGTCGCCGTTGACGGCGTTCGCCGAGAGTCCGGGTGAGACGAGGAGCCCGAAGAACAGGACGAATCCGACGATCAGGTCGAAGAGTATGCCGCCCTCGTTGTCCGTGGTGCCGAGAAGCCCAGTCGCCAGGACGAAGATGAAGGCGATGACGACGAACCAGGTACCGAGCATCCAGTACCAGCCCTTGCCGCGCAGCCGCTGCTTCATCTCGAGGGCGAAGACGGTCCGGACGGCGGTCAGGAATCGCAGCTCGGTCGCCCGCCGGACCGGCTGTGGCATCGAGGGTTCGGTGAGGGTGCTCATAGTCGGTCCGTATCCAGGCTCATGTAGGTCTCTTCCAACGCGCCCCCTGCGGGTGCGAAGGCGGTGACGACGACGTCGCTCATCACCAGGGTGCGCAGCAGCCAGGAGGCTTCCGCGGTACTGCCGAGTTGCACGAGGAACTCCTCACGCCGCGAGTCGCCCCGCGTCTCGAAACGGACCCCATAGCTCCGGAGGGCCTCGGCGAGTGCGGACATGGGCTGGGCCTGAACGTAGTAGCGGCGTGCTTGGCTCCCGGCTTCGTCGAGCGTCTGGCTCTTGACGGACTGCCCGCGATTCACGAACACCGCGCGGTCGGCGATCTCGTCGAGCTCGGACAGGACATGGCTGGACACGACGACGGTCTTGCCCTGCGCGGCCAGGGACCGCAGGAGCGTCCGCAGTTCGACGCGCGATCCGGGGTCGAGGCCTGATGCCGGCTCATCGAGGAGCAGGACCTGCGGATCGTGGATGAGGGCCCGCGCGAGGCTGAGCCGCTGCTGCTGGCCCCTCGAGAGCACGCGCGCCGGCTGCCGGCCGAATTCGGTCAGGCGTACCGTCAGCAGCAGTTCGTCGGCCCTTCGTGAGCAGTCCGCAGGGCTCAGGCCGTAGAGTGCGCCGAGGGTCCGCAGCACCTCCAGTGCCGTGAGGGAATCCCAGACCCCCAGGGTGTCCGGCATCCAGCCGACCCTGCTCCTCACCTCCGCCGGTTGCGTGGCAGGATCGAAACCGGCGACACGTACCGTACCGAGATCCGGCGCCAACAGGCTTGCCATGATCAGCATCAGGGTCGTCTTGCCGGAGCCGTTCGGACCGATCAGTGCGGTCACTTCTCCGGGCGGGGCCTCGAAATCGATATCGCGGATCGCCTGCACGGAGCCGAAGCTGCGCGCTACCCCCTCGACAACGATTCCCCCAAATTCGTTGGTCATGGTAAGAGGGTATGCGACGGTGATCCGTTCAGGCGGCAGGAGGCCGACGACACCGCCCGCCTGTTCCGTTCTCATTTGGACCCAGACTTTGGGCGGCCGATTGCGCCGCCGCTACACTTGCACGGGCGCAGGATCACGGTCCACGCCCCCAGGCGCCGACGCTGCCGCCTTCGAAGACATTGACAGCACGGCGGACCAGTCGCCGTCGACCTTCACCAGTGAGCGAGTGCATGAGCCTCATAGTCCAGAAATTCGGCGGGTCGTCGGTTGCCGACGCCGAGGGGATCAAGCGCGTGGCGCGTCGCGTGGTCGACACGCACGACGCCGGGCACCACGTGGTGGTCGTCGTCTCCGCCATGGGTGACAGCACGGACGAGCTGCTCGACCTCGCCGGTCAGGTGAGCCCCGCGTCCTCGGACGCGCGCGAGATGGACATGCTCCTGAGCGCCGGCGAGCGTATCTCGATGGCCCTCCTCGCCATGGCGATCCATGGCATCGGGGCGTCGGCGCAGTCCTTCACAGGCAGCCAGGCGGGCATGATCACGGACGCCATCCACGGCAAGGCCCGCATCATCGACGTCTCCCCGCACCGCATCCGGACTGCCATCGAGAAGGGCGACATCGCGATCGTCGCCGGGTTCCAGGGCATGAGCCGCGAGAGCAACGACATCACGACGCTCGGCCGGGGAGGCTCCGACACCACCGCCGTCGCGCTCGCGGCTGCCCTCGATGCCGACGTCTGCGAGATCTACACGGACGTCGACGGCGTCTACACCGCCGATCCGCGCGTCGTGTCGTCCGCCCAGAAGATCGACACCATCTCGAGCGAGGAGATGCTGGAGATGGCTGCCTCCGGGGCGAAGATCCTGCACCTGCGCTGCGTGGAGTACGCGCGCCGCTTCGGGGTCCCCCTGCACGTCCGCTCCTCGTTCAGCCACAACGAAGGCACCTGGGTACTGCCCAGCCCCGATGACCAGATCAAGATTCAAGAGGGAGAACCCTTGGAACAGCCCATCATCTCCGGCGTCGCGCACGACCGTTCGGAAGCGAAGGTCACCGTCGTCGGCGTGCCGGACATCCCCGGCAAGGCTGCGGAGATCTTCGGCATCGTCGCGGGTGCCAACACGAACATCGACATGATCGTCCAGAACGTCTCGACGCACGGATCGGGCCGGACGGACATCTCCTTCACCCTGCCGATCGTGGACGGCGCCGAGGCGCTCGCCGCGCTCCGCGAGGCGCAGGACCGCGTGGGCTTCGAGGCGGTCGAGTACAACGAGAAGATCGGCAAGCTCTCGCTCATTGGTGCCGGCATGCGCTCGAATCCCGGTGTCTCCTACCGCTTCTTCCGTGCCCTGTCCGACGCCGGGGTGAACATCGACATGATCTCGACGTCGGAGATCCGCATCTCCGTGGTGACAGGAGCGGATCTGCTTGACACCGCGGTGCGTGCGGTGCACGCCGCGTTCGAGCTCGACGGCGACACCACCGCGACGGTCTACGCAGGCACGGGCCGCTAGCGCGACACCGGCGCGTCAGCGCCGAAGACACCCAGGACGGCGAGAAGGCCGGTGGATCGATGATCCACCGGCCTTCTCGTATGTGCAGTCGGGTGCTACTGGTTACCTGTCGGCGTGGTCGATTCGCGCGGATCAGCCATCAGCTTGTCCGCCGGGTCGGTGGCAGGAAGCTGGGCCGTGGCCTCGCCCTCCCCGTCGACGACGACGCTCACGTAGGTCACGGTCGAGGATCCTGCATAGGACACGCGTCCCACGTAGGAGCCCGGGGTGAGCCCGGTCCAGCTGAGGGTGACCGCGCCCGTGCTGCCGTTGGCCAGGGTCAGCGGGTTCGGGGCCAGCGTCGCGTTGTTCTCGTTGCCGCCAAGGATGACGGCGTCGATGGATCCCGTCGTCGGCCTGTTCCCAGGGCTTCCATAGAGGTTGGCGATGATGCGGTACGCGCCTGGCTGGGGGTCCTCGATCGTGATCGTCTCACTCGCGTCGGCGGTGGCCACCTCGGTGACGGTGCCGGCCGGAGTGATGATGAACATGTCGAAGTCGGCATCCGGGTCGTCCGAGAGGACGGAGAACTTCGCGACCGGCGCGCCTTCGGGGACGGTGACGTCCTTGACAGCGTTCGAGGCGTCGTTACCGTTGACCAATCTGCCGGGTACCAGGCTCAGTGCCGAGGTATCGGCCTTGGACAGGCCTTCGAGCGTCATCTGGATCGGGGTGTTGGTCCCCGAGGTGACGTCGAAGCTACCGCTGCCGTTAGGACCGGCCGAGTTGAAGGCGACCTCCGCCGGGGCATTCACGGCCTGCGGACGAATGGCCACCGGCGACGTGACGTTCTTGCCCTGGCCGGACCAGGTCAGCGAGCCGGAAGCGAACGAGCCGAAGGGCGCGCTCTGGTTCTCGAACGAGACCTTGAAGGTGCGGGTCTCGCCCCCGGCACTGAAGTTGAGGATCGACGGCGTGACCGTCACCTTCACTCCGGGCACGTTCGCGGTTGCGCGGTACACGCCCGGCGTCATGGCGGTCACCGTGCGGGTGACCTCCGTGCGCCCGGTCAGGTTCCCGAGGGCGAAGGACGGGACGTTGGTGTCCTTCGCGGCCACGGGTTCGATGCCCGGGATGCCGAGCTCGACGCCCGTGCCCTCGATGAAGCGCAGGTAGTCGTCCTCGTTCTGGTCGTAGACGAGTCCGGGGCTGAGGACCGTGGCCGGGTTGATGTGGCCCGCGCCCACGGCGAGGACGTCCGTCTCGACGCCACCGCTCGCGGTCTTCAGCGGGTAGGCGGTGGTCATCATCGCGGATTTGACGGTAGCCGGCGACCACAGGGGGTTTTTGCCGAGCACGAGCGCTCCGAGGCCCGCGACGTGCGGTGACGCCATGGACGTGCCGGAGAGGAAGCCGAACTGCGCGCCGTTCGAGCCGACCGTGGAGACGCCCGCGAGGACGGCGACACCGGGAGCGGTGATGTCCGGCTTGAGCAGATCGGAGTCGGTGGCGAGCAGAGGGCCGCGCGAGGAGAAGCCCGCGACCTGCGGAGCAGGAGGCAGCGGCTTGCCGGTGGTGTCGGTGGCCTTGAGGGCGACGGTGAGTGACGGGTTGGCCGCGACCTTGGCCTTGAGCTCGAGGGCCTCGGGCGCATTGACGTGCACCGTGGGAACGGCGTGCTGGTCGGGGTCCGACGAGGAGTCGTTGAGGTTCACGAGGATCATGCCGACACCTCCGCCGCGGGCGACCTCGGCACTCTTGGCCGTACGGTCGACGACGCCGCGGTCGCACACCACGATCTTGCCGGTGACCTTCGCGGGATCCAGGGTGCCGGGACCGCAGAGGTTGGGGCTCGCGGCACCGGCAGCTGCAGCATTCACAGCGAGTACGACCGGGCTGGCTGCGACGCCGGCGCGCATGATCGACGCGCCGCGGTACTTGGTGCCGTCGGAGAATTCAGCCGTGCCCTGCAGCTCGTAGCTGAAGGTGCTTGCGGCCACCGTCGTCATCCAGGGGCCGCCGTGGTTCACGGTGCTGGGCGTGGGCCCGGAATTGCCAGCAGAGGCTGCAACGAAGATCCCGGCGGAGGTCGCCGAGAGGAAGGCGAGGGACACGGCATCGGTCGTCGTCGTCGTGCTGCCCGAGATCGAGTAGTTGAGGACGTCGACGCCGTCGAGGATGGCCTTGTTGATGGCATCGACGGCTGCGGACGAGTAGCAGCCCCCCGTCTGCGGATCATTGTCCTCCCAGCACGTCTTGTACACGGAGATCTTCGCTTCGGGAGCAACACCGGAGGAGACGCCGAAGTTCCGGCCGTCCACGGTCTGGGTCACGCCCGCGTTGCCGGCTGCGGTGCTCGCGGTGTGTGTGCCGTGGTTGTCGATGTCGACGGGGGAGATGACCTCGTGCGGTGCGCGGTCGGCCTCCGGGACCGTCTCGAGGAAGGCATCGGCGAAGTACTGGGCAGAGAGTACCTTCGAGTTGCACAGGGAGCCGTCGAAGTCCTCGCCCACCTGGCACTCGCCCGTGAAGGTGCTGCCGTCGGCCTTGAGCATGGCGATCCTGCCATCGGCATCGAGGTAGGGCTCGCCCACCTTCGGCTTCGCGTTGCCCTTCAGCGGCTTGACGGGCTTGCCTGCGAAGAAGGGGTTGTCCGGCGCGTAGCCGGTGTCGATGACACCGACGACGGTCCCCTTGCCGGCGTTCTTCTCGCCGCCGAACTGTGTCTTCCAGGCTCCCTTGCCGCCGTTCAGGCCCAGGAAGTCGATGCTCGAGTAGTCGGGGGCGTTCTCGACGTCCGGCGAGACGAGCAGGACGTCGTCGCTCTTGGCGAGCTCGACGGCCTGGTCGGCGCTGAGGTCGGCAGCGAAACCGTTGATCGCGGCCGTGTAGGTGCGCTTGATCTCGACGTCCTTCTCGGCCGCGATCTCCTGCTGCTTCGTCTCGAGGAACTCCGAATACTGCTGCACGTTCTCGGCGTCGGCATCGAGTTTCTCCCCCGCTTCGGGCTTCGTGGGCGCGATGCCGTCGACGCCGCCGTCGTAGGTCGCCAGCGGCTTGTCGGCCAGTACGACGATGTACTTGCCGTCCGGGTACTGAGCGGGGTCCAGTTCCTTGGTCGGCGCCTTGATGGGTGCGACCGAAGCGGGACCGGGCGCTGCGAAGGCAGCGGGTGCCACGGCCGTCGATGTGACCAGCAGCGGCAGACCCAGAACGATAGCCGCGGCGGCGCGTAGGGTGCTACGCCCCTGCCCGGCATTTCTCCGTTGTGTCATAGGAAGGTAGTGCCTCTCGTGAAAGTACGGGCCGGCCAAGGCCGTTCCCCCGATGCCGTGGTCTCCTGGATAGGACCCCCCACCTGTGAGAACGCTCACAGACGCCACGGCGAGCACAAACTTACCCGGGGCAACACTCTGCCCACTGTCCGACGCGGCCGTTCCCTTCACAATTCGCACCGAGTATTTACCAAAAGGGGTCTGGGTGATAATGGGACGATGCATGCACCTCTCCTGGAAAGCCTCCGCGAGACGGAGTGGCAGGACCGCGAGCGGCAGCACCGGACACGCGTGGCGCGCTTCGCCCAGCCCTACCTGGACCGCCGGTCCCGTGGCGCAGTGCATCCCGTGGAGGACTTCCTCTTCACCTACTACAACCAGAAGCCCGGACAACTCCTCCGCTGGCACCCAGGGGCCGGCGTCGTGCTGCAGGGACCGGCGGCGGCAGGCCGCTCCGACTGGAAGTACTACACAGCCCACGACGACGGCGTCCGCGTGGACGCCCGCCGTTTCGTCGGGGAACGCCACGAGTCGGTCGACTTCGCGCGGATCATCCTCGCGCGGACCGCCGCACGACCGGCGCAGTTCGGCTGCTTCGGCCTCCACGAGTGGGCGATGGCCTACCGCTCCGCGGTCAACGGCGTGCGTCACGAGTACCTCGAGCTGCGCCTGGGCGCAGCCGGAACGGACGATGTCGTCGAGGCGTCCCGCATCCGCTGCACCCACTTCGACGCCTTCCGCTTCTACACGCCGCAGGCCGTGCCCCTGAACGAGCACGTACCGACGCGGGAGACACAGCGGGACCTCGAGCAGCCGGGTTGCCTGCACGCCAACATGGACCTGTACAAGCGGGCCTACAAGCTCACTCCCCTGCTGCCGAGCGAGATTGTCATGGACTGCTTCGAGTTGTCCTGGCGCATCCGGACCATGGACATGAGGGCCTCCCCCTACGACCTGTCCGGCTGGGGTTACACGCCGATCGCGATCGAGACGAGTGAGGGCAAGGCGGAGTACGTCCGCCTCCAGCGCGGTTTCGCCGAGGAGTCGCAGGTACTCCGGGGACGGCTCCTCGAGCACCTCGAGCGGGCAGTCGGGACACCGTGACGACGGCGGAGCGCCTTCCTGCGGGACGCTCCGCCGTCCTTCTTCGTTGAACTTCCGCCAGCGGTTACGCTGGGAAGCCACTCGAAGGGGGACCACCATGACCATCAGCGAACTGCTGTCGCCGACCCGGCGAGGGCCTGCGATGGCCCGGTTCCTGCTTCCGCTCGCCGCCCTGTCACTCGTCCTGTCGGCATGCGCCCAGGGCGGTCCGGCAGCCGAACCGATCGACCAGGAGACCGCCGTGCAGTCCTCAGCCCCCGAGCCTTCGACCACCCCGCTCCCGACGGCGGCGGGCACGTCTGCGTCGTCCCCGACGGCGTCCACGGAACCGTCCGGGACGGCCGAGGTGCCGCCGGCTGCCGCCGGCACCACGGCCATGCTGACCATCTCGATCAGCCAGGATCCGGCCGCTGAGCCCGTGCAGTACGTGCTCGAGTGCGTCGACGGCGCACCGGGACCGGCGTCGACCCTTCCCAATGCGGAGGCCGCCTGCGCCGCGCTCGCCCGGCTCGGCACGAAGTTCTTCACGGCGCGCCCTTCCAAGGACGCGATCTGCACCCAGCAATACGGTGGCCCGCAGACCGCCAGCATCACGGGTGAGCTCGACGGCACATCGGTCCTCGCCTCCTTCGCGCTCACCGATGGCTGCGAGATCTCCAGGTGGGACAAGGTGCGGGACATCCTGGGCTCGCCGGGCGGCCAGTAGGACTCGAAGGGCCGTCAGCGCCGGACGAAGCTGCCGGTAATCCCCGGTAGACTTGAAGGGCAAGCTCGCGGAGCGCCAGTGTCAACCCAGATGCGGCGTGAGACGGCACTTCCGGGCTACTGCATTTAATGCTGGAATGCCCAGCACTTGCCGCTCACGCACAGGAGTTGCCGGATGCCCCGGATTGTTGTCGACGTCATGCCCAAGCCCGAGATCCTCGACCCGCAGGGTAAGGCGATCGCCGGAGCCCTTCCCCGGATCGGTCTCACCGGTTTCGCCAGTGTCCGGCAGGGCAAGCGGTTCGAACTGACGGTGGACGGCGTCGTCACCGACGAGGTGCTCGAACAGGCCCGCCACGCCGCCACCACGCTGCTGTCCAACCCGGTCATCGAGGACGTCACGCGCGTGGAGGTTCTCGAGGAGGACGCCCAGTGACCGCCTCGAACATCGAAACGCCCCTCATCGGCGGCCCGCAGCCCGTGGCCTCGAACAACGAGGACAGCCCCCTGAACGGCGTGAAGGTCGGCGTCGTCACGTTCCCCGGCTCGCTCGACGATCGCGACGCCGTCCGCGCCGTCCGCCTCGCCGGCGGGTCCGCAGTCCACCTGTGGCACGGCGACCACAGCCTGCAGGACGTCGACGCCGTGATCATTCCCGGCGGTTTCTCCTACGGCGACTACCTCCGAGCCGGTGCCATCTCGCGCTTCGCCCCGCTCATGGAGCAGATCACCGCAGCGGCCTCCGGTGGGGCGGACGCCCTGCCCGTCCTCGGCATCTGCAACGGATTCCAGGTCCTCACCGAGGCGCACCTGCTGCCCGGCTCGATGATCAAGAACAACCACCTGCACTTCATCTGCCGTGACCAGCGCCTGCGCGTCGAGAACAACGGCACATCCTGGACCTCCGAGTACGCGGACGGCGAGGAGCTCGTCATCCCGCTCAAAAACCAGGACGGCCAGTTCGTGGCCGACAACCGCACGCTCGACGAACTCGAGGGCGAGGGCCGCGTGGTCTTCCGGTACGTCGACGGCAATCCCAACGGGTCGCGCCGCGACATCGCCGGCATCTCGAACGCGGCAGGCAACGTCGTCGGGCTCATGCCGCACCCCGAGCACGCGGTGGAGGCCGGCTTCGGCCCTGATTCCTCGGCGCGCGGCGAGGTAGAGGTCCGCGGCGGCACGGACGGACTCGGCATCTTCACGTCGGTACTCAAGAAGCTGGTGGGCTAAGTGACTGCGGAGACAACGTCCAAGAAGTTCAATATCGACACGGTCGCGAACGCCGAGGCCACGCCCGGCCAGGCGCTCCCCTGGGCCGAACTCGGCCTCAAGGAGAACGAGTTCCAGCGCGTCGAGGAAATCCTCGGCCGCCGCCCCACCGGTGCCGAACTCGCCATGTACTCGGTGATGTGGAGCGAGCACTGCTCCTACAAGTCCTCCAAGGTGCACCTGCGCCAGTTCGGCGAGAAGGTCACCGACGCCATGAAGGAGCACCTCCTCGTAGGCATCGGCGAGAATGCCGGCGTCGTCGACATCGGCGACGGCTGGGCCGTGACCTTCAAGGTGGAGAGCCACAACCACCCGTCCTTCGTGGAGCCCTACCAGGGTGCGGCCACCGGCGTCGGCGGCATCGTCCGCGACATCATCTCGATGGGCGCACGCCCTGTCGCCGTCATGGATCCCCTGCGCTTCGGCGCGATCGACCATCCGGACACAGCGCGACTCGTGCACGGCATCGTCGCGGGCATCGGCGGCTACGGCAACTCCCTCGGCCTGCCGAACATCGGCGGCGAGGTGGTCTTCGACTCCGTCTACCAGGGCAATCCGCTGGTCAACGCGCTCGCGGTCGGCGTCCTGCGCCACGAGGACATCCGCCTTGCCAACGCGTCCGGCGCGGGCAACAAGGTGGTCCTCTTCGGCGCCCGTACGGGTGGCGACGGCATCGGTGGCGCCTCGGTACTGGCCTCCGAGTCCTTCGATGACGCCAAGCCCTCCAAGCGCCCCGCCGTCCAGGTCGGCGATCCGTTCGCCGAGAAGGTGCTGATCGAGTGCTGCCTCGAGCTGTTCAAGGCCTCCGTGGTCGAGGGAATCCAGGACCTCGGCGCCGCCGGGATCTCCTGTGCGACGTCGGAACTCGCATCCAACGGCGACGGCGGCATGCACGTGGAACTGACCAACGTCCTGCTGCGCGACCCGTCCCTCACCCCCGGCGAGATCCTCATGTCGGAGTCGCAGGAGCGCATGATGGCGGTCGTGACGCCGGAGAACGTCTCCGCGTTCGAGGCGATCATGGACAAGTGGGCCGTGGAGTACTCCTGGCTGGGTGAGGTCACCGACACCGGGCGCCTCATCATCGAGTGGGACGGCGAGAAGATCGTCGACGTCGATCCGCGCACCGTCGCCCACGAGGGTCCTGTCTACGAGCGTCCCTATCACCGCCCGGAGTGGCTCGACGGCGTGCAGGCCGACACCTTCGCGCACGAGCGGCCCGCGGACCTGCGCGAAGCCATGCTCGAACTCATGGCCTCGCCCAACATGTGCGCGAAGAACTGGGTCACGGACCAGTACGACCGCTACGTGCAGGGCAACACGGCCCTTGCCATGCCGGACGACGCCGGAGTGATCCGCGTCGACGAGGAGACCGGCCTCGGTGTCGCCATCTCGACGGACGCCAACGGCCGCTACTCCTACCTCAACCCCTACGAGGGAGCGCGCCTGGCCCTCGCCGAGGCGTACCGCAACGTCGCGACATCGGGGGCCGAGCCGCTCGCCGTCACCGACTGCCTGAACTTCGGGTCACCGGAGGACCCCGAGGTGATGTGGCAGTTCGCCGAGAGCGTGCGTGGCCTCGCCGATGCCTGCCAGGAGCTCGGCGTTCCCGTGACCGGAGGGAACGTCTCGCTGTACAACCAGACCGGCGGCGTCGCCATCCACCCGACTCCGGTGGTCGGCGTCCTCGGCGTGTTCGACGACGTCGCGCGCCGCACGCCGTCGGGCTGGCGTGAGGACGGCCAGGCCGTCTACCTGCTGGGCACGACGGCGGACGAGCTGGACGGCTCGGAGTGGGCCAACCTGCGCGGCCACCTCGGTGGACAGCCTCCGGCACTGGACCTCGCCGCGGAGAAGACCCTCGCGGCGATCCTGGTGAACTGCTCGCGGGACGGCATGATCGACGCCGCCCACGACCTCTCCGAGGGCGGCCTCGCGGCCGGCCTGAGCGAGATGGCGCTGCGCTTCGGCGTCGGTGCGCGCATCGGCTTGGACGAACTGTGCGAGCGCGACGGGATCGACGCGTTCACGGCGCTGTTCAGCGAGAGCCAGGCCCGGGCCGTCGTCAGCGTCCCACGGTCCGAGGAAGTGCGCTTTAACGACATGTGCACGGCGAGGAATTTCCCCACCCTGCGCATCGGCGTCGTGGACACGGAGAACCAGGCGCTCGATGTGCAGGGCTACTTCACGCTGCCGCTCGACCAGCTCCGCGAAGCTCACGAGGGAACGCTGCCGAAGCACTTCGGCTAGGGAACCGGAGGCTGGGGAACCGGACAACCAGCGCCAGGACCTGATGGAACCCCGGTCCGCCTGCCTCAGGCGGACCGGGGCCTGAGCCGGAGGTTCTGCATACCGCCGTCGACGGCCAGTGCGACCCCGGTGGTCGATCCCGCGAGCGGTGACGCGAGGTAGGAGACCGCGGCCGCGATCTCCTCCGCGGTGACGAGCCTGCCGTGGGGCTGCCTGGCCTCCAACGCGGCGCGTTCGGCTAGCGGGTCCTCCGCCTTCTCGAGGAGGCGCTTGACCCACGGCGTATCTGCCGTGCCGGGATTGACGCAGTTGACGCGGATGCCCTCCGGCAGGTGATCAGCCGCCATGCCGAAGGTCAGTGACTGCACGGCGCCCTTGGACGCGGAATAGAGGGCCCGGGCCGGAAGGCCTGCGGTCGCCGCGATGGAGGAGACGTTCACGATGGCCGCAGCAGGTGACTCGCGCAGGTGCGGCAGGCCCGCCCTGCTGACCCGGACCATGCCGATCACGTTGATGTCGAACACGCGCTGCCACTCGGAATCGTCGTTGTCCGCGATGGTTCCCTGCGCACCGATGCCGGCGTTGTTGATGATGATGTCCAGCCTGCCGTAGTGGTCCACGACGGCGTCCACCGCCGATCGCACGGAGAGGTCATCGGACACGTCGCACCGCACGGTGAAGTGCTGCTCCGCAGCTGCCTCCGGCATCACGTCCAGCACGGCGACCCGGGCGCCCAGGTCTGCGAGCCGCCGTGCCACGGCGGCCCCGATGCCCGAGGCACCGCCGGTCACCAGTGCCACGAGTCCGTGCATCTCCTGCTGTGGTTCGTTCATCATCTGCTCCTAGGCCTCCCTGAAGACCTGGCGCTGGCGGCCAAGCCCCTCGATCTCGATCTCCACGACGTCACCGGCAGTCAGGTACGGGTGCTTGCCGGACAGGGCGACGCCCTGGGGTGTTCCGGTCAGGACGACGTCGCCGGCTTCGAGGGTGAGGTACTGGCTGAGGTGGTGCACGAGGAACGCCGGCGTGAAGATCATGTCCGCCGTACTCGAGTCCTGCCGGGCCTCACCGTTCACCCAGCTGCGCAGGCGGAGGTTCTCGGCTTCCACCTCGGCAGCAGGGACCAGCCATGGTCCGAGCGGGGAGAACCCCGGCGCGCACTTTCCCTTCGACCACTGGCCGCCTGAATCATCCAGCTGGAAGGTTCGTTCCGAGAGATCGTTCGCCGCGAGGAAACCGGCGATATGGTCGGCCGCCTGCTCGACCGAGTCGAGGTAGCCGGCCCGCTTGCCGATGACGACACCGAGTTCGACCTCCCAGTCCGTCCTGGTGCTGCCCCGGGGTATGAAGGCGTCGTCGTCCGGCCCCGCGAGTGTATTCGGGGTCTTGAGGAAGATGATGGGGGTGTCGGGCGGCGTCGAGCCGGACTCGGCCGCGTGCGCAGCGTAGTTCATGCCTACGCAGATGATGGCCGAAGGACGCGCGATCGGCGCGCCGATGCGTTCGCCGCCGATGTCGGCTCGGGGCAGGGACCCCGTCTCGAGCCCTTTCCGCACAGCAGCTATTCCGTCCGCAGCGAGGAATTCACCCGTGATGTCGGGCGTCAGCGACGAGAGATCGTAGGCTTGCTCGTTCCCGTCCCTGTCGACGGCCAGAACCGCCGGCCGCTCTGATCCGATCGGTCCGTAGCGTAGTAGTTTCATCGTGCTCCTTCGGTCCTCGATGCCCGGCCCGGCTGCTGGAGCTCGGACCACCGTTGCAGCATCAGCGTGATGCCCTGATGACGTGCGCTTCCGATCAACTGTGCAGGCATCGGATGGATGCGCCTCACTGCTGCCCGGACCAGTAAGCGCCATGCGGGAAGGCGAATTCCTTGATCGACGCCTCGTGCATCTCGGCGCTGTAACCGGGCCTGGCGGGCACCCTGTAGGCCGCGTTCTCGACGATGCAGGGGTCCACGAAATGCTCGTGCAGGTGATCCACGTACTCCGTGACCCTGTTGTCCAGCGATCCGGAGATGGCGATGTAGTCGAAGATCGACAGGTGCTGGACAAGCTCGCACAGCCCGACCCCACCGGCGTGCGGACAGACGGGTACGTTGAACTTCTTCGCCATGAGGAAGACCGGGAGGATCTCGTTGATGCTGGCGAGTCGGGCCGAGTCCAGCTGACAGAAGTCGATCGCCTCCGCCTGGAACATCTGTTTGAAGAGCACCCGGTTCATCCCGTGTTCCCCTGTCGCGACCCCGATCGGCGACACTGCCTGTCGGATGGCAGCGTGCCCGAGGACGTCGTCCGGGCTTGTCGGTTCCTCGATCCACAGCGGGTTGAACCGGGCGAGGGAGCGCACCCACTCTATGGCTTCAGGGACATCCCACACCTGGTTCGCGTCGATCATCAGGTGGGCGTCCTCGCCGATCACCTCCCGCACGATTCCCAGACGCCGGATGTCGTCGTCCCTGTGGGCTCCTACTTTCAGCTTGATGTGCCGGTAGCCCTCGTCCACCGCTTCCTGGCAGAGCCTGCGCAGCTTCTCGTCCGAGTAGCCCAGCCAGCCCGCGCTCGTCGTGTAGCAGGGGTAACCGCTCGCCTCCAGTTCGGCGACCCTCTGCGAGCGCGTCGGAGCCATGTCCCGCAGGAGGTCGAGGGCTTCCTCCCGGGTGAGCGCGTCGGAAAGATACTGGAGGTCGGCGACGTCGACGAGTTCCTCCGGAGTCATCTCACTCAGGAGCCTCCACAGGGGCTTGCCCGCGGCGCGGGCCGCCATGTCCCACACCGCATTCATCACAGCGGCCAGGGCCAGGTGCTCGACCCCTTTCTCGGGGCCCAGCCACCGTAGCTGGGAATCCGACTTCAGCTCGCGGTAGGTCCTGCCGAGGTCGGACAGGAGCTCCTGGACGTTGCGACCGACCAGCGGCTTGGCGCGCTGCTCCGCTGCCAGGACGCAGATGTCGTTCCCGCGACCGATGGTGAAGGTGAATCCATACCCGGACAGTGCCGGATCGTCCGTTCGGAGCGTGACATAGGCCGCCGAGTAGTCGCCGTCCTTGTTCATGGCATCCGAACCTGCGGCCGTCAACGATGTCGGAAACCGTACATCCACGACCTCGGCCGAGGTGATGATGGTCATTCGTGCTCCTTCGGTAGTGTGACAGCTTCACGGTGGTTCACTGGGGAATCAGTCCCTCGTGACGGAGGTCGTCCCAGAGCGCGTCCGGGATCGGCCTCAGGTAGCGCTCGACGCTCCCTCGGACCTGCTCGTCGGTGCGTCCTCCGACGACGACCGAGACGGTGGCGGGGTGGCGCAGGGGAAAGGCGACGGCCGCATCCGGAAGTGAGACCCCGTGTCGTTCGCAGATGTCCGCGATCCGATGCGCGCGTGCGACGAGTTCCGCCGGAGCCGTCTCGTAGTTGTACTTCGCATCGCTCCGTGGCCGGTCCCTGGAAAGGAGCCCCGAGTTGTAGACGCCCGCAATGATCACTCCGACGCCGCGATCGACCGCGAGCGGCATCAGGTCGGCGAGGGCCCCCTGCTCGAGCAGGGTGTAGCGTCCGGCGAGCATGACGACGTCGATGTCGTACCTCCGGATGAACTCGGCCGGCATCGCGGACTGGTTCATCCCCGCCCCGATGGCGGTGATGACGCCCGCCTCCCGGAGGCGGAGCAGTGCCGGGAGCGCCTCCTCCATGGCCGGACCGCCGTGGTCGTCGGGGTCGTGGAGGTAGACGATGTCGATGCGATCGAGCCCCAGGCGTTCGAGGCTCTCGTCGATCGAGCGCTTGATCCCGTCGGCGCTGAAATCCCACTGGCGCCGCAGGGTGGCAGGGACGTCATAACCGCTGTCGGTGTCGCGCTGGCCCTCGCCGCCGGGGTTGGGCACGAGCAGGCGCCCTGCTTTCGTCGAGAGGACGAAGTCGTCGCGGTCCTTCGTGCGGAGCAACGCCCCGAGGCGCCGTTCCGACAAGCCCAGTCCGTAGTGGGGCGCGGTGTCGAAAGAGCGGATCCCGGCCTGCCATGCCGCCTCGAAGGCACCCTCCGCCTCGGCGTCGGTGGTCTCTCGGTAGAGATTGCCGAACTGCGCGGTGCCCAGACCCAGTTCGGTGAGTGCCAGGCCGTTGGCCAGTGTGCGTGTCTGCATGGTGCTTTCCCTTCGCTCCCCCGGACGCCCGATCATCGGTCGGGCCCCGCCGTCTGCCGTTCGTCCTGCCCCGGTGCCGGTCCTGTGGATTCGCGGACAACCAGCGCCGGGGCCGGGTGGGAGACCACGACGTTCTCGGCTGCACCAGTGTCGGGGCAGTCCCAGAACGACTCCACGGCGCGCCTGCCCGGGGCCCGGGGCAAGGGCCACGTCAGGACAGGTGGGCGAGGACGGGCGGGCGGAGACATCCGACCGGTGGCGTGCGAGCCCCGGGACGGAGCCCGGCCGTCGGTAGCCGGTCAGACCTCCCCCGCCAGTTCCCGCGCAGCCTTCACGTAGCGCGACAGCACGTACCCCTGCGTCAGCCTGGTCACGGGTGCGGCGAGCCGGTACACAACGTTTGCGGGCACGCTGTAGGCGGAGCAGATGAACCGCACGCGGTTGTCAGCGGTCAGCTCGGCATAGAAACCCTCCTCACCGCGCACGGGGTGGCCGGGCAGTGTCCCGTAGCCGAAGCCACTGCGCTGGCCGGGGACGGCCCGGCCCGCACCGTCGAGCCGCGGCGCCCTCGACCAGATCACCCGGCACGGCGCCTTGATCCTGGCGGGGCCGACGCCGAACCCGGAGACGACTTTGACCCCCGGTGCCGCGCGCTCGGCGTCGGACGTCATCGAGAGGCCTGCCCGCCGGTGAAGCCCCCATGCGAGAATCCCTTCCGCGAGGGCGAGAAAGGCGGCCGGTGGGTCCTCGCTCCCGATGTCGTGCGACTCCACCATCACGGTGTAACCGGCGGGCCAGCCTCCCTCCAACGACTCCGGGAAGGGTCTGTCGGTCGCGCCCCGTTCGTCATACGTGAACTGCTCCATGCGTGCCTCTTCCGTCGACCTGCACTCCAAGGACGCCCACCATCGGCCGCGGGTGGTGATCCTCGACCCAACCTACTGGAACGGGAGGGGCGCCGAAGGCCGGGCAGTGGCAGGATGGAGGTCCAGACCGGCACGGACGCACCTGGGGTGTCCGACCCGCCGATCCGACAGGGAAGCGGGAGCATCATGGCACGAGGGATGGGCACATCGGGTAAGGGTGCCGCTGAAGGGGCGTCCGACGCCGCAGAGGAAGCGGTCAACTCCAAGCAGTTCGAACTGGTGGCGCGTGCGGGCTACGTCGCCGCCGGCATCCTGCACTTCCTCATCGGGCTCATAGCGCTCGGACTGGCGAACGGCGGCTCCGGAAGCGCCGACCAGAGCGGAGCGATCGGTCAGCTCGCAGCGAGTCCCGGCGGGACCTTCCTGCTGTGGTTCTGTTTCATCGGGTGCGTCGCCCTCGCCCTGTTCAACCTCGGCGACGTCTTCTTCGGATCGCGGGGCCTCAGGGGCAAGGACAAGCTGACCGCCCGCCTGAAGAGCGGCGGCCAGGCCGTCGTCTACGCCGCCATCGGCGTGACGTTCGGACGGTTCGCACTCGGTGGTTCGAGCGACAGCAGCAGCAGTACGAGTTCGTTGAGCGCGTCCCTCATGGGCAGCCCAGCGGGCAAGGTCCTCCTCATCGCCATCGGCGTGGGGATCCTCGTCGTCGGAGGCTACTTCATCGTCAGCGGCGCCACCCGGCGCTTCCGCGAGAAGATCTCGCACCTCCCGGCCGGTGCGCTCGGCAGCGCCGTCATGATGCTGGGCACCGTGGGGTACATCGCCAAGGGATTCGCCCTCGGGGTCCTGGGAGTCCTCGTCGTGGTCGCTTCCGTCACGAACAACCCGGAACAGTCCACCGGGCTCGACGGCGCCCTCAAGGCACTGCGCGACCAGCCCTTCGGAGTGTGGCTGCTCGGCGCGGTGGCTCTCGGACTCATGGCATACGGCGTGTTCATGGTGGTGCGCTCGAAGTACCAGCGCATGTGACCGGCTAGAGCCCGAGCGCCGGCGCCTCCATGACAGGGCACGTATCCATGACGACGTCGAGCCCGGCCTCCGCGGCTCGACGCGCGGCATCCTCGTCGATCACGCCCAGCTGGAGCCACACCGAGCGTGCACCCACCGCGATCGCCTGATCCACCACCGCGCCCACACGCGACGAATTCACGAAGCAGTCGACGACGTCGATCCTGCCGGGGATATCGGCGAGCCTCGTGTAGCCCTTCTGCCCGTGGACGTCGTCGCCCTTGAGGCTCACCGGAACGACATCCATCCCCAGGCGGTCCAGGAGGAAGCGTGAGACGCCGACGGCAGCGCGGCGCGGATTGTTGGACAGGCCGACGACCGCCCAGCGGCCGTGCTCCGTCAGGAGCCTCCTGACGACCTGCGGATCGTTCTGGTGTGCCACCGAGCCTCCCGGGTTTTGTTACAGCGTTTGTTACACGGTCCATTTTGCTCCTGCGGGAGCCCGGGCGTTTCATTGAGGTGACCATCCCGAGCGGCCGAGAGACCTGGATCGATGAAGCCGCAGCAACCCTGGTTGCCCGCATCCCCCTGATGCCGGGCGATATCGAGGCCCGAGCCACGGGAACCACCGCATCCGGTGGACAAGGCTCGCTCCGTAGGGTGCTACCGCCAGGACCGATGGAGAGATCATGACCGCAGTCCTGGCACCCGGCAGTACCCAGCCCCACCACAAGCAGGCCCTCGGCGTGCGCTTTTCCGGCCTCGGGCGCAGCTTCGGGTCCTCGACCGATCGCCGCGTCGTCCTCAGGGACGTGACCGTCGACGTGAAGCCTGGCGAGATCCTCGCCATCCTCGGCACCAGCGGATGCGGCAAGTCCACCCTGCTGCGCGCCGCCGCGGGGCTGGACGTACCGGACAGCGGCGAGGTGCTGATCGACGGAACGCCCGTCAGGGGCATCGATGAGCGCTGTGCCGTCGCCTTCCAGGAGCCACGACTGTTGCCGTGGCACACGCTGCAGGCCAACGTGGCGATCGGGTTGCCGAAGTCCTCCAGTGCGAGCGCCGGCAAGGCGAAGGTCGTCGAGCTGCTCAAGCTGGTGGGCCTCGACGCGTTCGCGAAGCATCGGCCGCGTGAGGTGTCCGGCGGCATGGCGCAGCGCACCTCGCTCGCCCGCGCTCTCGCCCGGAATCCCGGCGTGCTGCTGCTCGATGAACCGTTCGGCGCGCTCGATGCCCTCACGCGCATCAAGATGCAGGACCTCCTCCTCGACATCCACCGCGCGCAGCCCACGACGGTGCTGCTCGTGACGCACGACGTCGATGAAGCGCTGCAGCTAGCCGACCGCATCCTCGTCCTCGGGCGTCGCGACGACGATGATCCCGGCTCCACGGTCGCGGAACTCGTTCCTGTTCCAGGCGCCCGCCCGCGGTCCCGCAATGCCGCGGACCTCGCGATGCTGCGCAGCTCCCTGTTGTCCCGCCTCGGCGTCACCGGGCACTAGCCCGGCTCCTCGATCCGCGCGCGCCGTCGTCGTTCGGCCTGCGCCACCCTGCCTTTTCCCTGCCGCACCCTCCACCAAAGGACCATCATGAATCGCCGCGCCTTCCTGCCCACGCTCGCACTCGCCACTGCCCTCTCGTTCAGCCTCAGCGGCTGCCTCGCGGGTGAGAATGCCGCCGACACGCAGCCCGCGGCGGATGGTGGATCGGAGGCCGTCACGCAGGGCGGAACGCTCAATATCGACTTCGCCACCTACAACCCGCTGAGCCTCATCATCAAGGAGCAGGGCTGGCTGGAGGAGGAGCTCGCGGACCAGGGAATCACCGTCAACTGGGTGCAGTCGGCCGGCTCCAACAAGGCCAACGAAGCGCTGCGGGCGGGTGCGATCGATGTCGGTTCGACCGCCGGTTCCGCCGCGCTGCTCGCCCGCTCGAACGGCTCGCCCATCAAGGCCATCGACATCTACTCGCAGCCCGAATGGGCCGCCCTCGTGACCCTCCCCGAGTCGGGGATCACGAGCGTCGAGGACCTGCGCGGCAAGTCCGTGGCGGCGACCCGCGGAACGGACCCGTACTTCTTCCTGCTGCAGGCGCTCGAATCCGCAGGCGTCGCGCAGTCGGAGGTCACGATCGAGAACCTGCAGCACGCGGACGGCCGCGCCGCGCTGGCGAGCGGCGCCGTCGATGCCTGGTCCGGTCTCGATCCGATCATGGCGGCTGCCGAGCAGGACGGCGCCCAGCTGTTCTTCCGGGACATCGACTTCAACACCTACGGCTTCCTCAACGCGACGGAGGACTTCCTCGCCGGGAAGCCCGACGTCGCCCAGACGGTCGTGAACGCGTACGAGAAGGCTCGGGAGTGGGCCAAGGAGAACCCGGAGGAGACGGCAGCCATCCTCGCCGAGGTGGCGGGAATCGATGCCGCCGTCGCCACCGCGGTGATCATCGACCGCACCAACCTCGACGTCGATCCCGCTCCGGGTGACGCCCAGCGCAGCGTGCTCGAGAAGATCGGCCCCGTCTTCGTCGAGACCGGGGACGTGCAGAGCCAGGTACAGATCGACGAAGCCCTGGACACCCTGCTGGACGCCTCCCTCGTCGAGAAGGCCGACCCGGCCTCGATCGGCGCCGGCTCATGAGTGCGGACCACCTGACCGGGCGCAGCGCGGTTCCTTCCAGCACGCAGGGCCTCGCCGCGACCGGCTCGCCGGTGACAGGCGACGGCGCTACGCGGGAACGCGGTCCCGTGGGGGGCCGGGCGGGCAAGCGCGCGAGCGTCCTCCTGCTCGGACTGATCGTCCCGGCCCTGATCCTGCTCGCCTGGCACCTCAGCACCGCCTCGGGGTTCTTCCGGCCGTCGCAGCTGCCCTCCCCCGTGTCGGTGTTTGCCGCGGCCGTCGACCTCATCGAGCGCGGGCAACTCGCCACCCACGTCCTGATCTCGACCCAGCGCGTCCTCCTCGGATTCCTCATCGGCTCCCTCCTCGGTGTGGTGGCCGGCGCCCTGCTGGGTCTGTCCCGCATCGCGGACATCCTGCTGACCCCGACGGTCAGCGCACTGCGGGCCGTTCCATCCCTCGCCTGGGTTCCGCTGCTGGTTCTCTGGATCGGCATCAATGAGGACTCGAAGGTAACCCTGATCACCATCGGCGCCTTCTTCCCGGTCTTCACGACGCTGTACCTCGGCCTGCGGCACGTCGACCGCAACCTCGTCGAGGCCGCGCGCGCCTTCGGGCTCAACGGCGTCCGCCTGCTGACCACGGTGCAGTTGCCCGCCGTCGTGCCGGCGCTGTTCTCCGGGCTCCGGCTCGCCCTCGCGCAGTCCTGGCTGTTCCTCGTCGCGGCCGAGCTCATCGCCTCGTCGATGGGGCTCGGCTTCCTGCTCATCGATTCCCAGCAGAACGGTCGCGTGGACCGCATCATCCTCGCGATCATCCTGCTGGCCGTCATCGGCAAGACCACGGATGCACTCCTGGGCATCGCGGAGCGTTGGGCTGTGCGTCGATGGGCATAGGCACGACGACGGGCGCGGCCGCGCTGCAGGACGAGGCAGACCGGCTCGCGTTCTGGGAGGAGCAGGCCGGCAGGCTCGACTGGAGCACGCGGTGGCACACCCTCCACACGTTCGAGAAGGCGACGCCCCAGGACGACGGTTCGCTGCGCGTTCCGGTCATCGAGTGGTTCGCGGGTGGCACGCTGAATGTGGCTGCGAACTGCGTGGACCGGCACGTGGCAGCGGGGAACGGGGACCGGGTGGCCCTGCACTTCGAGGGCGAGCCCGGCGACCGCCGCACCGTGACCTACGCGGACCTGCAGGACGAGGTCTCCAGGGCAGCCAACGCGCTGCTCGCACTCGGCATCGGCAAGGGCGACCGCGTGGTCATCTACCTGCCGGTCCTCGTGGAGACCGTGGTGGTCACCCTCGCCTGCGCCCGGATCGGGGCGGTGCACTCCCTGGTCTTCGGCGGGTTCTCGGCGGAGGCTCTCCGGTTCCGGGTCGAGGACACCGGAGCCAAGCTGCTCGTCACCACCGATGGGCAGTTCCGGCGCGGCGTCGCCGTTCCGGTCAAGGACAATGCGGACGCCGCGGTGTCGGGCGACAACAGCATCGAGCACGTGCTCGTCGTGCGTCGCACCGATTCGGAGGTCAGCTGGACCGACGGTCGTGACGTCTGGTGGCACGACGTCGTTGACTCCGCCTCCTCCCACCACGAGCCGGAGGCGTTCGACGCCGAGACACCCCTGTTCATCATGTACACCTCGGGGACGACGGGTAAGCCCAAAGGGCTCGTCCACACCTCCGGCGGCTACCTGACGCAGGCGTCGTGGAGCTTTGAGCACCTCTTCAGCCATCCGGACCCCGCGCTGCGCGGGAGCGACGTCCACTGGTGCACCGCGGACCTCGCCTGGGTCACTGCGCACACCTACGAGCTCTACGGTCCACTGTCGAACGGCGCGACCCAGGTCATCTTCGAGGGCACCCCGAACACTCCGCACCCCGGCCGCCACTTCGAGATCATCGAACGCTACGGCGTCACGAGCTACTACACGGCTCCCACGCTGGTCCGCTCGCTCATGGGCTGGTTCCCCGACGGCGTCCCGTCGGAGTACGACCTCTCGAGCATCCGCGTGCTCGGGACGGTGGGCGAGGCCGTGAACCCCGAAGCGTGGCGGTGGTTCCGGAAGAACCTCGGCCGCGACGAGGTTCCCGTCGTCGATACGTGGTGGCAGTCCGAGACGGGAGCCACCGTGCTCTCCCCAGGCCCGACGGACACCGTCTTCAAGCCGGGCTGTGCCGCCCGGGCGCTACCGGGCGTCAGCACCCGCATCGTGGACGAGGAGGGCCGACGCGTTCCCCAGGGCGTCCAGGGGCTGATCGTCGTGGATCGCCACGGACCCGCCATGGCCCGGACCGTGTGGGGCAACCCGCAGCGCTATCTCGACTCCTACTGGCGGAAGTTCGCCGCGCAGGGCTGGTTCCTCGCGGGCGACGGGGCGCGCTACGACGACGACGGCGACACCTGGATCCTGGGGCGCGTCGACGACGTCATCAACGTCTCGGGGCACCGCCTGTCCACCATCGAGATCGAATCGGCGCTGGTCGAGCACCCGCTGGTGACCGAAGCCGGCGCCTGCCCGATCTCGGATCCGCTGACAGGCCACGCCATCGCGGCGTTCGTGGTGCTCGCTGCCGGTGCCGATCCGACGGCGGACGTCGCGACGACTCTTCGCGCACACGTTGCGCAGGCCATCGGGCCGATCGCCCGCCCCGCCGCGGTCGTCGTCGTTCCCGATGTACCCAAGACGCGCTCCGGCAAGATCATGCGGCGCCTGCTGACGCAACTGTACGAGGGCACCGCGCTCGGCGACACGACGTCGTTG
Organism: Arthrobacter sp. NamB2; assembly: GCF_005281365.1. NCBI lineage: Bacteria > Bacillati > Actinomycetota > Actinomycetes > Micrococcales > Micrococcaceae > Arthrobacter > Arthrobacter sp. NamB2. The sequence continues at coordinate 86,545 of NZ_SZWI01000006.1, read as the reverse complement.
CAGAACGAGGGCTGCATCCCCGGCATCCAGGACGTCTTGGCCGGACGGCCGTAGGTACCACCGTTTTACGCAGGCCTTTAACGAAGGAAGCGGCAGGCGCCCCGTCCAGGCACCTGCCACTTCCGGCGTGTGGTTCGTTCCGGCGCTAGCCCGCTACGCGAACGAAGGACGCTCCCGGAAGGTCCGAGAGGGGGTGCTGCAGGGTGAGGTTCGACCCGTTCATGCCACTGCTGATGACCTGGCCACCGCCGACGTAGATGGCTACGTGGCCGCCCGTGATGACGATGTCGCCAGGAGCGGGGGTGGCCACCGTTGCGCCGAACTGGAAGAACTGCGAGGGGCCGAGGTCTCCGACGGAGATACCGGCGGCGCGCAGCGCCTTCTCGACGAGCACGGTGCAGTCCTGGACGGCACCGGCCGCGAGCTGCGACTGCGCGGATGCCACGAGGGTCCCTGCGACACCGCTGGTCGAGGCCACCGGGGTGACGTCAGCCGAGGCGAGGTACATTCCGGACCCGGCGGCGGTGGACACGGCAGGCGCCGCGGCAACGGCTGCAGCCTGCTGCGCCGGAGCGATCTCGGCAGCGGGAGCGACGGCGGCGGTTGGGACCGCAGCAATCGTCACGGACTGGGTGGGGGCCTGGACTGCATCGCCGGCGGGGATGGTGATGCTGTCGCCGGGGAAGATGATCGACGCCACGGAGAGGCTGTTGACCGAAAGAACGGCCACCAGGTCCACGCCGTAGCTGGCGGAGATGCCTCCCAGGGTGTCGCCCGGGACGACGGTGTGCGTTCCACCGGCCGCTGCGACAGCCGCGGCGGCGGGAGCGACTGCGGTGGGAACAGCAGGGGCGGGAACAACAGGGGCAGCGACTGCTGCCGATGCCGACGTCGTGCCCTGTTCCGTGGTGGAACCCGCGTGTGCCGTGCCGACGGCGGTGAGCGCGAGGCCCGACGTGACGGCAACGATGGCGACGGGACGGCCGACGGCGGTGGCGCGGCCCTTCACTGCGCGGGACAGGCTCTGCAGAGCGAGATTGCCGTCGGTGGCAGCACGGTGGCGTGCCGGGGTGTTTCGTGACATGGATCTATACCTCTCCCATGCCTACGGGGTGAGCTGTCGGGTTCGGATGGGAGTCACCCGGCCGCGCCCCCGCCTCGTGGGCGATGGTGCTGCGGCTTAACCCCAAGGACGTCGGCAGGTGAACCTGCGCGCCCGATGGAACTGTGGTTCCCCCGTCCCCGCCTTCGTGATTGCGAACGACCCCGGTCGGCGGCAGGGCTCGGCAATCCGACCAGGAGCGCCTCCCATGGACGGAGGCACCCGACGACGATAGCCAGCGCTCGTCCGGTTTGTCACATTTGTGTAACGGCGCTTACCCTACCCACGCACGCGGGTCGCGTGCCAGCGCCGGAGTGCGGCGACAGTGCCAGCCACACTGAGTGCGAGCAGCGCGGCTTGCTGGAAGTAGAACCAACCGGTCACGTGCGAGCCCCCGCTGGTTGCCACGAGAAGGATGCTGCTGACGAGGGTCAATGTCAGTACCGCACCGACCGCGGACAGGGTGCTCCAGAGCCTCCGCTCCTGAACACGCTGCGCCGACTTCCAGCTCTCCATTGCTCCACCCTAGGCGCAGGGGCGCGTGCGCGGCCGAACCGGGCCGCGCACGCGCGTTGTACTACGGTCGAACCGGCGCGCTGGCGTTCCTGATGAGGTCGAGTGCCTGCTCTGGGAACCAGGCTCCGGCGGCGGGATCCACGCGGCCCCACTCGGGATCCACTCCCCCGTTGTCCGTCAGCCCGCGGCTGCACTCGCCGTCGGACTCACCCGGCACCTTGATCCACAGGAAGGCATCGGCCAGGGGATTGCCGGTATCTGACGTGGGCAGGTAGCCCAGCCCGCGGCTCGGCGGGTTGCACCAGACCTGGGGGTCCGGGTATGCCGCCGTCGGAACCCAGGGACCCTTTCCGTTGCGGCTCGTGTCGATGACGAAGTGTGCGAGGTCATCGTTCGACGGCGCGTTCGGGGCTGCGTCGACGTTCTGCGCGTACCAGGCGTCCGTCAGCCCCCACGTGGAGAAGTCGGCGGGTGACGCCGGGTGGTACTGGCTGCCACAGGAGCCGTAGGCGCCCGGATTGATCTCGGTGGCGTAGTAGATGCACTTCGATACCCAGCTGCCGAACTTCAGCTGCCGCTCTGTGAGCTCGTAGTTGGAGACGTTGAGGAAGAAGCCGTCGGCCTTCTGCACGCCGGCCCTCACGAGCCGGCTCGAGATCTCCCCGGTGCCCAGCCACGCGCTGTGCGTCCCGTCCAGATACACCGTGGTATTGGGCAGGGCCTTGAGCTGATCCACCGCATAGTTGAGCATCTCGTAACGCTCCGCTGCCGCCGTCTGCGGATTCGCCTCCGCCGGCTGGCACCACTCGGATGCGCCGTCGAGGCTCTTGTTCCACGGGATGATGCCCAGGCCGTCCGGCTCGAGCACCACCAGGGCCGCCCTGTCCTCGATGCCTGCGGCGAGGGCGTCGACCCAGGCCTTGTAGCCGGCGACGTCGGTCGCACCACCGGCGGAGTACTGCGAACAGTCGCGGAACGGCAGATTGTAGGCGGCGAGTACAGGGACCTGCTTCTTGCCTGCTGCACGGTGCGTGGTGTTCCGGACCTCCTGGGTCACGGTCGCCGGATCGCTGCCGGTGACCCAGACTGCCTGCGGGGCCGAGATCATTCCGCTGAGGCTGTCCGCCGTGGAGCGGTCGCCCGAGGACCGCAGGTCAGCGATCTGCCGCTGGGCCTCGTGGTAATGGCTCTTCTTCGGGACGTAGAACTCGGTGGCCGAGTCCACGGCTGGTCCGGGCCCTTTCCCGGGCCCCTGGGCCGCGGCCGGAAGGGCGGTGAAACCGGTGGAGGCGAGGACCCCTGCAAGTGCAAGGGTCATGGCGCACGTCCTGGAAATGCTGAGCATCGTTGCTCCTCATAGGTGGGTTGGCGGCGATGAAGCCCGATCAGGAGGCGCTTCCACCCCCCGTGGAAGCGCTCCCACGGCCAGTCTTTGTTGTGCTCGCCAACTTTGTCAAGGTCCTCAGCACACTGACGGTGGACCCACGGCGCCGCACCCGGGGCGCGCCGGCCGCTGCTCACGGGGCGAAACATTGTTTGGTTCTGCAGCGTGCCGGTGTCACACTCGAACCGACCATCCCGAGCGGCTGAGAGATCTGGCTCACTGACGCCGCAGCAACCCTGGCCTATGCATCGATGCGGCGACAGAAGGGTGCTACTGCCAGGCCGATGGAGGAGACCATGAGCGTTGCCGACCTTTCCATACCCCTGAAATTCGCCTACTGGGTACCCAACGTCAGTGGTGGACTGGTGGTCTCGACCATCGAGCAGCGGACCAGCTGGGACTTCGACTACAACAAGAAGCTCGCCCGCATCGCGGAGGACGCCGGCTTCGAGTACGCGCTCTCGCAAACCCGCTACGCCGCGTCCTACGGCGCCGACAAGCAGCACGAGGCGACGTCGTTCTCGCTCGCCCTCCTGGCGGCGACCGAGAAGCTGAAGGTCATCGCCGCGGTCCACCCCGGTATGTGGCACCCCGGCGTGCTCGCGAAGTTCATCATCACGGCGGACCACATCTCCAACGGCCGTGCCGCGGTCAACATCGTCTCCGGGTGGCTCAAGGACGAGTTCACCAACTTCGGCCTCGAGTGGCTCGAGCACGACGAGCGCTACGTCCGCACCGAGGAGTTCATCCGGGTGCTGCGCGGCCTGTGGACCGAGGAGGGCTACAGCCAGGCGGGGAAGTACTACGACATCAACAACTTCACCCTGAGCCCGGCCCCCGTGGACGTCCCAGGACGCCCGCACCCCGAGATCTTCTTCGGCGGGAACTCGACGGCGGCCCAGGCGACTGCGGGCCGCGTCGCGGACTGGTACTTCTCCAACGGCAAGGATCTCGAGGGCTTCAAGGAGAACATCGCAGGAGTCCAGGCCGCCGCAGCCCAGGCCGGACGGCGCCCCCGGTACGGGCTGAACGGTTTCGTGATCGCGCGTGACTCCGAGAAGGAGGCACGCGACACCCTGCGCGAGATCGTCGAGAAGGCCCACCGGCCCGCCGTCGAGGGCTTCCGTGCCGCCGTCCAGGAGGCAGGCGCCTCGACGAAGGACGGCAAGGGCATGTGGGCCGATTCCACCTTCGAGGACCTCGTGCAGTACAACGACGGCTTCAAGACCCAGCTCATCGGTACGCCCGAGCAGATCGCCGAACGGATCGTCGAGTACAAGAAGATCGGCGTCAACCTCTTCCTCACCTGCTACCTGCACTTCCAGGAGGAGGTAGCCGCCTTCGGTACCGACATCCTGCCGATCGTGCGCGAACTGGAGGCCGACGCCGCCCGCAAGGCCGGCGTCGACTTCGACCCCGAATCCACCCTCGCACTCAATGAACCCAGCAAGGCAGGTGTCTGATGGCAGAACGTTCCTTCGGTTTCCGCACGCGTGCACTCCACGCCGGCGGCACGCCCGACGCAACCCACGGTGCCCGGGCGGTGCCGATCTACCAGACGACGTCGTTCGTGTTCAAGGACACCAACGACGCCGCCAACCTCTTCGCGTTGCAGAAGTACGGCAACATCTACTCGCGCATCGGCAACCCCACCGTCGCGGCCTTCGAGGAGCGCATCGCTTCCCTCGAGGGCGGCATCGGAGCGGTGGCGACGGCGTCGGGCATGAGCGCGGAGTTCATCACCTTCGCCGCCCTGTGCCAGGCCGGTGACCACATCGTCGCCGCTTCCCAGCTGTACGGCGGGACCGTCACGCAGCTCGACGTCACGCTGCGCCGCTTCGGCATCGAGACCACCTTCGTCCCCGGGACCGATCCGGCGGACTACGCAGCGGCGATCCGCGAGAACACCAAGGCCGTCTACGCGGAGGTGATCGCGAACCCCTCGGGTGAGATCGCGGACCTCGCAGGCCTGGCGAAGGTGGCTCACGACGCGGGTATCCCGTTCATCGTGGACTCGACGCTCAGCACGCCCTACCTCGTGCGGCCGCTCGAGCATGGCGCGGACATCGTCATCCACTCCGCCACGAAGTTCATCGGCGGGCACGGCACCACGCTCGGCGGAGTCATCGTGGAGAGCGGACGGTTCGACTGGGGCAACGGCAAGTTCCCCATGATGACCGAGCCCGTCCCCTCCTACGGCAACATCCAGTGGTGGGCGAACTTCGGCGAGTACGGCTTCCTCACCAAGCTGCGCACGGAGCAGCTCCGCGACATCGGGCCGTCGCTGTCGCCGTCGTCGGCCTTCCAGCTGCTGCAGGGCGTCGAGACCCTCGCACAGCGCCTCGACGAACACCTCGAGAACGCGCAGGCCGTCGCCGAATGGCTGCAGGCGGACCCCCGCGTGGAGTACGTCAACTACGCGGGACTGCCCACGCACGCGCACCACGAACGCGCGAAGACCTACCTGCCGCAGGGACCCGGATCGGTCTTCAGCTTCGGCATCAAGGGTGGCCGCAAGGCCGGGCAGAAGTTCATCGAGTCGCTGCAGCTGGCCTCCCACCTCGCCAACGTCGGCGACTCCCGGACCCTCGTGATCCACCCGGGTTCGACGACGCACCAGCAGCTCTCCGCGGAGCAGCTCGTCGCGGCGGGCGTCCCGGAGGACCTGGTCCGCATCTCGGTGGGCCTGGAGGACCTCGACGACATCCTGTGGGACCTGGACCAGGCGCTCGACCTCGCCGCCAACGGCGCGGACGAAGGATTCGACGAGCTCCCACAGACGGCTGCCGGACAGAACGACGACGTGTCGACGACGCGCGCAGTAGGAGTGGGAGCATGAGCAGCACTGCACCGGAACGGACGTGGGAAGGCCCGTCGGCCCCTGAACGCCTGAACCTCCTGAGGAACGCGCGCTCTGTCGCCATCGTCGGCGCCTCCGACAAGCCGTCGCGCGCGTCCTACTTCGTCGCGACCTACCTGCAGTCGTCGTCGCCCTACCGCCTGTACTTCGTGAACCCGGTGGCCAAGGAGATCCTCGGACAGCCCGCCTACGCGTCGCTGAATGACCTGCCCGAGGTGCCCGACGTCGTCGACGTCTTCCGCAGGCACGACGACCTGCCCTCGGTCCTCGAGGAGACGCTTGCCGTGGGCGCGAAGACACTCTGGCTGCAGCTGGGCTCGTGGCACGAGGACGTCGCACGGGACGCTGAGGCAGCCGGTTTGAACGTGGTGATGGACCGCTGCATCAAGATCGAGCACGCGCGGTTCCACGGCGGTCTCAACCTGGCCGGATTCAACACCGGCATCATCTCGTCGAAGAGGCAGATCACCTCGTAGGGCCGCCCGCTGTTCCGGCTGCTCAGTCGGCGGCCGGAACAGCCTTCGGTGCGGGCTCGGGCTCCGCGGGTGCGGAGGTCACCGGAAGCGCGTCGACAGCACTCGGCCCGGTCTGCTCCGATGGTTCGGCATCACCGGCCTCCGCTGGACCATCCGCGACGAGGACATCGGCCGGGAAGAGCGCCCAGGGATCGTCCGCGAGCGCCACCGGAGCCGGAAGGACCAGCAGATCCGCGGGCGGAGGGCTGTCCATCACGATCCGTGCGAAGTCCTGCTCCGCGCGCGTCGTCCCTGCGTCGGCGAGGCTCCTGCCGGGCCTGACGGGATCGGCTGTCCTGCTGTCCTTCCGGCCCGGGTCGCCAAGCTCCGTCTGCTGGGGTTGCTTGGTCTGCTGGGTCTGCTTGCTCTGTTTGGTCTGCTGCGGTGCTTCGCTCGTCCCCGAGGCGTCCTCCCCACGGCCCTTCTGCTTGTCCGTGGGCGTCGTATGCCCGGGGTCCTGAGCACCACGAAGCCCGCGTACCGGCGGATGCGCGCCGGAGGGACCGGCCGGCGGAGTTACACCGGTGGGACCGGACGGGGACGCCGGAACGGCAGGCGCGACGGGACGAGCCGGCGACGGCGGCGCGTCTGGAAGCGCGCGCGCACGGTGAGCGCCCGCCGCTCCCTCGGGACGCGCATCACTTCCAGGGGGTGCGGCATAGGGCGGTAATTCCCCTGCCTCCGCTGCCTCCCCTGCGGCGGGCGGCACCACGGCCGCCGTTCCGCCGGCCGCCGCGACTGTCGGCGCAGGAACGGGAGCCGGAACTGCGCCGAAGCCGTCGGAGGAAGCCTCGGGCGCCACGACGTCCTCATTCCCGGCGTCGAGCGGGGACGAGGAACGGTCCTCGGGAGCATCACCGGCACCTGCGGTGAAGCGCGTGATCGAGCCGACCGCATTCCCCAGTCCTTCAGGGAGGTGCAGGGTCCCCGCTGCCACGCCGGACATGCCGACGCCCATCGACACGGCGAGAGCACCTCCGATGAACGTGACGCGCCGCTTGAACCTGCGGCCCTGGGGCGCCCGCCCGCCGTCGGCCATCAACTGGGCCAGTTCGGCGGATGCCTCGGGACCTGGACCGGCACCGAGCGCCCTGATGTCCAGCAGTGCGCGCACGACGGCGGCATCCTGCGGGACGCCCGCCTCGTCCAGGAGCTGCCGCACGGAGTCCGGCGACGAGGTGTCACGTCCAGTCATAGCGCTTCCGATTCTGTGGGTACGACGAGTTCCTTCAGCTTGAGCAGTCCCCGGCGCTGGAGCTGCTTCACCGATCCCGCCGATCGTCCGAGGATCTCGGCCACCTGCTCGATCGGCAGTTCCGCCACGATGCGCAACAGGAGCACGTCGCGCTGCTCCGCATTGAGCTGCGCCAGCATCCCGCCGGCCGACCCGGCGTCGAGGTTCCCCAGCGCCACTGTCTCCGCGGAATCGGTAGCCCTGGTGTCGCCGTCGGCTTCGTAGCCCACGAGCACCGGCGCGCGCATCTTCTTCCGTACCTCGTCCACGTGTCGGGCGTGCGCGACCGAGAACGTGAACGTGCGCAGTCCCGACAGCCCCCCGGTCACGGTCGCCAGTTTCGAGAAGACCGTGAGGAAGACTTCCTGCGTCAAGGCTTCCGGGTCCTCCGACCCGCGGCCCCTGAAATACCCCAGGACTGCAGGGCACATCGCCTCGTAGATCAAGGCGAAAGCCTCTGGTTCACCCGCTTGTGCGCGAACGAGCGCATCATCAGGCAGCGGTGTGACCACGGTGTCTTCCTTGTTCGGGCGGAACGGCGACACCATCGTAACCGTTGCCTTCCAGCCGAAGGCGCCAGCCCTCCCGGGCCGGGGCAAAAGAAGGCCGCACCGAGGCCCGTTGGGGGATAAGCCTCGGTGCGGCGCTTACACAGTGGTAATCGATGGACCGTGCGGGAAAGTTACGCACGTCCGGTCTTTTTTCTTCTTCTCGCCATCCCTATTTCAGGGCGTTCGAGGCACGGCGCTTGTTGAAGACGTCGAAGCCGACGGCAAGCAGGAGCACCATGCCCTTGATGAACTGCTGGTAGTCGATGCCCACGCCGAGCAGGGACATGCCGTTGTTCAGCACACCCATGATCAGGCCACCGGTGATGGCCCCGATCACGGTACCCACGCCGCCGGTCACGGCGGCCCCGCCGATGAACGCAGCCGCGATGGCGTCGAGCTCGAAGAGGTTGCCCGCTCCCGGCCCGGCCGAGTTCAGCCGCCCGGTGAAGATGAGACCGGCGAGCGCCGCCAGCACACCCATGTTGACGAACAGCATGAAATCGATGCGCTTGGTGTTGACGCCGGACAGCTGGGCTGCCTGGAGATTGCCACCCCGCGCATAGATGTGGCGACCGAAGACGCTGTTGCTCATCACCGTGCTGTACGCCACGATCAGGATGCCGAGGACCACGAGGACGATCGGCGTCCCGCTGCGGGAGCCGGCGAGCAGGTAGGTCAGGCCGAGGATGATGAACGCGATGAAGGCGAGCTTGGTGAAGAACCAGGCGGCAGGCTCGTCCTCGAGGTTCAGCCGGGCCCGGGTGGCCCGTCCGCGGAGCTGGGTGATGACCAGCAGGACGACGGCGAGGACGCCGAGGCCGACCGTGGTCCAGTCCAGGATGTTCGTCTCCGCCGGGAACAGCCCGGGGAACAGGAAGCCTCCGCCGAGCTGGCGGTATTCCTCGGGGAAGCCGGTGATGCGCTGGTTCTCGAGAACGATCTGCGTCAACCCGCGGAACACGAGCATGCCCGCAAGCGTGACGATGAAGGCCGGGATGCCCACGTAGGCCACCCAGAAGCCCTGCCAGGCCCCGACGAGCCCGCCGATGATCAGCGAGGCGAGGAAGGCGACCCACCAGGGGAAGTTCCAGTCCTGCACCATGATGCCGGACATGGCTCCGACGAAGGCCGCCACCGAGCCGACCGACAGGTCGATGTGGCCGGCCACGATGATCATGACCATGCCGATGGCCAGGAGCAGGATGTAGCTGTTCTGCACGATGATGTTCGAGACGTTGTCCGGCTGCAGGAGCGCGCCGCCGGTCAGCACCTGGAACAGGGTGACGATCACGAGGAGTGCTACGAAGATACCGATCTGGCGAAGCCTGCTCGTGAGGAAGGAGAGCCCACCCTTCACAGTGGGAGGTGGCGTCGCGATCTCAGGGTCCCTGACGGTGGTTGCCATGGAGTCAGTCCTTTTCCTTGGTCATGTACTGCATGAGGAGTTCCGGGGTCGCCTGCCCGATGGGCACTTCGGCGGTGATGCGGCCTTCGGCGAGGGTGTAGATGCGGTCGCAGATGCCGAGGAGCTCGGGGAGCTCCGAAGAGATGACGATGACGGCCTTCCCCTCGGCGGCGAGGCGGTTGATGATCGTGTAGATCTCGTACTTGGCACCGACGTCGATCCCGCGTGTGGGCTCGTCGAGGATGAGGACGTCGGGGTCCGAGAACATCCACTTGGAGAGCACCACCTTCTGCTGGTTGCCACCGGAGAGCTTCCCGGTGATGGCGGTGACGGTGGGTGCCTTGATGTTCATCGACCGGCGGTAGTCACCGGCGACGACGGCCTCCCGTCCGCTATCCACCCAGCCGCGCTTCGCCAGCTTGCCGAGGGCGGCGCCGGAGACGTTGCGCTTGATGTCGTCGATCAGGTTCAGGCCGTACCGCTTGCGGTCCTCCGTGGCATACGCGATGCCGTGCCGGATCGCCTCCCCCACGGTACGTGCGGTGATCGGCGTCCCGTTCTTGTAGAGGGTGCCCGTGATGTTCGAGCCGTAGCTGCGCCCGAAGATGCTCATGGCGAGCTCGGTGCGTCCGGCGCCCATCAGCCCTGCGATACCGACCACCTCGCCGGCACGGACGGTGAGGTTGGCGGAATCGACGATCACGCGGCCGCTCTCCTGCGGGTGGTGGACCGTCCAGTCCTCGACCCGGAGCACTTCCTCGCCGATCACGGGAGTGCGGTCCGGGTAGCGGCTACCCATGTCCCGGCCGACCATGCCCTTGATGATGCGCTCCTCGGTGACGGACCCGTCGTGGAGGCTCAGCGTCTCGATGGTGCGGCCGTCGCGAAGGATGGTCACGGAGTCCGCGATCTCCCGGATCTCGTTGAGTTTGTGGCTGATGATGATGCAGGTGATGCCCTCCGTGCGGAGTCCCTTCACGAGCCCGAGGAGGTGCGCGGAGTCCTCGTCGTTCAGGGCTGCGGTGGGTTCGTCGAGGATGAGCAGCTTCACGTTCTTGGACAGCGCCTTGGCGATCTCGACGAGCTGCTGCTTGCCGACGCCGATGTCGCCTGCCCGCACCACCGGGTTGAGGTCCAGGCCCACGCGACGGAGCAGCTTGCCCGCCTCCACGTTGGTCTCGTTCCAGTTGATGAAGCCGCGCTTCTCCCGCTCGTTCCCGAGGAAGATGTTCTCGGCGACCGACAGGAAGGGTGAGAGGGCGAGCTCCTGGTGGATGATGACGATGCCGTCACGCTCGCTGTCGCGGATGTCCTTGAACTCCGCGACCTTGCCCTCGAACTCGATGTCGCCGTCGTACGTGCCGTGCGGGTACACACCGGACAGCACTTTCATGAGGGTCGATTTCCCGGCCCCGTTCTCCCCGCAGATCGCGTGGACTTCGCCACGCTCGACGTCGAGGTTGACGTCCTGCAGTGCCTTCACGCCTGGGAAGGTCTTGGTGATGCGGCGCATCCGAAGGATGTTCTCCGCCATGGTCGAGCCTCGCTTACTTGAGTGGAAGTCCCGGGAGTGGCCGGGCGAGGTACAGCACCTGTGGCTCCGGACCGGGGAGGTTCGGAGCCACAGGTATCAGGAGTGCTGAGGAACGACTACTTGAGGTCGTCCTCGGTGTAGTAGCCGGTCTCGACGAGGGCTGCCTCGTAGTTGTCGACCGTGACGATCTCGGACTCGAGCAGGTACGCCGGAACGACCTTCACGCCGTTGTCGTACGTCTCGGTGTCGTTGACCTCGGGCTCCTCGCCCTTCATGAGGGCGTCGACCATGGTGACCGCCTGCTTGCCGAGTTCGCGGACGTCCTTGAAGATCGTCGAGTACTGCTCGCCCTCGATGATGGACTTCACCGAGCCGACCTCGGCGTCCTGGCCGGTCACGACCGGGAGGTCGTCCGCGGAGTAGCCGCCGGAGGTCAGGGCCGAGATGATGCCGATGGAGAGGCCGTCGTAGGGCGAGAGGACACCCTCGAGCCGCTCGCCGCCACCGACGGTGAGCAGGTCCTCCATGCGGTCCTGTGCGGTGTCGGGCAGCCAGCGGAGGATCGCTGCCTGCTCGAACTCCGTCTGGCCGCTGGGCACGCGGACCACGCCGCTGTCCAGGTACGGCTGGAGGGTCTTCATCGCCCCGTCCCAGAAGAAGGTGGCGTTGTTGTCGTCGGGGCTCCCTGCGAAGAGCTCGACGTCGAACGGACCCATCTCGCCGGTCTCCTTGCCCTCGGCGTCGAGGATGCCGAGCCCGGTCAGCAGGGAGGTCGCCTGCTGGACGCCGACCTCCTCGTTGTCGAAGGTCGTGTAGTAGTCCACGGTGTCCGACTCGTTGATCAGACGGTCGTAGGCGATGACCGGGATGTCCTGGGCCTCGGCCTGGTCGAGGACGCTCGTGAGGGTCGTGCCGTCGATCGAGGCGACCACGAGGGCCTTCACGCCGCCGTTGATCATGTTCTCGATCTGCGAGATCTGCGTCGGGATGTCGTCGTTCGCGTACTGGAGGTCGACGTCGTAGCCGAGCTCTTCGAGCTGGCTCTTGACGTTCTCGCCGTCGGCGATCCAGCGCTCGGACTGCTGCGTCGGCATGGCCACGCCGATCTTTGCACCCTCATTGGATCCGCCCTCGGCAGCAGCGTCCCCGCCGCCGCCCCTGCTCCCACCGCAGGCGGTGAGGCTGAGGGTCAGGATGCTGGCGGCCGCGATGCCGGCCAGGTATTTCCGATTCATGGTGGGACTTTCTTGTGAGTGGTTTCCGGCAACGTTGCCGGCTTGCTGGTGGAACGGTCCTACAGCTTCTGCGCCAGCCGGTAGTAGGCGGCGTTCCAGCGCAGTTCGCGCTGGAATTCCCGCAGCTTCGTGTCGGCGTCGATCCGCAGCAGTTCGACCTCGGCGATGTCCGCGAAGTCCTCGAAGACGTCGAGGCCCACCGCGGTGGTGAGGACGGTGTGGTGTGCGGCGCCGGCACTGAGCCATGCCGCTGCGGACGTTTCGAGGCTCGGCTCCGGCTTCCACACTGCGCGCGCGACCGGCAGGTTGGGGAGCGGGGCATCGGGCGGGACGATCTCGACGGCGTTGGCCGTGAGGCGGAAGCGATCCCGCATGTCCGACATCGCGACGACGACGCCGGCACCGGCATCCGTGTCGAACACGAGGCGCACGGGGTCTTCCTTGCCGCCGATCCCGAGCGGGTGCACCTCCAGGGAGGGCTTCGACGTGGTCAGGGTCGGGCAGATCTCGAGCATGTGTGCCCCGAGGATCTTCTCCTCCCCCGGCACGAGGTGGTAGGTGTAGTCCTCCATGAGGGAGGCACCGCCGGGCAGCCCGGCACCCATGACCTTCGCGGCCCGCACGAGCACGGCCGTCTTCCAGTCACCCTCGGCGCCGAAGCCGTAGCCGCGCGCCATCAGGCGTTGGACGGCGAGGCCGGGAAGCTGGCGGAGCGCACCGAGGTCCTCGAAGTTGGTGGTGAAGGCACCGAAGCCGCCCTCCTCGAGGAAGGACAGCAGTCCGAGTTCCTGGCGGGCGCCGTAGCGCAGCGACTCGTGGCGCTCCCCGCCGCGGCGGAGTTCCGGGACGACGTCGTAGGTCTCCTCGTACTCGGCCACGAGGGCGTCGACGTCGGAGTCCGACTGGGCTTCGACGGCGGTGACGAGGTCGTTGACGCCCCACGTGTTGATCGAGACGCCGAAGCGCAGCTCGGCCTCCGTCTTGTCGCCCTCGGTGACGGCGACGTTGCGCATGTTGTCACCGAAGCGCGCGACCTTGAGTTCGTGCACGGCGGCCCAGCCCGCGGAGGCGCGCTGCCAGGAGGCCACCTTGGCGCACACATCGGGGCTCGAGACGTGCCCGACGACGGTCTTGCGCGGAACACCGAGGCGCGACTGGATGTAGCCGAACTCGCGGTCGCCGTGCGCGGCCTGGTTCAGGTTCATGAAGTCGAAGTCGATCTCGTCCCACGGCAGGGCGACGTTGATCTGGGTGTGCAGGTGCAGCAGTGGCTTCCGGAGTGCGTCGAGGCCGGCGATCCACATCTTCGCGGGGCTGAACGTGTGCATCCAGGCGATCACGCCGATCGCGTTGTCCGCGGCATTGACCTCCAGGGCCATCCGGCGGATCGAGGCGGAGTCCTTCAGCGTCGGCTTCCAGACCACCTTCACGGGCAGGCCCGAGTCCGTGAGCATCCGGACGATCTCCTGGGACTGCTCCGCGACCTGCTGCAGGGTCTCCTCGCCGTAGAGGTCCTGGCTGCCGGTGAGGAACCAGACTTCGTAGGTGTCGAGGGTCGTGCTGAGGGGGCTCATACGGAGGCTCCTGGGGTCGAGGGCTGACCGTACACGTTCTGGTAGCGGTCGAAGAGTGAGTCGATGTGCTCGGGCTGGATGCCTGCCGGAGCACCGAGCTGGCGCGAGATGTGGACGGTCCTGGCGACGTCCTCGAGCATGACGGCGGCCTTGACGGCGTCTTTCGCATCCTTGCCGATGGTGAAGGGACCGTGGCTCTTCATGAGCACACCGCGTGAGCGGTGGTTGGTGAGCGTCTCCACGATGCCGCGGCCGATCGAGTCGTCGCCGATGATGGCGAAGGGGCCGACGGGGATCTCCCCACCGAACTCGTCGGCCATGGCCGTGATGACGCAGGGAATCGGTTCCCCACGCGCGGCCCAGGCGACGGCGTAGGTGGAGTGCGTGTGCACCACACCGCCGACGTCGGGCATGTTGCGGTACACGTAGGCGTGCGCCGCGGTGTCGCTCGACGGCGACCGCTCGGACCCGGGCGTGCCCTCGATGACGTTCCCGTCGAGGTCGCACAGGATCTGGTTCTCCGGCGTCAGCTCGTCGTAACTGACGCCGGAGGGCTTGATGACGAACAGGTCCGCTCCGGGAACCCGCCCGGAGACGTTGCCCCCGGTCCAGACGACGAGTCCGTAGCGCACGAGCTCGGCGTGCAGGGCGGCCACGTCCTGGCGGACGGCCAGGATGGCTGCGTCGATCTCGGCGCCGAACGTGCTCATACCGTCACCGCCTGCTGCAGTGCCTGCTGGGGGGCCTGCGCTGTGCGGGCGGAGCGACGGAGCGCCTTGAGCCGGTGCATGACGTCATTGGTGCCGCGGCCGAAGTAGTCGTGCAGTTCGGTGTACTCGCGGTAGAGGGCGTCGTATGCCGCGGCCCGCTCGGGGTCGGGGGTGTAGGCCCCGCGGTCGAGACGCCCCATCGCCGCGGCTGCGGCGTGGATGTCCTCGTAGGCTCCGGCAGCGACGGCGGCGTGGATGGCGGACCCGAGGGCCGGTCCCTGCGAACTGCCGATCACCGAGAGGGGCATGTTGAGGACGTCCGCGTAGACCTGCATGAGGAACGGGTTGCGGATGAGCCCGCCCGCGGCAACGAATTCGGTGACGGGGATGCCGGACGCGTTGAACGTCTCGACGATCTTCCGGGTGCCGAACGCCGTCGATTCCAGCAACGCGCGGTAGACCTCGTGCGGCTTGGTGGCGAGCGTCAGTCCCACGATGGTGCCGGACAACTCGTGGTCCACGAGGACGGAGCGGTTACCCGAGTGCCAGTCGAGGGCAACGAGACCGTGCGCCCCGACGGGCTCGACCTGCGCCTGCTCGGTGAGGTACTCGTGCACGCTGAGGCCCTGGGCCGTAGCGGCCTCCTGGATCTCGCCGGGCACCTGGTTGGCGACGAACCACGCGAAGATGTCGCCGACACCGGACTGCCCGGCCTCGTAGCCGTAGAAGCCCTCCACGATCCCGCCGTCCACGACACCGCACATCCCCGGCACCTCGCTGAGGCGATCCGAGTTCATGACGTGGCAGGTCGAGGTTCCCATGATGGCGACCATCTGGCCGGGCTCGGTGGCCTGGGCCGCAGGAGCCGTGACGTGGGCGTCGACGTTGCCGACGGCCACCGCGATCCCCACGGGCAGTCCGGTCCAGCCTGCAGCTTCCTCGGACAGCGAGCCTGCCTTGGAGGCGAGCGCGCCGATGGTGTGCTCCACCTTCTCGCGCACGAACCCGGCGAAGTCGGGGTTGAGCGCGGCGAGGAATTCCTCGGACGGGTAGGCGCCGTCCTGGTAGATGCCCTTGTACCCGGCGGTGCAGGCGTTGCGTACGTACTCACCCGTGAGCTGCCAGACGATCCAGTCGGCTGCCTCGACCCAGTAGTCCATCAGGTCGTACAGCTCGCGATCCTCCTCGAGGAGCTGGAGGCCCTTCGCGAACTCCCACTCGCTGGAGATCAGTCCTCCGTAGCGGGGCAGCCACGCCTCGCCCCGCTCCGCGGCAAGCTCGTTGATGCGGTTGGCCTGGCCCTGGGCGGCGTGGTGCTTCCAGAGCTTGACGTATGCGTGCGGGCGGTTCTCGTAGCCGGGCACCTCGTTGAGCGGTGTTCCGTCGGCGAGGGTGGGAACCATCGTGCAGGCGGTGAAGTCCGTCGCGATGCCGATGACGTCCTGCGGGTCGATGCCGGCTTCCTTCACGGCTGCCGGAACCGCGGTGCGAAGCACGTCGACGTAGTCGGACGGCACCTGCAGAGCCCACTCCGGCGGGAGCCGGTCACCGCTGGCCGCCAGCGTGGAGTCCATGACGGCGTGCGGGTATTCCAGCGTCGAGGCGCCGAGCTCGGCACCGTCGGACACGCGGACGACGACCGCGCGCCCTGACAGCGTGCCGTAGTCGACGCCGATGACGTAGGTGGGCCTGCTGGCGGCCTCATCGGTCGTGCCGGATGTGCCCGTGGTGGAGTCACTCAAGGGAAGGACCTCTTTGTTCTTCTCGAGACCGCAATGCAGTGCTCTGGTGGATCGAAGCGAGTGTGCGACCAGTCATGTGACCGTTCACATTCGAGTACCAGTGTAGGGGCGGTGCGGTGGTGCGTGTCAACGGCTGGAAGATAACGACCGTGCGTCGGATCACACGGACGGCGTGTCGGCCCGGAGGACACGGCGTGTCCCCGGCGGCCCGCCGACTCCCGCCCGAGCATGGGGACGAGTCACCCTTCGAATACGGCCGTCGATGCGCGGACGATGAGTTCGGGAACGACGTCGGGCGTCCCACCCGCTGCGCCCGCAATTCCTCCCGCTCCGCCGTCGTCGATCAGACCGAGCAGCCTCCCGACACAGCGCCTGCCGAGTTCCGGGAAGTCCTGGCGCACCGTGGTCAGCGGCGGCCAGTAGTGCGGCGCTTCCGGGACGTCGTCGAAGCCGACGACGCTGATGTCCTCCGGCACCCGGCGCCCGGTCTCCCGGAACGCGTGGAGGAGCCCGAGCGCCATCTGGTCGTTCGAGGAGAACACGGCGGTGATCCCCGTGTCACGCGCCATCGTGAGCCCTGCCCGGTAGCCCGACTCCGCCGTCCAGTCCCCCGACATGAGCCCCTCGGGAACGCACCCCCAAGCCTCCATCTCGCTGCGGTACCCCCGGACGCGGGCTTCCGTCTCGAACCACCCCTCCGGACCGGCGATGTGCACGATCCGCCGGTGCCCGAGCTCGAGCAGATGCCGCGTCGCGAGCGCGGCTCCCCCGGACTGGTCGACGGACAGGCGGTGATCGTCCCGTGCCCTCGCCGAATGGACCGTGACGAACGGCAGCGTGATGGACAGCCGTTCGATCTCGCCGAGGGTCTGCGTCTGCGGCGCCAGGATGATGAGACCGTCCACACCGTGGGCGAGCAGCCGGTCGAGGGCGGAGCGGATCGAGCCGCCCTCGACGTCATCGAGGTGCGCCACATCGACGGCGTAGCCGGCCTCTCGTGCGGCACTGTCGATGGCCTGGAGGCTGGCCGCCGGTCCGTACTCGAAGCCCTTGCTGACCAGGACGCCGATCGTGGTGGACCGACTCGTGACCAGTGCCCTGGCTGCGCGGTTGGGCCGGAAGCTGAGATCGTTCATCGCCGCCAGCACACGGTCCCGTGTCTCGGCACGCAGGCTCGGGTGACCGTTGAGCACCCGGGACACCGTCTGGTGCGAGACACCCGCCCTTCGCGCTACATCGCGGATGTTGGGGGCCCGGCCCGGCTCCGTCAGCCGCTCCCGTGAGGTACGTCCAGCCCCGGGCCCGGCCGCGCTGGAGGGATCGGACTCGGGCGGCCCGGTGCCGATGGCACGGGCGGACCCTGCGTCAGTGGGAGTCGACAATGGAGTCGTTCCGGGCGAAGCGGCGGTTACGGAGCACGGGCAGGAACTCGCGGACGTCGTCGACCCTGCGACGCGTGACGTCCGTCGTGACGACGCCGCGCTCCTCGTCCTCGAGGTGCACCTGCGGGACTCCCATGGGATCGATGATGGCGGAGTGCCCGATCGTGTGGCCGCTCGAGGTGCCGGCCGCGGCCACCCACAGCGTGTTCTCGATGGCCCGAGCCTTCAGCAGTGTCTCCCAGTGTTCGATCTTGTACTCCCCCTTGAACCACGAGGCGGGGACGCAGATGAGGTCCGCTCCGGCGTCGGCGAGAGCGCGCGCCTGCTCCGGGAAACGGATGTCGTAGCACGTCATGAGGCCCACCCGCATATCGCCCAGGTGCGCGACCTTGATCCCGCCGTCGCCCGGTTTGATGCGCTTGGATTCCTGGTAGCTGAAGGCGTCGTAGAGATGCAGCTTGCGGTACGTGTCCACGATGCGGCCGGTAGCGTCGATCAGGACCAGCGTGTTGAAGGGCCGGTCCTCGCCGCTCGGCTCGTAGCCGCCGGCGACGACGGCGATGCCGTGCTCGGCGGCGACGAAGGAGAGCTGCTGCACGAACGTGGTCCAGGCGCCCTCGACGACCTGCCGGAGCGAGCCCTCCACCCTGCCGATGGCGAGCATCGATTCCTCGGGGAGGACGACCAGCTCCGAGCCGGCACCTGCGGCTTCTGCAGCGAGCTCCCGGATGACGGCGAGGTTCGCCGCGACGTCCCCACCCGGCCTGAACTGACCAACGCTGACCTTCATGGTGCCACCCTCGTCTATGTGCCCGTCCCTTCCATCCAGCGTACAGACTTCCGCCCAGGACGCCGGAGTACCCTAGCGGCATGAGGAACCCGACGCGACGCGAGCGTGAAACGCCCGGCCCGGGGCAGGAGTCCGTCTGGGACTACCCGAGACCGCCGAGGGTCGAGCGCGTGCAGGCCGTGATCGAGGTGCGGTTCGGGGGCCGGCCGATCGTCCGGACCTCGGACGCCGTCCGGGTGCTCGAGACGAGCCACCCGCCGGTCTACTACCTGCCGATCCCGGACTTCGCCCCTGGGGTCTTGGTTCCGGTCGAGGGCACCACGCACTGCGAGTTCAAGGGCGCGGCGAGCTATTTCGACGTCGTGACCGGAACGGCCCGCAGCCCGCGCGGCGCCTGGACCTACCCCGATCCGATCCGCGGGTACGAGGACCTGGCGACGCGCGCAGCGGTCTACCCATCGCGGATGGACGAGTGCACGGTGGACGGCGAGCGGGTGCAGGCACAGGACGGCGACTTCTACGGCGGGTGGATCACTGCCGCCATCGTGGGGCCGTTCAAGGGCGGCGAGGGAACCTGGGGATGGTAGTCCCGGGAACCGGTGACGGCAGCGCGTGAAGGATGCGAACCGTCAGTGGAAGTCCGTGCGGCCGGAGCCGCATGCTGATCATGGAGACGCGGCACGAGAAGGACGGCGATGATGACCACCCGGAGAACAAGCGCAGCCAGACGACTGCTGGCCACTGCGTTCATCGGCTCGATCCTGGTGCTCGGAGGCTGCAGCGGCTCGGGGGGTGAGCCCGATGGCGAAGGAGCATCGGGCTCGGCATCCGCGTCGGCGACGCCGGGCGAAGCACAGCCCGAACCGGACCTCGAGGGCATCCCCGAGGTCGTCGCGGTCGTCAATGGCACGGAGATCAGCCGGGATCTCTTCACCGAGACGTACGAGGGCCAGTTCGCGCAGGCCGCCGCCCAGGCACAGGCCGCGGGACAGGAGGTCGATCAGGACCTCCTGAGGACGACCGTCGCGGACAACCTGGTCAGCTCGGAGCTGCTGCGCCAGGAGGCCGCCCGGCGCGGCATCACGGCGAGCCCGGAAGGACGGGCAGCCGCCATCGACGAACTGTTGCAGGCGAGCGGGCTCGCATCGGAGGACGAGCTCAGGGCCGCTCTCGCCGAACAGGGGATCGACGACGCCGAATTCGACGAGCAGCTGGCGGACCAGGTCACGCTCGACACGCTCCTGGCGGAGGAAGCCGGCGACACGACGCCGACCGACCAGGAGGTCCAGGAGGCGTACGACGCCGCGAAGGCGCAGCAGGAGGCGGGGGGCGACACCACGACGCCGATCCCGCCGCTCGAGGACGTCCGCGAACAGATCGTCCAGCAACTGGCGGGCGGCAAGACCTCCGAGGCCACGCAGGCGCTCATCGTGCGACTGCGCGAGAGCGCCGACATCACCGGCAACCTCTAGCGTCGACCGCTGGTGTCGACTCCGGAGTCGACCGCACGCGCCGACGGCGTCGACCGCGGCGTCGAATCCCAGGCTGCTCGACTTCCCCGCGGTTCAGGCCCCGATCAGGTCGTTGACCACGATGGTCTGGTCGCGGTCCGGGCCGACCCCGATCGCGGAGAACCGGGTACCGGACATCTTCTCGAGAGCCCGGACGTAGGTCTGCGCGTTCTCGGGCAGGTCCTCGATGGTGCGGGCCCCCGTGATGTCCCCTGTCCAGCCGTCGAAGTACTCGAAGATCGGCTTCGCGTGGTGGAACTCGGTCTGCGTCATGGGCATCTCGTCGTGCCGCACGCCGTCGACGTCGTACGCGACGCAGACCGGGATGCTCTCGATGCCCGTGAGGACGTCGAGCTTGGTGACGAAGTAGTCGGTGAAGCCGTTGACGCGCGAGGCGTGGCGGGCCAGCACGGCGTCGTACCAGCCGCAGCGGCGCGGACGCCCGGTGTTGACGCCGAACTCACCGCCCTTGGTCTGAAGGTACATGCCCATGTCGTCGAACAGCTCGGTGGGGAACGGCCCTGCGCCGACGCGCGTGGTGTACGCCTTGATGATGCCGACGGCACGGCTGATCCGGGTGGGACCGATGCCCGAGCCGACGGAAGCGCCGCCTGCGGTCGGGTTCGACGACGTCACGAACGGATAGGTGCCGTGGTCGACGTCCAGGAACGTGGCCTGCCCGCCCTCCATGAGGACCACCTTGCCGGCGTCGAGCGCCTCGTTGAGGACGAAGGTGGAATCGATGACGAGGGGCTTGAGCCGCTCGGCGAAGGACAGGAAGTACTCCACGACCTCCTCGACCTCGACGTTGCGGCGGTTGTACACCTTCACCAGCAGCTCGTTCTTCTGCTTGAGCGAACCCTCGACCTTCTGGCGCAGGATCGACTCGTCGAAGACGTCCTGCACCCGCAGCCCGAGGCGCGCGACCTTGTCCATGTAGGCCGGGCCGATGCCGCGCCCGGTCGTGCCGATGGCACGCTTGCCCAGGAAGCGTTCGGTGACCTTGTCCAGCACCTGGTGGTAGGGCGCCACGAGGTGCGCGTTGGCGGAGACGCGCAGTTTCGAGGTGTCCGCGCCGCGGGCCTCGAGGCCGTCGATCTCTTGGAAGAGCGCCTCGAGGTTGATGACGCAGCCGTTGCCGATGATCGGGATGGCGTTGGGGCTGAGGATCCCGGCGGGAAGGAGCTTGAGCTCGTACTTCTCACCGCCGACGACGACCGTGTGGCCGGCGTTGTTGCCACCGTTCGGCTTCACGACGTAGTCCACGCGCCCGCCCAGCAGGTCAGTGGCCTTGCCCTTACCCTCGTCGCCCCACTGGGCTCCGACAATGACGATTGCTGGCATGGGATCCTCCCCCATTCGGTACGGGCCCTTCACGCGCGACCGCGGAAAGTACGCCGTGCATCAGAACGCCCCAACCGGCCGCACGGGTGCGCGACCACTGGGGCTCTTACCGTCCGAGTTTAGCGGAGGGGTTCCGAGGGCGTCGAAAAAGGTCCCGGCGTGACGGGTGCGGTCCCCCGCTCGTCGCTCGGCGACCCGTGGACAATGGAGCGATGGACCGCTTCGAAGGACATATCGCCGGCATCGGGACCACCTCAGGGACGCGGCTCGTGATCGGCCGCTGGGACTCGTCCCCGTTCGGTGCCTTCACCGACGTCATGGCGGAGGACGGCGCCGGCCGCCGTACCCTGCTCGCTCCGACGCGGGAGGTGGCGGAGTACGTGGCCGCGACCTACACGTTCGACGACGTCGTGATCGTACCGATCGCCTCGACCCTTGCGGACCGGCTCGTCGTGGAGGCCGGGGACCTGCAGGTCTCCGCCTCGATCGGAGGCACCACCCTGCTCGGCCGGCTCCTCGGCGTCGTTCCCGCCCGCCTGGCCACCCACCCGCGGTGGCTCTCGCTGATCAATCCGGTCGCGTCGCTGCTGGTGAAAGGCGTTGCGACGGCCGGTTCGGCGGGGCACGGACGCACCGAGTACTACGGTGTGACCTCCGCCCGCGCCCTCACCGGAGTGAACGCGACCTGGCGCGGTTCGGATCTGGGCCCGCTCGCTCCCGTGAGCCCGCCCGTCCGGTTCGGCTTCAGCTCCGCACCACCCCGGCCTCAGCTGGTGTCCGTGACGACGACGATCCGCGGACCCGAGCGCTGAGCTCCGCACCGGGATGCGAGTGTCCGCCGTGGAGCGACGTCGTTGCGGCGCTAGACCGTCGGGGTGGCGTGGACGCGGCGCCGGGCCACCAGGTAGTGCGGCCAGTAGCGAACACGCGCCGGCAGCAGCGGCACTGCGAGCCGCGAGGCACGACGGACGACGGCGAAGCACACCCGCTCACGACGGCGCCATCGGAGCCCGTACGCCTCCCGCAGGGCGGGAGGCAGGACTCCCGCGGCCAGCACGGCGGGCAGCCGCCGTGCCGGCCGGACGACGATCGGCGGATCAGGGTCGAGGACCTGCCGCGCGATCACGGCCGCCGCGGGACCGACGTCGAGCGTGGACCTGATCTGCTGGGTGACATAGCGCTCGAGCCCCGCGTAGTCCTCGGGCAGGAGGGCCGCAGGCACGCCGAACAGGCGGGCCATGCGGGTCATGTCGCGGTAGTAGGCGTCCCGCTCCTCCGGCGGCACATGACGCAGGAATGCCTCCGTCACCTCGACGGCGCTCCAGACCAGGGTGGCGAACACCCAGAGGGAGAGCCCGGGATCGTTCGCCCGATAGGGGGTGCCGGCGGGCACAGGACCGACGGACTCCGGCAGGGTGCCCTGCACCGGACGATGCTTCCGGGCGACGAGGCCCGCTGCGCCCCGGACCTGCGCCTGGTCCCCGAACGAGACGGTGAGCACCGCGTCGAGCGTTCCGCGCAGGCGCTGCAGCGGGTCGGTGGCGAACCCGCTGTGTGCCCGCACCCCTTCTGCTACGAGGGGATGCGCCACCTGCAGCAGGAGAGCCGCCGGACCACCCGCCAGGATGACCCGCTCGCGCGCGACCCGCCACGCTGCCGAATCCGGCCCGAAGATGCCGGGATCGCCGGCGACCCCCGGCGCAGGAGCCGGGGGGAAGAACCGACCGGAACTGCTCACGCGCCGTCCCCCGGGACCACAGCGGCTGCGCCGCGCTCCGGCCGTCGTTCGTCGTCGTCGTCGTCGTCGTCGACCCATTCGAGCAGGTCCCCGGGCTGGCAGCCGAGTACCCTGCACATCGCCTCCAGCGTGCTGAACCGGACGGCCTTCGCACGCCCGTTCTTGAGCACGGCGACGTTGGCCGGAGTCAGGCCGATGCGGTCCGCGAACTCCCCCACGCCCATCTTCCGCCGGGCCAGTTCGACGTCGATGCGCACGATGATGGGCATCAGATCACCTCGTCGAGTTCGGTGCGCAGGGTGCGAGCCTCCGCGTCGCGGTCGACAGCCTGTGCGAGGAGCGCCCTGAGGACCAGCACGATCAGCGCGACTGCCGCGATCGACACGGCCGCGCCTCCGATGAGCAGGACGACCCCGGGGGCAACGGCCTCTCCCGGCGCGAGTGCCACGCCGAGCCCGAAGGTGAGGGCACTGGCGGCGGCGAACGCCCCGATGACGATGTTCACGAGACGGAAGGCGTCCGTGGAGAAGACGGTCCCGCGTCGCACCATCGTCAGCAGTCCCCACACGCAGACCATCGCGACCTGGAGGGCGAGGATGGCGAGCACCGTGAGGATGACGAGGGGTGTACGGATGAGCGCGACGTCGGGGTCCGCCTCCGCGATGTCGATCCCCAGCAGTGGGACCATGACCGACTGGATGACGACGGCACCCGCGAACATCATGCAGAGCACGACCCTCAATGCCAGGACGGTGATTCTTCCCACTGGAGCTCCTTTGTGCTGATTGTCAGCACAAAGCTATCGTTAATCGATAAGCGATACCAGAGTCAGGATCTGGCTGATACCGCTGGCCAGCCCCAGAAGCACTCAGGGCGGGACGGCCGGAGCCGTCCCGCCCTTCGGGATCCTGCGTCAGCCTGCGATCTGCGCGCTGGCCTCCGGATCGGACTCCCTCAGGAAGACCGCGATGCGCTCGGCCTCCTCGATCTCGCCGATCGACGCGGCGGCACGGCCGAGTGCGTAGAGCGCCCGGAGGAACCCCCGGTTCGGTTCGTGGGAGTACGGGATGGGACCGGTGCCCCGCCAGCCGCTGCGCCGAAGGGCATCCAGCCCCCGGTGGTACCCGGTGCGCGCATACGCGTAGGACTCGATCGTGCTGCCCTCGGCATACGCCTCGTCCGCGAGGATGGCCCAGACGAGCGACGACGTCGGGTGCTTCGCGGCCAGGTCCACCGCCTCGTCGCCCGCGGCGAGGCGCTGGACAACATCGGGCTCCTCGGGAAGGAGCGTCGGCTCGGGTCCCAGGAGGTTTCTCCGGAATTCGTCGGACATGGTGCTAGAGCTTCTTGCCGGCGGAACCGAGTGACGCGGCGGCCTCGACCACGCGGGCGGAGAGGCCCGCTTCGGCCGATGCGCCCCAGACGCGCGGGTCGTAGGTCTTCTTGTTGCCGACCTCGCCGTCGACCTTCAGGACACCGTCGTAGTTGCGGAACATGTGGTCCACGATGGGACGCGTGAACGCGTACTGCGTGTCCGTGTCGATGTTCATCTTGATGACGCCGTAGGAGACGGCATCCGCGATCTCCTGGTCCGATGAACCCGAGCCGCCATGGAACACGAGGTCGAAAGGCTTGTCCTTGCCGATCTTCTGACCCACCTGGTCCTGGATCTCCTTGAGGATCTCCGGGCGCAGCTTGACGCCGCCCGGCTTGTAGACGCCGTGCACGTTGCCGAAGGTCAGCGCGGTGATGTAGCGGCCGTGCTCGCCGGCACCGAGGGCGTCGATGGTCGCCAGGGCGTCGTCGACCGTGGTGTAGAGCTTGTCGTTGATGGCGTTCTCCACGCCGTCCTCCTCACCACCGACGGTACCGATCTCGACCTCGAGGATGATCTTCGCGGCAGCCGCGCGGGGCAGGATCTCGCGCGCGATCCGGAGGTTCTCCTCGAGCGTCTCGGCCGAGCCGTCCCACATGTGGGAGTTGAAGATAGGATCCCGGCCGTTCTTCACCGCCTCCTCGGAAGCCGCGAGCAGGGGCAGCACGAAGTCGTCGAGCTTGTCCTTCGGGCAGTGGTCGGTGTGCAGCGCGATGTTGACGTCGTACTTCTTCGCCACTTCCTTCGCGAAGGCCGCGAAGCCCAGCGAGCCGGCAACCATGTCCTTGACGCTCGCGCCGGACCAGTAGGCAGCGCCGCCCGTGGAAACCTGCACGATCCCGTCGGAGCCCGCCTCGGCGAAACCGCGCATCGCTGCGTTGAGGGTCTGCGAGGAGGTCACGTTCACTGCCGGGAATGCGAATCCGCCCGCCTTCGCGCGGTCGATCATCTCGGCGTAAACATCAGGGGTGGCAATAGGCATGCTGAGGACTCCTTAGTGGTGGTGAGTGCTTGCTTCATCCTACCGAGCACACCTGCCGGGCGCAGGGGAAGTCGACGCCGGATGACGGCGGCTTCCGGAAGGCGCGCGCTCAGACGTGCTGGCCGAAAACGTGCCGTCGAACCCAGCCGTGCATGGCGATGGCGGCCGCCGCCGAGGCATTGATGGAGCGCGTGGAGCCGAACTGGGCGATCGAGAGGGTCGCCTGGGCGGCCTCGTGCACCTCCGGGGTGAGGCCGGGGCCCTCCTGCCCGAACACGAAGACGCAGTTCTCGGGTAGATCGTAGGTCTCCAGCGGTACCGAATCCGGGAAGTTGTCGATGCCGATCACGGCCAGCCCCTCCGCCGCGGCCCACGCCGTGAAGTCGGCGACCGTCGGGTGGTGGCGGACATGCTGGTAGCGGTCGGTGACCATGGCGCCGCGCCTGTTCCACCGGCGTCGCCCGATGATGTGGACCTCCTTAGCGAGGAAGGCGTTGGCCGTGCGCACGACCGAGCCGATATTGAGGTCGTGCTGCCAGTTCTCGATCGCCACGTGGAAGCCGTGGCGCCGTTCGTCGAGGTCCGCCACGATGGCCTCGTGCGTCCAGTACCGGTACGCGTCGACGACGTTGCGGGCGTCCCCCGACGCCAGCAGTTCGCGGTCCCAGTGGTCACCCTCGGGCAGGTCGCCCTCCCACGGGCCGACGCCCACGGCCGGACTCCCGGGGTCTCCGTCCGAAGCGGTTACGGTGTCATCGGGAGGCTCCGGCAGGGATTCTTTCACCGTCCCAGCGTAGACGTAGCCGAAGATGGAAGACTGGCACACGGAGCTCCCGGAGGTCGATCACTGCGAAAGGAAGCACATGCGCGAGAACGAACACATCGAGTGCTGGCTCACCGACATGGACGGCGTGCTGGTGCACGAGAACCACGCCATCCCGGGTGCCGCCGAGCTGATCGACCGGTGGGTCGCCACCTCGAAGCGGTTCCTCGTCCTCACCAACAACTCGATCTACACCCCGCGGGACCTGGCGGCACGCCTCAAGGCCTCCGGCCTCGAGATCCCGGAGGAGAACCTGTGGACCTCAGCGCTGGCGACGGCGCAGTTCCTGCGCGACCAGCTGCCGGGCGGCCGTGCCTACGTGATCGGCGAGGCCGGACTGACGACGGCGTTGCACGAGGCCGGTTTCGTCCTCACCGACACGAACCCCGACTACGTGGTGCTCGGCGAGACCCGGACGTACTCGTTCGAGGCGATCACGAAAGCGGTGCGCCTGATCCTCGACGGCGCCCGCTTCATCGCCACCAACCCGGACGTCACCGGGCCTTCGAAGGAAGGGCCCCTGCCCGCCACCGGCGCCATCGCCGCCATGATCACGGCGGCGACCAGTCGCGACCCCTACATCGTGGGCAAACCGAACCCGATGATGTTCCGCTCCGCGATGAACCAGATCGACGCCCATTCGGAGACGACGGCGATGATCGGCGACCGCATGGACACCGACATCATCGCCGGCATGGAAGCAGGGCTGCACACCGTCCTCGTGCTCAGCGGCATCACGCAGCCCGAGGACATCGACGCCTATCCGTTCCGCCCCGCGCAGATCTGCAACTCGGTGGCGGACCTGATCGACCAGGTGTGATGCCGCGGGCCTAGGAGATCCTCTTCCAGCCGCCGCCGCGCGGCACCGGGACGTAGTCCCGCTGCACCGCGGAGATGATGCCCTGGTAGATGCCGGGATTCCACTGCGGGCTGGCATGGGCAGGGAGCGCTCCCTCCGTCACGTAGTCCACGGACACGATGTTGTCGGGGAGTTCCCGCTCCCAACCGGCGCGTGCGGTCCGGTAGTTCACCACGCCGTCGTCCGGGCTGCCGGTGAAGACCACCTTCGTGTCGCCGAGCGAGAGCCGGAAACGCGTCACGTCGAAGTGGTAGATGTACGAGGACTCGGACTGGATGAGCTCACTGCTCGGCGCCAGGGGCGAGAGCTGCTCCAGTGTCTGGTCCACGATCTGGCGCCAGGAACGCTCGTTCTTGTGGACGATCCGCTCACCCAGCTCGTAGGTACCGCGCACGCTGATGGGTACGCGCACACCGGCCTCGTAGAGCAGCACGACACCGTCGAACATGCGCTGGTCCTGGACGTCGAAGCGGCTGGACGGCGAGGAATCGAGCAGGACGAGCTCCACCGGGATGCCCCGGTCACGCAGGCGGGCCGCCACCTCGACCGCGACCATGCCGCCGAAACTGTGGCCGTAGAAGTACAGCCGCTCGAGTCGGAAGTTCTCCACGTAACGGTTCATCGTGGCCACGACGTTGTTGATGTCGAGGCCGCGGTTCGAGTAGCCCATCACCGCCATCTGAGCCCGCCGGGACAGCGTGGGGCGGAGCGAGTTGAGGATCCAGAGCCCTTCCTCCCAACTGGTCTTGTACCCCGGGAAGAGCACCCAGCGGTCGTTGGGGAACCGCGCCCGTGCCCGGTCGTCGTCGAGTGGCAGGATGCGAGTCTGCTCACGCTGCGACTGGATGACACGGGTGAATGCGAGGTCCGCCGTCACGAGCGTGGCCGCGGCGGAACCGATCAGGAAGGATCGGCGGGAGGATTCACGGAATCCACGTGCCTGCTGCAGGGCGAGGCCGTCGTCGTGCTTCACGCGCCGCTCCGTCTCGTGTCCCCGTGCGTCCTCCGTGCGTGCTTCGTCGGGAGCCCGGGTCAGGCCAGGCCCAGCTCGTCCTTGCCGAAGGCGAAGAGGTAGGGCACCCCGGCCTCCGACTCGATGCGCTCCTTGGAACCCGTGCTGCGGTCGACGATCACCGCGACCGCCTGGACGATGCCGCCTGCACGGCGCACACCCTCGACGGCGGTCAGGGCCGAACCGCCCGTGGTCGAGGTGTCCTCGAGCACGACGACGGGACGCCCGGAGACAGCGGGACCCTCGACCTGGCGGCCCATCCCATGCGTCTTCTGGGTCTTCCGCACCACGAAGGCGTCGATGGGCCGGCCGGCCCGGGCTGCTGCGTGCATGACTGCCGTACCGACGGGATCAGCGCCCATCGTGAGGCCGCCCGCGGCTTCAAAACTGATGCCGGCGTCGTCGAGCAGCTGGAGCATGACGCGTCCCACGAGGACGGAGGCCTCGTGGTGCAGCGTGATGCGGCGCAGGTCGATGTAGTAGTCCGCCTCCACGCCGCTGGAGAGCGTGACCCGCTCGTGCACCACCGCTAGTTCCTTGATGAGCTCGAGGAGCCGGGAACGGTCTGTGGTCTGCGTGGAGGTCTCGACGGTCATGCCGCCAGTCTATCGAGAGGGCGGGGGCGCCCCGGCACCGTCCCGCGCGGAGGAGCCGCGGGCGTCACCCGGCCAGGCGCGCGCTGGCGGCGTCGATCGCCTCCGGGGACAGAACATGGGCGACGGCCATGGCGGAAGCCCCCGCGACACCGGCACGCTCACCCGAGACGGACGGCACGATCCGCAGGTGCTCGGTGGCCAGCGGCAGCGACCGGGTGTAGACGACTTCGCGGATCCCCGCGAGCAGGTGCTCTCCTGCCTGGGCGAGGCTGCCGCCGATCACGACGACGGAGGGGTTGATCAGGTTCACGCACATCGCTATGACGTCCCCGATGTCCCGGCCGGCCTGGCGGAGGACCTGAATGGCGGAGAGGTCACCCGAGCGGACGAGGGCGATGACGTCACTACTGCCCTCGAGGGTCCCGCCCGTGAGGCGGTTGAGTGCTGCAGCAAGCGCCGGCCCACCGGCGAGGGCCTCGAGGCAGCCCGTGTTACCGCACCGGCAGTTCGCCTCTCCTCCGCGCGGCACCCGGACATGACCGAGGTCACCCGCGGTTCCCTGGGCTCCCCGCTGCAGGACGCCGCCGGAGATCAGCCCCGCTCCGATGCCGGTGGCCACCTTCACGAACATGAGGTCGTCGACATCCGGCCAGTTCGCGGTGCGCTCGCCGAGGGCCATGATGTTGACGTCGTTGTCCACGAGCACGGGGACGTCGATGTGGCGCTGGACGAGCGCGGGGACATCGACCCGGTCCCAGCCCGGCATGATCGGCGGATTGATCGGGCGGCCGGTCTCATGCTCTACGGGTCCGGGCAGTCCGATCCCGATGGCGGCCAGATCCTCCGGGCGGCGGTCCGCTGCCGCGAGGAGCCGGCGAACGGCACCGGCAAGCCAGGCGACGACGTCGTCCGGACCCGCTGCGATCGAGAGCGCCTCGCGTTCGACGGCGAGTTCGGTACCGCTGAGATCGGTGAGGCTGACCAGCGCGTGGGTCGCGCCGAAATCCGCGCCGACCACGACGCGGGCCGCCGGGTTGAGAGCGAAGAGTGAGGGCCGGCGCCCTCCCGTGGACGCAGCACCGCCGTACGGTGCCACGAGCCCGAGCGCCATGAGGGCGTCGATCCGTGCCGCGACGGTGGACCTGGCGAGGCCGGACACCTCGGCGAGTTCTGCCCTGGTCCGGGGCTGACCGTCGCGGAGAAGCGCGAAGATGTCGCTGACCCCGGGTCCGGCCGATTGTCCGGGTCGGGGGGACGATCCGCCGTCGGGACCGGCGGCCGCATGAACGTTCAGCATCTTGTCAGTAAAGCACGGGCGCCAGCAGAACCGGGTGCCTTTCTCGCTCGAACGCCGGACTTGCCGTCGCAGTCGACACCCAAGGTGTCGAAACCACGACGTCTTTTGATTGACGATCGACATAAGTCGTCATAGCTTGGGTGAACCAGCTCACACTGGGCCTCTCCCGCAGGCTTCCTGCACCACTCGCAGCATGCAACCGCGAGGGCCCGGACCGGCTTGATCGCAGTTACTCAAAGGAGAGATGAACCGTGAAAATACCCGTCAAGGCCCTTTCGACCTTCGCTGTACTGGGACTGGGGATGTCCAGCCTCGCCGCCTGCGGCTCCGCATCCGGGGAAGCGACATCGGGCGACACCCTGACCTATTGGGCCTCCAACCAGGGCACCACGGTCGAGGACGACCGCAAGGTCCTGGAGGAGTCCCTCGCCCGCTTCACCGAAGAGACCGGCATCGAGGTGGAGCTCGAGGTCATCCCGTGGACCGACCTCTACAACCGCATCCTCACTGCGGTCAGTAGTGGTGAGGGGCCGGATGTCCTGAACATCGGCAACACCTGGGCGACGACCCTCCAGGAGACCGGCGCCTTCCTGCCGTTCGAGGGCGAGGCCCTCGAAGCGGTCGGAGGCCAGGACCGTTTCATCCAGAGCAGCTGGTCGACGGGCGGTGCCGAAGGGGAGACACCCACGTCGATCCCCCTGTACGGCCTCAGCTACTCGCTCTACTACAACACGGAGATGTTCGCGGCGGCCGGTATCGAGGCTCCCCCCGAGACGTGGGACGAGTTCGTCGACACCGCGAAGAAGCTGACGATCGACACGGACGGCGACGGCCAGATCGACCAGTGGGGCGTGTCCCTGGCGGGCAGTTCCATCTCGAACAACGCGCACCAGGCGTTCGTCCGCGGCCTGCAGGCGGGCGGGTCGCTCTTCGACGAGAACGGGGAGCCCACCTTCGCGAGCGACGAGCAGGTTGCCGGCGTCAAGCAGTGGATCGACCTCATGGCCACCGACAAGGTCGTGTCGCCGTCGAACGCCGAGTTCACGGGCGGCAGCCAGATGGTCGAGGACTTCGCGGCCGGGAATGCCGCGATGTTCTTCGACCAGGCGCCGGCCAAGACCCTCAATGCCCGCGGTTTCGAGAACTTCGCCGCAGCGCCGGTTCCGCTGACCAACCCGGATGCCACGGGAGACGAGGCGACCATGAGCCACGTGGCCGGCATCAACCTGAGCATCTTCAACGAGACCGACAACGAGGAAGGCGCCCTGAAGCTCGCCGCGCACCTGACGAGCGACGAGGAGCAGGTCTACCTGAACAAGGCCTTCACCGCACTCCCCGTGCTCACCGCGGCCTACGAGGACGAAGCCTTCCAGTCGGAGGAGATCAAGCTCAAGCAGGAGATCCTCGAGAACAACGCAAAGCCGATGCCGCTCATCAGCCAGGAGGGCCAGATGGAGACCCTCGTGGGTACGGCGATGAAGAACCTCTTCGCCCAGGCGGCCACCGGTACGGTCACGGAGGACGACATCCGAAAGGCGCTCGAAGACGCCAACAGCCAGATGGCAGCCGCCCAGTAACTCCCCCGAGGCAGGTGCCCGGCAGCGTCCGGGCACCTGCCCCTGACCCGCTCAGTCCGAGGAGCATCCATGTCACAACTGGTCGAGAAGCCACCAGCAGCCGGCAGTGAGCCGGGTACGCCGCAGGGCCCGGCACCTGCCGCCCGGCGCAAACGAAAGTCCCCGTTCGCCTACATCCTGATCGCTCCAGCAGTCATCATGGAGCTCCTGATCCACATCGTCCCGATGATCCTCGGCGTGTGGATCGCCTTCCTCGGCCTGACCCAGCTCAACATCCGCAACTGGTTGCGGGCACCGTTCGTCGGCTTCGACAACTTCGTTGCCGGACTCGACCCCAACGGCCCCATCGGCGGGGAGTTCCTCGCGAGCTTCGGCCGCACCCTCGTGTTCACCGTGATCGTGCTTGCCATCGTCTGGGTCCTCGGCATCATGGCCGCCGTCCTGCTGCACAGTTCCTTCCGCGGGAACGGCTTCCTGCGGACGTTCTTCCTCATCCCCTACGCTTTGCCGAGCTACGTGGCCACCATCGCCTGGGCGTTCATGTTCAGCCAGCGCGACGGCGCCATCAACAAGATCCTCGTCGACGATCTCGGGCTCCTCGACGAGCGGCCGTTCTGGCTGCTCGGTGGCAACGCCTTCTGGGTCACCGTCATCGTGACCGCGTGGCAGATGTGGCCGTTCGCCTTCCTCATGCTCCTTGCTGCACTGCAGAACATCCCGAAGGACGTCTACGAGGCTGCCGCGATCGACGGCGCTTCCCTCTGGAAGCAGTTCGTGCTCATCACGCTTCCCATGATCCGCCCGGCCAACGGCGTCCTCCTGCTCGTCATGAGCCTGTGGATCTTCAACCAGTTCAACGTGCCGTTCGTCCTCTTCGGCGCCGCGCCACCGGAGTCCGCGCGCCTGGTCTCACCGCTGATCTACCAGCACTCCTTCTCCAACTGGAACTTCGGCCTGGGCGGCGCCATGAGTGTGCTGCTGCTCATCCTCCTGTTCATCGCCTCCGTGGTCTACGTGCGCATGGTCCTTCCGAAGGGTAAAGACATTGATTGAGACACCCGGTTTCCGCTGGTTCCGCCGTATCGGATTGACCTTCCTGTTCATCCTCGTCGCGCTTCCGCTGTATGTGGTGTTGGTGACGAGCTTCAAACCGCTCGCCGACGTGCGCGGTCTCTTCACCTGGGTGCCGTCCACCGTCACCATCGAGCCGTACCTCGAGATCTGGCGGACGGTTCCCCTGGCGCACTATTTCAAGAACAGCCTGATCGTCACGACGCTGGCCACGGTCTTCTCCGTCATCATCGCGATCATGGCCGCCTACGCGGTGGCCCGGCTCAACTTCCGCGGACAGCGCTCGTTCAGCCTCGTGGTCCTGTCCACCCAGATGTTCCCGGGCATCCTCTTCCTCCTGCCGCTCTTCCTGATCTTCACCCAGATCCAGCGGACCGTCGGCCTGCAGCTGAACGGGTCCTATACGGGGCTGGTGATCACCTACCTGACCTTCACCCTGCCCTTCGCGATCTGGATGCTCGCGGGCTACTTCGCTTCCATCCCCCGCGAACTCGAGGAAGCGGCCATGATCGACGGCACGAGCCGCGCCGGAGCGTTCATCCGCGTGGTCATCCCCGTCGCGAAGCCGGGCATCATCGCGGTCGCCGTCTATTCGTTCATCACAGCCTGGGGTGAGGTGCTCTTCGCCTCGGTGCTCACGAACAACGACACCCGTACGCTCGCGATCGGGCTGCAGGCGTACGCGAACCAGACGGACGTGTACTGGAACCAGCTGATGGCCGCATCGGTCGTCGTTTCCCTTCCCGTGCTGATCGGCTTCATGCTGGTTCAACGGCACCTCGTCGCGGGATTGTCCGCCGGGTCCGTGAAGTAGCCACCTCACCGATCGCGCTTCCACCCCTACATCTGGAGAACACCATGACATCCCCACTTTCCGGTCAGGTACCGGACGGTCCCGCATCGAAGCCCCTCGCTGTCGCCATGATCGGCTACGCCTTTATGGGCAAGGCGCACTCGGCAGCGTGGCGCACGGTCGGCAGCCACTTCGACGTCCCGCCGGTCGCCCGCCGCGTCGTCGTGGGCCGCGATGCCGAAAGGACCGCTGAAGCGGCCGCCCGCTACGGGTGGGAGGAATCCGCGACGGACTGGCGCGACGTGATCAACCGTGACGACGTCGACATCGTCGACATCTGCACGCCGGGGTACCTGCATGCCGAGATCGCCATCGAGGCGCTGAAAGCCGGCAAGCACGTCCTCGTGGAGAAGCCGCTGGCGAACACGATCGCCGAGAGCACCGAGATGGTCGCCACCGCGCAGGAGGCGCGGACCCACGGCGTCCAGTCGATGGTCGGGTTCAACTATCGGCGCGTGCCCGCCCTGGCCCACGCACGGAACCTGATCGCCGAGGGGCGCCTCGGTGCGATCCGCCAGCTGCGCGTGGCCTACCTGCAGGACTGGCTCGTGGACTCGGAGTCGCCGATGACGTGGCGCCTCCGCAAGGAGACCGCGGGATCGGGGGCACTCGGTGACATCGCCTCCCACGCCCTCGACCAGGTGCAGTTCCTGACGGGCGAGGAGATCTCCGAGGTTTCCGGGCGGTTGCGTACCTTCGTCGCTGAGCGGCCGGGCCCGGACGGGCCGGAACCCGTGACGGTGGACGACGCCGCCTGGATCACTGCCGAACTCTCCGGCGGCGCCGTCGCGACGGTCGAGGTCTCCCGCGTGGCGACGGGTGTGAAGAACGGGCTGCGCATCGAGGTCTTCGGCGAACGCGGCGCGCTGCGCTTCGATCTCGAGAACCTCAACGAGCTGTGGTTCATGGAGGCTACCGGACCCGAGACGGAGCAGGGCTTCCGCCGGATCCTCGTCACGGAGCCGGAGCACCCCTACCTGGAAGCCTGGTGGCCACAGGGCCACATCATCGGCTGGGAACACACCTTCACGCACCAGCTGCGCGACTTCCTCACGTCGATCCGCACGGGCGAGCAGCCCCAGCCCTCGTTCGAGGCCGGTCTTCAGATCCAGCGCGTTCTCGCCGCCGTCGAGGAGAGCGCTGCGGCGAAGAGCGCCGTGGTCCAGGTCGGTTCGGCCGCCCACGCCCACCAGTAGTCCCCACCACTTCAAGGAGCCCGCATGACACGCAACTTCACCCTGTTCACCGGCCAGTGGGCCGACCTGCCCTTCGAGAAGGTCGCGGAACTCGCCGGACAGTGGGGGTACGACGGACTGGAGATCGCCGTGTCCGGCGATCACCTCGATGCCTGGCGGTGGGAGGACGACGACTATATCCAGAACCGGCTGGACATCCTCGAGCGCAACGGGCTCGAAGTCTGGGCGATCTCCAACCACCTGAAGGGTCAGGCCGTCTGCGACAATCCGATCGACTTCCGCCACCAGGCGATCGTCGGTCCGAAGGTCTGGGGTGACGGCGACCCGGAAGGTGTGCGTCAGCGGGCTGCTGAGGAGATGAAGCTGACAGCGCGGCTCGCGCAGAAGCTGGGCGTCGATACGGTGGTGGGTTTCACCGGCTCCTCGATCTGGCAGTACGTCGCCATGTTCCCGCCCGTGCCTGCCGAGACGATCGACGCGGGCTACCAGGACTTCGCGGACCGCTGGAACCCGATTCTCGATGTCTTCGACGAGTGCGGTGTCCGCTTCGCCCACGAGGTCCACCCGTCCGAGATCGCCTACGACTACTGGTCCACGCAGCGCACCCTCGAGGCCATCGGGCACCGCCCCGCCTTCGGCCTCAACTGGGACCCGAGCCACTTCATGTGGCAGCAGATCGACCCTGTCGCCTTCATCTCCGATTTCAAGGACCGCATCTACCACGTGGACTGCAAGGACACGAAGATGCGCATGGGTGGAGGCCGTAACGGCATCCTGTCCTCACACCTCGCCTGGGGCGACCCGCGCCGGGGCTGGGATTTCGTCTCCACAGGTCGGGGGGACGTTCCCTGGGAGGACAGTTTCCGCGCGTTGACTGCCATCGACTACACCGGTCCCATCTCCGTGGAGTGGGAGGACGCCGGCATGGACCGCCTGCAGGGAGCGCCTGAGGCCCTCGCCTTCCTGAAGCGCTTCGACTTCGCACCGTCGGACACGTCCTTCGACGCAGCCTTCAGCCAGTAACGGCACGAGGCGGGGGTGGTCCGGGAGTCCACCCCCGCCATCCGGTGCAGGCGCCATGCACTCCCTCCTGGATCGTGGCACTCCGATCGATGCCGTCCTCTTCAGCAAGGGCCAGGTGGCGCCCGCAGCCACGCACCGCCATCTTGCCCGAAAGACACCACCGATGCTTCCAGCTCCCGTCAGCACCATCGCACCTTCCACCGCGACCGGCCGCCCCATCCGCTGGGGCGTCGTCGCGACGGGGTCGATCGCCGCCCGCGTGGTGCACGATCTCGCGCTGCTCGACGACGCCGTCCTGCAGGCCGTCAGCTCCCGTACCGAGGCGTCCGCCCGTGCCTTCGGGCTGCGCTTCGGTTTTGCTTCCGCGTACTTCGATGGCGAGGGCAGCACCGGCTACGAACGGCTGCTCGCCGATCCCGCCGTCGACGTCGTCTACATCGCGACGCCGCACGCGCAGCACCATGCCGTCGCGCTGGCCGCGCTCGCCGCAGGGAAGCACGTGCTGTGCGAGAAGCCGCTCGCCATGGACGCCGGGCAGGCCGCGGAACTTGCCGTCCTCGCTGCGGAGCGCGGCCTGTTCCTCATGGAGGCTGTCTGGACGCGCTTCCTGCCGAGCTTCCGCAGGGCCTCCACGATTCTGCGGTCGGGCGAGATCGGACAGCCGCGGTGGCTGCAGGCGGACCTCGGATTCGCGCCGCCCTTCGATCCCGCGTCGCGGACCTGGGACCCGGCGGCCGGCGGCGGAGCCCTCCTAAACCTCGCGGTCTATCCGCTGACCTGGGCGCTCGCAGCTCTGGGAAAGCCCAGCAGCGTGTCCGCGCAGGGGCTCCTCACCCCTGAGGGCATCGACCTGCAGAATGCCCTGACCCTCTCCTACTCCAGTGGTGCTCATGCGCAGCTCACCACCTCGATCGGCGCCCATTGCCCGAGCGTGGTCACGATCAGCGGCACCGACGGTTGGCTGCGTTCGTCCGGTCCCCTGTTCAATCCGGGCGAGCTCGTGATCCAACCCAGGCAGGGCACGCTGCGCACGGAACGGTTCGAGGTCTTCGGCAACGGTTTCAGCTACGAACTGCGTGAGGTGACGCGCTGCCTGCAGGAAGGACTGACCGAGAGCCCTTTCATGACACCCTCGGAGTCCGTCCGCATGATGGAACTCCTGGATGAGGCGCGCCGCCAGATGGGGCTGCGGTATCCGAGTGACAGCGACCCCGTACCCGCCTGATGCTCTCGCAGCGATCGATCGGTGCCGGGGTCATCTGCGCTGAGCGACGTGATGACGGAGCCGCCGCGTGTAACCCTGCTGAAATCGAGTCGGAGTAGCCTAGGGGAATGCGTGAACTCCAGGCACAGATCATCGAGGAAATGGGCGTCAAGCCGACCATCGACCCAGCGGCGGAGGTGCACGCCCGGGTCGCCTTCCTGAAGGACTACGTCAGGTCCACTGGAACGCGCGGCTTCGTGCTGGGCATCAGTGGCGGACTCGATTCGACCCTGGCCGGGAAGCTCGCGCAGCTCGCTGTCGACGAACTGCGCGCCGAGGGGGTCGACGCCGACTTCATCGCTATGCGCCTGCCTTACAACGTGCAGAAGGACGAGGACGACGCGCAGGCGGCCCTCGCGTTCATCGAGCCCCGCACGTCGAAGGTCTTCAACGTCGCTCCGGCCGTTGACGGATTCCAGCAGGAGTACGCGGAGACGACCGGCGAGCACATCTCGGACTTCACCAAGGGCAACACGAAGGCCCGTGCCCGCATGGTCGCCCAGTACGCTGTGGCCGGGCAACACAACCTGCTCGTGATCGGGACGGATCACGGCGCCGAGTCGGTGACGGGCTTCTTCACGAAGTTCGGCGATGGCGGAGCGGACATCCTCCCGCTCTTCGGCCTGAACAAGCGCCAGAACCGGGCACTGCTCAAGGAGCTCGGCGCGCCTCCCGCCCTCTACAACAAGATCCCCACGGCGGACCTCCTCGACGAACGCCCCGGCCAGTCCGACGAGCAGGAGCTGGGCCTCACCTACGAGCAGATCGACGACTACCTCGAGGGGCGGGAAGTGGAACCCGACGCCGCGAAATCCATCGAGCACCGCTACTGGATCACACGTCACAAGCGAACGGTGCCGGTCACCGTCTTCGATTCGTGGTGGCGGGAGTAAACACCGCCGTTGGTAACGTAGGGTCCGTGAAGATCGCCACCTGGAACGTCAATTCCCTCCGTGCCCGCGCCGACCGCGTCGAAGCCTGGCTCAACAGGTCCGACGTCGACGTCCTGGCCATCCAGGAGACCAAGTGCAAGGACGACAACTTCCCCTGGGAGTTGTTCGAGAACAGCGGTTTCGAGGTGGCGCACTTCGGGCTGAGCCAGTGGAACGGCGTTGCCATCGCGTCGCGCGTCGGGCTCGACGACGTCCAGCGCACCTTCCCCGACCAGCCGACGTTCGGCAAGCCGGGGACCGAAGCCGTGCAGGAGGCCCGGGCCATCGCGGCGACCTGCGGGGGTGTCCGTGTGTGGAGCCTGTACGTGCCGAACGGGCGATCCCTCGACGACCCCCACATGCCCTACAAGATCGAGTGGCTCGACACCCTTCGCGGGCATGCGCAGCGCTGGATCACCGAGGACCCGGAGGCCCAGATCGCCCTCATGGGCGACTGGAACATCGCACCGCAGGACGAGGACGTCTGGGACATCGAGCTGTTCGTCAACGGCGGTTACACCCATGTGAGCCCTCCCGAGCGCGCCGCTTTCCAGTCCTTCCTCGACTCCGGCTTCGCTGACCTCGCGCGCCCCTACACGCCCGGGCCCGGCCTCTACACCTACTGGGACTACAAGCAGCTGAGGTTCCCGAAGAAGGAGGGCATGCGCATCGACTTCGTCCTCGGCTCCCCCGCCCTCGCTGCGCGCGTGACCGACGCCTTCGTGGACCGCGAGGAACGCAAGGGCAAGGGCGCCTCGGACCACGCACCCGTCGTCGTGGAACTCAGCGGGCCGTGAGCCGGATGGGCGGCGGCGCCCGACCGTTCCCCTACGTCTCCTACCTCCGCGTCTACGAGCCCCTCGACGCCTTCTCGGATGCGCAGCAGCTCGCCATCCTCGAGCAGCGGGCACGTGAGCGTGAGCTCACCGAGGCGATCGAGCACGAGCAGTCGCTGCGGCGCATCATGCGCACGGTATCGGATCCGTTCCCACACCACGAACCCGATCTCGTGCGGGTCACCCACTTCCCCGGCCAGAACGGCACGACGGCGCCCTACTACTGCCCCAACCAGCTCGCCGTGCGCAGCACCCTCGCAGCGGAGTCCCTCGACCAGAGCCTGCGCGGGCCACTCATCGACGTCCTCGTACCCGAGGTTGCCAGGGAGGCGCACCAGGCGAGACTGGACCCGGACACCTTCGCCGACTCGGTCGCGAAGCTGCATACGCGGTCGGCGACGTGGGGCGTGCCGTTCGCCTGGTTCGCCCTGATCCACGAGGACGACCTCACGGAGGTGATCGAGGATGACGGGCGCGTCAGCACGGTCCGGGTCACGGCGAGGATCGGGGACTGCATCGACCGCGGAAGGCGGTCGGTGGCGCAGCTGGCCATCGGAGCGCCGGAGATGGATCTGCTCGACGAACTCACGGAGATCGTCGAGTGGCTCGAGGTCTTCCGCCGCGACGCCGTCGTCGAGGTCGACTACGGCTCGGTGGCCGACCGCGTCTTCCCCGACGATTCCCCGATGGACGTGCGCCTGGGTATCGAGAGCCTCGCCGAAGCGGACATGATGGGCGCCGCGGCGTCCTACCGGCGCCTGGCGTCACGCTGGATCCCGATCCGGCAGCTCGCCAGGGCCTCCTAGCCCGCCCTGACGGGCCCGGTCGTCGTCCGCTCGACCAGTGAGTGGGGGCGCGACGGCGGATAGTCGGGAG
Organism: Arthrobacter sp. NamB2; assembly: GCF_005281365.1. Taxonomy (NCBI): domain Bacteria; kingdom Bacillati; phylum Actinomycetota; class Actinomycetes; order Micrococcales; family Micrococcaceae; genus Arthrobacter; species Arthrobacter sp. NamB2. The sequence goes on along the minus strand of NZ_SZWI01000006.1, from coordinate 46,846 downwards.
ACTCGTTCCGCAGCAGCTCGCCGAGCAGGATGTCCGCCGCGAACGCGCCCTGGTCCGCGGGGTCCTGATGGATGGTGGTCAGGCCCATCGGCTCGGCGAACTCGTGGTCGTCGATGCCGATGACCGACAGCTCCCCAGGGACATCGATACCGAGGTCCGCTGCGGCCTTCAGCACTCCGAACGCCATCTCGTCCGACGAGCAGAACACCGCCGTCGGTCGATCGTCGGGGTCGGCCAGGAGCGCCGCCGCGGACGCGCGTGATGTCGCGAAGCGAAAGTCCCCCGACGGCGACCAGTCCTCCCGCGCCGTCAGCCCATGATCCGCCAGTGTCCGCCGGAAGGACTGCTCGCGAAGGCGAGGCACCTCGAAGTCGATGTCGAAGGACCCCCCGCCGCGCATGTGGGCGATCCGGGTGTGGCCGAGACCGATCAGGTGTTCGACCGCGTCCCGCGCGGCGCGCGCGTCGTCGATCCCGACGTGGCGTACGCCCTCGAGGGCTCCGCCGATCACGATGCTCGGGTATTCGAGCTGCTGGACCGCCTTACGCTCCTCGGACGTCAGGTGCATGCACATCACGAGCAACGCGTCGATCCGCTTGCGCAGGATGGACCGATGGAACACCCGATCCCGGTTGGCGCCGGCGCCGCCGAGGCTGAACAGGATGAGATCGTAGCCGGCCGCACGCAACCGGCGGTCCACCCCCTCGAGGACTGCCGAGAAGTACCAGCGGTCGATGACCGGGACGAGGACTCCCATTGCCATGGTGCGTCCGGAAGCGAGTCCGGACGCCGCCGACGACGGAACGTACCCCAGTCTCTTCGCCGTCGACCTCACCCGCGCGCGCGTGTCCTCGGCGACACCGGGCAGCCCGCGCAGTGCGCGGGAGACGGTGGCCGTGGACACGCCCAGCGAGGCCGCGACGTCGTCGATGCTGGTCATGCACTCAGCCCTTCAGGCCACCGGCCAGCAGTCCCCGGACGAAGTAGCGCTGGAGCCCGAAGAACACCGCCAGCGGAACGATGATGGACACGAAGGCGCCCGCCGTGAGTCGCTGCCACTCCCCGCCACGCGAACCCTGGATCTCCGCGAGTCGCTGCGTGATCGGCGCGACGTCGGCCCCGCCGCCGGAGAACACCAGGGCAACGAGCAGATCGTTCCAGAGCCACAGGAACTGGAAGATCCCGAAGGACGCCAGCGCCGGGGTGGCGAGCGGGACGATGATCCGCCAGAAGATCGTGCTGTGGCCGGCACCGTCCACGCGCGCCGCCTCGATGACCTCGCCCGGGATCTCGGCGATGAAGTTGTGCAGGAGGAAGATGGCCAGGGGCAGTCCGAAGATCGTGTGCGCCACCCAGAGCTGAGCATACGTGCCGCTCGGCAGCACCTGGAAGTCACCGAACTTCAGCACCTGCGTGAACAACTGGAGCAGCGGGATCAGCGCCATCTGGAGCGGCACGATCTGCAGTGCGAACACGAAGATGAAGAGGCTGTCCTTGCCCCGGAAACGCCCCCAGGCGAACATGTAGGCCGCCATCGACCCGAGGACCAGCGTGAAGATGGTTCCGGGAATCACGATGGCGAGCGAGTTCACGAAGTAGGAGAGCAGGTTGGGAGACTGGCTGCCTCCCGGACTGAGCACATCGGCGTAGTTCTCCAGCGTGAACTGGCGATCGGTGAAGACGTTCCACCAGCCATTTCCCTTGATGTTGTCCTCGGGTCGGAACGAGGACACCAGCAGCCCGAACGTGGGCACCGTCCAGATCACGGCGATGATGATGGCCGCGGCGGTCGCCCCGCGGGACGTCAGCCGCTGCCGGACACGAGTCTGTATCGTGGGGTCTCCCTGCGAGGCGTCATCGTCGACGTCGCGCAGCAGCTCCTTCTGGTTGTCCAGGGGCACAGTGCTCATCGGATTTCCTTCTGCTTGCGGAGCAGCCGGGCGTTGTAGACCACCACGGGCAGCACCATCAGGAACAGGACCAGGGCCAGTGCGGCGCCCCTGCCGGGCTCACCCGCCCGGAACGCCTGGGTATACATCTCATTGGCGACCACGGAGGTCTCGTACTGGCCTGCCGTCATCGTGCGGACGATATCGAAGACCTTCAGCGTGCCGATCGTGATCGTCGTGACGACCACGATCAGGGAACCCCGGATCGTGGGGATGGTGACGTTGCGGAACTGCTGCCACGCGCTGGCGCCGTCGAGCCTGGCAGCCTCGACGATCTCCGTCGGAATGCCCTTGATCGCGGCGGAGAGCACGACCATCGCGAAGCCGGTCTGGATCCAGATCATCACGGCGATCAGGAAGAACGTGTTCTCCGGGGCGTCGAGCAGGAACTGCTTGGGCTCCTGCCCGAACCACACGAGCACCTGGTTGAGCAGACCGATCTGATCCTGCTCCGGTCCCTTGTAGGCGTAGACGAAGCGCCAGATCACACCGGCACCCACGAACGAGATGGCCATCGGCATGAAAACCAGGGCCTTGAGCGCCTTCTCGCCCCGCGCGCGGTCGATGAACACCGCGTAGGCCAGGCCGATCGAGGACGCCAGCAGTGGGACGAGGACCACCCAGATCAGGGTGTTCCTCAGCGTCACCAGCGCTTCGGGCTGCGTGAACATCCACACGAAGTTGTCGAGCCCCACGAAGTCCCCGTTGCCGTTCGTCAGGGAGAGGTAGGACGTCTGGAGGGCCGGGAACACCAGGCCCACGGCCAGGAGGATCAGGGCCGGTGCGAGGAAGCCCGCGACCTGCACCTTCTCGCGGCCGGACTTGGGCGCCCGATCCACCACCAGCATGATCAGCCCGATGATTGCGGCGAAGATCGCGAGTCCGATCACCACCTGTAAACCTTTGTCAGCGAAATCTTCCACAGCCCAGCCTCCTTGGTGCGCTTGCTGAAAGTAATGGGACGGCAGGGCTCTGCACGTCGAGCGTGGGCGACGCCGAGCCCTGTCGAAGCAGGCGCCCCGGACGCGATGCCGGGGCGTCTGCCGCTACCTGCCTAGGAGGAGGGCCAGCTGTCCTCGACGGTCTGCGTGACTTCCTCGCTCGATGAACCGTTGATCCAGTTCACGATGCCGCTCCAGAAGGAGTTCGCACCGACGGCGCCCGGCATGAGGTCCGAGCCGTCGAAGCGGAAGACGGTCTCCGGGTCCTGCAGCAGTTCGATCGACTGGCGGTCGAGGTCCGATCCTGCGAGTTCCGGGTCCAGCCCCTTGTTGGCGCTGATGGCACCGCCCTGCTCTACGCGGGCGTTCGCGAACTCGGCGCTTGCGAGGTACGTCTGCAGTGCCTGCACCTCCGGGCGGTCCGTGTAGGCGCCGATCAGCTCACCACCACCGGTGATGGCCGTGCCCTGGGACTCATCGATGGGCGGCGTCATGAACGCCCAGACGTCGCCGTCCTCCGCGACGTTGGTTCCTTCGGGCCAGTTGGCGGCCTGGAAGGAGGCCTGGTGGTGCATGGCGCATTGGCCGTCGAGGACGGGCTGGCCGGCCTCGGCGAAGGCCGTCGACAGGATGGAGCGGGAATCACCGAAGCCGCCGTTGACATAATCGTCGTTTTTCAGGATCTCCCCGACGCGGTCGAACGACTCGACGATCTGGGGATCATTGAACGGGATCTCGTGGCTGACCCACTGGTCGTACACCTCGGGGCCGTGCTCGCGGAGCACCGCGTCCTCGACCCAGTCGGTACCCGGCCATCCGGTTGCCTCACCGGATTCGAAGCCTGCGCACCAGGGCTTCAGGTCCTCTTCCTCACTGGCGATCTTCTCGGTCAGTGCCATCATCTCGTCCCAGGTGGTCGGGACTTCCCAGCCCTTCTCCTCGAAGGTCGCCGGGACGTACCAGACATAGCCCTTGATGTTCGCGAGCATGGGGGCTGCGTAGAAGGTGCCGTCCACCGTGCCGTACTCCTTCCAGTCCGCGGACCAGCCCTCGTCGACGAGGTCGGACACGGCCTGCGGAGCAGGCTTGAGGTTCGGAGCCTGGGCCGCCAGCAGGCCGGGCTGCGGGAAGATGGCGAGGTCGGGCGCGGTGCCACCCTTGGCACGCACGCCGATCTGCGTCTCGAATTCCTTGGAACCCTCGTAGGCCACCTCCACGCCGGTGCACTCGGAGAAGTCGGCCCAGGAGTTCTCGAGGAGCTCGGCTTCGACGTCGACGATGGTCGAGTAGACGCTGACCTCGGTGTCCTCGAACGTCCCGTAGGACTCGTAGGCCGAGCAATCCGCGTCTCCCGAACCTCCCGCACTGTTCGATCCTTCCGAACCACAGCCGGCGAGAGCGAGAAGGGAAATACTGAGTGCTGCAGCGGGCAGCGCTAACTTCCGTGAGCGAATGTTCGCCATTGAAACAGACTCCTTTGTCTTGCGTACGCGTTCAAAGGGGTCATGGCGAGTTGCCGCCCTACCCAGGAATGCGCCGCCTCACTGAATTGGTCTAGCAACAGTAAGCGCTTACATCGGCAGGCACAAGACGACCTGTGCCCAGCCCGCTTTTGATGCCGATTCGTGACCGTACTGCGGGTCAGCTGACCCGTTCCGCGCGGGTCAGACGTGCGCGAGCCCCCGAGCTGATGCTGATCAGCACGGGCGTCCGGTAACCGGTGACCGTATCGAGCGCTTCGACGAGGCGGGAGACCTCGGCGGCCACCGCATAGGGGGGCACACCCTTCCGCGGGTACACCCGCACACGGAGGCCGGGAACATCCTGCACCTCCCAGGTGCTGACGGAGGCGCCCGCCAGATCGGAGCGTTCGAGCAGCGCCGCCTTCAGTGCCTGTTCCGCGGCGGCGGCGGTAATCGTCACCGATCCAGGTGTGGCCTCGTCGACGCCGGTCCGCTGCCCCGGCCGTCCACTGCGGCCGACGGCAGCGAAGACTCCCGTTCGCCCCTTGCCCTGAGCCACGATCCACAGGACGAGGAGGACGATCAGGAGCAGCAGGACCGCCGCGAGGGACGTCCAGAGCATGGTGTCCCGCTGCTCCCCGAGGGTGGTACCGGTGCGGAGGCCGTCGATCGCGTCACCGATCCGTGGTGCGACGTCGCGCCACCGGGAGGCGGTGGAGGGCAGAGCCAGGAGGAGCAGGCCGGAGGCCCCCAGGGCGAGGGTCATGAGCCCGACGACTGCGAGAACGATGCGGTTGAGCAGGCGCGGCGTCGTATTCACTGGCCGACCACCCCCGTGTCCGCCACCAGGACGGTGATACGAGGGGCGGGCTCCACGCCCAGCCGGCCGAGGTCGTCGGCGACAGCCGCACGTACGGCATCGGCGTCGACGGGTACACCCGACGTCGGCCGGACCTGGACCCTGACGGTGCGCCGTCCCACCGTCACGAGGACCTGCTCAGGCGCCACTCCCGCCGCGACCCGCGCACGGCGGGCCAACGATGACGCCACGACCTCGGCGTCGACGACCACGGCTGCCCGCTCGTTCGGGATCGCATAGCGCGCACGCCTGCCGGGCAGGACTGCGAGGAGGACAAGCACCGCGCCGAGGGCGAGCAACAGGAGGGAAGCGGCAACGAGCAGCGAGGGTGGCATACCGTCCGGCAGCCGTCCGAGCAGCACCACCGCGGCCTCCACGTCGAGCAGGAACGGTTCATCCCCCACAGCTCTCAGCACGGCTTCGAACAGGAGGAGCAGGCAACCCGAGATCAACAGGACGCCTGTGACGACCGAGGCGACCGCCCGGGAGGAGTGGAGTTCCCGGCGCACGAACCGGGACGTGGTCTCCGGTGTCGACCGGTCGAGCTGGTCAGGACTCACAGCACCCTCGCGCCCCGCGTGACGGTGCTGCCGATGATCCGGACGTCCACTCGGCTCAGCCGCGCCCCGGTCAGAGCCTGGACCCGCTCGAGGATCGGCGTCCTGGCCGCGTCCACGCGCGCCAGCAGAGGCCCCCCGAAAGAGGCGACGATGCCGGGCTCCTCGAGTACGCGGGTCAACGACGGTACGGGAAGGGGCAGGGAGAGAACGAGCGCGAGCAGGCCGCGGTCATCCGCCAGGGATGCCCTGACCTGCGCCGGCGGCACGCCCAGCACCTCTGCGGCCACGGCCCGTGCGGTGCTGGTCAGGGCCTCGGTGGTGATCCGGTTGTGGCCGGCGACGGGAGCATGGCTCCGGAAACCACGAACGGCACCTCCTACAGACGCGCGCCCGGTCGGGAAGGACTCCGTGGTCACGAGGACGAGCGGCGTCCGGAGAGGGCGTCGAGGACCCCGCGGAGGTCGAGCTTGCCCTCGATGACGCGTCCGACGACGGCGCCGCAGAGCACCAGGACGAGGGTCAGCAGAAAACCCCAGAAACCGAAGATCAGGGCCGCGAAGGAGAGGACGGCCCCGGCCGCCATACCGGTGGTGGTGGGACTCATGGCCGGTTCACTCGGCAGGCTGCTTGAGTTGTGTCGAGCCGGTCGTGCGGATTCGCTCGACGGTTCTCGGCTCCGCAGGCGGCGGCAGGTGCACGTCGAGGATCTCGACATTGACCTCGATGACCTGGAGCCCGACCAGTTCCGTGAGTGCTTCGTAGACGGCGACGCGAACCGCATCAGCCAGCGCATTGAGCGCGTAGCCGTACTCCGCGACGAGGCTGATGTCGACAGCGAGCTGGGTCTGGCCCACCTCCACCTTCACACCGTGGATGAGGTCATTGGCGCCGACGGCATCGCGTATGGCTCCCAGTGCCCGTCCGGAGCCGGCTCCGAGGGAGTACACGCCAGGCACGTCGCGCGCGGCGATCGCCGCGATCTTCACCGCGGCGGGGTCTCCAATGAGGGTCCTCCCGCCCGGCACGTCCTGGAGAGCGGGGAATGGCCGCCCCGCGGATTGCTCGGTCATCGGATCGGACCCCTTTCGCTTGTGGACAGCCTAAGGCACCGCGCCGCCACCGCGAGTGGGAACACGAGCTTGCTTCCGCAGGGCCGGGCCTCCGTCGTCGCCCGCGCTTCAGGAGCCGGCACAATGCTGTCCGAGCCAATCCTGCACGGGGACGATCGCGTGCCGGAAGGCCTTCTCGTCGAAGATCCCCGAACCTTCGGGAGGCACCTCCACGGAGTGAGCGAGCGTCTCGAATTCATCCTGCAGATCGACCGGCACCTTGTCCCGGAAGTCCAGTATCTGCTGCCGGAGGGTGACGAGTTCGCTCGCATCGGGATGAGAGCGCAGGCCGAGCGGCGCGAGCATCGCCGTCGTGACCCCACCGGCCACGACGACGCAGTGGTCCGATGCGCCGGACACCCGACCCTGAGTGGCCGCATCCGCCGGCGGGCCCTCGGACTGCAGGGGCGCGGGCTCCAGGGATGGCGTGGGCAGCGCGGACGGCTGCGGCGAGGGGCTGGCGGGCATGGTGAGCATCGTGTCGGCCGGTGATGCCGACCCCTGGCTGCAACCGGTCAGGGCCACGCCGAGGACCACGGTCAGGACACCGGGTCCGACTGCGGAACGAAGGAGTCTCACGGGTGCCCTTTCGTCTCGATTCGGTGCCGGTGGTTCAACGCACAAGGCGCCCACTACTATCCCAGATCGTTCGCCCGGGCAACCTGGGGCGATCGGAAGGACCGCAGGACGCACACGAAAAAACCCCGCGTTCCGAGGGGAACTGCGGGGTTTTCAGCGGTGGCTCCGACCGGCGTCGATCCGGTGACCTTTCGATTTTCAGTCGAACGCTCTACCAACTGAGCTACAGAGCCTTGCGACCATCTTGCGGATGATCACCGTATCCAGCCCGACCGGCGCCCCCGAGGGGACCCAGCCGCCTGAGCGACCCTGACGGGACTTGAACCCGCGACCTCCGCCGTGACAGGGCGGCGCGCTAACCAACTGCGCTACAGGGCCTTGCTAACTTCACTTGCTGATTTGCAGGTTCCAGCCTACCAGCACTTTCCGTCCTGGTTGACCGCCCGTGAGGGCATCTCCCGCGTACCCCCAACGGGATTCGAACCCGTGCCGCCGCCGTGAAAGGGCGGTGTCCTAGGCCGCTAGACGATGGGGGCCTGGACCACAGTTCGGGTTTCCTGCGACCTACCGAAAGGCAAGCACTTCCGGCCGATCATTCCCTGTCGTGGACCTGTAAAACTATAGGTCGAGTTTGCCGATTACACAAAATCAGGCACCGCGACCGTCCGTCGACCGGTCACTACCCGGCAAGCACCCCTCGTCGCACCGCGGACACGGTGACGGTCGGTACGATCAGGGCGTGCCGTACGAGATCACCCGTGAAGAGTTCGAGGACGCCGTGAACGACGCCATCGACAAGATCCCCGACGATCTCGCCCGCGCGATGGACAACGTGGCCATCTTCGTCGTGGAGGAGTACGAGCCCGCGCCCGGCGAACCGGCAGACTCCGAGTTGCTGGGTCTCTACGAGGGGACTCCCCTCACGGAGCGGGACTCGTGGTGGGAGGCAGGGTCCCTGCCGGACCGCATCAGCATCTTCCGCGGCCCCCTGTCACGCCTGTGCGACTCGCGGGAAGAACTGGTCGAGGAGATCCTGGTGACGGTCGTGCACGAGGTCGCCCACCACTTCGGCATCGACGACGAGAGGCTCCACGAATTGGGATGGAGTTGAGGCGACACGCCGCGCCGGATCGGCGGAAATGACACCGATGTTGTTTACGATACGGATGTGACTCCTGTTGCCAAAGTGAATAGGGGAGCTCTATTGTCGGGTCTGTTGCGTCAACCACCAACGGCAGATCCGGGCGAAAGAGCGGCAGAACGTGCAGTCATCGAGAACCACCGGCAACCTCCTGCGTCACGGTGTCGCCACCCTGGCCGCCGTCGCGCTGATCGGCTGCACCATGATTGCTCCTTCGTTCGCGACTCCCGCAAGCGATCCCGGCGGAGTCGCGCTCCCGTCGCCGGACGACATCAAGCGGGCCCAGGATGACGCCGCCGCGGCAGCCGGACTCGTTGCGGACATCGAGGGGATCATCGCGGTGGCCGGCGAGCAGCTGCAGGAGGCGCAACTCACCGCCTTCAAGGCCCAGAACGACTACAACAACGCCCTTGCCATCCTCGACGAACGCCGGGCTGCCGCGGACCGTGCCGAGCAGCGCGCTGCGGACGCCGGGCGTCAGCACGATGCCGCCGAGGAGCAGGTGGGCCGACTCGCGGGCGACCTCTACCGGTCCGGGGGAATGAACCCCGGTATCGAGAGCGTGCTGGACGGAACCGATCCCGACGAGGTCATGTACCGCGCCTCGACCCTGTACGGACTCTCGAGCAGTAGCACGCGCACGCTTGACGAGGCCCAGGCGGCACGCGACGCGTGGGCTTCCCTGACCCAGGATGCCGCGGCAGCACGGCAAGCGGCGCAGGACGCCGCCGATGCAGCCCAGGCAGCCGGCGAGCAGGCCCGCGAGGCAGCGGGCAGCGCGGAACAGCTCGTCGGCGAGAAGCAGGCCGAGCGATCCACTCTCGTGGGCCAGCTCGCCACACTCAGGAACACCACGGCAGAGCTCGAGGACCAGCGCATAGCAGGCCTCGAACAGGCCCAGCGGGAGCGCGACCTCGCCCGCATGATCGCCGAATCCGCCGCTGCAGCGACGGAATCAGCCGCCGCACCCCAGGGCACTTCCACCAGCACCCCGCCGCTCCGCGACCCGGCGTCGCTTCAAGCCCCCTCGAGAGTCGCGCCCGCACCGGTCCGGTCCACGGCGGGCGCTCCAGTGGTGTCGACACCGGCGGCCCCCGTTGCTCCCGCCCCTGCACGGCCGGCGGCACCCGCACCACCGGCACCGGCACCACCCGCACCGGCGCCTGTTGTAACGCCCGCCCCGCCAGCACCCGCACCTCCGGCAGCACCGGCACCCGCACCACCTGCGCCGGTGGCTCCTGCAGCACCCGTTGCGCCCGCACCGGCTCCGCCTGCCCCGGCACCGCCCGCTCCTCCTTCGAGCAGCGGCGCCGGCGCGGTGGCGATGAACTACGCGCTGTCGAAGACCGGCAGTCCGTACTACTACGCGTGGGGCGGCAACGGCCCACTCGGCTACGACTGCTCAGGCCTCACCCAGCAGGCATTCGCCTCCGCCGGCGTATCCCTGCCGCGCACAGCAGCTCAGCAATACTTCGCCGTGAGACATGTGCCGCTGTCGCAGATGCAGCCCGGAGACCTGGTGTTCTGGGGCAGCGGAGCGGACATCTGGCATGTCGCGATCTACATCGGCGGCAACAAGGTGGTCAACGCGCTCAACCCCAGCCAGGGCATCCTCGTCACGGATCTCGCCCACATGGGCGGCATGGGTCCCTTGAACCCGTCGGCCGGGCGGGTCTGACCTGCGACGGCGAGGCCGGCCGGTTGACAGTGGCTTCGGCGGCGACCGACGACGTGCAACGAGCCCCGGGGAACTCGGCTAGCGCACGGGAGCGATCATCGGGCCGAAGGACTTCCGGTCGTCGAGCCGAGGATCCGGCTTGTCCGGTACGACGAGCACCGGCCCTCGCGCATGGTGCAGGACGCCCTGGCTCGTGGAACCCATGAGCATCCCGGCGAAGCCTCCGCGGCCCCTGGTTCCTACGACCAGCAGCTCGGATGTCGCCGATGCCTCGATGAGGACTTCCGCGGGAGGGCCGTCCACGAGGTCCACCCAGATGTCGACGTCGGGGAAGTGGCTCTTGAGCCAGTCCCGGCCGGCCGCGAGCTGGAGGGCGAGATCGGCGTGCAGCGCCTCACGGTCGACAGGTGCCGGCACCCACGCCAGCGAGCCGTTGAAGGGGGCGACGGAGCAGATGACCCTGAGCGCCAGTCCCCTCGAACGCGCCTCCTCCGCTGCAGCGAGCGACGCCATCCGGGCCTGTTCCGAGCCGTCCACGCCGACCACCACGACAGGTTCCACCGTCGCAGACGGCCTCTCCCTGCCCGGCTTGCCACCGAGCTCGGGATGCCCGAGGCGCGCGCCCGTGCACACCGGGATGACTGCCGTCGGGCACTTGGAATGCGCCGGCAAGGCGCTGCTGACCGAGCCCAGCAGCCGGCCCACGAAACCGCCGCGACCACGCGACCCGACAACCATCAACTCGGCTTCCTCGGACAGATCGAGCAGCACACCTGCTGCATCGCCCGTCTCGATCCTGGGGTGCACATCGACACTGATGCCCTCGAGGTGCGACAGCGACTCGTTCAGGACGGCCTGGGCGCTCTCCCTGATGACGTCGTCGTCGACCGTCGCATAGCCGGCATCCATGCTCGAGGCCGCGAAGACGGGCACGGTGTACGCCGTCACGACGTACAGCGGCGCCCCGCGCCGTTCGGCCTCCCTCGCGGCCCACAACAGGGCACACGTACTCTGGTCGGAGCCGTCGACGCCCACCACGATCCCGTGCTGCGACAATCCCTCTGCGTGCTCGCTGCTCACGGCAGATCTCCCCTCGGTCGCGTGTTGTTCCCGCCTGGAGCGGCCGGTTCCCCATTTGTAGCGCACTCCTGTGCATCGGTCTATCCACGGTCTGAAAAGTTATATAGGCTTCGATGAACCGTTGCGGGGGCCCGGCCTGATGGCCGGAATACCCCTATGCGTAGTGCTCTTGGCTGACCCGTTCGCAGCCAAGAGTCCGTACGGCCCGGAAGAGGCGCCGGGCCGTACGGGACCAATGCTTCGTGTGGAGGTAACTCGGTGGATTCCTTGCCGCTCGACCCGGCCCGCTCTGCGTCTGCGCTACCCGCGTCAGCAGAGCATACGAGCACGGTGGTCATCGGTTCGGGGTTGTCCGGTCTCGCCGTCGCCAGCGAACTCAGCCGCCGCGGCATCGACTCGATCGTCGTCGAGAGCCTCGAGTGCTTCGACTCCGGAGCCATGCGCACCGTGATGACCGACTCCGTCTCCCTCTCCGAGCGCACCGAGCTCATGCGCCTCCTGCGCGGTTATGCCGCCTCCCACCAACTCGACGTGCGGCAGAGCACCGTGGCGGAACACCTCAGCATCATCGGGCACCCCAAGCTCCTCTCGGCGCCCGTGGGCCGCAAGAAGTGGGCGGTCCAGACGGCAGACGGCGTGCTGCTCGCCGATCATGTGGTGCTCACCAAGTACCCGCAGAACGAGTTGCGCAGGTTCCTCAACTCGATGGGCATCGCGATCGGACGCGATTTCAAGGCGGCCCTCCGCGCCATCGGCCTCCACCTCGTCGGCGTCGGCGAACTGCTGACGCCCACCACGCGCGAGATCGTCCGCCAGGCGAAACTCGTCAGCGACGCCATCGTGACCCAGGGTCCGGCGGCGCTCAACCGCATAGCCCCGCCTCGGGCAGCCATCTCGCCCCTGGGCGCCTGACCGCTCCTGCGCTCGGCAGGCCGTCTGCGGTACTTGCTCGTACGACAGCGTCATCCTCGCCGCACGGCGATCCGCCCTACTTGTTCGCGCCGAGCCGCTTCCGGGCGGTCACCGCAAGGGCGACGGCGATGGCGATCAGGGCTGCGATCATCAGCACGACACTCCACGGGAAGTCACTCACCCCGGCCGTCTGCGTCTCGTTGGCCGGGTCCTCCTGGGCGTCCAGCGGACCGGCGGTGGTCGCCGAGTCCGGGACCGTCGTCGTGCCCTGCTGGGTCCTGAAGGCGAAGGTGCCCTCGATGGGGTGCGAGTCCGAGCTCACGACGCGCCAGTTCACCGTATATTCGCCGGCGGGGGCACCGGCCCTCAGCGGCTGGCTGGCGGTGCGATCGACGATCGCTACCGGGCCGTCGGCCCAGTCCACACCGGCCTCGTCGAGAACCTGCACCTGGGCGCCGATCCCCGAGGGAACGTTCGAGAAACTCAGCTCCAGCGCAGGCGGCAGCACATCCAGGGTGGCGCCCTCGGCAGGAGTGCTGCCGACCAGTTCGTCGTGCGCACTCGCCGCTCCGCCCGCGCCGAGGAGCACGGCGAGCGTCAGCAGCACGGCGGAGACGATCGTGGCAACGGAAGGGGCGGGACGACGGCGGTCGCTACGCACGCTCATCGGATGCTGTTCGGGCAGGGTCGGAAGGGCAGCCATGGTCCAACCCTACGTTGCAACACTGACCAGATGCTGGCACTCGTTCGGGCATGCGCCTGCCCGGGTTCGTCATGAACGGAGCCCCGCACGAGCGCCGGGATAGAATTTCTGCGGTCGCTCCCCGTCCCTTCGCCCTAGGATCCCCCATGCTCAAAACTGGTTCCGTGCTGGATCGCTACTTCGACGTCACGAAGCGGGGGTCGACGTTCTCCCGGGAGATCCGCGGTGGACTCGCCACCTTCTTCGCCATGAGCTACATCGTGGTGCTCAACCCGCTCATCCTCGCGGGTGCAGATTCCTCCGGAGCCGAACTGGGATTCGAGCGCGTGGCCGCCGTGACCGCCCTGGTGGCGGGCATCCTCACCATCGTGATGGGCGCCTGGGCGAAGTACCCGTTCGCGCTGGCCACGGGGCTCGGCGTCAACGCGTTCGTCGCGATCACCGTGGCCACCAATCCGGGCCTCACCTGGCCGGACATCATGGGCCTGGTCATGCTTGCGGGCCTCACCATGCTCGTCCTCGTGCTGACGGGCTTCCGTACGGCGGTGTTCAATGCCGTGCCGGAGAGCCTGAAGACGGCGATCGTGGTCGGCATCGGCCTGTTCATCGCCCTGATCGGCCTGGTCAACGCGGGCTTCGTGCGGCGCGTGCCCGACGTCGCCAACACCACCGTGCCCGTGGGACTGGGGTTCGGCGGCGTCCTGATCGGGTGGCCCACCCTGGTCTTCGTGTTCGGCCTGATCCTGACCATCGCGCTCGTGGTCCGCAGGGTGCGCGGCGCCATCCTCATCGGCGTGCTGGCAGCGACGGTCCTCGCCGTCGTCCTCGAAGCCGTATTCAATGTGGGCGCCAGCGTCTCTCCCGGCCAGGAGCCGAATCCGGCCGGGTGGTCCCTCGTGGTCCCCGAACTGCCGACCGGCTCGTGGGTGGGCGTTCCCGACCTCAGCCTCGTGGGGAACGTCAGCCTCTTCGGCGCTTTCGGACACCTCGGCGGCACCGCCGCCATCCTGCTGACCTTCACGATCCTCCTCAGCATCTTCTTCGACGCCATGGGCACGATGGTGGGTCTCGCGAACGAGGCGAAGCTCGTCGACGCCAAGGGCAACATCCCGGGCGTCAACCGTGTGCTGGTGATCGACGCCCTCGGCGCCGTGGCCGGTGGCGCTGGATCCGTGTCGTCGAACCAGATCTACGTCGAGTCCGGCGCCGGCATCGGGGAAGGCGCACGGACCGGCCTCGCGAACGTCGTCACGGGCCTGCTGTTCCTGCTCGCGATGTTCTTCACGCCGCTGATCAGCCTCGTACCGTTCGAAGCGGTGGCGCCCGCACTCGTGGTGGTGGGCTTCATGATGGTCGCGCAGGTGGGCCGCATCGACTTCGACGACTGGGGCATCGCCATCCCGGCCTTCCTCACCTTCACCCTGATGCCGTTCACCTACTCGATCGCGAACGGGCTCGGCGCCGGGTTCGTCGCCTTCGTCCTCATCCGCGCCATCCAGGGGCGCGGCCGGGAAGTCCACCCGCTGATGTGGGCTGTCGCGGCGGCCTTCGTGGTCTTCTTCGGCATCGGGCCCATCGAGGAGCTCCTCGGAATCTGACGAGGCAGCGCCACCGGAAGGACCTGCGCCGTGCTAGCCGCTCCGTGGCCGCAGGCGCGTCTCCTCGACGTCGAGGATGCGCTGGGCCCGTGCGAGCACCCGCGAGGAATAGGTTCCGCGGGCCCTGGCTGCCAGTAGTGCCTGCCGCTCCGCCTCGAGCACGGCGAGCCGGAGGTCGCGGTACTGGCGGTGGGGCGAGCGCACGAGCTTCTGTTCCGACAGACGGGCCTTCTCCCACTCGACCTCGCTCCGCATACCCGTTTCCATCCGCACGCGGTCCAGCACGTCGTCGTCCACAGGGACGTCCTCCCCCACGACGGCCTGCGGGTCCTCCAGGACACGCAGGCCCTCCCTCCGCAGTTCGTCGAAGAGGGTCGCGGATTCCTCACGGTCGGTACCCACATCGATGCCCTCGATCCTCAGCACCCGGATGAGGGCGGGCAGGGTGCTGCCCTGCACCAGCAGGGTGGCGACGGCGACGGTGAAGGCGATCAGCACCAGCTGCTCCCGATAGGCGAACGACGACGGAAGGGATTGCGCCGCAGCGAGCGTCACCACCCCGCGCATGCCGGACCACCCGAGGACAGTGGCGCCCTTCCAGCCGAATCCCTCGCGCCGTTCGAGGTCGAGGTCAGCCTGGCGCCGCGCGTACAGCCTGGTCAGGGCCCGCTTGCGGCGCTCCTGCCGACCATCGAGGTGCTCCTGCTGCCTGAGCCTGGCCAGGCCCCGACGAAGCTGGAAGGTCCGCCGCTCGGCCCGGCTCGGCAGCCGCCGCATCAGCAGCACGAGGGGGAACACCCAGACGAACCTGATGAGGATCAGCACGAGGGTGGCCAGGAGACCGATCTGCACCGTCTGCCCGACCGTCAGCAGCGATTCGTCGATGTTCTGCAGCAGGCTCCGGACCTCGAGTCCGATCAGCAGGAAGACGCCGTTCTCGAGGAGGAACTGCACCGTGCGCCAGTTCACGTTGTCGCTGATCCGGGCGCGTGCGTCGAGGTGGCTCGCGCTCCGGTGGCCCGTGTAGATACCTGCCACGACCACCGCCAGCACACCCGAGGCGCCGAGTTCCTCGGCGGGGATGAAGGCGACGAACGGGACCGCCAGCGATATGGCGGTGTCCAGCACGGGATCGTCGAGCTTCGCGCGGACGAGGACAGTCACCACGCCGACCACGTATCCCACCAGGACCGCCACGACCACGGCGAACGCGAAGTCCGCCACGGCCGAGCCGACGCCGGACAGCGCCCCCGCTGATGCCGCGATGGCGCTGCGCAGGAGAACGAGCGCCGTGGCGTCATTGACCAGGCCCTCCCCCTCGAGCACCGTGAGCAGGCGCGGCGGCAGACCGAGCCGCCGCCCGATCGAGGTGGCCGCTACGGCGTCGGGCGGACTGATGACAGCACCCAGCGCGATCGCCGCGGGGAGGCCCAACCCTGGCAGGAGCACATGCAGGAGCAACCCCGTAGCGAGCGCCGAGACCACGACGAGCGCCACGGAGAGACTGACGATCGGCGTCAGGTTGCGTCGGAAGTCCGTCACGGGCGTCTTGATCGCCGCGGCGTAGAGCAGGGGTGGCAGGATGCCCGTGAGGATCCACTCGTCCGGGATGCTGAAACTGGGGACCCCGGGCACGAAGGACAGGCCGATCCCGACGACCACCAGGATGAGCGGGGCTGCCACACCCACGCGCCTGGAGAGGACGGCGACCGCCACGAGGACGGCGATCCCGATGATTCCCAGCAGTCCCACTTCCACGCTGCCAGCCTAGTGCCGGGCTGTTCGGGGTGCCCGGGGCCTCCGTTCATCCTTGGCCGGGTTGACGCTTCGGACACCTCGGGCTCGCGAGTGCCGTCCCCTCAGGCCCTGCCCGGGTCGCCAGCGTCGGCCGCGGCGTTGAGCGACGGCCCGCCCGTGCCCGTTGCTCCCCGGCCGGGCGGCCCTGGGCGACTCGGCCTTGCCCGTCGTCAGCCACCACCGGGCCCGCTGCGCCTGGTCAGTCCGTGAGGATGCGTGCCCCGGCCGCGAAGGACCTCACCCGGGCGTCCTGCCAGATCTGCGCCGGAACGCCACCGCCGAGCAGTTCGCGTGCCAGCCCCGGGTCCTCGGCCAGCGGAGCGTCACTCCCAGCGATGATCACGTTGCCATAGCGCCTGCCCTTGAGCATGGCGGGATCGGCGATGACGACGGTATGGTCGAACGCCTCTCCGATGGTGGCCGCTTCGCGTTTGGCCATCGCCAGGTTCGGGCTGTCCCCGCAGTTGACCACGTAGACGCCGTCAGCGGCGAGCACACGCTTGGCGGCCTGCGTGAACTCCAGCGTGGTGAGCGGCTCGGGAGTGATGCTGCCCGCGAAGACGTCACGGATGACGAGGTCACGGCTCTGCTCACTGAGCGATTCCGTCACGGCTCGCGCCTCCCCGACGCGGATGCGGACGAGGGGCGCCCGCGGGAGGTCGAACCATTCACGCACCAGCTCCGCAAGCCGTCCGTCCAGCTCGACGACGACCTGGCGTGCCTGCGGGTGGGAGGATGCGAAACGGCGGGCGAGCGAGCAGGCCCCTCCGCCGAGGTGCAGGACGCGGAGCCTCTCGGACGCCGCCCAGCGGGAGTCGACGAGGGAAGCGATCCACCGCATGTACTCGAAGTCGAGCCGGAGCGGGTCGGCGAGGTCGATGTGCGAGCTGGGCACTCCGTTGATGCGCAACACCCAGCCGTTCGCGTTGTACGGGTCCGGTTCGAGCTCGCACGTTCCGGTATCGATGGGGAACTCGCCGATCTCCGGGCGCGCACCGGCGGTCTTCGCCATCAGGAAAGCCTCTTCATGTCGTGATCCGCACGGGAACCAGGCACTCCCGCCGTCCCGCACCGCGCCCGGCCCTTGTCAGGACCCGGTGTGGTAAGTGGACCCTTCAAGTATCGCGGCTTCAGGTTCCCACCTGCCACGTGGTGTCGGGGGTGGGGCCTCCTCCTGCGCGACGAGGTGGACGGCGCGGTGTGATACCGCCCGGAGCCCGGCCGCCTTCAGCCCGGCTGGTCGGCCCGGTGCATGCGGAACATCGGCTTGTGGTGCCACGTGGGTCCGCAGAGCATCCTGGTGCCGTCCGGCACGAAGCCGTTGCGGAGGTAGAAGCGCTCGGCCCGCGGGTTGTCGTCGAGGATCCACAGATAGGCCGCGCGGGTCCCGATGGCGGTGTCGAGCAGCCGTTGTCCGAGACCCGTTCCATGCGTGGACCGCAGGGTGTAGATGTGGTGCAGCTCGAAGTCGGGCCTGTCCTCGTCCCGCCCCGGGCCGGAGGTCGCGATGGCGACCGGCTCTCCGGCGTCGTCGTATGCCAGCCAGCTCCGCGCGCTCCCCGGCGTCCGCTCCGCTTCCTCGAAGGCCGCGCGCCGCCGTTCGATCATGGCGGGCAGCTCGGCGTCGTAGTACTCGTGATACTCCGGCGGCATGATGTGCTCGTACGTCTCGTGCAGGGCTGCGACGTGCGTGCGGGCATACGCCTCGGCGTCGTCCACAGTGGCCGGTCGGATCAGGTAGGGCAGCGTCAGCAAGGGCTGTGTCACTACTCCAGTTTAGTGTCCTGAGGCTACGGAGTGGCCGGCTGTCGCATCAGGAGTGGCCCTCGAACTGTTCCTGCTCGGTGAGCGCCGCCTCGAGCCGCTCGACCTTGCCGGTCAGCTCGCCCGTGCGGCCCGGGCGGATGTCCGCCTTCAGCACGAGGGAGACGCGGCTGCCGTAGCGGCCCACTGCCTCCGTCGCGTTCTTGACCACGGCCATCACCTCGTCCCAGTCCCCCTCGATGGTGGTGAACATCGAGTCGGTGTGGTTCGGCAGCCCGGATTCACGGACGACGGCGACTGCGGCGGCCACGGCGTCGTGCACGGACCCGTCGGGGTTCTCGCGGGAGAAGTCGGACGTTCCGGACGGGGCGACGCTGAAGGCTACGAGCATGGTCCCAGTCTGGCATGCACCCCGCCGCGGGTCAGCCTCCGGAGACCGCCTTGACGAGTTCGTTCGCGCCGAGGACGAGGAACACGATGGTCGTGACCGTGAGGAACACGTTCGACAGCCACTTGTTCCGCCACTCCTTCGCGAGCCGGGTGCTGTTCAGGAGGACCAGGAGCGTGATGGCCAGGAACGGCATGAAGAGGGAGCCGAGGACCCCGTAGAGAAGGATCAGGAAGAAGGGCCGTCCGATGAGCAGCAGCAGCATCGGCGGAACGGTCAGCCACAGCATGTACGCACGTGCCGGCTTGCTGGTGGCGCCCGGAGCGTCGTCGTCGGAGAGGTCATCCGCCTTCTTGCGGAAGTTCGCCCAGAAGTCGGCGAACATGAGGCTGACGCCGTGCCACACGCCCAGCAGCGAGGAGAACGACGACGCCCAGAAACCCACCAGGAAGACCTTCGCCCAGACGACCCCGTAACGGTCCTCGAGCACTTCGCCCATGTCGAGCAGGCCGCGGTCACCCGTCTGGAGCGAGATGTTCGCGGAGTAGAGCAGCTCGGCGCCCAGGATGAGCATGCAGACCACGAAGATGCCGGTCACGGTGTAGGCCACCGTGTTGTCCACCCGCATGACGTTCATCCACCTGGGCCGGTTCCATCCTTTCTCCCTCAGCCAGTACCCGTAGGCCGCGAGGGTGATGGTGCCCCCGACGCCACCCGCGAGTCCCAGCACGTAGAAGACGGAGCCGGCAGGGAGGGTGGGTACCAGCCCGGTGAGCATCGACGGGATGTTCGGCAGGGCGAGGACGGCGGAACCGACCACCGAGATGAACATGATGGCGATCATCACGGTCATGATCTTCTCGAAGAGGCCGTACCGGCCGAACCAGACCAGGGCGAGGCCGATCAGCCCCGAGGCCACCGCGAAGACGTTGAGCGGGATCGCGGGGAAGAGTGCCTGGAGTGGCAACGCCGTGGAGCTCATCGCGGTCGCGCCGTACACGAAACCCCAGATGACGATGTACGGGCCGAAGTACCAGCTGGTCCAGACGCCGAGGGTCCGCCAGCCCTGGAAGATGGTCTTTCCCGTGGCGAGGTACCAGCGACCCACTCCCTCGACGAGGATGATCTTGAGGACGCAGCCGATCACCGCGGCCCACAGGAGTGCGTACCCGTACTGGCTGCCGGCTATCAGGGTGGCAACGAGGTCGCCGGCGCCGACGCCGGTCGCCGCTGCCAGCAGCCCTGGTCCGACGATCCTCCACTTCGGTCTCTCGAGCCCGTCGACGTCCGTACGCGCACCCTCAGCCACTGCCTGCTCCCTCGAAGTCGTGATCGTTCCGTCGAGAGCTTAGCAAGGGCCCTGAGCAGTCCTGACCCGCCGGCGGACAGGGCAGGGGCCCGGACGTCCACCGTCCGGGCCCCTGCGGTGTCCGTTGTGCTCGCCGTCAGCTACCGGTGACCCGGAGCGCCTCCCAGCCGTGGAGTGCACCGTCGCCGGAGTACACGACGACCTTGTTGTTGCCCGGGCGGGTGTCCGCGGGCGTGGTCACGGTGACCTCGCCGTCGTCGGACGCCTGCCGCCAGCCGAGCCCCGAGCCGTTGAGGTACACGTAGTACCACTGGCCCGCTTCGAGGTTCTCCAGTGTCACCTCGCTGGGCCCGCGGCCGAACTTCTCACCCGCGAGACCGAGGTCGACGCGGGTGGCGTCCTTGAGGTCCTTCGCTCCCGCGGGGCCCGGCACGAAGGACGGCTCCGGATTCAGGAGTTCGCCCGGCCCCGTGTCCTCGCCCGTGTAGGAGATGCTCGGCGCCGCAGGCTGCTGCATGTCCTTCCCGAGGAAGTAGGAGGTGTGGGGCGGCTGGTTGTACGCGGTGTTCTGCCACGCCACGCCCAGCCGGTACACCGGATCCGACTGCAGCGTCCTGATGCGGTGATCGGTGACGTCGACCGTCGTCGCGATGCGCAGTGCGGACGAATCGTCGGTGCGCGTCATGATCTCCTCGCGCCAGTCACCGAAGAGGTCCGCCTGCAGGGCCGGGTTCGCCTTCGTGGTGTTGTTGCTCAGCGTGCCCTCAGCCCGGTAGATCTCCTCGGACTCCTGGGTGGCAGGGTTCCACTTCGAGATGGTCGGGACTCCGGCGGCCGCCGCCGCATCGTAGTCGTTGTCCGTGATCTCGCGCAGCAGGTCGCCGTCCCACCAGGTGACGAAGTTCGCCGCCGGGATCTTCTCCGACAGCAGTTCGCCGGAGGACGAGCGGAGCTGACCGACCGGCGAGTTGTAGGCGGCGTCCCCGCCGATCGCCCAGCCCTCCGCGCCGGGGTGGTTCGGATCGATGTCAGCCATGGCGGCACGGCCGGTGTCGCGGGCGGCAGGGATGGACCAGAGGATCTCACCCGTCGCGGCGTCGCGGTAGGTCGCACCGCGGTTGCCGGAGGAGTTCATGTCCTCGTGCGCCGCGAAGACCTCGAGACCCGGGTTGGTCGGGTCGAAGTCGGAGACGTGCAGGGCGTCGCCGTGGCCGAGGCCCGTGGTGTACAGCGCCTCGCCGTCGTCGTCGATGGTCATGGACCCGAAGACGATCTCGTCCTTCTGGTCCCCGTCGACGTCCGCCACCGAGAACTCGTGGTTGCCCTGTCCCCGGTACTGGCTGCCCGACTCGTCGGAGTCGAACGTCCAGCGCGAGGTGAGGTCGGTGCCGTCGAAGTCGAAGGCGGCGATCACGGCGCGGGTGTAGTAGCCGCGGCTGAAGACGACGCTCGGCTTCTCGCCGTCGAGGTAGGCCACGCCGGC
This sequence comes from Arthrobacter sp. NamB2, assembly GCF_005281365.1. Classification (NCBI taxonomy): domain Bacteria; kingdom Bacillati; phylum Actinomycetota; class Actinomycetes; order Micrococcales; family Micrococcaceae; genus Arthrobacter; species Arthrobacter sp. NamB2. The sequence continues at coordinate 25,533 of NZ_SZWI01000006.1, read as the reverse complement.
CAGGAAGCGGTCCACGCGGTTGCCATAGGTGTCGCCCCACGATCCGACGTCGCCGCGGGCCGGGATGTAGTCGATCGTGTCGACCGCCGCGCCCGTCGCGCCGTCGAACACCGTGAGGTACTCGGGGCCGCTGAGGACGTGGCCGGAGGAGTTCCGGTGGTCGGCCGCAGGGTCGCCGATCACGGTGCCCGCGCCGTCCACGGTGCCGTCGGCGGTCTTCAGGGTGACCTCGGCCTTCCCGTTGCCGTCGAGGTCGAAGACCTGGAACTGCGTGTAGTGCGCGCCGGCCCGGATGTTCTTCCCGAGGTCGATACGCCACAGGCGCGTTCCGTCGAGCTTGTAGGCATCGATGTAGACGGTCCCGGTGTAGCCGGCCTGCGAGTTGTCGCGGCTGTTGGTGGGATCCCACTTGAGGATGACCTCGTACTCGCCGTCGCCGTCGACGTCGCCCACGGAGGCATCACCGGCCTTGTAGGAGTAAGGCTGGCCGTCCTTGGTGACGGCGTCGGCCGGCTTCTGGATCGGGACGTCGAGGTACTGCTGGTCCCAGACCGTGAAGTCCTCGGTGGCCCAGCGCTCGACGCCGTCGACGACGGAGCTCACGCGGTACACCGATTGGGCCGAGCCCTCGGCATCGAGCAGGTTCGTGCTCTCGGTGACGGGGGAATCCGTGACGCGCTCGCCGTCGCGGTAGACGTGGAAGGCGATGCCGTCGTCGTCCAGGCCGAGCATGCGCCACCCCACGTAGACGCCGCCCTCGCCCTGCACCGCCACGGGCGCCCGGTCCAGCCGCTCGGCCTGGCGCTGCAGCGTGGTGGCCGCCGGGGAGGTGATCGTCGAGGACCGCTCGGAGGCGCCGCCAGCGTTCACGGCAGCGACCGCATACGTGTACTCGATGGTCGTGAGGACATCGCGGTCCGTGTAGCTCGCGCTGTCGGCCCGGCCCACGGCTTCGAAGTCGCCGAGCGTGCCGTCGGCCTTCGGCTCGGCGCGGTACACCTGGTAGAACAGGGCTCCGTCCGACGGCGTCCAGCTGATCGTGACGTCGTTCTTGTTGACGGCGCCGAGTGTGAGCCCGGTCGGCGCGGGAGCCGTCGGGACGTCCGGATCCACCGTGGTGAGCACCAGCGCGTTCGACGCGACGGACTCGGTGCCGCCCGCAGCGAGGGCGACGACGGTGTAGGTGTACTCGAGCCCGACGTCCGCCGTCGTGTCCGTGAACGCGGAGTCCTTCGTGTCGCCGATCGCGACCCGCGCGGTGGAGCCGGACGCCGTGCGGTACACGCGGTAGCCCGCGGCTCCCTCGGCCGCCTGCCAGGTGAGGGACACGGCGACACCGGCCCCGTCGATGCTGAGGTCCTTCAGCGCGAGGTCCGACGGCGCCAGCTGCAGCGGCGTGATCTCGATGCCGTTGAGGCGCGACGACGTCCCCGTCATGACGAGGTTGAGCTGGCCGTCGGTGACGAGGACGGGCTCGCTGGTCTTCTGTGCGACGGCGGCACGGCCGGCGTTGGCCGATCCGAAGTCCTTGCCCTCGAGCTGCACATTGGAGCGGCTCGTGCCGATCCAGTCACCGCTGTACGTCTTCACGGCGTAGGAGCCGTTCGGTACGTCGACGGCGAAGTCGTGGCTCGGCGTCGGCAGCAGGAAGTCGCGCTCGAGGTCCGTGGGCGGCGGCGTGAACGCTATCCCGCGATCCCGACCGGCCAGTCCCGTGGTGTTGAGGAAACCCCAGCCGCGCTGCGCCGAGTAGGCGCTCGTCTGGTTGACCTCGGTGTAGCCGGGCATCACCGGCGATCCGGCCTGCTGGACGTCGAAGCGGTACAGGGGCGACTTCGTGGCGACGCGCACGGCCGCGGACGGCGCCGACTCCCCCCGCCCGTTGACGGCGACGACGCGCACGTCGTACTCCCTGCCTTCAGCCAGGCCCGGCACGGCCGCCTGCGGAAGGGTCGAGGTCGCCACGAGGGCGTACGCTTCGTCCCCCGTCCCCGCGTCCCTCCGGAACACGCGGTAGATGTCCGCGCCCTCGACGGCGCCCCAGGTGAGCTGCGCGGTTGAGTTGGAGACGCTCGCGACGACGACCCCGGCCGGAGCCGCCGGCACTGCTGCCGGCGGTTCGGCTTCCTCGACCGCGGCGGCCAGCGGGATGTCGAGCCCCGCGACGCCGTCGGCCACCAGGCGGGCCATCTGGATGGCGCCGTACTCCTGGAAGTGGGTGTCATCCACCGTGCCCGTGGGCCTGCTCGGGTACACGCCGGCCGGGACGTGGAGGTAGACCGACTTGGCCGCCTCCGCACCGATCTCGTCGAGGTAGGCGCGGCTCGATGCCGCAAGGTCGACGATCGGCGTCCCGGTCTCCGCGGCCAGCTTCTGCACGGCCTCGACGTAGGCGGGGAAGGACACCACGGCCTTGCCGTCGGGCCCGAACGCCCGCCGGGACACCGGGGTGACGAGCACGGGCGTCGCACCGCGCTGTCGCGCGCCGTCCACGTACGTCCGGAGGTACTCGTAGTAGTCGGCGGGGGCGGCGAAGCGGTCGTCGACGCCGTAGCTGTTGTCGTTGTGGCCGAACTGCACGAACAGGTAGTCCCCCGGCTTGATGCCGCGCAGCACCTCGTCGAGGCGGCCCTGGCTGATGAAGTTCTTGGAACTGCGGCCGCCGATCGCCCGGTTGTCCACGGCGACGTCGTCGTCGAGGTAGCGGTCGATCATCTGCCCCCAGCCCGCCTGCGGCGCGACATCCGACCGGTACGTCTGCACCGTCGAGTCACCCGTGACCCAGACCGTCGGCGTCGGTGCCTGGGCACGGTCCGCCCGGCGCTTGATGGTCAGCGCGTTCAGGTTGGCCGCCGCCCCGGCGAAGTCGAGGTTGAGCTGGCCGTCGACGACGGCGATGTCGAAGGACATCTCGAGGTACTGACCGGCCGTCCGCGTGGTGGGCTGCACCTTGGTCATCTGCTCGGCGACGATCGCGATGTCCGTCGCGCCCGCGGCGTCGCCGGCCGTGAGGCCCACGGTGTAGTCGCCGTTGGGGAGATCGACGACGAGTTCGGTGTCGCCGACCGTCACGAAGTCGGAGCGCGTGGCGTCCGGCGTCCCGCGGTCGGTGGCCGTGACCTTCGAGGGATCGACGAATCCCGCCCGCAAAGTGGCGCCATAGGCGGACGATGGGTCCAACCGCGCGGCGCCCGGCGCCAGCGCACCGGATCCGAGGTCGAACGTGAGCAATCCGCCGTCGGGCAGCGCGGGCGGGTTGTTGTAGAAGCTCGACGCGGTCGCGGCGGACGGAGCGGTGATGCCGTCCGTTCCACGTGCCTGGACACGGTAGAAGTGCGGCGTCGAGGTGTCGACGGACGGATCCGTGGCGAAGACGTCGCCGCCGGTCTCCGCGACCTGCACGTAGTCGCCACCCACCGAATCCGCCCTCGAGATGACGTAGCCGGTGGCGCCCCGGACCTCGTTCCAGCGCAGCATCACGGACGTCTCCGTCACGCGTGCCATGCGCAGGTTCGTCGGAACGGGAAGCGACGACGTGGCTTCAGCGGCGGCGGGTGGAGGCGGTGGATCGAGCGCGAGGGCGGGTGTCCCGGCGACGGAGAGACCGAGGATCGTGACCCCGGCCAAAAGCGGGGAGGTGAAAAGGGCGCGTTGGAGACCGGATCGGGGCATGGGGAGGTACCTTCTCGTTTCGTCATTGAAAACGGTGAGCGGGATCGACTGCACTTCCGGATGCCGGGTACGGCGGCGTCCGGAGCAGATCAGCAGCGACGTCCCGTCAGCCTAACGGTGCGCGTGACAACTAATCAATGCTTTTGGGAAAACGCTTGCCGCTCTAGGACGGGTTCGCCGTATGGCCCGTCGATGCCCGCCCGACCAGGCGCGTGGGCAGGATGATCGAGGCAGGATCCTCGCCTCGGATCACACCGAGCAGGATGCGGACCATCTCGTGACTGATGCGGGCGAAGGGCTGGCGCATCGTGGTGAGGGCCGGGTCGGTCGCCGTCGCGACGGGAGAATCGTCGAAGCCCGCTACTGCGACGTCCTCCGGGACCCGCTTGCCCGCCGTGCGAAGGACATCAAGCGCTCCCGCTGCCATGAGGTCGTTGGCCGCGAAGACGGCGTCCAGGTCCGGCGCCTGCACCAGGAGCTGCCGCATGGCGTCCCGCCCGCTCTCCCTGCTGTAGTCACCCGGCGCCGTCAGCCTCTCGTCGAAGTCGTCGCCCATCTCCTCGCGGTACCCGCGGAGCCGTCCCACGCCGCCCGAGGTGTCCATGGGACCGGTGATGGTCGCGATCCTGGTGCGGCCCAGGCCGCGCAGGTAGGCCACCATCTCGCGCGCTCCCGCGGCGTCGTCGGCCGCTACGTAGCCGATCTTCCCTTCGTACCCCAGCGGAATGCCGCACGCGATCATCGGGACGCCGGACCGGTGGATCTCCCCCACGATCGACTGCCCGCGCGCGTGCGACGAGACGAGGAGGACCCCGTCCACGTGGCCAGCGGTGATGAACTCCCGGGCACGCCGCTGCTCGTCCTTCGTGCCGGCCATGATGAGGACGAGGGAGACGTCGTGGTCACCCAGCGCCTCGGAGGCCCCCCGCATGAGGATGGAGAAGTTCGGGTCCTCGAAGAGCCGCTCCTGGGTCTCGCTGAGCAGGAACGCAACCGTATTGGCCTTGCTCGTCGCCAGGCTGCGGGCGTGCGGGTTGATCCGGTAACCGGTCTTCTTGATGGCCAGTTCGACCGCGCTCAGCGCATCCGGGCTGACCCAGTGCCCGCCGTTGAGGACCCGCGACACAGTGCCCCGCGAGACGCCGGCCGTCCTGGCGACGTCGTCGATGGTGGGCCGCTTCGAGCCCCGGGCGCTGGTCACGGACATAGCGTATCCTCCAGCCCGATCAGGCCTTCACCGCTCCCGCAGCAAGGTCCACGCGCCAGAACCTCTGCAGCAGCAGGAACATGAGGATCAGCGGCAGGATGGACAGCAGCGCTCCCGTCACCACGAGTGTGTAGAGCGCAGGGGCCGAGGCACCCTGGTTCAGCAGCCCGTTGAGTCCCACCGTGATCGGGAACAGGGAATCGTCACCGAGCATGATGTACGGAAGCATGAAGTTGTTCCAGATGGCCACGAACTGGAACAGGAAGATGGTCACCAGGCCCGGGAGCATCATGGGCATCGCGATGCGGGCGAAGATGCCCAGCTCGCTCGACCCGTCCGTCCGGGCGGCCTCGACCACGTCGGTCGGGACCGCGGCCGCCGCGTAGATGCGCGCCAGGTAGATCCCGTAGGGGCTGATGATCTGCGGGAGGAACACGGCCCAGTAGGTGTTCGTCAGTCCGAGCTGTGCCATGAGGAAGTACTGGGGGATGGCGAGGATGACGCCGGGCACCAGCACACCCATCAGCAGGATGTTGAACACTGCGCCCTTGCCGGGAAAGGCGAACTTCGCGAGGACGTAGCCGGACAGCGCGGACACGAAGGTGGAGGCGATGGCGCCCGCCCCGGCGTAGAGCGCCGTGTTCGCCATCCAGCGCCAGAAGAGCCCGTCGCGGTAGCCGCTCAGTTCGGCGATGTTGTCGAACAGGTGGGTGCTCGGCGCGAAGGTGAACGTCGAGAAGAGCTCGGAACCATCCTTGGTGGAGGCCATGAGCACCCACAGCACCGGGAGCAGGCAGTAGAGCGCCCCGAGGAGCAGCAGGGCCGTGGCGACGGCGCTGGGCTTCTCGTGCCCGTGGACGCTGTCGCGGCGGTTCTTCAGAGATGGGGTGAGCGTGGAGTCAATGGCGGCCATGTCAGTCTTCCTGTCCGAATGCGCGCTTCTGGACCACGCGGAGGAATACGAAGGAGATCAGGAGGGTCGCGGCGGCGATGACGATCGAGCTCGCCGCGGCCGAGTAGATGTCGTCGCGCGTGAAGGCGTCGCGGTAGACCTTCATCAGCGGGGTCCAGCTGGTGGAGAGCGTGTTGGTCAGCGGGCGCAGCGTCGTGGGCTCGGCGAAGACCTGGAGCGTCGCCACGATGGAGAACAGCGCGGTCATGATGAGGGACGGCATCACGATCGGGATCTTGATGCGGAGGGCTATCTGCATCTCGGTGGCGCCGTCGAGCCTGGCCGCCTCGTAGATGTCGGTCGGGACGGCCTTGAGCGAGGTGTAGATGACGATCATGTTGAAGCCCACGCCTCCCCACAGCGCGATGTTCGCGATGCCGAACATGATGAGCTGCGACGAGAGGATCTGCGGCATGTCGATGCCGAGCCGTTCCGTCACGTAGTAGAGGGGACTCACGGACGGCAGGTACAGGAAACCCCAGAGCAGCGAACTGATGACGGCGGGCACCGCGTACGGCAGGAAGATCGATACCCGCGTGAAGGTCGTGGCCCTGGACCTGCGGGAGTCGAGCAGCAGGGCGAACAGGAGTGCGAGCCCCAGCATGCAGGGGATCAGGATGGCCCCGTACATCAGCACCCGGCCGACACTCGCACCGAACTCCGGGTCCCCCAGGGCCGCGACGTAGTTGTCCAGGCCTGCGAAGACCTGCTTCCGGGCGCCCGAGCCGAGCCCGAGCCCGGACACCTCGACGCGCTGGAAGCTGAGGTACAGCGTGTAGAAGATGGGCGCCGCCATGAAGACGGCGAACAGGAGGATGCCCGGAGCGAGCATCAGGTACGGCGTCACGACCCGCGACCTGAAGCGGTGCGAGCGGTGACCTGCGCTGCGACCGGCGCCACGACCGGATGCCCTGCCCGGCGGCGTGGTGCCGCTCTTGTCCACACCCCTGTCGGTGCGGGCGCTGGTGCTCCCGGATACTGCTGGCTGAACGCTCACGGTGTTCCCCTTCGAACGTCGGCCCCGCCGCCGGCCTCCACGGCCGGCGGCGGGACCGCTGGTACTGGTACGGCTACTTGACGTTGAAGCCGTTGTCCTCGAGATCGGCGACGGTGATCTCCTGCATGGCCTTGAGGGCGTCCACGAAGGCGGATTCCGTCTTCGCGTCTGCCGCCTTAGCGAACTCGTCGTTGTAGGCACTGAACGCGACGTTGACGTTGGGCCCGTAGGTGAACGGGCTGACCGTCTGCGCGACGTCCGCCGCGACGTCGTAGAAATCGGGCTGGTTGCTGAAGAACTCCGGCGCCGATGTCAGTGACGCTTCGGCTTCCTCGGTGGCAGCGGGGTAGATGCCGGATTCCGTGACGAGGGCCTGGACGGCTTCGGGATCCGTGTTCATCCACGTGGCGAACTCGGCCGCTGCGTCGGCGTGCTTGCTCTGGGTGGTGACGGCCGTCGAGGAACCGCCCCAGTTACCCGTGGCCTCCTCACCCTCCCACTGTGGCATCGGGGCGGCCTTCCAGAGGCCGGCGGTCTCGGCCGCGTTGCCGGACAGGACGCCCGGAGCCCACACGGCGCTGAGCCAGCCGACCTGGCTGCCGTCGTTGAGCCCTGAATTCCACTCCGGCGTGTACATCGGCTTGTTGTCGATGGCGCCCTCCTCGACGAGTCCGCCCCAGAAGGAGGCGACTTTCTCGGTGGCCTCGCTGTCGATGTCGACACCCCAGGAGTCGCCGTCGATGCTCCACCAGGACGTGCCGGCCTGCTGCGCCATGCCGGCGAACCAGCCGGCGTCGTTGGCGGAGAACGTGCCGAGGTAGCGCTTCGGATCGGACGCGTGGACGGCACGCGCGACGTCGGCGTACTCCTCCCAGGTGGTGGGCACCTCGAGACCGAGCTCCTCGAAGACGTCCGCGCGGTAGTAGAACATCATCGGGCCGGAGTCCTGCGGGACGGCGTACAGGGCGTCCCCGCCGAGCGTGACCGAGGACCAGACTCCTTCGGGGAACTTCTCCTCGAGGTCACCCGCCTGCTCCGAGATGTCGGCGAGCGCGTCGGATGCCACCAGCGTGGGGATCTTCTGGTACTCCGCCTGGATCAGGTCGGGAGCGCCGCTGCCGGCGTTGATGGCGGTGAGGAGCTTCGTGATCGCGGGATCTCCGCCGTCCTGCTTGCTGACGGTGACCTTGATGTCCGGGTTCTCCTCGTTCCACATCTCCACCACCTTCTCGATGTTGGGGGCCCAGGCCCAGAAGCTGAGCTCCACGGGGCCTTCAGCGGCGGACTCGTTTCCAGCAGGGCTGGAGCATCCCGCGGTGAGCAGGGCAGTTGCAACGACGGTAGCCATGGCACCGACGCGAAGAATTGAACGCATTTCGTCCTCCTTGTCGAAAGCAATCCAGTACGCCCCTCGAACGAGTACGGCGCCAGACTGTGAGCGGTTCCAGTACCGCATAGGGCTCGGAGCGCTGTCAAGATGGTTTGCGTGAGCTATCGCTGGTCGCCCTGCCCGTGCTACAACTGGGAGCGCACACAGTCGAAGGGGATTTTCCATGTCGCTTGACCACTCCGAGGTCACCACCCGGGGCGCCCTCGCGGGCACCGCCGTTCCGGACACCGCCACCGCTCCCGCAAGCCGGTCCTGGCCCGGCGGAACCCAGCAGCTGCGCTACGGCGGTGACTACAATCCCGAGCAGTGGCCTCGGCACGTGTGGCTCGAGGACATCGCGCTGATGCAGCAGACCGGGATCAACCTCGTGAGCATCGGCATCTTCTCCTGGGCCCTGCTGGAACCTCGTGACGGCGAGTTCGACTTCACCTTCCTCGACGACATCATGGACCTGCTCGCCTCGGCCGGCATCGACGTCGACCTCGGTACGCCCACCGCCGCACCGCCGGCCTGGTTCTGGAAGAAGTACCCGCAGGCCCGGCCGGTGACCCGCGAGGGCGTGACGCTCGGCCACGGGTCCCGTGGCATGGCGTCCCCCAGTTCTCCCGAGTACCGCCACCACGCTGCCCGCATCACCGCGGAGCTGGCCCGCCGGTACGCCGCCCATCCGGCACTGCGCATGTGGCACGTGCACAACGAGTACGGCGCCCCGATCAGCGAGTGCTATTCCGAGCACTCCGTGCGGGCTTTCCGCGCCTGGCTCGAGCATCGCTACGGCACGCTCGAGGCGCTCAACAACGCTTGGGGCACCACCTTCTGGGGGCAGCGCTACGGTGAATGGGACGAGATCGACGCGCCCCGGCTGAGTGCCACGGTGGTCAACCCGGCGCACCGGCTCGACTTCAAGCGGTTCACCTCCGATTCCCTCCTCGAGTGCTACGTCCTCGAGCGCGACACCATCCGGCAGTACACGCCGGACCTGCCCGTCACCACCAACTTCATGGCCACCAGTTGCCCCTCGCTCGACTACTGGTCGTGGGCCCGCGAGGTCGACGTCGTCGCCAACGACCACTACCTGACGGCCGAGCGGGAGGACAACCACGTGCTCCTGGCGCTCGACGCCGACTTCACGCGGTCACTCGCCGGTGGGAAACCGTGGATGCTCATGGAGCACTCGACCTCGGCGGTGAACTGGCAGCCGCGCAACATCGCCAAGCGGCCCGGCGAGATGCTGCGCAACAGCCTCAGCCACGTGGCGCGTGGAGCCGATGCCGTCATGTTCTTCCAGTTCAGGGCCTCGCGGTTCGGTGCCGAGAAGTTCCACTCCGCCATGGTTCCGCACCAGGGCACGGAGTCGCGCATCTTCCGGGAGGTGACCGAGCTCGGACACACCCTCGGCAGGGCGGGCGCCGTGCGTGGATCGACCGTCACCGCACGGGTAGCGATCCTGTGGGACACCGAGTCCTTCTGGGCGCAGGACCTCGAGTGGCGGCCGTCCGTGGACCTCGACCACCGCGAGCGCATCGAGGCCTACTACACCGCCCTGTGGCGGCGGGGCGTGACCGTGGACTTCGCACACCCGGAGCAGGATCTGGGCGCCTACGACCTCGTGCTCGCCCCCGCGCTCTACGCGGTGTCGGCCACTGCGCGCCTGAACCTGGAGGCCTACGTCGCGGAGGGCGGCAACCTCGTCGTCTCCTTCTTCTCGGGCGTGGTTGACGATCACGACGCCGTGCCTGCCGGAGGCTACCCCGGGCAGCTGCGGAACGTGCTGGGACTGACGGTGGCCGAATGGCTGCCGCTTCGTGAGCACGAGACCGTGGCCCTCGACGACGGCTCGACGGCGGACGTCTGGGCCGAGGAACTCGAGCTGGACGGCGCCCAGCACCACACCCGCTACGCCTCGGGTCCCACCGCAGGCAAGCCGGCCGTGACCGTGAACGCCTTCGGCAAGGGGGCGGCGTGGTACGTCTCCACGCGGCCGGAGGCGTCAGCACTCGATGCGCTGCTGGGCGAGGCCCTCGCCGCAGCCGGCATCCCCGACGGCCCGTCGGAGGCGGGCGTCGAGACCGTCCGCAGGACATCCGCGACGTCGGTCTTCACGTTCGTCCTCAACCACACCGACGGGGACGCCGCGCTGCCCGTCGGAGGAACGGAGCTCGTGAGCGGTCGTGACGTCTCGGCCGGCGACAGGCTCCCCGCAGGCGCCTCGGCGATCATCGAGACCGCCGTCGGCGCCTGATCTACCCCGCCATCCGGCAGGGCGCGTAACAGCAGTACCCGCACAACCCCGGCTGGGGACCTACGTCAAGGAGGACGCATGAGAACACTGCACGCAGCACCGCGAACACGGGGCGGACGACGCCACAAGGGAAGGGCCCTGGCCGCCGCAGTCCTGGCCGCCGTCGCCCTGCCCGCAGGGCTGGCACCGGCCGTGGCCGCACCAGCACCCGCTCCGGGTGGCATCATCAATCCGGGCTTCGACGCGGGACTGGAGGGTTGGAAGACCACGGGCAATCCGCGCTCCACCGTCGTCGGGAGCGACGCCGGCGGCACGCACCTCACGCAGCGGCTCGCCGAGGACGGCACCGCCACCGCCCGCCAGAAGACCGGCGCGCTGGCACCGGGCTGGTGGACGGTGTCCGCCCGCGTGAAGTCGGAGGGCTCGCTGGGTGCATCGCGCATCGGCCTGCGCAACTGCGGGACCGACGGTGAGACGGTCATCCCGTCGACGGCCCAGGACGGGGCGTGGCTGACCATCGCCGCGGACGCCTATGTCACCAAAGGCTCCTGCGAGGTCGTCATCGAGACGCGCGGCACGGCCGGCGACTGGGTGGTCGTCGATGACGTGACCCTGGCGCCCGGCAGCGTCTCCCGCACCGTCCGCGGTGCCGACCTGTCCAACCTGCTGAAGAACGAGGACAACGGGGCGGCGTACTTCGACGCCGCCGGGCGGCCCGCCGATGCCGTGCAGGCCTTCGCCGACGCCGGCGCCACCATGGTGCGCCTCAAGGTGTGGGTGGATCCCGCGGACGGCTACAACACGACGGACCAGGTGGTCGCGACGGCTAAGCGTGCGAAGGCTGCGGGCATGGAGGTGCTCGTCGACTTCCACTACAGCGACCGGTGGACCGACCCCGGCGCGCAGGGGATGCCCGCGGCATGGGTCGGCCTCGGTCCCGAAGCCGTGGCCGACGCCCTGTACCAGCACACGCACGAGGTACTCACCGCACTGAAGGACGCGGGTGCGACGGCGGACGCGGTGCAGGTGGGCAACGAGATCAACCCGGGCATGCTGTGGCCCCTCGGTCAGACCTGGGACGTCGTTCCGGGCGACGGGGTGGACGGCGCGCAGTGGGACAACCTTGCGATGTTCCTCTCCGCGGGTTCCCGTGCCGTCAAGGACGTCAGCGCCGACACCGACGTCATCCTGCACCTGACGAACATCAACAACGGCATCGGCGGGCTCACCTGGTGGTTCGACGAGATCACCGCACGGAACGTGCAGTTCGACACCATCGGCCTGTCCTACTACGGCTACTGGCACGGCTCGATGGCCGACCTGCAGAACGCGATCACCACCCTCTCGTCGAGGTACGACCGCGACGTGCTCGTGGTCGAGAACTCCTACCCCTTCACTTTGGCGGACAACACCGTGGATCCCTGGGAGAACGTCATCGACCTCGAATCCGAACTGGTGCCGGGCTACCCGGCGACGCCGGAGGGCCAGGCAGCGAACTTCCGGGCGGTACAGGACGTCGTCGCCTCCGCTCCCGGCGGTCGTGGCATCGGCGTAGTGAGCTGGGAACCCGCCTGGACCGCCGTCGAGGGTAATGGCTGGGACCCGGCCGATCCGGCGAGCGGCAACGCGTGGGAGAACCAGGCGATGTTCGATTTCCAGGGCAGGGCGCTTCCGGCCCTCGCCGAGTACGCACCCGATGCGGAGCCGCGCATCAAGTAGCACGTCCGCGCCTCCTGAGACCTGGTGCGTCCTGCTTCCACCGCAGGACGCACTAGGTTCTTAAGGGGGTTATCGGTCTCGACTGCCGGAGGGAGGACGCATGCTCGGAGTGCTGGGTGGTTTCGCCGTCGTCGGCGCCGTGATCCTGGTCGGTTACGTCGCCGGGCGCCTCGCCATCGGCGGACCACAGGCCGGAGCCGCGCTGAACCAGGTGGCATTCTTCGTGACCAATCCGGCCCTGCTGTTCACCGTCCTCGCGGACGCCGACCTCGGCTCGGTGTTCTCGGAGTATGCGCCGATCGCCCTCATCTCCTCGCTGGGCGTCGCCGGCGTCTACGTGCTCATCAGCAGGTTTCTCTTCCGCCGGGCGGCAGCCGAAACGGCGGTCGGCGCCATGGCGAGTTCCTACGTGAACGCCAACAACATCGGCATCCCCATCACCGTCTACGCCCTCGGCAACGCGGCGCTGATCGCGCCCGTACTGCTCGTGCAACTCCTCCTCCTGGCGCCGCTCTACCTGACGATCCTCGACCTCACCTCCAGCCGGAAGCCCTCCGTGCTGGCCGTGCTCACCCAACCGTTCCGCAACCCGATGATCATCACCTCGCTGCTCGGCGTCGCCGTGGCCGCGACCGGGATCCGACCGCCCGCGCCGGTGTGGGACTCCCTCACCCTCATCGGCGGCGCCGCGGTCCCGATGGTGCTGATCTCCTTCGGGATGTCCCTGCCGGGGAGCAGACCGCTCAGGCGCAGCCCGGACCGCCTTCAGGTGCTCACCGCGACGGCGCTCAAGACGGTCCTCATGCCGGTGGCCGCCTACCTGACCGCACATCATCTTTTCGGGCTCGACGGCGAGAGGCTGCTCGGCGCAGTCGTCGTATCCGCCCTGCCCACCGCCCAGAACGTCTTCATGTTCGCCACTCGCTACGGGCGCGGCATACCGCTGGCCCGCGACGCGGTGCTGCTGTCCTCGGCCCTGGCGATTCCGGCACTGATCGTGGTCGCCGCCCTGCTCGCCTGACCGGCGGGCGACCGCGCAGGGTCCCCCACCCCTGCGGTAAGCCGCCTGCTTGTTCCCTGCGTGCCCTGCCCCTACTATCGAACGGTTGCCGTGCGGTTCACGGTCAGAGATTGGATGGCCATGAAGAGCAGGATCGCCCCGGACGAACCGTTCCCCGCCGACCTCGGTCGGCTGAGGGACGAGGATGTCGAGATCCTGAACAGCAAGGTGCATCGCGAGATCGAGCACGAGGTCGCCGAGGACGGCGAAGTGGCCACCGAGACGGAGTTCCGGAAAGCCGAACTGGCCGAGGAGCTCGACGACCGCGAGGACGGTCCGCGCCTGACGCTCGTCCCGCAGCACGCGAACCCGGAGGACTCCGCCGGGACCAACGGCGAGCAGGCCCCTGGCGCGCAGGAAACAGCAGCGCCGGGCGAGCGGACCGAGACGGCGTCCGGGCGCTTCGCCTCCGACGCTGAGCGGAACTGACGCCGGTTCACCGCGCCCTGCGGGCCGGCTTCCCGCGCTCAGCACATCATCTGGAGCCGGGTGGCTCCCATCAGGGGCCATGACGTCGCAGGAATGACTTGGGAGCCCGCGGTGTTGGCCCAAGGGTCAGGGCGATCATTAGTCTTGACCGCAGTACGCCCTTCGGATTTCAACGGTGCAGCCGGGGCGACGACCGCCGGAATCCCCATGATTGGTATCCCTTGTCTGTTTCCTCCTCGCCGGTGACGACCACCGCGCCGTTCCCCTACATCGGGCTGCTGTCCCTTGCGGGCGCGATCTTCGTCTCCGTGACCAGCGAATTCCTCCCCACGGGACTCCTCCCCGCCATGGCGCGTGACCTCGACGTCAAGATCTCGACGGCCGGTTACCTCGTGACCATCTTCGCCGGCACCGTCGTCATCGCGACCACTCCACTCGCTGCCGTGACCCAGCGGTACTCACGGAAGACGCTGATCGTCGTGGTGCTGCTCGTCATCGCGGTGGCGAACGTCATCGCGGCGATAGCGCCCACCTACGGAGTGCTCGTGGCGGCGCGCATCCTCGGCGGACTGGCGCACGGCCTGTTCTGGGCCGTCGTGGCGGCGTACGCGGCGCACCTCGTCCCCGCCCACCAACTCGGCAAGGCCGTGTCCATCACCGCGGGCGGCGGAACGGCGGCGTTCGTGCTCGGCGTCCCGGTGGGAACGGCCATCGGCAATGCGCTGGGCTGGCGTGCGGCCTTCATCATCATCGGGGTAGTGGTCGCCGTCCTCGCCCTCGTGATCGTGAAATTCCTGCCACCGGTCAACCACCACGTGGAACGGAAAGCCGGAGAGGAACGCGTTCCCCTGTACCGGGACCCCAGCTTCAAAGCCGTACTCCTGCTGTGCACCGTGATCCTGATCCTGCTGACCGGCCAGAACACCTTCTACACCTACATCGCCCCCTGGCTGACGGACGTCTCCTCCTTCGAGCAGGGATCCGTCGCCCTCGTCCTGTTCCTCTACGGCGGTGCGGGGATCATCGGGCTGGTCGGTGCCGGGTACGCCTCCGACCGTTTCCCGCGCAAGGCGTTCGTCGGCGTCGTGCTGGTCGTCATGGCGGCAGTCCTCACCCTTGCGCTCGCCACCGCCAGCACCGTGGTGGTCCTGATAGCCGTCATCGTCTGGGGAGCGGCGTTCGGCGGCATCCCCGCGATGCTGCAGACCCGCATGCTGCGCACCGCGTCCTTCCGGACCCGCGATCTCTCGGCCGCGCTCCAGACGACGGCGTTCAACGTGGGCATCGGTGGCGGCGCCCTGCTCGGCGGACTCCTGCTCGACGGCATCGGGCTCGACGTCCTCCCGTTCGTGATGATCCTCCTCGTCGCGATCGGCCTCGGACTGAGCCTCGCCACCGACACCGTGAAGGACCGGCGGGAGCGCCACCAGCTGCGCGCGAGCTGATCCGTCGGCCGCTCCGGCCCCGTACTGTCGGCCCGGGCTGCGTGCTTGGTCACAATCGGGCCGTCGAATGCACCGGCCGCAACCGCGGGAAGCGGACACCACTCGGCGTGGCGTGCAGCACCCCGAGTGGCGCCGACTGCACGCCGGCGGGGCAGAGGATTCGCCGGGGATAGAGGGAAGCAGGCTCCCTGCGTCCGCCCGGGCGGAGGCCGCCGGCGGGTCGGACCCGGGCGCCCAGAAGCAGCAGCGGAGGGTACGAGCAAGCAGCATCCGGGCCGAATTACGCCACGCCCGGCCCGTGCGCCGCGCGTATCGTAAGCCCTATGTCTAATTCCACCGAGCCCATCCAAGGATCACCGCCCAGCGAGGACACCCCCTTCGAGGCCCCTCCCGGAGAGGCCCCCGCGAAAGCCGCGCTGGACAGGCCGGTCCTCTTCATCTCGCTGTCGATCGTCATCCTGCTGATGCTCGCGGCGGTCATCTTCCCGACCGCCTTCTCCGATGTCACCACCGCGGTGCTGAACAGCCTCGTCTCGAACTTCGGCTGGGCCTTCGTCCTCACGGCAACCGGTTTCGTCGTGTTCGCGCTCTTCCTCGCCTTCAGCAAGTACGGGCGCATCCCCCTCGGCAAGGACGGCGAGAAACCCGAGTACTCCCGCGCGTCCTGGATCGCGATGATGTTCAGTGCCGGCATGGGCATCGGTCTCATGTTCTACGGTGTGACCGAGCCGATCACGCACTACCTCACGCCTCCCGTGAGCGGCATCGAGCCCGCCACCTCCGAGGCGGCGCGCCAGTCGATGAACTACACGCTCTTCCACTGGGCCATCCATCCGTGGGCCATCTACGCCGTCGTCGGTCTGGCGCTCGCCTACTCGGCCTTCCGCAAGGGACGCGGCACCGGCTTCAGCGGCGCCTTCACCGCGCTGTTCCGGGGCCGACCCGCACCGAAGGGCATGCGCGCCATCGACGTCTTCGCGATCTTCGCGACCCTCTTCGGATCCGCCACCTCCTTGGGCCTCGGCGTCCTCCAGATCAACGGCGGGCTCACCAAGGTCTTCGGAGTGGGCAGCAGCCTCGGTCTGCAGATAGGGCTGATCGCACTGCTGACGGTCTGCTTCGTCCTGTCCGCCGTCAGTGGGATCAGCCGAGGCATCAAGTGGCTCTCCAACGGCAACATGATCCTTGCCCTGGCCCTGCTGTTCTTCCTCTTCGTCGTCGGCCCCACGGTCTTCATCCTGGAACTGATCCCGGCATCGGCGGGCAACTACCTCATCAGCCTGCCCCAGATGTCCTCGCGCACCGGCGCCTTCGGCGGACACGAGTGGCTCGCCGCCTGGACGATCTTCTACTGGGCCTGGTGGGTCTCGTGGACCCCGTTCGTCGGCTCCTTCCTCGCGAAGATCTCGCGCGGCCGCACCATCCGCGAGTTCATCATCGGGGTCGTCGCCGTTCCGAGCCTCATCAGCGTGGTGTGGTTCGGCGTGTGGGGCGGCTCGGCGCTCAACCTCCAGAACAACGGCGTCGACATCGCGGCGGCGAATGCCGAGAGCCAGGAGTCTGCGATGTTCGCACTGCTGGCCGAGTACCCGCTGGCCTCGGTGACCTCGATCCTCGTGGTGATCCTCGTCGCCATCTTCTTCATCTCGGGAGCGGACGCCTCGTCGATCGTCCTTGGTTCGCTGTCCTCCTTCGGCGCGGCCGTGCCGCGCAAGTGGCTGACCATCATGTGGGGGGCCCTGACGGGCGGCGTGGCCGCCATCCTGCTGTCGGTCGGAAGCCTCCAGGCCCTGCAGACACTCACGATCATCGCCGCGGCACCGTTCCTGCTCGTGATGATCGGGCTGTGCGTTGCACTCATGATGGACCTCTCGAAGGACCCCCTCATCACCGGAGCCCGGCGCACCGGCTCGCGCACTGCACGCACAGCAGGGCAGCGCAGGTCCTGATACGACAGGCCTGAATGGTCCGGGCGGGGAATCCGCGAGGCAGAATGGTGCGATGCGCGCTGTCTGGTTCGACGAATTCTCCGCCCGTCCCGTTCTCAGGGACGTTCCCGAGCCCACCCCTTCGCGGCGAGGCGTCGTCGTCCGGGTGGAGGCGACCGGCCTGTGCCGCAGCGACGTGCACGGTTGGCTGGGGCACGACGACGGGATAGCCCTCCCGCACGTCCCCGGCCACGAACTGGTCGGTACCATCACCGCGCTCGGTGACGAGGTCCGCCGCTTCTCCGTGGGTGACCGCGTCACCACTCCCTTCGTGTGCGCCTGCGGGCAGTGCCCGGAGTGCGCGTCCGGCAACGGTCAGGTGTGCCGGAACCAGACACAGCCGGGCTTCACGCACTGGGGCTCGTTCGCCGACTTCGTGGCCCTGCACGACGCCGACACCAACCTCATCGCCGTGCCCGCGTCCCTGGACAGCGGTGCAGCTGCCCTTCTCGGCTGCCGGTTCGCCACGTCCTACCGCGGGCTCGTGCACCAGGCGCGGCTCGGAGCCGGGGACACGCTCGTCGTGGTGGGCTGCGGCGGGGTAGGACTGAGCGCCGTCATGATCGGCGTCGCGCTGGGCGCGGAGGTGGTCGCGGTCGACGTCGATCCTGCGGCACTGGCGCGCGCCGCCCGCTTCGGCGCCGCCAGCACCGTCGACTCGTCGGGGATGTCCCGAGCCGCGGTGCTGCAGGCCCTGGCGACGGCGGCACCGGGCGGGTTCGACGTGTCCGTGGACGCCCTCGGCCGCGAGGAGACCGCTGCAGTGGCGATCCTCTCGCTACGACCCCGCGGCCGCCACGTGCAGATCGGCCTCTTCCCGAAGGATCCGGTGATCCCGATGGGCGCGGTGATCGGCAAGGAGCTGTCCGTGCTCGGCAGCCACGGGATGCCGGCGCAGGACTACCCGGGCCTGCTCGACCTCGTCGCCGACAACAGGTTGCGTCCGCAGGACCTGATCGAGCGGACCATTTCCCTCGCGGACGTCCCTGATGCCCTCGTCGCCATGGCGGACGACCGTTCGGCGGGTGGGTTGACCGTCGTCGACCTCGGACCCGGGCAACACTTCGACGCCCAGGGGTGATCAGATATCACCATGTCCTTAACATGGTGATACTTGGTCATGGACGAACACCCGGCCCTTCCGGCCCAGCCCCCCTCGAACGCCGTCACCCTGAGGTTCCTTGCCTCTCCCACCGATCTCGGGCACAGCGGCTCGGTGGACGCCGGGACAGTGCTCGAGTGGGTGGACAAGGCGGCGTACGCGGCAGCGGTCGGTTGGGCCAAGACCTACTGCGTGACGGCCTATGTGGGCAACATCCACTTCGCCGACCCTGTGGTGGTGGGCGATCTCGTGGAGGTCGAGGCCACGATCGTGCACACGGGCACGTCCTCCATGCACATCCGCACCGTGGTCTCGTCCGGTTCCGTCTCCGGGAACGACGGCGGGAAGCGCAGCGAGTGCCTTGTGATCTTCGTGGCCGTGGGACCCGACGGAAGACCCGTGCCCGTCCCCGCCTTCGTGCCGGCTACGGATGCCGAGCGGCTGGAGAGCGACCACGCGGTGGCGCGCATCGGCGTCCGCAAGGAGATCGTCGAGGAGATGCGCCGACAGGAGTACACGGACGCGGGCACGGCGGAACGCACCGTCCTCCGGTTCCTGGCCGCACCCACCGACGTCAACTGGGGCGGCAAGGTGCACGGTGGAACGGTGATGGACTGGATCGATGAAGCCGCCTACGTCTGCTCGACGCGGTACTGCGGACTCGACACGGTGGCCGTCTTCTCGGGCGGCGTCCGGTTCCTCAAGCCACTGCGCATCGGGGACGTCGTCGAGGTGGAGGCGCGCCTCGTCTACACGGGCCACAAGGGCATGCACGTCGCCGTCCATGTCCGCTCGGGGAGCCCGACGTCGCGGGAGATGGCCCTGACCACCACGTGCCTGACCGTCATGGTCGCGCGCGACGACGAGGGCACCGCTGTCCCGGTGCCGCCCTGGGTGCCGCGCTCGGAGGAGGACCGCCGGCTTCACGAGCATGCCCGGAACCTCCTCCTGATCCGCAGCCGCGCGCCCGGAGCGATCCTCCCCACCCATCTTCGGGTGGCCACCGGCCAGGAGGCGCCGGTGGCTGGACCCTTGGTCGGCCTTCAGGACCGGCGCCCAGCGATCCGATAGGACTCTTCGATCAGTTCCGTCAGCTCACCGAGGTCCACCGCGTCGAGCCGGACGAGGACAAGCGCTTCGTACCGCTCATGGTGTGGATGAACGAAGAAGGCGTCCGGCTGGGTAGCGATCAATGCGTCGCGCTCGACGGTCTTGACGGTCAGGACGGCGTCGTCCCACATCCGGGCGAACAGCGTGCGCGCGAACCACGCGGGCCTGTTCCAGCTGAGCCGCTCGGAGGCCCCGGGCAGTGCGAGGCATACCGACCGGACGTCGTCTTCGCTGACCATTCCCCAACCCTCGCACCGGCCGCCCGTCCGGTCCAGTGGTCGTCGTTCAGCTCCTGAAGAGGCGTTCGAGCAGGTCGACGGCGAGAACCAGGGCGTCCTCGTCGACGTCGAACCGGCGGTGGTGGTGCGGTGCCGGGTTGGAGGCACCGACGAAGATGTAGGTGCCCGAGCCACCGGCCGCCTGGACGTCGCGGATGAGCAGGTGTGCGTCATCGCTTCCACCGCCTGAGGGACCCTTGGGGGTGAAGGTCGTGACGCCCGGAACGCCGGCGGCCGCGCGGGCGACGTCCTCGAGCAGCCCGTCGTCCGGCTGCGAGACCGCGGCCCGTCCGTAGGCTCTCGTGGAGACGGTCACCCCGTACATCTGCCCCGCTCCCTGGACGGCTGCCTCCGCACGGTCGTTGAGATCGGCGAGGACCGCGTTCGACGTCGACCGGGTCTCGTAGGTGATGGTGGCACGTGCGGGGATGATGTTGGCGCTGCCCTCGGCATGGAAGGTCCCGACGTTGACTCGCGTGTCCGCCTCCGCGAAGCGGGTGAGTCCGAGGATCGCGAGGGTCGCCTGGGCGGCGGCCGCGAGGGCGTGGCGTCCCTTCTCCGGTGCTGCCGCCGCGTGGGCGGCCTCGCCGTCGAAGGTGGCCTTCCACTTGGTGGTCGCCATCGCGTCCGTGACGCCGCCGACCACCGTCCCGGTCGGCAGGTCCCCACCGAGGTGGACCGCGAGCATTCGGTTCACGCCGCGCGTGACCCCGGCGTCGATCATCGGTTGCGCCCCGCGGACACCCTCCTCCGCCGGCTGGAACATGATGCGCACGCGACCCGGGAAGTTACCGTCGCGCAGGCGGTCCGCGAGCGCCAAACCGATCGCCGCGTGGCCATCATGGCCGCAGGCATGCATGCAGGGCGTGGTCGAGCGGAATCCTCCAGCCACCGGGGCATGATCGGTGGCTGTCTCCTCGTCGACCGGCAGGGCGTCGATGTCCACCCGGAGTCCCCACGTCGGGCCTGCCCGGTTCCCCTCCAGCTCCGCGATGATCGCCGTGCCGTGCTCCTGGAAGTAGGCGACATCCTCCGCCGATGCTCCGGCTGCGACGGCCCGCCCGCCCCACTCGTCCTTCTCGGCCTGGGTGGGCGGGAGCGCGATGCCTCCGACGTCGATCGCGTCCCTTCCGGTGGTGGCGCGCACGCCCATCCCCGCCAGTTCCGCGAGGATCACGGACGCCGTCCGGTACTCGAGGAACCCGGGCTCGGCGTGGGAATGGAACTGGCGGCGGAGGGCAGTGATCGTCTCGGGTCTCATGGTTCGACCCTACGCACCGACCGGCGACGGTGGCGCCACAGCATCCGGCGGCAGCAGTCGTCGCCGCGGGTGATCACGCAGGTATAACGACGAGCGCACGAATCTGCATCGATCAGGCGGTACCGGCAACAATCCCGTTGCGATGCTGTTCCTCACCCCTGGAGGAACAGCATCATGGGGCGATCCAACCGCGTTCTGAAGGAGTAACCATGCATCGATCAACTACAACCGCGCTGTTCCCGTCCGGGGCCCTGTGCCTCGCCGTCGTGCTCGCCTCCTGCAGTTCCCCCGGCTCGGGCACCGCGGGCGGTGATCCCGGCCAGGACGCCGACGCCGTCACGGCGACCTCGCCCGCGCCGGCGCCCACATCGACCCAGCCGCCGCCTCCGGCACCGTCGCCGGCCCCAGCTACGTCACCGGCATCCAAGGCGTCAGCGGACCCGGTCGCGGACGGGGACTGGGCGACCTACACGACGACCGACGGGAGCTTGTCCTTCGATCACCCGTCCGGCTGGTCGGCGGCCGTTTCCCCGGATGCACCTGAGCAGGGCGCTTCCGTCATCGTCGCGGACGAAGCCGGCCGACACCTGGCAACCCTCCGGACCAATCTGGTCACCGGGGCAGTATGTCCGGCGGAACTTCCGTATGCCCTCCTCGATTCGGAGCCCCTGCCTGCGCTGGCACAGGGACCGGACGCTCCGAGATTCGTTTTCGAGGGACGCACGGATCCCGCCGTGGCGGATCCGGTGGCCGCATCGACGCTCGCCTACGGCATCACCTCCGCCCCTGAACCAGCGGGACCCACGGCCTGCCCCATCTCCCACTTCTTCACGTGGCCGCCGTCCGGGGCTGCCTTCGGGGGCACCTACGATCCGTTCGAGGCGTATCCGGGCAAACCGATGCACATCGACACTCCGCAGGCCTACATGGAGACGGAGGAGTACCGGGATATCAGGACGATGATCACCTCGCTGCGTCCTGCGGGCTAGCAGGCCGTGACCGGGTGGGAACCTCAGCCCGCGATGACGGCTGAGTGCCTGACGGTCGGTTCAGGCAGGAGGAATGCTCGGATGGCTGCGGTGATCTTGCGGCCGCCCTGCACCGACGGTTCGATCGGATTCGCGTAGTCGCCGTCGTCGTCGCACACCAATCGGAGGTCGACGACGGACACGCCCCGCGCGAAGGCCGCCCGGGTGATGCAGTCGTTGAAGAACGCGAGCGCCGTGCGGATGACCCTGTAGGCCGGCTCCGAGCTGGGCGTGTCGTAGATGGTGCAGACGGCGACGGGCAGACCCATGGCGACAACGCGGTCGAGCATGGTCGCGTAGTCGTGGGCGAAGGCTTGCTGCGCGGCATGGAACGCGAGAAGTGCTTCGGGCACGCTCCCGACGGGCCGCTGCAGCAGGTGGCTGTGCCCGAGGGCGTCGTTGCCGCCGACGCTGACCACGAGGTGGGTGGCATCGGCGGGCACCGAGCGCAGCTGGCGGGCGACTCCGGTCGTGATGTCACCGTCGACCGCCAGCAGGGTGGCGGACCAGTCCACCGGCAGGACGTCCCGCAGCTGCTCCACGACGTCGGGACCGCCGCCGACATACCGCTTGTTGTCGAAGATGGAGTCCCCCAGCAGCACCGCGTGTCCCATTCGCCCTCCCGGCAGGTATCGCTCCATCCTCGCGGAGCGCCTGTCCGGCCCTCCAGTCACGCCCTCGGGCAGGTAGCGCTTGCGCCGGTCCCGCGCTCGTGCTCCCGGCCCACTGGTGCGCCCGTCGTGCGAATTCGTGCGCGCTTTACCTGGCGCCTCCCGGCATGATGGAGCTGGAATGCCTGCTGGGCAGCACGGCAGGACGAAACCGATGCGTGGCGAGGGACGGCGGCATGGAAGCACAGCAGATCCGGGATACCGACGCGCTCCGCCGGCTCGTGCCGCGCGCCGCGTCAGGGCAGCGCATCCTGCTGGGGGTCGTGGGGGCGCCGGGCGCAGGGAAGACCACCCTCGCATCCGCACTGGTGGCCCTCGGCCCCCGAGCGTCGGCGCATGTTCCCATGGACGGCTTCCACCTCGCCGATCGGGCCCTGAACGCACTGGGGCTCCTCGAACGGAAGGGCGCCCCCGAGACCTTCGACGCACACGGCTATGCGGCGCTGCTCGCACGGGTCCGGCGCAATCCCGGTCATATAGTGTATGTCCCGGCCTTCGAGCGCACCCTCGAGCAGCCACTGGCCAATGCCCTGCCCGTTGCGCCCTCGGCATCCTTGGTCGTCACCGAGGGCAACTATCTCCTGCTCGATGCGCCGGGTTGGCGTGAAGCCAGGGAGCAGCTCGACGAGGTCTGGTTCGTCGACGGCGACCAGGAGGTCCGCCGTCGTCGCCTGGTCGACCGCCACATCCGCTTCGGCAAGGACGCGCGCGCCGCGGAGGAGTGGGTCCAGCGCGTCGACGAGCCGAATGCCGCGCTCGTCGAGGCGACGAGGAGCGCCGCGGACCGCATCGTCGACCTGTCCCAGTGGCAGCCGGCCGAGTCATGACACGGCGCAGGGACGACCTGCCCTGATCAGGTCCGCCGGTGATCCTCCGCTTCCCGCGCAGCCCGGACCCGCCACCGGGAAGTGAATCCGCCCGCGCCCGGTTACCCCTCGTAGACGCACCGCCCAGGTGCCCGATCTACCCACCAGGAGGACACATATGACCATCGTCATCACCGGAGCCACGGGTCACCTCGGCCGCCAGGTCGTCGAGCAGCTGCTGGCGCGCGGCGTCGATCCCTCGACCATCGTCGCCGGCGGACGCAACGAGGAAGCCCTCGGCATGCTCGCATCGCACGGTGTCCGTACCGCGCGCGTCGACTACGCGGACGCCACGACGCTCGACACCGCCTTCGCGGGGGCCGACAAGATCCTCCTCATCTCGGGCAACGAGGTGGGGCAGCGCTCCGTCCAGCACAAGGCCGTGATCGACGCCGCCCGCCGGGTGGATGCCCCACTGGTCTACACGAGCGCACCGAAGGCATCGACATCGGCGCTCGTCCTCGCGCCGGAGCACAAAGCCACCGAAGGACTTCTCGAGGGCTCGGGACTGACCTACACGGTGCTCCGCAACAACTGGTACACCGAGAACTACGACGACACCATCCGCCAGGCGGCCTCGACGGGCGCGATCCTGACGAGTGCGGGTGACGGCAGCGTCGCGAGCGCGACGCGCAGGGACTACGCAGAAGCGGCCGCCGTCGTCCTGCTCTCGGACGAGTACACGGGCGAGATCCTCGAGCTCGGCGGCGATGAGCCCTGGACCATGGAGGAGCTTGCAGCCACCGTCTCGGACGTTGCCGGCAACCACGTCACCGTCAACCAGGTCTCGACCGACGAGC
This sequence comes from Arthrobacter sp. NamB2, assembly GCF_005281365.1. Lineage (NCBI taxonomy): Bacteria > Bacillati > Actinomycetota > Actinomycetes > Micrococcales > Micrococcaceae > Arthrobacter > Arthrobacter sp. NamB2. The sequence continues at coordinate 1,316 of NZ_SZWI01000006.1, read as the reverse complement.
ACATCGCGGCACTCAAGGGCTTCGGACTCGACGAGGGCACGGCAGGCTTCGTCGCCGCAATCGACGCCAATATCGCGGACGGACTCCTGGCCGAGAGCGACGGCTCGCTCTCCCGCACCATCGGGCGCCCGACGACGCCGCTGAAGCAGTACGTCAGCGAGCTGCTGGGCAAGTAGCTGATGGCGCTCGCCGTCGCCCCCGCCATCGACGCCGCCCCGCGGCCCACGCTGGCACGACGACGGCGGTTCGCCGCAGCAGGAAGGAGCGCTCATGCCGAATGACCCGGATCTCTCGGTGGGGCAGGTGGCCGCGCGCAGCGGCATGAGCGTCTCCGCGCTGCACTTCTACGAGCGCCAGGGCCTGATCCACAGCCGAAGGACCGCTGGCAACCAGCGCCGGTACGACCGCTCGGTGCTGCGCAGGGTAGCCGTGATCGCGGCGGCGCAGCGCGCTGGAATCCCCCTCGCGACGGTCGCCACCGCCTTCGCGGAGCTTCCGAAGGACGGCGTGCCGGACCAGGCGGACTGGCAGCGGCTCTCGGCGACCTGGCACCAGGAGATCGACAGGCGCATCGCCCAGCTGGAACACCTCCGCGACCGACTGGGCGGGTGCATCGGCTGCGGGTGTCTTTCGCTCGCGACCTGCGGCTTCGTCAACCCGGACGATGCCGCGGCATCGAAGGGCATCCGCTCGACGCTGCTCGACTCCTGACCGATTTGACCTCAACCTTTGTTCAGGTTCTAGCGTTGGAGGCATGACGATCCCCACCGGGCACGCCGCCCCCACCGCAGAGCTCTTCAAGGATGCGTTCCGCACGCATCCTGCCGGCATAGCCGTGATCACGGCGCAGGGGCCCGACGGTCCGGTCGGCCTGACGGCGTCATCGGTCTCCTCGGTATCGGCGGAACCGCCTGTCCTGGCTTTCTCGGTGTCGACGGCGTCGTCGTCGGCCGCCGTCCTCGTCGCCGCGGAGACCCTGGTGGTGCACCTGCTCGGCGCGGAGCAGCTCGACATCGCACGGCTGTTCGCCACGCGGGGTGCAGACCGATTCGGCGGAGCGGTCCAATGGCAGCCGCTCCCGACGTGCGAGCCGCTCCTGACGGACGCACCCTGGGCCCTGCGCTGCCGCATCCTGCACCGACTCCCCATCGGCGGATCGATGATCCTCGCCGCCGAGGTCGTAACGATCGAGCAGGCCAGGAGCGACGACGCCACCCCGCTCGTCTACCACAACCGTTCCTACCATCGCCTGGGCGACCAGTCGATGCTGGGCTGAAACCACCGCCACACCGAACGAGGAGCACCACATGAGCGAC